>CANRLF010000001.1 GCA_947631395.1 uncultured Oscillospiraceae bacterium
TCCCGGCCAAGTGGTTGCGTCCCCTGCGGGGCCGCCATTTGATATTTTTGCTGGCCGGGGCGCGGCCCCGCCCGGGCTCCACGGCGGGACTCGGCCGCCCTCGCTTGGGCGGCCTGCCCGCCGTCGGTACGCGCTGGGGGGCCGCGGGCCACCCCGCCTACGGTGCCCTGCTTGCCGGGGGTGCGTCGCCCCCTCCGGGCCCGCGGCCCCCCATCGTATCCCGCTCACTTTCTTCTCAGTCGCCTGCGGGCGACAGCTCCCCTTACGAAGGGGGAGCCTTTTTTTGCCTGCGGGCGGGGGGCGAGGGGGGTTATTTTTTTCGGGGTTTTCTTCGTTGTTGGGGGCGGCGGGATTGGTAGTAGCATTTGTCGCAGAGGCGGCCTTTTTGGTAGAGGCTGAGGGGGGCGCCGCATTTGGCGCAGAAGCGGATGTTGTTTTTGAGGTTTTTTAGAAGTATCTCGTTTATATCGTCGGCTACGGCCTCGCGGGTGTCGAAGAGGCGGTCCTCGTCCACGGAAAGGTCGAAGGCGCGGGAGAAGGAGTAGTAGAGGTCGAGCTTCTTATAGTAGAGCTCCAGCTCCAAAAGTGTGGGCCTGTCGCCGACCAGGGCGGGCTGTTCTATGGGCTCGCCGCGCTGGAGCTTCAGAAGGTATTCGAAGAAGAGGTCGCGGAGCTGATCCGTCGTCTCGTCAAAGGGGATGTTCGCGGCGCGGAGCTCCTCCTCCTTTGAGAAGGTGAGGCCAAGCTCGCGCATTTTTGATATGATGGTTATATAACGGGAGATGTCGAGCTTCACGTAGGGCTCCACGGTGGGGAGCTTGTTCCACTCGGTGAGGACCTCGAGAAGGTCGAAATCCACCTGCAAAACAAGGTCGGAAAAGCCAACAACGGCCTTCTCGATGGGGGGCACTGGGGCCTCCAGTCCGGCCTTTATGAAGGGGAGGTTCTGGGTGGCGCCGACGTAGCCGCGGCTGTACATGCCGAGCCTTCCGGCCCTGCCGGCTATCTGCTTTATCTCCTCGGGACGGAGCTCGCGGCGCTCGACGCCGTCGAATTTCTCGGTCTCCATGAAGATTATCCGGCGGATGGGCAGATTGAGGCCCATGCCGATGGCGTCGGTGGACACAACGTACTCCATATCGCCGCGCAAAAAGCCCTCCATCTGCTTGCGGCGGGTGGCGTACGGGAGAGCGCCGTAGATTATGGCCGGCTCCTTGCCGTGGGCGCGAAGCTCCTCGGCCACGCTGAGGACGCCGACCTTTGAGAAGGTGATGAGGGCGTCGCCGGGCTGGACCTTTGTGGGGTCCACGGTACGGCGCATGGGGATGAGGGGGGTGGTGCGGCGGTGGTGTATGACCTCATAGGTGTCGCCGCAGCTTACGATGAGGCGGATGAGGATGTCCTCCGCCTCGGGGGCGGCGCACAGGTGCACCTCAGGCGCCAGGACGCCGAGTATGGCCCTGGTCCAGGCGTAGCCGCGCTGGGGGTCACAGATCATCTGGCACTCGTCTATTACGGCCACGTCGAAGAGGCGCTTCATGTCAAGCTTCTCCGCCGTGGCGGCCACGTGGGTGTCGCCGGGGCGGCTGTCCTCCTCCTCGCCGGTGGCGAGGGAGCAGTCCACACGGGCGTCAAGAAGTGTCTCCTGGGCCTCCAGGGCCAGAAGCCGCAACGGAGCCAGATATACGCCGGTGGGGGACTGCATGAGCCGGGTAAAGCCGGCGTAGGTCTTGCCGGTGTTGGTGCCGCCTATGTGCAGGACGAAGTGACGGCGCATGGCGCGGGCCTCGGGGTACTCGTCCTTTGGGTTCAGCGCGACAAGAAGCTGCAGGCTCGTCCGGATGGCCCGGGGCACGTACCAGACGGACCAGACCTTTGAAAGGCCGTCCTTGAAGAGCATACCAAGGGGGAAGTCGGGGGAGGTGAGCATGTTCATTATGTTCTCCTCGGACTGGAGGGAGCCGAGATCGGCGATGGAGGACTCGCTTATGGCCCGCAGGACGTGGGGATAGCGGTCGATCACCCGGTCGCAGACGGGCTCGCCCCGGTGGCTGTCCAGCCACAGAGCCGAGCGGGTCAGCCCCCGAAGGGCCTCGGAGATGTGGCGGGGGGAGCCGGTACGCTCAAGGGCAAGGAACTCGCCTGTCCAGGAGCTCACCTGGGAGGAGGTGGGGTCGGAGACGGCGGAGCTCAGGCGCACCAAAATGGCGCTGTGATATAGCCCGGCAAGGATCCAGGGAGCGGAGCCGTCCTTTTCGGCCCTGGACCAGGACTCCTCAAAGAGTCTTCTGGCGGAGCGGCAATCGCCCCGGGTGGGGCGGCGGAGGAGGTCGGAGGGGGTGATCTCCGCGTGGTTGGCGATGAACTCCGCCGTCTGCTCGGCGGCGAGCACGTCAGAGGTCTTCCATACGCGGAAGGGGCGGCCGTGGCCGTAAAACACCCGGGGCTCAGGGAGGAGCGAGGCGATGAGACCGTCGGTCCAGCCCCTGCGCCTGAGCGCGCCGAGCTTCATGCTCTTTTGACTTTTGGCCAAGGCTGACGCCTCCCTTCACCGTTGAATACGCCTATAATACCACCATATTTGGATTTTTCCAATACGGGAGAGCAAATATTTTTAAAAATCTGTTGTAAAGACGGTCAAAATATTATACAATAATACATTATGCCCACTGTGGCGTAAAACTGGGACACAGGAACAAATTTTCTCGTAGGTTTACATAATATGAAAAAGCTTATTTCGGCCATGATGGCCGTTTCGATGATGATAGCACTTTCGGCGTGTTCCGGCAACGTGCCGGCTAACTATGTCCACAATGTGGCGGACATGGACGGCAAGACCGTGGGGGTATTGGCGGTAAGCGACTCCGCCGGGTATATGGACAGGTTCGCCGGGAGGGTGAACGTCAGGCAGTACGAGACGGTAAAGTCTTTGACGGCGGCCCTGGAGGGCGGCGAGGTGGACTGCGTCCTGGCTGACGCGGGGACGTACAGGAGGATGACGGGGCAGTCACGCAGTGTGACGCGGCTGGAGGAGCCGTACGCCGACTGCGATTACAGGCTGGCGGTGTCCATAGAGAACAAGGAGATGCTGAAAAGGCTGGAGGCGGCCCTGAAGGCGGCGGACGACAGAGGGGCGCTGGACTGGGCCAGGGAGAATTACAAGGATCCCGAAAAGACGGTACACGTGCCGGACCCGGAGCGGGAGAAGGTGACGGTGGGGGTGGAGCCCGGGTTTTACCCCTACGCCTACTATGACGAGGACGGGGTGCTTTCGGGCATTGAGATAGATGTGGCATACGCAGTATGCGACGAGCTGGGGCTGGAGCCTGAATTTTTGATAGCCCAGAGGGATATGCTTCTATATATGGCGGAGAGCGGAAAATGCGCCTTTGCCATAGGGAGGCTGGCAAAGGACCCGGACAGCCAGGCCGTGTCATACACGGGAGCTTATATACATTCAACACAGCTTGTAGTTGTGAGGAAAGGATAGATCAACATGGAACTGACCAAGATAGCGAAAATTTTTGCCGACGCCGAGGAGCTTGGCGGGCGGACAGTCACCGTTGGCGGGTGGGCCAGGACCATCCGCGACATGAAGAATTTCGGCTTTGTGGAGCTGAATGACGGCAGCTGCTTTAAAAATCTGCAGGTGGTCATGGAGCGGGAGAAGCTTGAAAACTACGCCGACATCGCGGGGCAGAACGTGGGCGCGGCGCTCATAGTCACCGGTACGGTGGAGCTGACGCCGGAGGCCAAGCAGCCATTGGAGCTGAAGGCCGCCAGGATAGAGGTGGAGGGGGCGAGCACGCCGGACTATCCGCTTCAGAAAAAGCGCCACAGCGTGGAGTATCTGAGGACAATACAGCACCTGAGGCCCAGGACGAACCTGTTTTCCGCCGTGTTCCGGGTGAGGAGCGTGGCGGCCCACGCCATACACACCTTCTTCCAGGACAGGGGATTTGTCTATATCCACACGCCCATCATAACGGGCTCTGACTGCGAGGGCGCGGGGGAGATGTTCGAGGTCACGACTCTTGATATGTCCAACCCCCCGAGGCTTCCTGACGGGAGCGTGGACTGGTCACAGGATTTCTTCGGCAAGCGGGCAAATCTAACGGTGTCGGGCCAGCTGAACGCGGAAAACTTCGCTATGGCGTTTGGGAACGTGTACACCTTCGGGCCGACCTTCCGGGCGGAAAACTCCAACACACAGCGCCACGCCGCGGAGTTCTGGATGATAGAGCCGGAGATGGCCTTCTGCGACCTTGACGGGGATCTGGAGGTCATGGAGGCAATGGTGAAATTCATCATAAACACCGTGCTGGAGAAGTGCCCGGACGAGATGGCGTTCTTCTCAAATTTCGTGGACAAGGGGCTTTTGGAGAGGCTCCACAACGTGGTGTCCAACGACTTTGCCAGGGTGACATACACCGAGGCCGTGGAGATACTGAAAAAGCACAACGACAAGTTTGACTACAAGGTGGACTGGGGCACGGACCTTCAGACCGAGCACGAGAGATTTTTGACGGAGCAGGTCTACAAGCGGCCGGTGTTCGTCACGGACTATCCAAAGGAGATAAAGGCCTTCTACATGCGGCTCAACGACGACGGCAGGACCGTTGCCGCCGCGGACTGCCTGGCGCCGGGCATCGGGGAGATAATCGGTGGCAGTCAGCGCGAGGAGCGGCTCGATATGCTCACCGCCCGCATGAAGGAACTGGGACTCCGGGAGGAGGACTACTGGTGGTATCTGGACCTTCGCCGCTACGGCGGGTGCAGGCACTCCGGCTTCGGGCTGGGCTTTGAGCGGATGGTCATGTACCTTACGGGGGTATCCAACATCCGGGACGTGGAGCTCCACCCGCGCACCGTGGGCAACGCGGACTTTTAAGGTGGGGCCATGGATAAGAAAAAGTCCGGGACATACGGCACGAATATAGATTTCAACAAGTATAACCTGCGCCCGGCCTCGTCGTATCTGGACGACATAAAGAGGCTGCAGAAGGAGCTGAACATCACGCTGACGGGCCCCGGAGGCTCCGTGACCACGGGGAAAAAGGGCGGGAACGAGCTTGAGGCATCCATGGACGAGGCAAAAAAAGCGGCGGATACGCTTTTAAAGGAGATGGAGGCCAAGGGCGGGGCAATCGGCCCCGACGCGCCGAAAACCGAGGCGGAGAAGGCGCCGGAGAAGCCGGACCTTGACAAGCTCCTTGCGGAGCTCGACGAGCTCGTGGGGCTGGAGGACATAAAAAAGAACGTCCGGAGCCTTATTAATCTCGCGAAGATACGAAAGCTCCGGCAGGAGCATGAGTTGCCCACGCCGGCCATGAGCCTGCACCTGGTGTTCATGGGCAACCCCGGCACGGGCAAGACCACGGTGGCGAGGCTGATAGCTCAGCTTTATTACGCCATAGGGGTGCTTTCAAAGGGTCAACTGGTGGAGGTGGACCGGTCGGGACTTGTGGCGGGCTTTGTGGGCCAGACGGCCATAAAGACCGGCGAGGCCATAAAACGCGCAATCGGCGGGGTGCTCTTCATTGACGAGGCGTACGCGCTGGCGGCCAATACCGGGGAGAACGACTTCGGACGGGAGGCCATAGAGACGGTCCTGAAGGCCATGGAGGACAACAGGGACGACCTGGTGGTCATCGTGGCGGGGTATGAGGACCTGATGGAGAGGTTCATCTCCTCAAACCCGGGGTTGGAGTCCAGATTTAACAGGTATTTCGTGTTTGAGGACTACACGGGGGAGGAGCTTTATAAGATATTCCTCTCCATGTGCGAAAAAAACAGCTATGAGCTCACCGTGGAGGCCCAGGAGTTCGCGAAGGAGCTTTTCAAAAGGCTCTATGAGGAGCGGGACGACAACTTCGGCAACGCCAGGGACGTGCGGAACGTGTTCGAGAACGTCATAGGGGTACAGGCCGACAGGGTGGCTAAGGATACGGACATCGACAGGCGGGACCTGACTCTTGTCACAAAAGAGGACATTGAGGAGGCCTCACGGATGTGATGCCCGGGGACACGGGGCCCCGGAGAGAAAAACGGAGTTTCCATGATTGTACTGGACCTGGAATTCAATAGCGGGATGTACGGCGAGAGGCTGGAGGAGGTACTTCAGATCGGCGCCGTCCGGTGCGAGAGGCTGGGCGGGCCGATAAAGGACACCTTCAACGTGTTTATAAAGCCGAGGGTCCACAGGCGGCTTTCGCCGGGGGCCAAGGTGCTGCCGGAGCTGAGGAGCTCCATTGACAGCCAGGTGAGCTTCAAGGAGGCCATCGCGGCCTTTACCGAGTGGTGCGGGGACGAGACGGAGTTTGCCGAGTGGGGCAGGGACGACTTTAAGATCCTGGGGCGCAACGGCGTGTACTGGGGGGTGGACGTGAGACTGCCGGAGAGGTACTACGACATACAGTCAGCCTTCTCAAAGACCCTGTGGCAGTCAAACGGCTTTCAGCTGTACACCGCCGCGGAGTACTGCGGGATACCGGACTCATTCGTTTTCCACAACGCGTTGAATGACGCGGTGTATACATGCCTCGTGGGGGGATACATACGGGCGGACGCCCTCGCTGAGAGCGTCTGCGAGATTACCGAACGGGACCTACATCCGGTGCTGAAGCCGCGGACGCCGAAAAAGACCCAGACGCGCATGGGGCCATTTGAGACGCGGGACGCGGCGCTAAACAATTTAGGCTCGCGCAGGGCCATATGCCCAAAATGCCGGGAGCTTTTCAGGGTGCAGGAGTGGTACTCCGCCGGGAACGGTACATATTACAGCCGGTTTTCCTGCCGTGAGCACGGGAATTTCATAAGGCGGCTTCAGCTGCTGCGACAGCCGGACGGGCGGTACTGGACGTATAACGACACGCTGACGCCGTCGGCGGAGAATCTCAAAAAGCTGGACGAGGCCGAAAAAAGCGACAGGTTCCCCTGCCGCCGCGCCTCACGCCGTACACGACACAGGGGGAGGAAGAAATGAGGGGGGATTTACGCTTACACGGGCGGGTTTGGAACCCGCCCCTACCGGTTATTTGCGTAAATTTTCCAAAATTGACGTAGGGGAGGGTTCTAAACCCTCCCGGTTTTGATTGGCGACGGAGGACGTGACATTTTTTGTGTGTGGGGTAGACTCCCCTCAGTCGGCTACGCCGACAGCTCATCTCCGGCCTAAGAGCCGCCGCGATGCGGCGGTTGGCCTCCGAAACGCGCCTGCGGGCGCAGCCCTCAGAGAGGGGAGCCTTTTTTCGCCTGCGGGCGGGACGGGGGAATGTTGTTGCGGCTGCGCCGCTGATCCCACCTCATCCCTGCCCTTCCCCGCCCGGGCGGGGAAGGCGACCACGCGGGGGAGGTAGGGGCGAGGGAGGAGGGGTTGCGCACGGCTACGGCCTCGACCCTTCAGTCGCCTGCGGGCGACAGCTCCCCTTACGAAGGGGCGCCTAAGGGGAACAAGGTTGCGCCTTGCGGCGCGATTAAATCTGCGGCGGAGCCGCAAACCGCTTATAGAAGCCCCCTCCTCGTAGGAGGGGGGTAGGGGGGAAGCGAGGCCGAAGGGCTTTGCCAGGGCCCGCGAATAGAAGGTGCGGCAGAGGTCGATACCCTCGACCCTTCAGTCGGCTACGGCCGACAGCTCCCCTTACGAAGGGGAGCCTAAGGGGAGCAAGGTTGCGCCGGGGGCGCAATCAAATCTGCGGCGGAGCCGCAAACCTTTTTTTGGGGCGGAGTTTTTGCTTGACGTTTTGGGGAAAATGGTGTAAATTAGGGTTCGGACGGACAAAATATTTCCGTTAATTCAAAAATTGAGAGGTGAGAGCATGGACGCTGGCAGTACAGGCGGCACAGTTGGACGAGAACGTACCGTGACGGGTGTCTGTGCCGCCGTCACCGTATGATCTGACGCTGTGCCTTGCGTGACCTTATTAAAATACAGGGAGGCAAGGTAAATGGTAGAAACGAACACTGAGATCTTATCCTCTACGATTGAGGCGCTTATCGAGAACAAGAAGTATTCCACCCTCCGGGATATATTCGTGACCATGCGGCCCATGGACATCGCCGGGGTGCTGGGGGAGATGGGGGAGAACCGACTGCCGCTGCTTTTCAGGCTGCTTCCAAAGGAGCTGGCGGCGGACACATTTATCGAGATGGACCCGGAGGAGCAGGAGCTTCTTATCAGGGGGTTCTCCGACGCGGAGCTCAAGGAGGTCGTGGACGAGCTCTACATGGACGACGCGGTGGACCTCATAGAGGAGATGCCCGCAAACGTGGTGAAGCGGATACTGAAGTCCGCGGACCCCGAGATGCGCCGGACAATAAATGAGCTTTTGAAGTACCCCGAGGACTCAGCGGGCTCAATAATGACCACGGAGTATGTGTCCCTGCGGCCGGACATGACGGCCGAGGACGCCATAAAGCGCATCAGGCGCGGCGCGGTGGACAAGGAGACCATATACACCTGCTATGTGACCGACAACAACAGGAAGCTTGTGGGTTACGTGACGCTGAAGTCACTGCTGTTGGCAGAGGACGACACCATGATCACCGAGATAATGGGCACGGACACCATCTCTGTAACCACGACCGATGACCAGGAGGAGGTGGCGAACACCCTCTCCAAGTATGACATGTCGGCACTGCCGGTGGTGGACAAGGAGTCGCGGCTCGTGGGTATCGTCACGGTCGACGACGCTATCGACGTAATGGAGGAGGAGGCCACAGAGGACATCGAGAAGATGGCCGCCATCACCCCCACGGACAAGCCGTATCTGAAGCTATCGCCGTTTGAAATATGGAAGTCGCGTATACCGTGGCTCATGCTGTTGATGGTATCCGCCACATTTACGGGGATGATCATAAGCTCCTTTGAGAGCGCCCTGGCGAGCACCGTGGCGCTGACGGCGTTTATCCCGATGCTCATGGACACCGGAGGCAACACTGGCTCTCAGGCGTCCGTCACGGTCATTCGTGCGCTGTCGCTGGGGGATGTGGAGTTTTCGGACTTTTTCAGGATCGTGTGGAAGGAGCTGAGAGTCGCCGTCCTGTGCGCGGTGAGCCTGGCGGTGGTGAGCTTTGCCAAGATAGAGCTCGTGGACGTGCTGCTCCTGGGCAACAGCGATATTAGCCTGACGGTGTGCCTGGTGGTCTGCGTGACGCTGGCATTCACGATAATCTGCGCGAAGCTCGTGGGATGTACCCTGCCGCTGGCGGCAAAACGCCTGGGCTTCGACCCGGCCGTTATGGCAAGCCCGTTTATAACTACTATCGTAGACGCGCTGAGCTTGCTTATTTATTTCCAGGTGGCAAGGGTCCTTTTGAAAATTTAAAAAAATACTTGACACCCCCGCGCCGCTGGTGTATTATATCGAAGTACGCGCGAGTGGTGGAATTGGCAGACTCGCTAGATTCAGGTTCTAGTGTGCATTACGCACGTGCGGGTTCAAGTCCCGCCTCGCGCACCAAAAGAAAACCCCCGGATTTCCGGGGGTTTTTCTTGTTTTCCTTGTGGCCGTAGGGTTTTGGGGTTTTTAAATAATTCATTTTTGAGGGGACAATTAGCGGTGGAGAGGGGGAAGTTAGCATTTTTTAAGGTACAAAATGCTAACTAAAATGCTAACTAAAAACGTGCGGTTCAATCGTCCCGCACGTCCTCGGGGGCTGTTTCACTTTCGGGGTTGGGATGGGAGAAAAAATTTTTAAATTCCGTCGTATATTTTGCGACATCGCTTCTTGCAATATGTGTATAAATCTTTCTCATGGTCTGGTAATCTGACCAGCCGCCTATTTCCATTACGATTTTTTCCGGGACGCCCAGGTGATAGGCCAGTGATACGAAACTGTGACGCAGACCGTGGACCCCGACCTGGGGGAGGTCGTTCTTCTCGCATATTCGGTTTATCTGAGCCCATATTGTGTTGGGGTTACATGTGACTACAAGGCCGGAGTTCTTCTTCGCCTTGGTCAAAGCGGCGTGGAGCTCGTCGATCATTATTGGGACCGTGCGGGCGGAACTTTGATTTTTATTCTCTTTTTTCTGCTTTAGCACGTTGTCTTCGTTGAACACCGCGGCACCGCTGACTCGTATGGTATTCTTTTCAAGGTCAATGTTCTCCCACCTGAGGGCGACTATCTCGGAACGTCGGAGGCTTGACAGCGCCAGCAAAGCCGGGATCTCAACGGGGGTATCGTGTATGGCCTCGATAAAGGGGCGTATCTGCTCCGGCTCCAGGAATGGGCGCTCGTTGGCGACGATCTGGGGGAGCTTTACCTGCGGCGGGGGAGAGCCGGTGGCATCGGTGATCACGGAGATAAGGAAGCCCCATGAATTTTTCAGGGTCTTAGCTGAGCACAGCTTTGCCTCAAGGTTAACGGCTCTTTGCCACTGCTCGGAAGCTATATCGGACAGGGACGTATCCATAATAGATTTAAACCTTGTGCGCCGAATGGTCGTGTACCCGCGTATCGTGGAGGGTGACAGTACCGAGGAGCGATCCCTAATGTAACTGTCCACCGCCTGCCCCAGGGTGGGGAGTCTTGACGCCTGCTCCTCCGGTTTTGCCATGCGCCGGCCTGTTATATATTCTGACTTCACATATTTGGCCTGATTTACGCACTCGCGCTCGGTGGGGGCTGTGACCGTAATGCTCTCTCCTCCGAGCCGTAACTGTATGAAGTAATTCCCGGAGCTCATCCGCCGCGGTTTGGGAATATGCATTGAGGGACCTCCTTTCGGAAATTCAAGAGCCGTGCCAGTGGTAGGCGCGACGGAAGCCGGCGGCGGTAGCTTCTTTGACGGTAAAGGCATACATTTCGCCGGGGTTTTTAATTTGGACGTTGTCGTACTGGTCGTCCATGGGAAGATGATATATCTTTGTCTCACCATACTCGTCGTGACCAATATTGCACTTTATACGTGGGAAGTCCACCATCTTATGATTTTCAACCACCGAGATTTTAAGATAATCCGCTACTTTACGGGCCGTCTCTGAAATGGTGGTGTTGGTAATAAAAACGCCCTTCACATTGCCGTATGTATAGGGGTGCTCGATCTGGTACGATACCATGCTCCCATAGAGCTGAAAGATATGTTTCTCGTGAATTGTTTTCGACTGAGCCCAATACTTGCATTGGATTATGAGCGTGAGCGAGCCTTTCACGCATATGAGGTCCCGGCCCATGTCCTCCAAGCGCATAAGGCTGCCGTAGTTGGTGACATTATAGCCTTCTTGCCGACATTCATATGCGACAGAAAGCTCATAGTCGCGGCCTATTTGCCAACTGCTTTTTTTATGGGAGTCAACATATCGGTCGAGTGCTAATTGATATTTCTCAGCATCAGATAGTTTCTTGTATTCCTCTGGGCTCAACCAGTGGCGCATGGCCTTTTGCTCATCGGTAACCTCGGAATCTATTTCCTCATCAGCGATTCTGGTAGCCTCCCGAACGGAAATCTCTTTGAAGTCTGTAAGCCAAGGGAACATGCTTTCATAAAAGTTGAGCTGATATTCATAGAGTTTATTTTGAAGCTGTAGTGTTTTCTTTTCCTTTCTTATGCGAGAGAGCTCACTTGCGGCTTTAACAGCTTTACGGTCGCGGAGTTCCTTTTCAGTTTTTCTGTCGAGTAGATCAAAATAATCGGCAATCTGCTTTGACAGCCAAGGAGCGGATTGAGAGGTTTCACGCATTATGCGCTTAATACTGTCACTGCGTTTTTGAAGGGCACCTTTTTCGCGTTTTAGTTTGGCCGCTTCAATCATAGCCATATCTTTTTCGTGTTCAGCGACATCTCGCATTTGCGTGTACTTCAAGAAAAATTTATGCTTGTCTTCTTCTGATACAGAGAGAAGCACGCCAACCTCAAGGGCCAACCTTAGCATATGCTTACAAGGCTTCTGTCTCCGTTTAAAATCCTCACATGTACAATTATCAAGAGTGACTGTATAAATTCCTGATTTTCCTTTTATCTGCGTACCAATCGTGAGCGGGTAAGTCAGAGTGGCATTTTCATTAAGAGCTGTCAGGAGCCTTGTGTTATCGCTGAAAGCGCCATCGTAAATCAAGGCATTAAATGCGGCGGTGTTCTGAAAATAGGGACGGGACGCGACCTTAGCGGCAGAAGCTGCCATGCCTTCGCGAATGCGGGTAGTGATTAGAAAATCCGTATTTGAATATTTCTTTTGGAGCAATTCTTCTTCCCGCTTAAGCTTGTCGGCTTGCTTATCTAAAGATTCCTTTTGATGAATGAGTTCTCTCTGATAATCCGAAAACTTCATCTGAGTTTCACGAATTGAAGTTTTTAACGATTCCTTTTCAAAGAAGCGCAGAACGAGCAGTGCTACAACTACGACGGCTAAAATGATACAAATTGTTATTTCCATTAAATACTTCCTTTCATGAAAAAACTTGCCATCGTGTTCAAAATTCAAGCTTCCTTTTCGCCCACTCTATTCGGGTTATATTTTTTATACTTGCCGGATCGAACGAGGTCATCAGCATAGTCAAGAAGTTTTTCTTGCCCTTCTTTGTTGAGAACCTCAAGCGCGCTTTCCAGTGTTTGCAACGCTGGCGTCATTGCAACGTGGAGGGGGACGGAGGATGGAGCATCATCTAATATGGCGCTTTTTGGAACATTAAAAAAATCAGCCATTTTCTGAACAGCGCCCATTCGAGGGACCTTTGAATCTATTTCCCACGTAGAAACGGCCTTATCTGTTACGCCTGCTATCTGACCAAGCTGGCTTTGGCTTAGACCGTGCTCCTCTCTTAAGCGGCGTATATTCTGACCAATAGACATGGTATTATCACCTCCATATTTGCGATGATACACCGAAAGTAGAAAAAACGCAACAAAAATTTTAAAAAATCTACAAAAAGGTCTTGACAACCTACTTTAAGTAGAGTATGCTTGTTTCATCAAAGGAAAAGAGGTGAGAACATGGAACGCGTCTTTACTGTGAAGCAGGCGAGGCAATTGGCAGGATTGACACAAGTAAATATGGCGAATGAAATGGGCATTTCTCGTGATTCTTATCGAAAAATCGAGCTGCGCCCTGATCTGGCGACCGTTGGGCAAGCGCACGATATAAGTAGAATTACCCAAATTCCGGTTGACCAGATTTCTTTTTGCCTTTAAATCTACTATAAGTAGAATTAGGAGGTGATCATAATGGACAAAGAGCAGATAAAGCGAGTGACGGAAATCCTGATAAATGCCATGGAGCGGGTGACAAAGAAAAATGACGCGACCCCGATAGAGGCTGAAGCTCTATGCAGGATCGCATCGGTGATGATTGAGTATGCCAAGTTGGATTAACGCTTTCGAAGAACCCGGCGAACGTGTTGGAGCACGTTCACCGGCTACCCGTACAGATTATTTTGACTTGGACTTCCGGTTGACCAGCGCGGAGGCGGCGGCAGTTTTGGACGCTTTGCTGTACCGGTTGTCCCGAAGAACCTTTGACGCGGTGGAGGCCGCGCCGGAGGATGTACGGACACTGTTCTTCTTTGCCATAGTTTCACCTCCTTCCTCTAAATGTTATGGAGAGGACGGAGCGAGAGGATGGAGACAGGGCACAAGGCGTTGAGCGGCACCAATAAATTATACCACAAAATGTGTGAAATTTCAACAAAATGTTTGAGAGGAGGCGTGAGAGAAATGCCGGAAAAAACAAACCCGCCCCGTAAATGCAGGTGGGGCGGGGATAAGGTGATTGTCCAATCTGGTGGAATGGAAAAGACATTCTATATTCCTGAGCTGAACGAAGAAAACAGAAGGTGGCTTGAAAACATCATTCATATGTTTTCGGAATGGGCGGCTGAGAATAACGAGTAGATTCTGTTGACCCCTGTTTGACTTTCAAGACGATAAAGGGAGCCAGTGCCGTGGCCCCGTGGAGGACTTGCTTCAAAGCACTCAACGAGGCGTCGGTTCTTATGATCACGGAATTGTCAAAAACCCGCAGCAGAAGGAACGGAAAAGCGAGAGGTTCAAGAGCTGCTTCAACAATTTCGTCCGGGAGAGGACCGTCACGGTGTAGGTAGTATTCATTCTTGCACACTTTATTCACCCCCTTTCGACGTCATTATATCACAGCGTGAGTTGGATCACCACATTTTTCTTCCAAGGCGGGAGGTGAAAAAATGAAATGGATACAGCTTTTCTATCTGATTGCGTCGATCCTGTCGTATCTTGGCTTTGTGGTCTATCTTGATGTCTCTTTGCTTTTGTGGCTAAGAAAGACGCCAAAGGATAATCGGAACGACAACGGCCAACACCCCAAAAATCACAGCGACGATAACAGCTATCTTTTGCCATTTAAGGGTGTCCTTGGCGATTTTCTCCTGTTCCTTGCCAACGCGAGTTTCCTCTGGTTCGTCGCCTTTCTGCGTTGGATGGTCATGGGACGGTGAAGTACCCCATTCTTGCGCGCCTGCTTGGGTGCACGGTGGATGAGCTGTTTGAGGAGAAGGGAGGTGAGCGGGATGGAAATTGTAATTAAAGGAGAAGCAACAGAAATTGCCGCCCTTGTAGTTGCGATACAAGAGCGGCGGGATTTGACGAAAATCAGCGAGGAAGATTTTCTTGCTCCTCTGAAAAAATTACAAGGAGGCCGGACTGCTCAATGATTCCCTTGCAGATGGCGGAGGAAGTTTGAGGGATTTCGGTTAATAGAAAGGCACAAACAGTTCTGAAGTCAGCTAACCCATCTTCATTAAATACATTTTTTGCTCTTTTCATTAAATCAATGGCTTCTTCAGCGGTAACCTTATTAACCAAGGCTTCAAATTCAGATTGCCTCATAATTTCACCTCCTTTCGTCACCATTTTATCACAGTGTGAGCGGATTGAACAGGGTGAAAGGTTGAATAGGACAAACCGGGACGGAAATAGACTTCACCGGGAGGCGATGGGGTATGAAGAAACAACAGAAAATCACGGTGAAGTCGTTTGTGCGTTACCAGGGGGAGCTGGTGGAGTTCAAGGACTTGCCGCCGGACGTGAAGCAAAAGGCGGCCACGGAGCTTGCCCTTCGGTATTTCAATACGCTCTTTGCGGGTAAGGCGGTTTTTACCGTGGCGGAGGATACCGCCGGCGTGGGACCGGTGGGCGGACTAATCAGAAAGGAAGAAAATGAAATTGGCGCTTGATAATTACACAAAAGAGGAGATTCGCGTCATTGACAAGTTCCTTGGTGACGGCGCGGTATGGCGCGGGATCGGCAGAGACAGGCCGGCAACGAGCTTCAAGGACCTGGAAACTCTGACGAAGAACCGTGAGAGTGAGGCTTCAGCCGTAAAAGACCGGATGGAACGGGAAAAAGAGGTGCTGAATACTTATTCGGACGGCTCCGGGCACATCGGGGGGAGGCTGGCTGTGTTTGTCAGACATACGGTGCAGACGCTGGCAGGGCGTTCAGGCGCTTCGGTCTACTCCAGCGAATTGGAGTTTAAGAGGTACATGGGACTGCTGAGGGCGGTCTGCGAGGAAATGAAAGGCTGGTGAGCGGGATGGGCCGGGAAACGGAGCAACAGAAAAGGGAAAAAGCCCTGATGGCCGCGATGGCCAGGGGGAAGGTGCTCAAGTCGCTCCCGCGGGACATAGACGTGGCGAACAGGCTTAATATCCCACACTGTACATTTGAGCGGCATAAAAAGGACGCCTTCCAGAGACTGGACCTTTATAAATTCGGGCTTATGGCGCGGACACTCGGATTCACCGGGCGGGAAGTTTGTGACATCGTCGGAGTACCTTATGACCAGGGAAAGGGGGCATGAGCGGGATGGATAAACGATACATGCTGTCGCCACTGGCGAGGCGGAGGCGGCAGATCATTGATGATGTGGAACATATGATCAGCTTTGCCACCGGGGCTCTTTTTATGGTGGTTGTCAGGGCGTTCCTCAGGGCGCTTGAGCTTATATGAACGGGCTCAACTGTGCCGAGTGCGGTGGCGTAAGGCGTGAGAACGCGGTCCGCGGAAAAGTATTTTACCGATGCTTTCACCAAGATGCCGGGACTTACCGCGGCCGGGTAGTGAACGGTCCGTTACCGGTGGGCACTGATGCCAGAAAAATTGGAATTATCTCGCCGGCGTGGTGCCCGTGTAGAGAAGAGAACAAAGGCGAGTCGACAAAAAGAGGTGTTATACATGGATAAAAACAACAGCGGCGGTGGGTGCTATATCCGAGGCGTGTGCCAATACTGCGGACAAGCTTTGATCGTATCAATGAGTGAAACCCAAGCCGAGGCCGACATTAAGGCGGCTGAGGAGTGCACCTGCGGTGGAGCAACCCGGGCCAGAAGGCTCAAGGAGAGGATCCAGAATGCCCTTGACGGGATCGAAAAGATCTTCGGACAAGGCTCAAAGGACGCAGATTATGAGCCCATTGGCGCGGCGGCACTGGACTTTCTCAACGCCGCCGTCACACTTATATTGGAGGGCAACATTGAGAGCGTCAGTGTTACCATTCCCGGAGTGTGCAGAGCGAAACTGCTCCTTACCGCCAAGGGAAACATAAAAATCTGCCGTACCGAGGGCAGAACGAGGGTCATTGAGAGCTGAGAGAGGGGATAGCGTGAATCATCTTAATGTAGCCCTCTCCGCCCTTCGTGCCCAGCAGGAGGCGAAAAGCCCTTGCGCCGCTTGCGGTTACGGCGGTAAACACCTGGACGCTCCGCCTTGCACAAATTGTCCGGCCTATCCGAAGGGGGAGAAGAACGAGGCGCCGAAACATGGGCATATCGTTTGGAAAGAACGTACAACTGGCGGATATAAATACAAAGATGCCAAGTGCCAAATCTGCGGATCAACCGTGACTGTTGAGGTATCCCGTCCAATGGAACACGACAAAGTCCCTTACTGTTCCAAGTGTGGCAAGAGGCTCGATGACAGATTTATGCAATTTTGCCCTGCTTGCGGCATACCTCTGGACGATGACCGCCACCCGCCGAAGGGGGCGGAGGAGTGAAAGACAAAACGCCTTATGAAATTGCACTTGCTAAGCAGAGCAAAAAAGAAATCGACTACTGTGACGAGTGCGAGAATTTCAAGCTTGTTGGAAACGCCTGCTATTGCGCCGTGAGCGGGAAGATGCTCCATCCAATGATGTACGAGCGGGGCCAGGGATCGGGACCGGCAAGGCACTGCGACAAGAGGGGGACGAAAGGTGAAGCCTCTCCGAGGAGGGCGGAGGGATGATCCACCTGGGGCCAGCGAGATCGGTGTGGCGGTCACTAAAAAGAGCATGGAGGTGTAGTGGGATGAGGACACTACCGATATTATTTAGCACCGAAATGGTCCGGGGGATTCTGGACGATATGAAAACCGTGACACGGCGGGTGATCAAATACTCCGCCAGCGACGTATATAAATCCGCCTGCTTTCATGGGCTATTGTATGAGGGAATGGGCGTTAATAACCTGCCGCGGAGCGTGATCGACTGGTACTGCAAAGAAGTCAAACGGCCGCCATGCGCCCCCGGCGATATTCTGTACGTTCGGGAAACGTGGACGCGGCTCTACTATGTAGACCCAGATGGATATACCTACTATAACCAGCCAATGTACTACTACGCCGCAGACGGAACGCCAGACATTATCTTGCGTGATGGGGATGGATTTGAAGAAGATGACCAGAGAATATGCTGGCGGCCGTCCATACATATGCCGAAAGAGGCGGCGAGGATATTCATTAAGGTCAAAAGCATAAGGGCGGAGAGGTTACAGGATATAACGGAGGAACAAGCCAAAGCGGAGGGGGCAAAACCCGCTTTTGAGCACAACACGATGGATGGACCCGTTATTACTTTTGACGCAGACGGATATTTCTACTATGGATATAAGGCCCTTTGGAACCGCCTCTATGCCAAGCCAATACCGGTGAAGGAGCACGGCGTGGTGGTCAGGTACGAAAGCTACCCGTGGGAGGATATTCAGAAGGTTAGGACATACCGGGGCTTACCCTGGCTTGTCATAGGCAACCCCTGGGTCTGGGTCATCGAGTTCGAGCGGACGGACAAGCCGGAGGGGTGGCCGGGGGAGGGAAAATGAAAATTCCAGACGATGTTTTTGAAAGACGCTGTCCGTACTGCTTGCACGGAAGGGTAGAGAATGGAAATCGGGACGTCCCTGACCGCTTACTCTTAACGTTAGCCGGACACGATATGAGCAGCTGCAACATCTTCGGAATCTCCAACAACAAATTCCGCGAAATCCCTGGGGAGTGTCTGGACTTTATGCCCCACTACATTTATGGGATCTGCTATACGTGCGAGTTCTCCAACTCATTTCATCCAGGGTATTGTCTGAGAGACGAACAGCCCAACAAGCGAAAACTCTACATCGGTTGCGGCTTTTCTGGTGAAGCCGCCCAGCCAGACTATTGGCGCGATCACATTCTCAGCACATGCGATAATTACTTAGTTGATCACGACAAGGTAAACATGATTCGTAAGCAAGCAATAGAGGGGAAAATTCCAAGAAATTTTGACCCGGAAACGATGAAGCCCATTGGGCCGGCGGAAAAGAACGAGGTCGCGGAGCGTTGGACGGAAATGGAGCGCCAGGAGATGGAGAGGAGGAAGTCTGAGGAGGAAGCCGCGAAGAAAAAACGGCTTACGCTGGAAGCCAAAGACAATGAAGAACAGATTTCATTATTTTAAAGTAGGCACCAAAGGAGGCGACCAGGAACCGCATGAACGCCGTATTTAAGTATCCCGGTGCCAAGTGGAGTATTGCGCGGTGGGTGATCGACCACTTCCCGGAGCATCACAGCTACCTTGAGCCGTTTCTTGGTTCTGGGGCGGTGCTGTTTTGCAAGGCCCGGAGCGACATCGAGACGGTGAACGATCTGGACGGGGACGTGGTGAACGTCTTTGACTGGATACGCCGCGACCCGGAGAAGCTTGCCCACGAGGTCTATTTTACCCCATACTCCCGCCAGGTCTACGACGACACATTTAAACGCCGGGGCAAGGACGTGGACTCGTTGCAAAGAGCGGTAGACTTCCTGGTTCGTATGATGATGGGCCACGGGTTTCGAACGACTGGGGAAAAGGTGGGCTGGAAGAATGACGTCCAGGGCCGGGAGGCGGCGTATGCGGCCGGCTACTGGTGCAAGCTCCCGAAGGTCATATTTGAGGCCGCCGAGCGACTCCGGGGCGTACAGATTGAGTGTATGCCGGCCGTGGACCTGATCCGCCGATTCAATTACCCAAATGTTCTCATCTACGCCGACCCGCCATATCTGCTTAGCACCAGGCACGGGAAACAGTACAAGCACGAGATGGACGAGCGGGACCATGAGGAGCTTTTGGAGGCACTGAAGGCCCACCGGGGACCGGTGCTCCTGTCCGGGTATGACAGCGAGCTTTACAACGACGCCCTGCGCGGCTGGTACCGGGACGAAGCGACGACCTACGCCCAGACGGCTACCAAGCGTCGTGAGGTGCTCTGGATGGACTTTGCCCCGCAGGGGCAGATGAAGATGTTTTGAGGAGGGTGAAGAAATGAAGGATTTACATACGCTGGACGCCTACCGCCTAAAGGACGATGAGCGCAGATACTACGGCGTGAACGGTGACGGTGGCAACGGCATTTTCAAAGTCTTTGTTGGCGGGAAGTCATTCCGGGTGATAGCCTCCAACGGTGGAGGATGGGAACACGTCAGCGTGAGCCGCCGTAACCGGTGTGCCACGTGGGAGGAGATGTGCGCCATCAAGGATATGTTCTTTGACCCTGAGGAGGTGGTCGTACAGTACCACCCGAAAAGGAGTGAGTACGTTAATATGGACCCGTACTGCCTGCATATGTGGCGGCCTACGGCGGGAGGGATATTGACACCGCCGAGCATTTACGTCGGGTTTAGGAGGTGAAGAAATGAAATTCAGGGACCCGATGACTGGGAAAGTGTTTGAGAACATCGTAGCGGCAATGGACTTTTTTGCTTTGAAAGCCACCGAAGATGTGATGAATGCGATTTTCGTAACAAGCAATGCGGCAATGAGTGGGTCAGTGACCACCCCGCCGATGCCGCCCGCCTGATGGGCTACGAGGTTATAGACGAAAAGGAGGAAATCAAAATGCCAGGAGGAAGATGCGGGCCGTTCTCAGGTCTACCGCGAGGCCCGGAGAATGACAAGACAATCGCGACTTTAAACGCCGAATATGCGATCAGGCGTGAGCGGGAGGCGCAAGACGAGAAGTGGGGGTTTCCTCAGCACAATACTTGCTGTGAATGGTCGTCCATCCTTGCTGAAGAAACAGGAGAACTCGCCAAGGAGTTAAACGAGCTTAACTTTGGCCGCGGGAACCGGGAACGTATGAGAGCCGAAGCCGTTCAAGTGGCGGCCGTGGCAATCAGTATCCTCATACATGACGATCTCGGAGTCATCGTCGAAAATAGAAGCATCACTACGGAGCAGACCCGCAGTGAGGAATAGGAGGACAACATGGATAAACAGGACAAGCCCCGTCTGGCGGAGGTGCTGGGGGTGGAAATCGGAGAGCGGTTCAGGGTTGACATGGGTTATGCGCGGACAGATGAGTTTTATATCGGTCCAACTGGAGATATTCGTTGGGAATCTGGCGATGGGCGTACCATTTACGCATCTTACTTGTGCAACGCCATCAACCATCCGGAGCGCATCGTCCGCGCACCGCGGCTCACGGAGCCGGAAATCGCCATCATGCGGGCCGTGGGGGCGAAGTGGGTGAGCAGGGATGAGTATGCGGACCAGGTGGACCTTTGGAGCCAGGAGCCGGTGAATAAATATAACTCCGGCGTGTATATCTGGGGGCCGGAGGCAAAGAGCGGATACATAGGGGAGGTTCGGGCGAGCCTGTTTCCATCGGTGAGGCCGGGGGACTTAATCGGATTGGAGGAAACAACGGAATGATCGACATCTACCTTGACGACCTGTCCCTTGAATATGTAAGGAGCGTCAGTACGGAGGAGAATGTTCTCCTGGCTTTCAGCAACAAAGATAAGGACGAGACCCTAAAGCTTGCGGTGAATGTGACGGAACTAACCTACATCTACCGACAAATCGGAATGCGTCTTGAGACGCTGGGCCTAAAAAAAGAGGGGGAGTAATTACTATGAGGCCTATTTATACGCCAAGCGGAAAGGCCAAGGAGTACGCGGACCTGGCATTGAATATCTACACCGGGTGTCCGCATCGGTGCTTTTACTGCTTTGCCCCCGGTGTTCTTCACCGGACGCGGGAGGAATTTCATAGCCACGTGGAGCCGCGGAGGAACATCGTGGAGGAAACGAGAAAACAGATCGAGCGAGAGGGCATCACCGGCCAAACCATCAATCTGTGCTTTACCTGTGACCCGTACCCGGTGGGCTATGATACCTCCGTCACGCGGGAGATCATCAAAGTCCTGAAGGAGAGCGGGAACCATGTCCAGATACTCACCAAGGGCGATGGGAGCCGGGATTTTGATCTGTTGGACGGCGGGGACTGGTACGGGATCACCTACACCGGGGCACACTATAAGCAGGAGCCGAACGCGGCGTCGACTACCACAAAAATATCCAAAATATACGAAGCTAAACAACTTGGCATAAAAACATGGGTATCCTTTGAGCCAGTAATAAACTCCGATAGAGTTCTTGACGCAATATCAGTCTACTATGACCTTTTCGATAAGGTCAAAATTGGCAAGCTCAACTACTGGCCGTCAGACATCGACTGGGCGGAGTTTGGGCGGGCGGCTGAGGCGCTTTGTCAGAAGCTGGGGCTGGATTACACCATCAAGCAGGGACTAAGAGAAGAAATGGAGGGTAAAAAATGAAGAAAATCATAGCGTACATAGTTACCGCGGCGGTGATCGTGGCGTTGATCATGGCCGGGAGTGTTACGGCCAGGGCTACGGGATCCAGCCCATCCTCTCACCTCAGCGAGGGGAGCCTGACTGCCCGGCAAGAGGAGGTCCACCAGGCGGCGGAGCTACTGAGAGAGCTGGGAGTCGACGAGGAGGACAAGGCAATTAAGGCCCTATCCGATGAGTGGTGGCGGTGCGAGAGACTGAAAAATGCCCGGTATCTGGGCGTGTACACCGTCACGGGGTATGACGCCTACTGTAAACACTGCTGTGCCCGCGCTGACGGCATCACGGCCTCCGGCGCAGTGGTGACGGAGGGGTACACCGTGGCGATGTGCCGAGATTTTCCCTTTGGCACCAAGGTCTACATTGAGGGCCTGGGGATTTTTGAAGTACAAGATCGTGGCGTCGGTCCCGGAAAGATTGATGTTGCCTGCACCAGCCACAGCGAGTGCTACGCGCTGACGGGGAGATACAAAGTGTGGGTATTGAGCGAAGGGGAGAGCGTATGAGCCGTCAAAAAAAGTGGAAGGAGCTCCGCCGACAAGACAGGTACTCCCGTAGCCTGAAGAAGTGGTATGACAGTAAGCCGCCCTGGTACCGGTTCTTAAAACGCCTGAAGTGGAAGCGATCCCGGCCGGTGGCAGAGGGCTACAAAGGATTTTCTGAGGTGAAAATCAGATGACGGACTTTCGGGGACGGAGATATGAAATATGCCTATCGTGCAAATTGAAGTGGTATGTGCACGATAGGCCGGTGCCCAAGTCCGGGTTTATCTGCCCGGTATGTAGGGAAAAGGAGGGCAAGCATGGAAGCGAAAAAGCCGGAAATAAGTGAGGCGGATGAGAAAAGGCGGCAAAGCTGTATCCTTAAGCGCATAAGGTGTCCGGATGACCCGTGCTATAAGTGCGGGTGGAATAAGGACGTGGCCAGCCGAAGAATCGAGGCGATCCGGAAGGGAAAGATGCTCCCGGACGAGAACGGTCTTACGCGGCTCAGGCTGAGGGACGGGCTACCAATAAATAAGAGGGGCGAGGACAATGAAAAAATATAAAACCTTGGGACTATACGCGGGGAGGGAGAGCACACCAAAGGAGGCGCCAGCTCCGGGATCCTGCCCGAGTGTTGGCGATACGGTGACGGTGAGACCTGTGACGTTCGGAAGCGGGCTTGGGGAGCCGGGTGGACGCTTACGCAGTGGAAAGGTAACCTATATTCATCCGCTGGGACGATTCCAAACAGTTGAGTTTGACGTCGGCATGGGGCGGAAAATAAGGGAATGCTTTTACTTAGGCAACGGAAGAGCACGACAGGAACTGCCAAGGAATGGCGGCCCGGGACTGCCGAGGTTTAGGGTCGTGCCAGCTGACTGACCGGGGGAGAGCGGGGACGACTGAAAAGGCCGTCACGTTCTCACCGGCCCCTGAACCTATCGGGGGTCGGTGAGAGCGGATACATTATAATACGCGCGTACGCGCGTACTTGATTGGACTTGGTAAAGGCAGGGTTTAGGCCCATTTACTTATTCTGGGAAATAAGAGGGGAGCGGCGTATGCTTTTTGATACGGTCTGGTATACTCGGAAGATAATTTGTCGCAACGGAATAGAGGAGCGGACGAAGTATCCGGTGAGGATAGAGCCGGGGCAGAAGCCGAAGAGGGCGGCCGCCAGGACGGGAAGAAGCCTTGATTCTGCCGTGCGGCAATTAGCAAGGCTCCTCAATAACAATTTCGAGGCGCACGAGGATCTTCACCTGGGGTTTGAGTACAGTGATGCCGGGCTTGCAAAAGTGGAGGAGCGGGCCAGAAAGCTCCGGGAAGAATATCCGGAAGCGGAGGAGCGGGATCTTCTCTTTATGGCGGCACAGGCCGAAGCCTCAAACTGGGCAAGGCGTGTCCAAAGGGAACTCGGCGGGGCGAAGAATTTTCGGTGCGTCATAGTTACCGCTAACATTGACGGAGAGACAAAGGAACCGGTGAGGATACATCACCACATCGTGATAGCCGGGGAGCTCAGAGATGTAGCCGCGAGGAAGTGGCGAAAGCTTGGCTTTGTGAAGGAGCTTAGGCTTTACACCGTGAACATGGATTTTACGGCCCTGGCGACTTACCTCATGGAACAGGTCCGTTACATACCAAACGCGAAACGGTACACACCAAGTCGGTGCCTCCAACAGCCGATAGTAGAGGAACCGGCCCGTGTCACAAGGTTCGCGGAAAGCGAGATGCGTCCACCGGCAGGGTGCATCGTCCTGGCCCGGTCAAACTATGTCCGGGGGGCGGCACAATATATCCGGTATTACAGACCCCCGGAGCGGAGGAAAGCCAGGAAACGAAAGGTGGCTGACGACGATGTTCAAATATAAACCCGGGATCAATGTAAGTTATGACAGGCAGGGATATATTTATTTCTATTCCATGGGGTATAACTACGCGAACCGGGACAAAAGAGCCGTGATCGACGGCCTTTGTCAAGAGTACGGCGGGGAGCATTGGGAGGCCCTTAGAGAATTTATGACAACTGAGCACACGGCAACCGTTGTGTGCCGGAGGTGTTACTTATCCAGAGCCACGTTATACAGGGCGGTCAAGCGATATTACGAGGGGTTCCCGGACGATCTGTAACAAGGGAAAATCGAGACGAAACGCGCGCGCGGGGGGGCGCGATCCTTTAATGCGCCTATTTTTACCGGCCGATTTTGGCCGGCCTTTTTTTGTGCCCGGATGGGAGCGGGGTGACATTTTTGGAGCCCCCACGCGGCAGACCGCGACGACGAAAGTTGAGACTTAGAAGCATTACTTTTGTGCTACAATTTATGTAAAGCGAGGTGAGGGCGATGGGGAGGCCGAGAAAATTTACTCCGAGGACGTTGAGGCGGGAGGTCAACAGGTACTTTGCCAGTATCACGCGGAAAAGGAAGGTGACGGAGCGGGTACCGACAGGGAAGCTGGATAAATTCGGCCATCCGGTCATGGCCGACGTGCCGGTCAAAAATCAGCTTGGCGAAGAGGTCGAGGTCACCGAGTACATTGTTCCGCCTGAGGTGAACGGGCTCGCGGAATTTCTTCATATCCACCCCTCCACCTGGGCGCTCTTTGCCAATCACGAGAAGCACCCGGAGTTCCGGGAGATCACGGAGATGGTGTATGACCGGATGAAGGCGTGGAACGAGCGGGAAATGCTCGTTCGTCCGGGGAAGGACATAGCCGGGATCAAATTCAACCTTGAGAACAACTACGGCTATCGGGATAAGGCAGATATACGGGTATCAGGCGGCGTTGACGAATACCTGAAACGGCTTGCGGAGGAAGGGGCTGAAAGTGAGCTGTGATACCGGGGGCGAAGCTTCTCCTTAACGCCAAGACCTACATAGAGTCATTCCTCAAGATCCAAACAAAGGACGGCAAGCTGGTGCCGTTCAAAATGAACGAGCCCCAACGGCGCTTTTATTCCATCCTCCGGGAGGAGTGGGAAAAGAAAAAGCCGGTGCGGATCATAGTGCTAAAGGCCAGACAGGAGGGCATTTCTACCGAAACCGAAGGGATCCTCTTCTGGGCGTCGGCTACGAGGCCGGATATAAACTCCCTCATCGTGGCGCACAAGGATGAGTCCACGGCGAACCTCTTCCGGATGAGCAAGAGGTTTTATGACTATCTGCCGCCGGAGATAAAGCCCATGACGCAAAGCTCCAACGGCCAGGAAATAATCTTCGACGCCCCCTCCAAGTACAAGGGCGCGGTCCACGGCCTGCGTAGCCGTATAAGATGCGCCACGGCCGGCGGCGACGGTGTAGGCCGAAGCTATACTCTACAAAACGTCCACATGTCGGAGCTGGCCTTCTGGCCGGGAAATATCCTTGAGACATACGCCGGTATAATGCAGGCCGTACCGAATACCGAGAAAACCATCGTCATCATAGAGTCCACCGCCAACGGCTATAACGCCTTTAAAAAACTGTGGGACGACGCTGTTAAAGCCCAGAAAGAGGGCACTGACGGCTTTTTGCCGGTGTTTTTCCCCTGGTATGAAATGCAGGAATACCGCATGAAACCGCCACCGGATTTTACGAGGACGGCGGAGGAAGAGGAACTGACGGAAACATTCGGTCTTGACGACGAACAGCTCATGTGGCGCCGGTGGTGCATTAGGGTAAACTGCGGCGGGGATACGGATCTCTTCCACCAGGAGTATCCGTGCACTCCGGATGAAGCGTTTATCAGCACAGGCCGATGTGTATTCGATAAAAACTCTATTGTGCTCCGGAGAGAACAGGTCAAGAATCTCAAGTGGGAGCGGGGCGTGTTCCGCGTTGTCCGTGGAGTCGACGGCAAAATAAGCGATTACGAATGGGATCCGGACGAACGGGGACCGATCAAAATACTGAAGCACCCGAAAAACGGCTGGCCATATGTGCTGGGCGGTGACACGGCCGGAACGGGGAGTGACTTTTTTGCGGGCCAGCTGATAGATAACATCACAGGGGAACAGGTCGCGGTGATACATCATCAGGTCGGTGAACGAATGTTCGCTGAGCAGGTCTGGTGTCTGGGAATGTACTACAACAAGGCCCTTATAGGCATCGAGACAAACTATTCGACTTACCCGGAGATGGTACTTGAGGAACTGGGATACGATAATTTGTATGTCAGGGAGCGATACGACAACTTCACCGGCAAGACGGTACCGGCCTTCGGCTTTGAAACGACCACGGCAACACGCCCGGTACTTGTAGATAACCTTAAGGACGTGGCAAGACAGGCCATTGAGTCAATCACGGACTTTGATACGCTGGGGGAAATGTTGACCTTCGTCTATGATGACAAGTGGAAGCCCCAGGCGGAGCAGGGGGAGCATGACGATTTGGTGATGGCCCTGGGGATCGCGCACCTCATACGTGGCCAGCAGAGGGCGACGGTGGAGCCCCCGAAGGATGAGGCGACAAGCAAATGGACTCCGGACATGTGGGAGGATTACCGACACGCGGACCAGAAAATGAAAGAATATCTGATCTCCAAGTGGGGATCGCCTAAATAAGACGGTCCCTCGCGTGGCGACGATGGAGGCTTGGTTATGAGAAAGACGGATAAGAAGAAGCTTGAGCTCTGGCAGGGGAGGCTTGAGACCAACAAAACGGCCTATACCGCGGAGCGGGACAAGATGGACGCCCGGGAAAAGCTATACAATGGGGACAGCACCATAAAGCCCATTGCCAGTGAGGACGTACACGATAAGGCCCCACATCTGCGAAACGTCGTGAGCGAGCTCATAGAGGCTCAGGTGAGCTCCACGATCCCTCAGCCTAAGGTCACGGCCCAGAGGAAAGAGGATGAGGAACTGGCGAAGCTCATTGAGGACATGCTTCGGGTGGAGCTGGACCGGATAAATATCGAGGAAATCAACGACCTAATGGAGCGGACGGTGCCCATCCAGGGCGGCGGGGCGTATCTGGTGGAGTGGGATTCCACCAAGCGGACCCACACCACCGCCGGTGAAATCGCCATATCTACCATCCATCCTACGCAGATAGTACCGCAGAACGGCGTATATACCGGCATTGAGGATATGGACTACATCATCCTCAAAATACCCCAGACCAAGGAATTTATAAAGCGCCGGTACGGGGTGGACGTGTCGGATGAGGAGGAGAAAGAGCCGAACGCCAGGGGCTCCGGGGAGTCTACGGCGGAGGATATGGTCACACAGTACGTGGCCTATTATCGCAACGACAAGGGCGGGATCGGGCTTTATAGCTGGGTGAACGACACGCCCATTGAGGATCTGGAGGACTACCAGGCGCGGCGCCTGCGCCGGTGCGCCAAGTGCGGGGCGCTTGAGCCCGCGCCGGGTGAAGTCGTCGCCACGGAACCGACGATGGACGGGACGCCGGAGGACGTGAAAAACGGCCAGGCGGGCGGATTCGACACACCGCCGGACGGAAGAGACATTGGTAAGCCAAACGGACGGGCCGTTTGCCCGTTTTGCGGAGGTACCAAGTGGGAGGAAACGGAGGAGGACTTCGAGGAGCTCCTGACGCCGGTGAAGCTCTCAAACGGTCAAGTCATCCCGGATAAAGAGACCATTGTTGAGATGGACGGCACTGTCACGGAGAAAAGGACAAGGATCCCCTACTATAAGCCGGGGATATATCCCGTGATACTCCAGCGAAACATATCCGTTTTCGGAAAGTTCCTCGGCGGCTCCGACGTGGACACCATCGCCACACAGCAAAATACCACAAACCGGCTTGTTACAAAGATACTGGACAAGCTTTGCACCGCGGGTAGCTATTTCAGCCTTCCTGTTAGAGCCGACGTCCGGCGCGACGCCGGGGAAATGAAAACCATACTGCTCAATTCCCCCGCGGAAAAAGCGATGATAGACGTATACACCATTGAGGGTGACATCAGCCAGGACCTGGCGATGCTCGCCGAGACTTACGAGGAGATGCGCCAGGCTATCGGGGTCACGGACTCATTTCAGGGGAGGCGGGATACCACGGCCACCTCCGGTACCGCCAAGCAGTTCGCGGCGGCGCAGACGGCGGGAAGGCTTGAAAGCAAGCACATTATGAAAAACGCCGCGTATCAGCGGCTCTTTGAGGCCATTTTCAAATTCAAGCTGGCCTATGCCGACGAGCCGAGGCCCATTCCGAGCGTCGACGAGCGGGGCGAGCGGGTATATGAGGAGTTTAACCGCTACGATTTTCTCAAGCGTGACGCGGCGGGTGAGTGGTATTGGAACGATCAGTTCATCTTCTCCGTGGACGACGCCGCCTCATCGCTGGCCGCCAACCGACAGGCGATGTGGGAGGAAACAAGACTGAACTTCCAATCCGGGGCTTTCGGACCGCCTGACGAGATAGACACGCTTATATTCTTCTGGGCAAAGCTGAAACTCCTTCACTACCCGGGAGCGGCGGAAACGCTGACGATGCTTCAGGAAAAGAAAGAAGAACAGGTGGCGGCGGCCCAGGCCCAACAGGAGCAGGAGGCTCAAATCGTGGCCTTAAAGGCAAGGATGGACGCGGAAAGGGCCGGAGCCGACGCGGCGGTAAACGCGCCGGAACTTAAAGACAGGGCGGAGGTGGCCGGCATGTGATACAGGGAGGCTACCTATTTGACCATAAAAATTTTTGAAGCGGAAGGAGGAAGTGAACATGGCGGATAACGGAAAGAGCGGGTACGCCGGAAAAATCAAAAACAGCGGTACCCAGGTGGTCGACGCGGTCTACAAGTCCAAAAACACCGGCGGCAAGGCCGTAGTAAAAACCGGCACGGACCTCAGGTCCGGCAAATGACGGGCAAATAAGAAAGGAAGAGGGTTATTTATGGGCGAAGAAATCGACTATAACCAGATTTTCGGGCTCGACGAGGGCTCAGGGGACGGCGGGACCACCCCACCGCCCGAGGATACCGGGGACGGGCAGGGCACCGCGGACAAGCACCAGGACACAAGCGGCAACGCGGGCGGAGCGGGAATCCAGCCCGGAGCGGGAATCCAGCCCGGTAAGGAAACCGGAACAGGCACCGATGCCGGAGGCGAAAAGGGACCGGCAAGCGTTCTCGTCGGCGATCCCGGCCACCGGGGGGCGCGCGGCGTCCCGGGCGCCGGCAACGCCGGACGGAATGGCGCCGACATGGAGTCGGTCTTAAAGGGGCTCGGCATAACGGATCCCTACACCGGGAAGCCCATCACCACAAAGGCGGAATATGACGCCTACCGGGACAGGGTCTATCAGGAGAGGCGAAGCTTCATTCTGGAGAGGACCGGCATGTCGGAGGCGGAGATTGACGAGTTCATTTCCACGGTCCCTCAGGTCCGTAAGGCCGCCGAGGACGGCGCCAAGGCCCGGGAACTCATGGAGAGTGAGCGACAGAGATACGCCCGGGAGCGGGTCGACGCGGAGGTGCGGAAGATCTCCACCATGGATCCGAGCGTCAAGAGCATCGCCGATTTGACCGCCGGTGAGAACTACCCCAAGATGCTTGAGCTTGTAAAACGGGGCTATGAGCTTTCCGACGCCTGGAAGCTGGCCAACTTTGATAAGCTCCAGGGGGCGGCTCAGGCGGCCTCCCGACAGGCGGCCATAAACTCCGGCGCGGGTCGTGCGGGTTTTCAGGTCACCCGTGTCCAGGGAGCGGGAAATGACACCGTGTCGGTGCCCGGCGACGTGCTGGAGATGTACAGGGAGATCAATCCCGATGCTACCGACGAGGAGATCCGCGCGGACTACAACAAGTATCTCAGAAACAGCAAAAAGTAATAAACGAAAGGAGAAAAAAATATGTTCAAGATCCACACTGTGGACGACGGGCGCAACCCGCCCCACGAATACCATCCCGCCGGCGCCGGGCTGACGCCCAAGGTCGGCATGGCGCTGAAGATGAGCGAGGGCAAACTGGCGATGGCCACTGGCGCCGACAAGGTAAGCTATATTTCCATGTGCGAGCGCGCGGAGGCCTGCGAGGACGGCGAGCTGATCCCGGTGATCCGGGCCAGTTCCGACATCATCTTTGAGACTACGGCTCAGGCGGCCCTCTCGGGCGTGAACGTGGGCGACAAGGTCCAGATCAGCGAGGACGGCATGGAGGTCACCGCCACCAAGCAGGGGTGCGCAGAGATCGTCTACAAGGACGGCGACAAGGCCGGGGATATGGTACGTGTACGCTTCGGTGAAGCGGACGCCGCCGCGGAGTAATCAGGAAAGGAGAAAGAAAATATGGGCGGAATTACTTTTACTGAGGGCAGTGGCCTTCAGAACAGCGTTTTCGGCAAGAGCCAGGGACCTATCCGCATGTTCATCGAAAAGCGGGGGGAGGCCTTTGAGACACAGAGCCTTATCGGCAAGCTCTTCACCGTGGCCAAAAGCAAGCATTATTCCGAGGGGCATCGCTCCATGACCGCTATGGAGGGCTTTATGCCCGTGGGCGAGAACGGGGCTTACCCCATGGACTCCATGCAGGAAAGCTTTGAGAAGGACTTCAAGCACACGGTCTGGAAGGACAGCTTCGCCATCTCCAGGGAGATGGTTGACGACGCGGTCACCATGAACCTGAAGCAGAAGCCGGAGGCGTTCGTCGCCGGTTACTACCGCCGCCGGGAACAGTTCGCGGCGGCCCTGTACGCCGGGGCGCTGGGCGCAAAGCCGAAGATGAAGTTCTACGGGAAGGAGTTTGAGGTCACCGGCGCGGACAAGAAGAACCTGTTCGCCAAGGATCATCCCAGCTTCACGGACGCGAAATTCGTCCAGTCCAACATCTTCAAGGACGAGTTTTCCAATGACGCTCTGATGGCAATGGAGTCTGCCATGCAAAACTTCAGGGACGACAACAAAAACGTCCTGACGGTGGCTCCCACCACAATCCTAATCCCCAACGACTACAAGCTGAAGAAAGACGTCTTTGCCGCCATCGGTGCGGACAAGGACCCCGCCACCGCCAACAATGGATTTAACTACACCTACGGGCGCTGGACGGTAATCGTTTCCCAGTACCTTAACCAGTACTTGGAGAAGGGCGTTAGGCCCTGGATCTTGCTTGATCCCCAGTACAGCGCGGCCTACGGCGGCGCAGTGTGGTATGACAGGATAAAGCTGGAGGTCACAAGCGAGATTGCGGCCAACGACGCCAACGTCTGGAAGGGATACGCCCGCTTTGGCGCTGGCTTCGGTGACTGGCGCTTTGCCGCCGCCGGCGGTATCAGTACCGGCGATCAGCTGATCACCGCCTGATGACAGGCGGAGGAAACGAATAACCGGGAGAACTTTAAGCCCTCCCGGAGGAGAGGGGCAACAGAACCATGAAAATCCGAGAAGTTGTTGAGAATGTCGACCGGGTAAAGCCAAACGCATTTGACTTCGCTGATAAGGTCAGGTGGCTCAATGAGGTCGAGGGAATGGTGCAGACAGACGTACTGCTTCTTGCCCCGGTGGAGTTCATCACCTACGGAAGCGGCGACGGGGAGCGGGAGCTCCTCGTCGGGCCGCCCTACGACAGAATATACGAAGCGTACCTGGTGGCTAAGATAGACTTCGCCAACGGGGAATACAAGAAGTACAACAATACCGCGGCTGTCTTTAACCAGGCAATGACGGAATTTGTTCGGTGGTTCGCCGACAATTTCAGGCCAGCGGATACCCACGGAAGATTCGACGGAGATCAGTGTTGAACGGGAGATGTGAACATGGACGGAAGAACTTATCAGATGAGGCCGGGCGGCGGAGCGCCCTGGAGAGGGTACTATCTGACGGCTTACGGTCTGGCCGTGAAAAACGGCTTTGAAGGCAGTGAGCGGGAATGGCTGGAGAGCCTGAGGGGCGAACAGGGCGAACCGGGTAAGGACCTGGTGATCAAGGGCTCCTATGAAACTGAATCCGCGCTTCGGGAGGCACACCCACAAGGGGAGGACGGGGACTATTATCTGGTAGGCTCCGAAGAAGATTACCTTATCTACTTCTGGGACGTTAACGCCAATGATGGCGCCGGTGACTGGACGGGCTTTGAGCTCCGCGGGCCAAAGGGTGAAACGGGAGAAAGAGGCCCGGCAGGTCCACAAGGTGCCCGTGGTGAGCGGGGCGAGAAGGGCGATACAGGTCCAACCGGTCAGGTGGGCCCAGTAGGCCCCACGGGGCCGGAGGGCAAGAAGGGCGACACCGGGGACACGTGGGTGCCCACGGTATCTGCCGACGGGGATTTGGACTGGACAAAGAACGGCGAGGGCGATCCTCAGCCAGTGAATATCAGAGGTCCCAAGGGTGACCAGGGCGCAGAAGGCAAGCAGGGCAAAACAGGGGATACCGGGCCTGTCGGGCCGGTTGGGCCCAGGGGGTATGGGATCCAGTCCGCGGTGCTGAACGATGACTATACCCTGACACTCAATTTTGAGGGCGGCTACAGCTTTACCACCAGCTCCATCCGGGGCGAAATAGGCCCGGTAGGGCCCGCGGGACCATCGGGATCCGGTACCGGAGATATGCTCGCCACCATCTATGACCCACAAAAAAAGAACCAGGACATCTTCAAATACGCCGATGACGCCGCCGCCAACGCCGTGAAGGACGTGAAGGCGGGAAGCGTGAAATTCGAGGACGGAGAGACCTTCCAGCAGAAGCTGGAGGCCGGCGAGCTCAAAGGTGACAGGGGCGAGACCGGCGCTGTCGGTCCCCAGGGGGCCGACGGCGAGCCGGGAGAACCGGGAGAAAAAGGTGCTCCTGGTGAAAAGGGCGCGGATGCTACCATCAACGGGCACAACGCCGTGACAATCCAGGGCGGGGAGAACGTGTCCGTGGAGGATGGCGGCGATGGGACGCTCACACTGAAAGTGGACCAGTCCGCCAAGCAGGACGCCATCACCGGCACGGCGGGACAGGTCGTGGGGTTCGATGCTGGCGGTAAGGCTGTGGCGGCGGAGGTTGGGGGAAGAAACCTTTATTCAGACATATCTAATAGTGGATTGTATGTTAGCGTAGGAGGAGAAATAAGAAATCAATCAGTACTTGCAACAGACTATTTTCGCTGTGAAGGTACTAAAAATTTGGTGCTCCAGGCGTGGGGTATCGTTAGTAGACTCAATGATGTTGGCGAGGGCTTGTATCTATACGTAGGCTATTTTGATGCCGATAAGGTCATGCTTCGTAGAGATTATAAATTTACAAATGCCGTAACCGCCGAAAATCAAATTGACCATGTGGCGCTATTCACGGAGGTTCCAGAAGATGCGATTTATTTTTTAGCTGGCGTCATGAACGACACAGGCAGAATTAGTAGCCTTCGTTTTAAAGTCGAGCGTGGCACCGTCGCCACGGATTGGTCCCCCGCGCCGGAGGACCTGGTGTACAAATGGCAGACGGAGGGGGTGGTTCCCCATCGGTACGTTGTCCGCTGGGACAAGAAACAGGCGAAATGCACGAGGATGTATGACGCGGCGAATATAACCACGGACACCGCGCATTTTGCCTATCACGGGGCGGTAGATAAGTCGTATGACAACCCCTTTGATAATCTCTATCCCTGGTCACATCGAAAGCTGTGCAAGGCGGATAAGGCAAAGTATAAGGAGCTTTACGAGGCCGGGGGCAACGTGCTGGAGGCCATAACCAAGTGGGAGGACGAGCCGGACTTTGCGCTTGGGGGCGACGGCATGGACATGGTCTACACGCCGGAGTTCTGGATGAAGCAGTGGGAGGACGGCGGGTATGTCTACGTCGGCGTGGCGGACGGGCCCATCTACGGATGGAAGTATGTCCCGGAGATGGTACTGGGGCGGTATCTGGCCAGCCAGGACGGCGAGGGGCTCACGTCCCGGGCCGGGGATATACCATATGCGGATACCATAAGCCTTAAGGGACTCCACGACGCGGCGAAGAAGGATAACCTGACACTGGACACCATCCAGACGTGGGACGCCGAGACGGTACTGATGGTGGTGGAGTACGCGAGCCTCAACTGCCAGACCGCAATCGGGCAGAGCGTGAGTAGCCTCTACCGCTCCAATGAAAACGACAAGCCAAAAGAGGGCAAGACGGCCAACGAGGTCACTCTGCCGTCGAGCATCAAGCCCTATTGTATCCCCGGCGCTATCCTGGACTTCGGCACGGCGAAGGACCGGTGCAACACCGCCCGGAGGATAGTGGAGAGTGTGACAGACGCGGAGGAGGGATACGTGACCGTTACATTCTCCGGCGAGCCGGTTACATACACCACAGATACCTTCTGCTCCATCCACGGCCTCTACAACGCACCGGATGAGCAAATCGGGAGCAAGTCCGGGTATATCGGGACGGACGGCAAATGCAACGCCTATTACCGGGGGCGGAATTGCTGGGGGAATTGCTATCACTATCTGCTGGGCGCTTACCGGGAGAAGGACACCGGCCACATCTGGGTGGCTCCGGATGAGGAAACGGCGGATGAGATGGACACGCTGGACAAGGAGAAGTGCATCGACACCGGCTGTGCCCTGCCAAACACCAAAGACGGCGCGGCGGCAGACGGATGGATCGGTGAGCTCCATCTTCTCTCGGAGTACCCCATGGCCCCGTTTTGCAAGGCGGTAAATGGCGGCACCAGCAACGATCCCGTTGGCGACTATTGCTGGTGGCCCGCGCTGAATGCCGCGGATACAATCTGCATCGCCGGGGCGGGCGCGAGCAACGGGCTGGCTGTGGGCCGTTTCTCGGCGAACTGGCACCATGCCTCCTCGGGTGCCTGGTGGGACCGCGCCGCCTCCCTCGCCTTCAAAATCCCCCGAGGGGGAGTTTGAGGGGGAGCGCACTCCCCCTCAAAATAAGTAAATTCTAAACTTCGTGGCCCGATGGGTCACAAGGGCGCTATCCGACAATAGGCGGGTTTCGCTTGGCTTCTGCATCGCCGGGGCGGACGCGAACAACGGGCTGAATGTGGGCCGTTTCACGGCGAACTGGCACAATGCCTCCTCGAATGCCTGGTGGAACAACGCCGCCTCCCTATCTTCTTTGCCCTCGTTCTACATTTGATGTAGTGCCGGGTAGCGCCTTGGCCCTTGCCAAAAATATGCCGACGGGATGCGGGTTAGTAGGAAAACCGAAAGGCCGCAAGGTAAGAAGAGAGGGCAATTTTCCCGATAATCATCCTGAAAAGGAGATACTTATGCCGAAAAGAAAGCGTGGGCGGTGGGAGCAGGTCATCACGTTTGAAAATTGCTACGCCGCCGTGGAGGAGGTCCTGAAAAACCGACGCTTCCCATCTATGGGCTCTAAGCTCCACACTCCCAACAGGAGGGACATAAAGCGGATCGTCCGAAACCGGGCGAAGCACCCGCCCAAGCCGGGGTATATCACCTGGTGCATGGAGCACAAGGAGGAGGTGGCGCGGAGGGTACAGACGGACCTGACAAACAAGACGTGGACGCCGAGGCCGTACCGCACACGGGTAATCATGGACAAGCTCCGGCACAAGGAGAGGCGATTGAAGATGCCGTGTTTATACGACCAATTTATCCACCACGCCGTTTTGCGGGTGATGATCCCGGACCTTATGAAGCGGTTTTACCGTTACAGCTGTGGCTCAGTCCCGGGCGCGGGGCAGAAGCGGGCCGTCAACGCCGCCAAGAGGTTCATCAAGGCCAAGAGAGGGGCCAAATACGCCGCGTCATGCGACGTGTACCATTTCTACGACACGTGCACCTCCGGGGTGGTAATGGCGTGTCTGGAGCGGGTCTACAAGGACCGGGAGCTTTTATGGGCCAACCGGAAGATTTTGGAGAGCATGGGCGGGACGCTGGCTATCGGGTTCTTCCCCAGCCCGTGGTACGCCAATCTCGTACTGGATATGGCCGTGGACAAGCCCCTGAAGGACGGACACGGGCGGGAGGTGAAGCTGGTGCGCTTTGCCGACGATATGCTGATGGTATCCGGGAACAAGCGGAGGCTCCACCGATGCGTGGAGTTTATCCAGGGGCGGCTCAGCCGGTGGGGAATGCGGCTCAAAGGGACATATCAGGTATATCGCGTCAAGCGCGGCGCGGCTTTTTTGAGCTACCGGTTCTTTAAACGATGTACGCTGATACGGAAACAAATCCTCTACCGGATCACAGCGGCGGCTCGCAAAACCAAGGGCGGAATATCTCCAGACCTGGCGCGGCGGCTCTGCTCCTACAAGGGGATCATGCTCCCCGCCAACAGTAGGCCGGTGTGGGAAAAACACTTCAAACGAAACACATGGAGAAAGTGCAGGAGGGTAATCAGCTATGTTGACATACTTTGCAAGCGAGCCCGAGCGGGCTACTGTGGAGCGGTTGCCTGACAGGACCTTGCTCGTCGCGCTGAACGACAATATCCGCCGAGTGGATGACGCGGTGGGGCCGGAGGGCGAGAGCTCTGAGCAGTGGGAGGCGGACCGGTACACACTGGTCATCCCTACGCTCCCGGGGATCGAGAGGAGCGTTGAGGCGAACTTTGACGAATGGCTCAGGAAGGCCAAGTCCGCGCCCGTCCCGGAGGCCACAGACAGGGAACGGCTCAACGATCTTGAGGCGGCAATGATAGAGATCGCGTCCATCGTGGGGGGTGAGTGAGATGGTGAATATCTACGCGCGGTGGATAAAGCAGGGGAAAATGACACTGGAGGAGGTCCCGGAACGTTGGCGGGCCGAGGTGGAAGAGAAGCTCAAGGAGGCCGGGTAATGGATAACGCGGAAACCATAGCGGAGCTTACCGACATCTGTATCAGACAAGCCGAGCTAATCAAGGCCCAGGCGTATATCATCGAGCAGTTAGGGGCCGAGGCCAGGGAGGAAGAGGCATTGCGGGAGAGGAACAGGCTGAAGGAGCTTGTAGGAGGTAGGATTTAGATGGACTGGACAAGTATAGTGGTGGCGCTGATAGCCTTTCTTGGGGGCGGGGTGAGCGGGATCATAACGCTTATCCTGCAAAGGCGGTGGAAGAAGAAGGACGAGGGCGAGAAGATAACCCCGGAGCGCATCGCCGAGATCGAGTGGAAAATTGATGCGCTGGTCAAATGCCAAAAAGTCATGTCCGTTGACAGGATACGCTATCTGGGGTTGTGCTACATAGGCTCTAAGGGCATTACCTTGGAGGAAAAAGAGACGCTCCACGAAATGCACGATGCCTACGAGGCCCTTGGCGGCAATGGACATCTGGATACCGTTATGGACGAAGTGGACAGGCTCCAGGTGGTTAAATCACGATTTGAGAGAGGTGAGGACACGTGAGCGTCAAGATAGGCCATTCCAGTATCGACGAGGACGGGCACATTACCGGCGGCCGGGCCGGGGACCAGACCGGGAGAGAGGTATTCATAACGGACTGGTACAAGAAGGGCTGGACGGTGCTGTTGCGGCCAAGAGACCCCGGTGTGGCGGAGCGGATGGCCCGTGCCTGCGAGGCCGGGTGTAAAAACGACAACATCGGATACGACCAGGACCAGCGCAATACCCTGCGGGCCCGGGCGAGAGAGGCCAAATGGGATTTGTCCAAAATCACTACGCCCTGCGAGTGCGACTGCTCGAGCTTCATGGCCGTATGCGCCGAGGCGGCGGGGGTGGATATGGAGGTGGCCTATTCCTCCGGCAACGCCCCGGCCACCAGGTATATGAGGGAGAGGTTCCTGAAAACCGGGGTCTTTGAGGCGCTGACGGATAAGAAGTATCTCACAAGTCCCGACTGGCTGAGACGGGGCGACGTGCTGGTATACGAGGGGCACCACACGGTTATGGTGCTATCTGACGGAGAAAAGGAGGACGACAACATGACAGGCGAGGAGATAGTCAGGAAAATCAACGAGTACACAGCCGGGCAGAAGGTCCCGGATTGGGCCGAGGAGGAGCTCAAGGAGGCGGTCGCCATGGGCATAACTGACGGCTCAAACCCCATGGGTCTCATACCCCGCTACCAGGCGGCCATAATGGCGAAGCGGGCGGCGAAGGCGAAGTGAGAGGCCAACATGAGAGCGGGAAAGGCAAGCTCACGGGCTCGCCGAAGAAAGGCAAAAACCGCTTCGCGGACATTCTGGTCACGGTTTGTCTGGTCGTGGTCTTTCTTGTGGACGCGTCGGTAGTCTGGGAATATCACCGACTGGGAGTGCCTATCCCGGCTGACGTGCTGGGGGAGATATTCGGATTTATCACAGCGGAGCTGGGTATTTTAGCCGGCCGCCAGGTGGTGGGTCCGGACGCTATCAAGTGGTTCAAAAAGGACAAGTCCTCCACGGAGAACGGGGAGGAGAAAAATAATAATTATTTTGGAGGTAACAGTGTATGAAAGAGAAAATCGTTAACAGGCTCCTAACGGTGAAGTCCATCGTGACGCTGATCCTGACGGTGGTGTTCGCCGTGCTGGTGATACGGGACGGGGAGCTTCCCCAGACGTTCACGACCATATACATGAGCGTGATGGCATTTTATTTTGGCATCCAGAGCGCCAAGAAGGAAGAATAGGCCAGCTCACGGCGGCGTTTGCACAGGGGCGTCGCCGGTAGTGTTTCCTTATTTGGTCCCCAGTGGGCAGGTGCCCACTGGGGATGGAGCGGGGGGGAGCGTTGATAATGCCGGGAAATTTACTTGACACAGACATCTATTTTCCTCAGATAAACGATAAGGACCAAAAGGAAATCAATAAAGAGGTAATTGATTATCTCTATATGCTTCAGGAGCAATTAAGGTATTCTTTTGGGAATTTGGGGATAGATAACTTCAATGACACGGAGCTCGATGAACTGTCAGAACTGATAACTGAGCCGCTATATATGGCACTGAACGACGTAAACGGGAACATCACGGACCTGGCCATAACTGCTCAGGGATTGGATCTGAGGCTTTCCAATGCCGAGGGGGATATTACCACCGTAACGGCTGTCGCTGAGGGCCTGATGACACGTATAGAAAATGCCGAAGGTGATCTTACCGACTTGGCCGTTACCGCGGCGGGATTAATGGCCAGTGTAACTGACCTGAATACCGGCATGAGCCATACGTTGCGCCTTGGAGCGGACGGGATGACCGTATACGATGCCGACGGTAACCGCGTCATAATAAGTAAAGGGTGCCTTAATTTGACCGGGGCAATCACCTGGACGGAGCTTTCCGACAGCGTTGAGGATTATATCAACACGGCGTATGACAACGCAAATTCCGCCTGGGACGCGGCCGGCACCGTACAAAGCACCGTAAGCGGATGGATGTACCAAGGTACAACATACATAGACGGCAATCAACTGGCAACTGACACAGTTACAGCGTCAAAGTTGCGTGGTGGAACAATAAGTCTGTTGAATGGATACGGAACCGAGTCTGCGCAATTTATTCTTGGCAGTACCCAGTACGGAGCGACGGGACTCGAAATCGACACTCTCAGCGGCGGTATGCGTTTTCTCTCGCGAGGAAATGTATATTTTGGAGCGTGGAGAGGATGGGGATATGACGATCAGGGCAAAGTGACCTTGCTCATGGCGGATGACTATATAGCGATAAGCACAGAGACGTTTTTCCCGTCGAACGACGGGCAAACGTCACTTGGCAGGAGCACAAACAGATGGTCCGCCGTATACGCGTCCTCCGGGCAGATACAGACCTCGGACAGAGACCTTAAGCACAGTATAGAGCCGCTTCCTGAAAAGTATGTAGACATGGTAGATGGGCTTGAGCCCGTGCGGTATAAATACAACGACGGCACTTCGGGCCGTTATCATGTGGGGTTCATAGCTCAGGACGTCAAAGCGGTGATGGATGAGCTCGGGGTCGACACTGCTGAGTTTGGCGGATATGTAGCCGACGTGGACGAAAATAGCAACCCGATATACATGCTCAGATATGAGGAGTTTATAGGCATACTTTGGATGAAAGTTAGGGAACTCACGGAGAAAATAAACGTACTGGAGGGCAAAAAATGACACCGAAACAGATCATAGAAGCGTGGATGGGCGTAAAGGAGCTTACGGGTCTGGTGCTCCCATACAGCAAGGCGAGGGCCTTGGCGGCGCTGAAGAAAAAACTGCAATCAGAAGTTGATGTCATTGCGGAGCACGAGAAGAGCCTGGCTGAGAGCATGGGCGGAAAGCCGGATGGCCCGAATGACTATATTTTCCCGGACCAGGATATTAAAAAGAAATTTCTGCTCGAAGTCCGACGTATGCACGAGGAGAACGACGAAACACTGACGCTTCCGCCGTTAGATTTAAGCGAACATACGGCGCAACTGCGCATCTCCGCCGCGGCTATTGAGGCGCTTGAAAACATTGTTCAGTTTGAACATGACAGCGAGGAGGCAAAGGGATGATCGTGGGACTTCCGGTCGGAATGGAGGATGACGGCATCACAAAGCGCGGCGGAATGGCCTTTGGCGGCTATAACCATAATCTTTACGCCGGGGACGGCGAGATATGGGACATGGAAAACCTGACAGGCGATTGGGCACCTTTACTGGCCCCCAGACGGCCCCGGTATCTGATCCGTACACTTTCCCGTCCGAATGGGATATATGGCTCTGACGGGCTGTATTTTGTGGACGGTGAGGACTTTTACGCCGGTGATGAGATAAAGGGTAAGGTTTCGGACGGTCACAAGAGCTTCGCGGCCATGGGGGCTTATATCCTGATAATGCCGGACAAGGCCTTTTATAACAGGCTGACAGGCGAATTTGGTTCTTTAGAGGCGTCCTGGAGCGGTAGCGCGAAGCTCCAGGACGGCACCATATATGAGGAGGAAGCCAAGGCCAATACCATTTATGCCGCGGGGGCAAACTGGGAGTCCCGCTTTAAGCCGGGGGACGCGGTGACGATCTCCGGGTGCGGTGTACACCCGGAGAACAATCTGACGATCGTTATTCGGGAAATCGAAGGGGACTACCTGAGATTTTATGAAAACAGCTTTGTCATCGGTACCGGCGGGGACCAGGAGGCGGCCATAACCGTATCCCGCCGTGTACCGGACATGGACTTTTTCTTCGCCAACGAAAACAGACTGTGGGGGTGTAAGGGCGACGATATTTACGCCTCTAAGCTTGGGGATCCTTTCAACTGGTCCGTTTTTGACGGGATCTCCACGGACAGTTATAGCGTCTCTGTCGGCTCCGCCGGGGACTTTACGGCCGGCTTTTCCTATAAGGGCTACCCGTGCTTTTTCAAGGAGGAGAGCATCTACAAGGTATACGGGGACAAGCCGTCAAATTTTCAAGTCATGGGTTCGGCGTCCCTGGGCGTGGAGAGGTCGAGCGGGTCAAGTCCGGCCATCGCCGGAGAGACGCTTTTCTATCTGAGCAGGACCGGCGTAACGGCCTACTCGGGTGGAATGCCGGCGTCTGTCCATGACGCCTTCGGGACAGACCGGTACCGTGAGGCCGTTGGAGGTACGGACGGCGTTAAATATTACATAAGCATGAAGGACGCCGACGGGGTGTATCAGCTCTTCGTATATGACACGTCCCGGAACATGTGGCACCGTGAGGACGCGACGGAGGTCGTGGGCTTTGCGTGGGATAAGGAGTTATACATGCTGGACGCGGCGGGGCATGTATGGCTGTGGGGATCGGCAAGAACGGTCCCGGAGGGGGCGGAGCAGGAAGCGCCGCTTCACTCCATGGCGGAGTTCGGGGACTTTGTTGACTCTGACCCCAACGTAAAGGGCATTGGAAAAATACAGATCCGGATACAGCTGGACGCCGCGGCGGAGGTAAAGATCCTGATTCAGTATGACTCCGACGGGGTGTGGCAGGAGGTCAAGACGCTTAAGGCCACGGTAAAGCGGAGCTTTTATCTGCCGGTGATACCGCGGCGGTGTGACCATATGCGCCTGAGACTGGAGGGCGTGGGACAGTGGAAGTTATATTCCCTGGTGCGGGAGGCTTATTCCGGCAGTGAGCTTTATTAAAAATAATCAGGGGATATTTTAATAAACAGTCAAGGATCCGGACATATTTAAAATTTCAGGAGGTTATGAAATGGCAAAGAGCACGTATTCATGGGAGGACTTTTTGAAGGAGCTTGACGGCTCGGGGCTGAGGGACCAGTTTTCGGACGCGGACTTAAAGCTGGCCCAGGCCAATCCGGACATTGGCATGAGCCTCTTAGGATATAAGAGACAGTATAACGGTACGGAGGATAAGGCGGAGCGGGCAAGGCTCAACAACGCCGCCAATGCCCTGCGGTCAAGCTATGGCGGATATACCGGAGGGGCAAACGGGGCGAGCTTCCTGAAGGACCCGCTGGCGCCGAGGGATTTTTCCTACAAGGAAGCGCCCACCTACCAGAACCGGTATGACGGCAGGATACAGGAGCTCCTTGACGCGGTGACTAACCGGGGTGACTTTAGCTATGACGCGGAGAAGGATCCCCTTTTCTCTCAGTACCGCAAGCAGTACATACGTGAGGGCCAGAGGGCAAGCGCCGACGCAATGGGACAGGCCGCGGCAATGAGCGGGGGACTTCCCTCAAGCTTTGCCGGGACGGCGGCCGGACAGGCGGCCAATTATTATAACGCCCAGCTCACGGACAAGATACCGGAGCTGGAGGAGCTGGCGTATCAGAAGTACCTCAACGCGTTCGATATGGACAGGGCAAAGCTCTCGGCAGTCCAGAACGCGGAACAGTCGGACTATCAGAAGTTCCTTAATGAGCTCGGCCAGTACAACAGTGACAGGAGCTTTGCCTATGGGCAGTTCTCGGATCAGCTCTCAAGGGAGCAGGGAGATCGCGACGCGGCGGAGGAAAGACGCAGATACGAGAACGAGACGGCCTACCAGAGGGAGCAGGACGACCGGGACAGGAAACTCGCTGAGGCCCAACTGTACGCCCAGTATGGGGATCTGAGCGGGCTTAAGGCGCTTGGCGTGGACACGTCGAAATATGAAGCTCAGCTCGCGGCGGCAAACACGCCGAGGACGGTTTACAGCGGTTCGGGGAGCGGGAGCGGGTCCTCGGCCAGTTCCGCAAGCAGTGAGGGGAAGAACCAGGACTACGACGGGCTTTTTGCCAAGGCCATGGAGAGCAATAACCCCGAGAGTTTTATATCGAACAACTATAAGAACTTCGGTTTTACGAGCTCCACGGGACTGTATCGCGACTATCTGAGGTGGGCCGAGGGCGAAAATGAGAAGGAGGAGGCCGAGGCCAACAGGATAACGGATATGTCCCAACTGGGGGGCGAGGCGAGGAGGCTCCTTAACGGGTTTGCCCGTGGCTACACGAATCTGGAATCAGCGGCCAATACGGTACAGCGAGAATATGAACAGGGAAAGATAACTGAGGCGGAGGCAAGGTACCTCCTTGAACGCCTTGGAGCAGAGTCGGAGGTGTAAGGTATGGCTACGATTGAAGAAATGGCGGACCAGGTCAGAAAGCAGGCAAGGGAGCGGAAAACGAACGGCGCGAATAATACGGCGGGGGTACAAGATACCTCCGCCGTCAAAAGCGTTTCCGCGGGTACCGGCTCGGCTAATACCGGATCCACGGCTAAGAAAATGCAGAGCATAGAGGAAATGGCAAACCAGGTCAGAAAGCAAGCATGGGATTACAAGGCGGCGCACCCGGTGACAAACACGGTCACTACTACAACGGCGTCGACGGTAAAGCCGTATGTGTCATATGCTGACTACGGTCAGGGACTGCTTGACCGGGTAAACAAAGCAGAGGAGCGGGCTAAGAAGCTTGACGAACTCCTGAAACAGGCTCCGGCGGCCATAAGCAATCAGGATCAGACGTTGAAGCGCGTGGAAGCCGAGGCGGACAGTATATACAAATCCGGAGCTTGGGCAACAAACCCAATCGTGTCCGATATGATAAAAAAGCTCTACGATGAGCAGTCAATGACCGCAAATAAATTAGAGACTATGAGGAAGGCGTATATCAGTTTGACCTCCGATGCCCAAAAGGCCACGGAAGAGTACTTGGCGGCGGTAGACGCCTACAACGGTTTTTATGGGTTTACCGGTGAAGATGACACCGCTGATACTTTCCGGATAGGCTCCGGTTCGGCTTGGGACGAATGGCGCCGGAGCATAAGGAGTGAGGCGGAGATACAGGAAGACCTTAATAATGTTGACAGGGAAATTGAGCGTATAAATAGCACTGATGATCCGGAGCTGGCCGCTAAATTGGTTGAGAACGAGGGTACATTGAGGCGGCTTATAGACTACATACAGTCCTCCGGAAATTATTCGGGGGATATGGGCGATGTAGCGAAAATCGAGGCCGCTTACGGTATTTCTCCGGAGAAGTCAGGGAGCTTGAGTCAGTACCTTGCCGATATACAACGCGTCTATATGGCCCGCGGAAGTACCGAGGAAATGGAGAAGAAAAAGGCGCTCCTTAATGAGGAGCTTAAAATGTCGAAGTACCTCAAGTGGGAGGAACTGAGGAACAACACGGACTTTTCAGAAAAAAGCTCCTACACCCCAAAGGAGGGATGGAAGGGCGAATTTAATGCTCTTGCGGGGAGATACACCATCAACGATCAGAGCGCCTTTGACTATGAGTATGTAAATAAAAATCCTGAGGCTCAGGGAGTGGCGAGAGTCAACGACGTACAGAGCGGGGCGCCTTTTCTGGGCGTGGATCAAAGTTTCCTGGAGAAGATGGAACCGGAGGAGATCTCCATGTATAACTATGTCTACGCCACCCAGGGCGCGGACAAAGCTCGGGAGTATCTCAAGGACCTGCAAACCTCACTTACGGCCAGGCAAAGAACCGACAGGACCAAGGAGTGGAGGGAGTACGCTGAAAAGGAACCGGTGGTGTCCTCGATCTTCAGCACGATCACCAGCCCCATGAAAGCACTATCCTATATGGGACAGGTGGCGGATTACATGCAGGACGGGAGCATCGACCAAAACGCCGGGTACAATAAATTCTCATACATAAATTCGGCCATCCGGGATGAGGTGGGGAAGAAAATCGAAAGTAGCGGGAAGTGGGGCAAGGTAGGATCCTTCCTCTATCAAACCGGGATGAGCATGGCGGACTTCATATATACAACGGCTATATCCGGGGGGTTCACCGCCGGGGGAAGCGAAAAGGCCAGAAAGGCCGCCGAGAGTATAGCCCTGTCCATCATGGGTACCAGCGCGGCGGCGGACTCCGTTATTGAGGCAAAAGACCGTGGACTTTCGGACAATCAGGCTTTTGCCCTTGGTACCATCGCGGGCCTTGCCGAGGTCGTCACGGAGAAAGTGAGCCTTGAAACATTGCTGAACGGCACCAAGTGGTCAAAGAGCGCGGTGGGATACTTCCTCGCTAATACAATAGCCGAGGGGAGCGAGGAGGCCGCCAGTGACCTGATAAATTGGGCCGCCGATGTTCTTATCACCCAGGATCAGAGCCAGTGGAGGGAGGATATACGGGCACTCATGGAGGCCCATCCGGATTGGAGCGAAAACAGGGCTTTTGGTGAGGCGTTGAAAAGCAAGGCCGCCGAGATAGGTCTGGACGCATTGGGCGGGGCTCTTTCCGGCGGGGTTATGGCTATACCGGGCTCGGCAAATATGGCGGTAAACTCCCGGAGGCTCGGGGGAGATATACAAATGGGCGGCATGGATGCCGCGCGAGCCCTCATAGAGCAGGGGAGGAGCTACGGCCCAAAGACGCCGGCGGCAAAACTGGCGATGGAGCTTCAAAATAAAATAAGCGCCGGCGGAACACCCACCAAAGCGGAGCTGGGGTACCTTGAAATGGCGAACCGCAACGCCGCCGAGGAACAAAGGGCGAAAGGTGAAAAGGAGAAAAGCGCCCCGGAAGGGGCTGAAACGCCCCAGAATACCGCCGCGCCGCAAAACGAGCAGGTGCCCACCCCACGGCCGGAAACAAACACAGCGTCGACTGAGGGGGCTGAGGCGAAGCCTGAGAGCGCAACTGGAGGGGAAAACAAAAACCCCGCCGTGTCCATGGAAACGGCGGACGAAGAACTAACCTTGGCTGAGCGTAAGGTCATGCTTGAAAAAAGGAAGAGCGCACTTCAGGAGAGGGCCCGTAAATATATAGAGGCCACGAACCGCGGAGAGGATACGGGCGAGCTGGGTAATGAGCTTTACCAGGAGGCGGAGGACATAGAGGCGGAGCGCCGGTCCATTGAGGCGGAGGAGCGGGCACGGGAGCTGAGAGCCGAGAACGAGGAGCTCAGTGAGCGCCAGCGCGCCCTTACGGTGGCTCCCACAGGTAAACAGATACAGGAGCGCCAGGAGCGGGCCGGGAACCTCCGTGAGCTTGAACGGTCAGGGAGGGAGTCCGGGGCCACGGAGGAGCAGATCGAGACGGCCAGGAGAATATCCAACGCGACCGGCCGCAAAATCGTTTTTGTAAATGAAAGCAGCGCCAAACGTGGCTATTACCAGAGCGGGACGATCTATGTTGATGCCGCTCGCGGTAATGAGATGGAACAAATAATCGCCCATGAGCTGACACACAGCATTGAGAACTCCAACCTCTACGGAGATTTTTCCCGGCTTGTGCAACAAAGGATCGTGGAAACCACAGGCGACCTTGAGGAGCGGCTTGAGGAGATAACCACAAGATACGCCGCAAATGGCGTTAAGCTTGAGAATGACGTGGCGGCGATGAAGGAGGTCGTCGCTGAGTATGTTGAGCACGAGCTTCTCACAAGCGAAGAGGCAATCACAAGCTTAGTCAAAGAAAACAGGTCTTTGGGTCGGAGGATCCTTGATCTGCTGGACAAGCTCCTCGCAAAACTGAGGGTAAAGGGGGCGAAGGAAAGGGCCTTCGTCCAGACCGCCCGTGACCTCTACGCCCGGGCCCTGGTTGAGACGCGGAGCGAGGTCGACACTCAGGCGGCCCTTGATGAGGCCCGTGTCGCACTGGGCAACGGGGAAATAAGCGATGAGGAATTTGACAGGATATACGATGCGCTTGGGGTCGGCATTGAGGAAGGGACGGCCCAAAACTCCATAGCCGTGTCCCAGAGGCAGGAGGTGGCCGGGAGGCTTCGTTCGATGCTCAACTCCGGAGCGTCCATCCGGGAAATACAGCGGTATGTAAACTCTGTAGCCGGTACCGAGACGCGGAAAAACTCAGCCGGCACAAAAGGCGACGGGGCAAGGCGGATCGTTGAGGCCGCCCACCGGTCAAACATGAGCGTTGATGAGTACCTGCGCCAGAATTGGGATGAGTACGAGGTCGACGGCGAGCTTACAGCTGACGCCCGGAGGGCGATGGAAATGGAGGTGGCAAGGCAGTATTCAATTTCCAGAGATGAGATCCAGGCCATACAGAATATTGGCAGAAAGAGTGTCAATGACTTTACCCCTCAGGAAATTGAGCAAACTGAGAGCTTCGCAAGGAGGTACTGGCAGGAGATGGGGCCGAAGTCCCCGTTCTTCCGGGCGTGGTTTGGCGACTGGAGAGCAAATGATAAGACGCCGGTACACACGGTAAAAGTCAGCAGTGACGCTACTTATAAAGCCGGTAGAGCCGTAAACAATGATACAGGCAGAACAATTTCATGGGGAAGTGATTTTCAACACGAAACAAGGGTGCACCAGCGGAGCAGTGGAATTGCCGGTAATATCGTTGGCAATATCGAAAGCCTTGTAAAAAACGCTGTTCTTCTGGACACTGAGACCTCAGAAAGGAATAGCAAAACAAAGCTACCGGGGACAGCTTTTATGCACTCATTCTATGCGCTGGCGCGTGAGGCAGACGGCAGGACATCAATTATGAAACTGTACGCAGAAGAAGCGGTCTCAGAGGGGGGCAATCCGTTTACACGGGCTTATGAGCTGAAAGATATAGAAAAAGTGGCAGTCACCGCTAACGGTGTTCTCTCCACAAAGGGAGGCTTAACCGAGGCGGCAACTACCACTAATATTAGTGTAGCAGATTTGTTCGATGCTGTCAAGCGGTATGACAAGGAATTTAACCCCAAGCCCGCCAGCAAGGTCGTGGATGAGGACGGAAAGCCATTAGTGGTATACCACGGTACGGACGCGGAGTTCAATGTGTTTGACAGGAACAAGGGCCGTAGCAATATGGACATTCAGGGATCCTTCTTCTCTCCATGGGAAATTGACGCCGGAGGGTATGGAGCGAATGTGAGGGCTTATTACCTTGACATCAAAAATCCTGCTCCAGAGAACGTGGCTTACCGTGCGCTAAACCGCTTCAAGAGCCAGAACAACGCCGGGGTATTGGCGAGACAGTATCTTGAGTCCATGGGCTATGACGGCGTGAACAACTCCGGTGAGGAGTTTATCGCTTTTAAGCCGGAGCAAATCAAACTTGCCGAGGGTAACCGAGGAACGTTTGACAGGGCAAATCCGGATATTCGTTATTCAATCGACCCTGACGACGCGCGTATGGACACGGACAGTGTGGCCGGTAAGGATTTGAAAAAGCCATGGCAAGTTAGGAAAGACCTTAACGACTACATTGCCGAGGCCGAAGGCTACCCGGTCATAAACGGGGTCCGCCTCCATCACGGTCAATGGGTACTTGTTCAAGATGAAATGCTGGATGAATACGGAGATCCCGTACTTGGCGAGGATGGCAAGCCCCGGAAATATCACAATTACGGCATGGTCGTGGGAACAACACAGGACAAAAAAGTGCTTGTCCATTTTTGGAATAAGGGCGATGGAAAAGAGGACATTCACAAGGAAGTGGCTATAAATCCCGCCGACCTTACGCCGACTCCCGGAGAATACCAGCCCGATTTGCATGAAGCAATCGCCAGGAATGAATATCTGGAAAACGGAGCGCCGCTTGAGGTGCCGGACAGCGCCGTCAGTGAGGCGGACGTCAGGGAGTTTGAGGCGATGCGAGAGCCGAATAGGGATCCAAATTGGAAACCTCTTGAAATTGATAACCTTCCGACAAAGGCGAAGGGGGAGCTCCAGAGGGCTGAGCGGGAACTTATAAACAAGGTCGGGACACTGATGCAAGTGCCGAAGTTTGCCCAGAGAAAGTACCTAACGGAGATCGCCCAGAAAATCAGCCGTGAATATTTAACCGAGGGGCGTATTACACAAGAGACGCGCGATAAACTATTTGAGGAGGCATATAACCGCGGCATAGAGGTAGACAGGGAATTTTACGACCAATACAAGGACCTCAAACAACGGCTTCGAGAAACGGCGGTTACTATTTCCGAGACCGACAAGGCAGACACAGCGGACTTCGAGCACTTCAGGAAGCGGGCCTTTGGAATACTAAAAATAGTAAAGAGCGATGGCCTCCCGGTGGATACCGCATACCAGGAACTTGCCGATAAGTATCCTTCACTATTCCCCGGCGAAATCACTCACCCGGCAGACCAGCTTGTGAGAATGTACGAGGTGGCCGACAGCATCAGGATCAGCAAAAAGACACTTGATGATGCCTTTGGCTCTGAGGCGAAAATTTATAAATTGTCCTTGAGAAATGAATTTGACTCCGCTATCGGCGATTCCATTGTAAGGCTCCGGAACGTAAAAAGATACTCTGACGACCGCGCGGCCCAGGCCAAAGTGCCAGAGACGATACTGACACCGGAAGAAGTCAAGGAGCTCTACCCCAAGGCAAGAGACGCTCGGAAAAATTATGAGAAGGTGTCTGCTAAGGAACTGCTCACGGCTGAGGACCAGAGGCAGGTAGGTCGCCTGATGCGTGGCGACATCGAACTTTCGGACCTTAAGCCAGAGCGGGACAATGTAAAGGGCATCACCGCGGTATACAACGCCAAGCAGGAATACGAGAAGTACGCAAGGCAGATCCGCGAGTGGAACGAGGCGCGCCGCGGCCAGCTCCGGGCGGAGGCTGACGAATATTTGAAAACCGCTAATGGGTGGAAAGACAAGAAGAAGGGTATCATGTACGCCCGTGAGACCCAGGAGCGGAATATACGGGACATCGTGAAGGACCAGAAGTTGGCGGATAGGATCATCAAGAAATATTTCACACCGGTACACGAGGCGGCGGCAAAGGCCAACAAATTAAAAAACCGCGTACGGAACCGGGTCCGGGAGCTGAACATATCGAGAAGGATAGCGGAGGGCAACAAGGTCAGCGAGGCCCACGCGGTACAGCTCCTCGGCGAGGCCCTTGACAACATCGACTATCTCACTCACGCACGGACCGTGAAGGAGCGGGACGGCAAGAGCCTTGCCGATTGGCGGGGCGTGGTGCAGGAGCTTTACGAAACAAACCCGAATATGGACTGGGACAGGGTCAAAAAGGCGGTTGAGGAGTTCAGAAAGATATACGACGAGCTCTTTGAGCTGATGAATGACTCCCGCGTCCGAAACGGTTACGAGCCGGTGGCTTACAGAAAAGGTTATTTCCCGCACTTTCAACCTGGGGAAGGTGACAGCCTTATTTCCCGCTTCGGCAAGGCGCTGGGGATCTCCACTGAGGTCACGGCCCTTCCAACCACGATAAACGGGCTCACGCACACCTTCAGGCCGGGCATACAGTGGTTTGGCAACGCTCTTGAGCGCACCGGGTTCAGCACCGCCTATGATGCCGTGGAGGGCATAGACAAGTACATCGAGGGCGTGGCCGACGTCATTTACCAGACGGAGAATATTCAAAGGCTCCGGGCGCTTGCCTCACAAATCAGGTACAGGACCGGCGACGAGGGACTGAGAAGGCAGGTCGACGAAGTTAGAGCAAACACGTCTCTCACGGAGCAGGACAAGGAGAACCGTATCAAGGAAATCTATGAGAGCGGGAAATATGCCCTGAGCAATTACGTCGTGGACCTGGAGGAGTACACGAATATCCTGGCCAACAAGAAAAGCCGCGCCGACAGGAACATGGAGCAGGCACTGGGGCGCGACATGTACAATCTGGTAAAATCCGTCGAGGGACGCATAGCGGCGAACATGGTAGCGATAAATCCCGCTTCCTGGTTAACGAACCTTATTCCGCTCACTCAGGGCGGGGCAATGCTGGACAGGGGTATGCTCATCCGCGGAATGTGGGATACAGTGAAGGCCATCAGGACTGATGACGGTTTTGTTGGGACAAGCACATTCCTCACAAACCGGCGCGGGTCGGATCCGCTGGTGAGGACCTGGCAACAGAGGGCGTCGGCTAAGGGGTCAAGCCCCATGGAGCTGATAGACCGTTTTACGGCGGACTCCCTTGTGCGGGCCCGATACAGGCAGAACGTGCAAAACCGGAAAATGAGCGAGCAGGCGGCGATGGAGGAGGCCGACAACTGGGTGGCCGGCGTCATGGCCGACAGAAGTAAGGGATCCACTCCGACGCTTTTTAACCGGTCAAACCCTCTGACGAAGCTACTTACCCAGTTCCAGCTTGAGGTCAACAACCAGCTCAGCTACGTATTCAAGGACATGCCCCGGGGACTTCGGGAGAAGGGACTGGGCGCGTTGGCTCTGGCGTTATTCAAATTCGCCCTGGGGGCGTGGCTCTATGATGAGGTGTATGAGTACTTCATCGGGAGGCGCCCGGCCCTTGATCCAATAGGGATCATCAACGACACGGTAGGCGATTTGACGGGCTATGAGCTTCCCAACATGGTGAGCCTCACGACGGGAGTAATCAGCGGGAACATACCGTCTTTCAAGACACAAAAGGGCGGAACGGTGAGCGGGCTTATAAGCAATGTGGCGGATCAGCTACCCTTTATGGGCGCTGTGGGTGCCCTGGGGCTTGACGATACGCTTGGCTTGGACATCGACGCCGGCCGCCTATCGGTCGAAAGCGCGATCCCCAATCTTGGGAAAATCGGAAAGGCACTTTCCAAAGATAATGATTGGGCCGTGAGAAAAAGGGTACGAACCGCTGTAAATGAAATCGGGAAGCCTCTAACGTATATTCTGCTCCCATTCGGTGGCGGACAAATGAAGAAAATCCTTCAGGGAGTCGACGCGGCCATAAAGGGTGGGAGCTACACCGTGGACGAGAAGGGCCGGAACATCATGCAATATCCCGTGTATAAAGACACACTGTGGGATAAAATCGGCGCTTATGCAGGCGGCGTGATTTTCGGTAAGGTGTCAAATTCTAACGCTGTGAAATGGGTTGATAACAACTTTAAAAATTACAGCGCCAAAGCAACCGGGGCATATCAGGGACTGACCGCTGCCGGTGTCAAGGGACGTGACGCGGACGAACTGATCATTGCGCTGGCTGGAGCGGAAAAAACAGAAGGAAAAAGCGAAACACAGGTAAAAATCGAAACGCTGAAGAGTAGCTCTCTCCCAGACAGCTTGAAAATCATCCCCTATTATGCGATGATAGCCGGGGACAAGAAGATAGAAGTGATTGACAAGCTGGCGGAGAGCACCAAACCGGAGGACCTCTTCAATATGCTGATGGACTATGAAGATGCCGGCTTCATAAAGGGCGACGGAAAGACAGCGGCGCAGATCAAGGCGGTATGTGAATCTAAACTGAGTGATAAGGAAAAAATCGCCGCTATGAAGATCCTGGAGGGGAGCAATGACTATTCCTTTAAGATGCAGACGGCCAATAGCTACGGTATCAAAATGAAGGACTACTACGCCGGCGTCTACGGTGCCACGGACAGCAACGGGGACGGAAGCATCAAAAAAGATGAAGTTGTTGCCGCTATCAGGAAGCTTGATTTGACTAAGGATCAGAAAGCTGTCCTTTATCAACTGGCCAACACGGGCTATAAGCCGGAAGCAAATCCGTTCAGCACAAGAACAGGGAAAACGGTATACGATGCGATACAAGCCGAGAAGGAGCGCAGGCAAGCCGAAAAGGACCAGGAGGGGATCGGGACCGAGGAAGAGCAGGAGAAAAAAACCGGGCCAAGGTGGGAAAATGGACGCCTGGTCCTGCCGAAATTTGGGGAAAGCGGAGTGTTGCCGAGAAAGTGAAACAAATTTTGCGGCATTTTTAAGAGAAAATTTTGCTAAGTAAAATGCTAAGTAAACATTAAAGCGATTGAAAATAGCGGGTTCTCGCCGGGTTCAAGTCCCGCCTCGCGCACCAAGTTTGTCGAAAAAGGCCCGATGGCCTTTTCCGACAAGGGGATACGTGCGGACCCGGGATTTGAAATTAGAATTTCAAATCCCGGGTCCTGCTGTTTTGCTGCGCGCGCCGCCGAAGGCGTCACACTTGCAAAACAAGAGGAATTTTTTCCGAGGCGCATGTCCTCGGAAAAAATATCTGATTGTAATAAAGTAATAAAGTGACTCTCTCCGGATCGGAGGGGGTCTTTTTTGTTGGTGGGGAAATGGGTGGTATAGGGCATGTACGGGGGGAATATATTATGGCAGTATTTTGTGTGGGGGTGCGGGCATGGTGTATGAGGGGAGAAGGAATGTCGGGAGAGGGAACGTCGGGAGAAAGAATGTCAGGAGAGGGAGGAGAAATGGTGGGAATGGGGGAGCGGGGTGGCTGTCGAGGGCGTGTGTGTGGCTGTTGCTGTTGGTGGTGGCGGCGTGGGTGGTGTTTCCGGGGACGATGAGGGAGCTCAGGGACAGGGCGCTGGAGGCCGTGGGCATCGACATACAGGGGGCAGTCAGGGTGTTCAGGGAGGAGCGCGACGGGGGAGCCGGGTTTTTCGGCGCGGCGAAGAGCTCGGTGAAGTACGCCTTTGGGGCACAGGACGGGGACCAGGTACCGGTAGGGGGGACTGAGCCCGGGGAGGCGAGGCCGGCTGTCAACGAAACGGGAAGCGATGAGTTTGCGGACCTGCCGCTTCCAAAGTACGTGTCCGCCGAGACTCCTGAGCTTACGGTGGAGCTTTCAAGGCCGGTGGAGGGGGAGGTCACATCGCCCTTCGGGTACAGGCGGGGAGAGAACGGGGCGGACGTGTCCTTCCACTACGGGGTGGACCTTTCAGCGCCCTCCGGGGCGCAGGTCCTGGCCATGGCACAGGGGGAGGTCATGGCTGTGGGGGAGAGCACCACTTACGGCAGATATGTCATAATCTCCCACCGGGACGGCGTTGAGACCATCTGCGCGCACCTGGGCGAGACGAAGGTGGCGGGCGGAGAGACGGTGGAGGCCGGGCAGATCATAGGAGTCATGGGCGACGGGGCCCAGGGGGCGTATCTGCACCTGGAGCTCATCGTCGACGGCATGTACGTTGACCCGGCGGGGTATCTGAGGTGAGAGGCCTGAGGGCCTCGCCGGGGTTCGTGCTGATGCTGACGGGCATCGCGGTGCTGTCCGGGGTGAGGCTCATGCTGTTGACTCTGGCGGCCTCGGCCGTACATGAGCTTGGCCACATAGGGGCCATAAGGCTGATGGGGGCCGGGGTGGAGGGCATGTGCCTCGCCGCCGGAGGGGCGCAGATAGCCATAGACAGGGACCTGGGCTATTGGCGGGACGCCGCGGTGGCTCTGGCGGGGCCGGCCGCCGGTGGGGCGCTGGCGGCGGTGTGCTGGGTGCTTGCGGGGGCGCTCACCGGCGAGGGACGGGAGATCGCGGGGACGCTTGGGACGCTGAGCGGACTGTATAGCCTGTTCAACCTGCTGCCCATGGGGCCAATGGACGGCGGCAGGGCGCTGGGGGACATATTGGCGGCGCTGCTCGGGCCCGGATGGGCGTACGCCATTGGCACGGCGTTGGACATAATCTGCGCCGCGGCCCTGGCCACGGGAGGGGTGTATATATTTATCGCGAGCCGGGGCAACGCCACGGCGCTGGTTTGCGCGGGATTGATGATAAAAGCGTGTTGCAAAACCGCCGGGTTTGGTGTAAAATCTCATAATAGATAAGTGTTGTGAGAAGGCGGTGAGACCGTGGACGCGAGGCTTGAGAGGATACTGACAAGGGTGCAGAAGCCCGCCAGATACACAGGCGGGGAATATAACGAGATATTGAAAGACAAGTCGAAGGTGGACCTGAGGGTGGCCTTCTGCTTCCCGGATACCTATGAGATAGGCATGTCCAATTTGGGGCTCCAGATACTCTACGGGGTGATGAACTCCGATCCCGGCATATGGTGCGAGCGGTGCTTCGCCCCGTGGGGGGACATGGAGGAGGAGCTGAGACGCGCGAATATGCCCCTTTACGCCCTGGAGAGCGGCGACCCAATCGGGGAGTTTGACGCCATAGCCTTCTCGCTGGGCTATGAGATGGCATACACATCGGTGCTCAACATGCTGGACCTGGCGGGGCTCAAGGTGAAAAGCGCCGACAGGCCGGGACTTACGCCGCTGGTCTTTGCCGGTGGGACGAGCTGTATAAACCCGGAACCCATGGCGGATTTCGTGGATCTGTTCGTCCTGGGCGAGGGGGAGGAGCTGGACATGGAGGTCCTGAAGCTCCTGCGCCGGGCAAAGAGCGAGAACTGGGACAAGAGGCGGTTTTTGCGGGCGGCGGCGGACATAGAGGGGGTGTATGTGCCGTCCCTCTACGAGCCGGAGTACAGTGAGGACGGGACGTTGCGGGGCGTCAAGTGCCTCGACGGCGCGCCGGAGAGAGTGACGAAGAGGATAATTGAGGACCTGGACAGCGCGTTTTTCCCGACGAAGGCCATCGTGCCCTCCACCGAGATAGTCCATGACAGGGTGGTGCTGGAGCTTTTCCGCGGGTGCGTCCGCGGGTGCAGGTTCTGTCAGGCGGGCTTCGCCTACCGGCCGGTCAGGCGGCACAGCACCGGATTTCTGCTGGAAAAGGCGAAGGCGGCGCTGGAGAGCTCCGGCTATGAGGAGATAACGCTGTCGAGCCTGTCGACCAGCGACTTCAAGGGCCTTCCGGAGCTGACGGACGGGCTTTTGGAGTGGTGCGAGCCCAGGAAGATAAGCCTGTCACTGCCGTCGCTCAGGGCGGATAACTTCTCCATGGCGCTTATGGAGCGGGTACAGAAGGTGCGAAAATCCGGGCTCACCTTCGCCCCGGAGGCCGGGAGTCAGAGGCTCAGGGACGTTATAAACAAGAACGTGACGGAGGAGGCGCTTTTAAACTCCTGCCGGATAGCCTTCGAGGGGGGCTGGAACACCCTGAAGCTCTATTTCATGCTGGGACTGCCAACAGAGACGGACGAGGACGTGGTGGCCATAGCGAGGCTCGCCGAGAAGGTCCTACACACCTGGCGGGAGCACGCCTCAAATAAGGCCCGGGGAGTGAAGATAACGGTCAGCACCTCCATGTTCGTGCCGAAGCCCCACACGCCATTTGAGTGGGAGGCGCAGGTGGGAGTGGAGGAGTATCTGAGGCGAGTGCGGCTACTCAAGGACAGCATAAACTCCCGCTCCATCGTATATAACTGGCACGAGCCCCACGTGAGCCTTATCGAAGCGGCCCTGTCACGGGGCGACAGGCGGATGGGCGGGGTCATAGAGGAGGTATGGAGGAACGGCGGGAGGCTGGACTCCTGGACGGACTATTTTGACTTCGACAGGTGGATGGCGGCATTCGATACGTGTTCGCTCAGCGCGGATTTCTACGCCAACAGGGTCAGAGGGGACGACGAGCTGTTCCCGTGGGACGTGATAAGCGTGGGAGTGACGAAAAATTACCTGGCCCGGGAGCGGGAGGCGGCGTACAGGGGGGAGATAACCCCGGACTGCCGCGTAAAGTGCATGGGCTGTGGGGCAAACTGCCTTCTTGAGAGGAGGGGCTGTGATGAATAGGCTGCTCTTTAAAAAGGAGGGACGGGGCAAATTCATCTCTCACCTGGACCTCATGCGCACCATGCAGAGGGCGTTCATAAGGGCGGGGGTGCCCATAAAGCACACCGAGGGCTTCAATCCGCACCCATATATGACCTTCGCGATGCCGCTTCCCGTGGGGACGGAGAGCGTATGTGAGCTTATGGATTTCGGCCTTGCAGGGCCCATACCGGCGAAGGACGTGCCGGGGCTTTTGAACGCGGTACTGCCTGAGGGGATAGAAATAACGGAGTGTTACGAGTCGGAAAAGAAATTTAAAGACATCAAATGGCTTGACATTGAGGGACTTTTGTTTTACGATAGTAAAGTTACTTACGCCGACGGCCTGGCGGCGCTTCTCAACGGGGAGAAGCTCATCATGGAGAAAAAGACGAAACGCTCCACGGTGACGGCGGACGTAAGGGCGCTTATCGACTCCTGCGACGTATTGTCCGTGGGGAGCGGTGAGCTGAGGCTCCGCGCGAGACTGGCGGTGGGCGATCCGGCGCTGTCGCCGGCACAGCTCATCTCCGCCGTGGGACAGAACGCGCCGGAGCTAATGCCGGACTTCGCCAAATTCCGGCGGCTGGAGATCTACGACAAAGACTTTCGCGTTTTCAGATAGAGAAATGGAGGCAAACACAATGAAACCAAGTGTTCACAGAATAGGCGTCCTCACATCCGGCGGCGACGCGCCGGGGATGAACTCGGCCATAAGGGCCGTGGCCCGCACCGCCCACAGCTACGGCATAGAGTGCATCGGCATACGCCGGGGATACCACGGGCTCATAACCGGGGACATGGAGCCGCTGACTCCACACGACGTGTCAGGCATCACGAGCCTGGGCGGGACGCTTTTGTATACGGCAAGGAGCGCGGAGTTCCGCACACCTGAGGGCGTCCAGAGGGCGGCGGACATCTGCCGCTTCCGGGGGATAGACGGGCTTGTCTGCGTGGGCGGCGACGGGACCTTCCGGGGGGCGCTGGAGCTTTCAAAGTACGGAATAAGCGTCTGCGGCATACCGGCCACCATAGACAATGACATTGCCTGCACCAGCTACACCATAGGCTTCGACACGGCCTGCAACACGGCCATAGAGTGCATAGACAAGCTGAACGACACCATGAAGTCCCACGAGCGTTGCTCCGTGGTGGAGGTCATGGGCAACAGGGCAGGGTATCTGGCACTCTACGTGGGGCTCGCGGTGGGCGCTACGGCGGTGCTGGTGCCGGAAAAGCCCATAGATTATAAGCGGGACGTGATACTGCCCATTCGCGAGGGACAGCTCCACGGCCGGACGAATTACGCGGTCATCGTGGCCGAGGGCGCGGCCCACGCCACGGACGTGGCGGCCATAATCAACAAGGAGACCGGCATGGACACCCGCGCAACCATCATCGGCCACGTCCAGCGTGGCGGGCGGCCGACGGTCCGGGACAGGGTGCTGGCGGCGGACTTCGGTTACAGCGCGGTCAAGGTGCTGGCCGAGGGCATGACCAACAAGGTCATCTGCTACGACGGGATGAAGATGTTCCCCATGGATATAGTCGAGGCGCTCCAGATGAAGAAGGATCTGGGAGAGCACAATTATAACCTGATGAGTGCCTTAAGGTCGGGCATGTGAGCTGATTTTTGATAAAAAACGGCTTTATGTGAAAAAAGTTCTTGCATTTTATCGCCTGATATGGTACAATACTCAAGCTTTTGCAGATAAAAACTGCTCATCGGGGCGGTCCTATGCCGTGTAAGGCGGTACGAACGCCTATCAAGAGGGGAGGAGCACACAAATGAATTTAGTCGAGACTTTGAACCAGCAGTACATGAAGCCGGAGCTTCCCGAGATGAACGTGGGCGACACCGTCCGCGTCACCGTCCGCGTAAAGGAGGGCAACAGGGAGCGCAACCAGGCTTTTGAGGGTACTATCATCGCCAAGAAGCACGGCGGCATCAACGAGACCATCACCGTCCGCCGTATCTCCTACAACGTAGGCTGTGAGAAGGTCTTTCCGGTACATTCCCCCAGCATCGTGTCTGTGGAGACTGTCCGCCGCGGTAAGGTCCGCAGGGCCAAGCTCTACTACCTGAGAGACCGGGTCGGCAAGAACGCCAAGGTCAAGGAGAGAATTTAACAGCAAAGGAAAAAAGGGGGCTGGGTCCCCCTTTTTTCGATATTGGAGGACTTAAGCCCCGAGGGGGCAATATGGCGTAATCGGAAAGGTGGGTCGGTCATGGAGGGAGAGCCGGAAAAGGTCCAGGGCGAACAGCCCCAGGGCGGCAAGGACAAGAAAAAAGACAGCGGGAAAATGGAGCTGTACGACTGGATACAGTGCGTGGTCGTGGCGCTGGTGGCGGGGATACTCGTCTTTATGTTCTTCGTGAGAGTCGTGAACGTAAAGGGCAACTCGATGTACCCGACGCTGCATGACGAGGACAAGATACTCACCTCGAACTTCCTCTATACGCCAAAGCCGGGAGACGTGGTGGTGGTCCAGACAGACAGCTACGGCCCGGAGCCCCTTGTAAAGCGGGTCATCGCGGTGGAGGGGCAGACGGTGGATATAGACTTTGACCTTGGCGTCGTCTATGTGGACGGCGTGGCGTTGGACGAGCCGTATGTGGCGTCGCCCACCACAGTAAGGGAGGACTTCGAGGGGCCGGTGACGGTGCCGGAGGGGTGCCTGTTCCTTATGGGGGATAACCGCAACAGGTCAACCGACAGCCGGACGAGCTCAATCGGCATGGTGGACACCAGGTGCGTGATCGGAAGGGTGCTGATGATAGTTTTCCCCTCTGAGATCACGGACAGCTTCGGCACAAGAGGCCGGAGGGATCTTTCAAGGATCGGGAGCGTTGACTGATGGCCGGGGAGATGAGCATACAGTGGTTCCCGGGGCATATGGCGAAGGCCCGGAGGATGGTGTCGGAGAACCTGAAGCTGGTGGACGCCGTCTGCGAGGTGGTGGACGCCAGAGTGCCAAGGTCCTCGCGAAATCCGGAGATAGACGAGCTGACGGCGGGAAAGCCGAGGCTCGTGGTGCTGAACAGAGTGGACCAGGCCGACCCGGAGAGGACGGCGGAGTGGAGCCGGTATTTTCGCGACGGCGGCGCTAAGGTGCTGGAGACGGATTGCAGATCCGGCAGGGGCACCAACGCCTTCACGGGGGCCATACGGGAGCTTATGAAGGACAGGCTCGCCGCTTACGCGGCCAGGGGCCAGGCGGGAAAGCCGCTGAGGGTCATGGTGCTGGGCATCCCGAACGTGGGGAAGAGCTCCTTTATAAACAGGGTGGCCGGGAGGAGAGCCGCGGAGGCCTCCGACAGGCCCGGAGTGACAAGAGGGAAGCAGTGGATAAGCGCCGGGAACGGCGTGGAGCTCCTGGACACGCCGGGGCTGCTGTGGCCGAGGTTCGAGGACCGGACGGTGGGAGAAAATCTGGCCTTCACCGGGGCGGTGAGGGACGAGATACTTGACACCGAGACCCTGGGGGCGAGGCTCATGGAGCGGCTGAGGGACATGTATCCACAGCGCCTTACGGAACGCTACGGCATGGACGTGGCGGCGGAGGACACGGGCTTTGAGCTCCTGGAGAGGGCCGCGAGGCGCCGGGGGTTCCTGATTTCCGGCGGGGAGCTGGACACGGAGCGCATGGCAAAGGTGCTTTTGGACGAGTTCCGCGGCGGAAAGCTGGGCAGGATGACGCTTGACCCGGTGGAGGGCTGATAATGGATCTTTGGGAGATAGAGCGGGGACTTCAAAGGGAGGGCTATAAGCTCTTAGCGGGAGTGGACGAGGCCGGACGGGGGCCGCTGGCGGGGCCGGTGTGCGCCGCGGCGGTGATACTGCCCATGGGACTTGAGATACCGGGCCTTGACGACTCAAAGAAGCTCTCGGCGAAGAAGCGGGAGGCGCTTTTCGACGTGATAGGCGAGAAGGCGGTCCGTTACGGGATAGCCTTTGCCACCAGCGAGGAGATAGACAGCCTTAATATCCTGAACGCCACTTACCTTGCAATGAACAGGGCCATAGAGGCACTGGGGGTCATACCGGATATGACGGTAATAGACGGCAACAGGAACGAGGGGATAGGCTTTCAAAGCGTCACCGCGGTGGGCGGGGACGGCCGGAGCGCCAATGTGGCGGCGGCGTCGATACTTGCCAAGGTAACAAGGGACAGGCTCATGTGTGAGCTGGCCAGGAAATACCCTGGGTACGGCTTTGAAAAGCACAAGGGCTACGGCACGCGGGAGCATTACGCGGCCCTGCGGGCACTGGGGCCGTCGGAGATACACCGGCGGACGTTTTTGAGGAAGATGCATTGAACACGAAGCTCACAGGCCGCTGGGGCGAGGCCGCGGCGGCGGATCTCTTGCGGAAAAAGGGCTATAAGATAGTGGCGGCGGGTTACAGGACGCGACATGGCGAGGTGGACCTTATCGCCGAGAACAGAAGGGCCCTTGTGTTCGTGGAGGTCAAGACAAGGAAGGACGCAAGGTTCGCCGAGGCGAAGGACTTTGTGGGGCACACAAAGCGGGAGAAGCTTGTCGCCATGGCGAACATGTACCTTGCGGGACATGAGACGAAAAAGACCGTCAGGTTCGACGTGATAGAGGTCTACGCCCCAGAGGGCGTGGACACCGCCGAGCCTGTGATAAACCATATAGAGGACGCTTTTACCGCGGACCGGTAAGCAGAATGGAGAAGCATATGCGCTATGTAAGCACGAGAGACAGCAAGACAAGAGTCACCGCCGCCAGGGCCATCGAGATGGGCCTTTCCGCCGACGGGGGGCTTTTTGTGCCTGAGGTACTGCCGAGGCTGCCAAAGGGGGCAATGGAGGAGCTCAGGACCATGAGCTACCGCCAGAGGGCGGTCTATGTTATGAAGCTCTTTTTGGAGGACTACACGGTGGCGGAGCTGACGGACTACACCCAGCGGGCCTACGGGCCCAGGGGCTTCGACACGCCGGAGGTCGCGCCGGTATATAAGCTGGACGGGAACACGCATTTCCTGGAGCTCTGGCACGGGCCAACATGCGCCTTCAAGGACATGGCCCTTCAGATGCTGCCGAGGCTGCTGACGGCCGCCGTGGCGAAAAACGGCGAGACGAGGGATGTGTGCATACTGGTGGCCACCTCAGGAGATACGGGCAAGGCGGCGCTGGAGGGCTTTGCCGATGTGGAGGGCACGAAAATAATCGTCTTTTACCCAAGAGACGGCGTGTCGGACATCCAGAAGCTCCAGATGACGAGCCAGGAGGGCTCAAACGTGGCGGTGGCGGCGGTGAACGGCAACTTCGACGACGCCCAGACGACGGTGAAGGAGATATTCTCGGACCCGGAGCTCCGGGGGGAGCTTTCGGCGTCGGGGTGGATGCTGTCCTCGGCAAACTCCATAAACTGGGGCAGACTGCTCCCGCAGATAGTCTATTATATCTCCGCCTACTGTGACCTTCTGAACTCGGGGGACATAGTCATGGGGGAGAAGGTGAACTTCTGCGTGCCCACGGGGAACTTCGGCGACATCCTGGCCGGGTATTACGCCATGAATATGGGACTTCCGGTAAACAGGCTCATATGCGCCTCCAACAAAAACGACGTGCTCACGGAGTTTTTGAATACGGGAGTCTACGACAGGAACAGGGAATTTTACACAACCGTGTCGCCGTCAATGGACATTCTGGTGTCCAGCAATCTGGAGAGGCTCCTATACGACCTTTCGGGGAAGAACGACGCCGAGACGGCGGAGTATATGCGCTTACTGAGAGATACGGGGCGCTACCGGGTGTCGGACAGGATAAAGTCAGCAATGGACGGGGTGTTTGCCGCCGGGAGCTGTGACGACGGGGAGACGAAGGCGGTCATCGCCGGAGCCTTCAAGGAGCACGGATACCTCATCGACACCCACACCGCCGTGGCCTACGGGGTGCTGGAGAAGTACAGGCGTGATACGGGGGACGACACGGTGTCCGTGGTCGTATCCACCGCAAGCCCCTATAAGTTCTGCGCGGCGGTGCTGGAGGCCCTGGGTAGGACGCCGGAGCACACGGGGCCGGAGCTCATTGGGGAGCTTGAGGACGCCAGCGGGGTGCCCGCGCCCGCGCCGCTGAAGGGGCTGTTGGGAAAGTGCCCGAGATTTACGGACAGCTTCGATAAGGGCGACCTCAAGGGAGTAGTGAGGGATTTTCTCAAGTGATTATGTAAGTGAGAGCCCGCGTAAAACGGCGGGGCCCACGGTCTGAGATCGTTGTCTCAAATCATGGGCCCGGGGAAAAGGCCGGCGGGCATATTTAAGGTCAGTTTACGGTTCTGGCCTCGAAGGTACCGCAGAAGGTCTCGGCCTTCCTGATGGCGGAGTGGGACTCCACCACGATGGAGTCGGCGTGGCAGTGGTTGTCCTTGCCGTGATAGCGGCAGTTTATGACGTCACAGCCCACGGCGCTCAGCTGGTCGTCCCAGCTTTTGGGGTTCTCGCTCATATCCTTGCTCCTTTAAGATCACTGTCTTTTTTCCGATATTCGACCGGGACTTTGTTTGCTCCGTCCACGCGGGGCCACGGCCGGGCGGCCGAAGCCGCTGATCAAACATCGGTATTATTATTTGACAACGTCCACTATTTATTCACGGGGGTGGAACATGCTCTTCACCATCGGGGATCCGCACCTGTCATTTGAGGCGGACAAGCCAATGAACATATTCGGCCCGGAGTGGATCGACCACGTATCGAAGCTCCTCAGGGGATTTGAGGTCGTCCACAGTGACGACACCACCGTCATATGCGGGGACCTGACGTGGGGGATGGACATGGCGGGGTGCCTGGAGGACTTCAGGTTCATAGACGCTCTGCCGGGGAGGAAGATAATACTGAAGGGGAACCACGATTATTGGTGGTCCACCGCCGGGGCGGCAAAGAGATTTTTTTCGGAAAACGGCATAAATTCCATAGATATTCTGAACAACAACTGCTTTTTTTATGAGGACGCGGCTTTATGCGGCACACGGGGCTGGATGTGCCCGAACGAGAACCCGTCGCCACATGACAAAAAAATCATGGACAGGGAGATAGGAAGGCTTGAGACGAGCCTCAGAAGCGCCGCGGATACGGAAAGACGGATAGTTTTTCTCCACTACCCGCCGATATTCGGGAAATTTTACGCCGAGGGTATGATAGACGTGATGGAGAGATACGGCGTCAGGGAGTGCTATTACGGACATATCCACGGCGCGGGGAGGCGTCTTGCCTTCGAGGGAGAGGACAGGGGCATACGCTACCGGCTGATCTCCGCGGATCACCTGGCATTCCATCCGGTGAGGGTGATGTAGGGGACGATGAGGGGTGGCTTTCCCGGGGAAGAACTAAAAAAAGTGTTGACAACAGGGGCTTTGAGTGATAGAATAACCCTTGCGTGAAAATACGACGACAGACGAAAGAGGTGAACATAATGAAGGAGGGCATCCACCCCAAGTACGAGCAGACCACTATCCGGTGCGCCTGCGGCGAGGTCATTGAGACTGGCAGTACAAAGAGTGACATCAAGGTCGAAATCTGCTCCAAGTGTCACCCCTTTTATACCGGCAAGCAGAAGCTGGTGGACACCAGCGGACGCGTGGATAAGTTCAACAAGAAGTTTGGGTTGAAATAAAATCAACGCGGCCTGCGGGCCGCGTTGATTTTATATAAGGGGAACGTGCGGACCCGGGATTTGAAATTGGAATTTCAAATCCTGGGTCCTGCTGTTTTGCTCCACGCATGGCCTCGTCGTCGCTGATGCCGCTTTGCCTCGCCCTCCCTGCGGTCGGGCTCGGGCGCTGGCATCGCTCCTCCTCTCCCCAGCGGGCAACGGCCCGCCGGGGACCCAAGGCACATTGCGCAAAACAAAAGGTAATTTTCGCGACGTACATGCCGCCGCGAAAATCATTCAAAAAGAAAGGCGCGGCCGGGGGGGCGCTGGTTTTATGGTTTTTGAGATATTCACTATTTGGACTGGACAAGGCGCTCGGCCAGGTCGCAGATGTCGGAGGCGGCGGTGGGGGAGATGTGGGCTCGCTGGGCGCTGACCATGGAGGAGCGGAGCTCCGGGTCGCGGAGGGCCGTCAGGGCCTCGGTCATGGAGGAGAGGGAGGCGCGGCAGGTGATGCTCATGCCGGCCTGAGAGAACCGGGAGGCGTTTATCGTCTCACAGCCGGGGATGGGGGGCAGGTGGATCATGGGGATGCCCAAAACCGCCGCCTCGGTGGAGGAGAGGCCGCCGGGCTTTGTGAGATAGACGCGGCTGGCGTGCATATAGCCGGCCATGTCGCGGGTCTGGCCGATGAGTATGACGTCTGAGCCGTGCTTTTCACGAAGTGTCTCATAGAGGGCCTTGTTGGAGCCGCAGATGACGATGGCCCGCTCGTTTTCCCTCATGGTCTCCAAGGCGGCGTCAATGGCAGTCTCAAGGCTACCGGCGCCCATACTGCCGCCGGAGATGAGGATGTAGTCGTAGTCGGGGGAGAGGCCGAGGCGTTTTTTGGCGGACTCGCCGGACTCGAACTGCCTGAACGCGGCGGCCACGGGGATGCCGTAGGGGTAGAGCTTTTCCCGGGGGACCTTCCAGTGGACGAACTCCTCCAGGACCTGCTCATCGGGCACCACGTAGGCGTCCATGTCGGGCTCCTCGGCGAAGGGGGCGCAGGTGTAGTCGGTATCCACGAATATGGTCTTTGGCAGGGCCATGCCGTGGCGCTTCAGGATGGTCATTATCTCCGCCGGGAAGAGGTGGGACATGATGACCACGTCGAAGCTGTGCTCCTTAAGGTAATTCCCAAGAAGGTCAGCCATCCTGCCGTTGAGGTAGAGGACGGGGGAGTGGATGGGAAGATGCCGGTAGGCGTTACCGGCGCCGTACACCAGGCCGAAGGCCGCCGGGGCCCGCTGTACGAGCTTTATATATGTGTTGTCGATCCTGCGGGCCAGGCCGCCGTTTTTAAGGGTGTAGGGGTTGAGCATCTCGCCGTGATGACCGCGGCGAAGGAGCTCCTCCAGCACGGCCGAGCCCGCGGAATTATGTCCGCCGCCGGTACCGCAGGAGAGTATCAGTGCATCCATAGAAGTTTCACCTTTATCTTTTCTCTTTCCTCTGAGCTCATGTGGAGCTTCAGTATCACCACGGCCGTTATGGAGGCAAAGCCCAGAAGGACCGGAAGTCCCACCGGACAGATGGCCATGACGGCGGCGGATACGAGGAACGTAACAAGGGTCCTGTAAAAATGGGGATCTATCCGCAAAACAACGGAGAAGAATATGAAGAACATCGCCAGGACCACGGCGGGGATCCACACGGTGGGCATGAGCCCCAGGAGGGCCCCGAAGGACACGGCGATGCCCTTACCGCCGCGAAAGCCGTGGAAAACGGAGAAGGCGTGGCCCACCACCGGGGCGACGATCACGAACGTGAGACCGTAGGGGGAGGTGGGGCCGGCGGTGTTGAGGTAGGCGAACACGGGGGCGAAGCCCTTCATAAGCTCAAAGCACAGCGTAAGTACACCGCAGGCAAAGCCGCCGTAGGTGAAGGCGTTGGCTGTGCCGGGGTTGCGGTCGGGGCTCTTTTCCACGATGTCGCCCTTGCGCAGAAGGGCGGCGAACAGGCGGGCGTAGGTGACGCTCCCGGATATGTAGCCCAACAGCGTGAACAGTATGGAGCGAAGCATTTTCCCCCTCCTTTTCCATCGCGTCGCGGGCGCGGCGCGGCGGCGTGTGAGATGCTTATTGTTCCTGTCCCTCAGGAAGAGTGACCGTGAAGCGGCAACCGCCGGGGATGTTCTCGGCGGCGATGCTCCCGCCGGCCAGGGTGACTATCTCTTTGACGAGGGCCAGCCCAAGGCCGTTGCCCTCGTCCCGGTGGGGACCGTCGGTCTGGTAAAAGCGGTCGAAGATGTGGGCCATGTCGGACTCGCCTATGCCGTCGCACTCGTTTTCCGCGGTAAAGACTATGCTATCGCCCTCGCGGAATAGCCGGAGCTTGACCATCGCCCCACGGGGGCTGAACTTGATGGCGTTCTCGATGAGGTTGTCCCAGACGTGCTGCATCAGCGCCTCGCTGCCGGTGTAGGCTATGGGCTCCAGCTCCGCGTCAAATTCCGTCTCCCTGGCGGTCCAGCGGGGCTCAAGATATACGACGGTCTGGCGTATCTGCTCATCGAGACTATATGTGCTCAGGGCGTCCTTTATGGCCTGATTGTCGAGCTTGGACAGGAGCAGTACCCCGCCGGCGAGCTTGGAGAGCCTTCCGGTGTTGAGGAGGATCTTGTCCACATACTGGGCCCGCTCGCTGTCGGAGAGGCCGTCGCTGTCCTGAAGGAGGGTGGCGTAGCCCTCTATGGCGTTTATGGGCGTCTTGAACTCGTGAGAGACGTTGGAGATAAAGTCGGTCTGGAGTATCTGGGTGGCGCCGAGCTCCTTGGTCATAAGGTTGAAGTCGGAGCGCATCTCGCGTATCTCGCGAAAGCCGTGGCCCTCGTCGAGACGGACGGAGAAATCGCCCTTCGCCACCTTGTGCATGGCGTCCCGGAGGCTCGCCACGGGCTTGAAAAAGCATATGACGAGGGCGATGGTAAGTCCCACGCCGAGAAGCACACTGACGATGAGCATCCACACAACGTCGGGGATCCTGAGGGTGAAGGGCACCCACCGGTGGAGAAGGCCCGTTATGGCGTCGGAGGCGGCCACGAGGAACAACAGCTCGAGCATCACGAATACGATGAAGAATACTTTTATCCCCGGCTGGGGCGAGCGACGGCCCTTCATTGGCGCACCACCTTGTAGCCCACGCCGCGGATGGTGACGATCTTGAAGTCGGGGTTGTCACGGAACTTCTCGCGGAGGCGCCCGATATGTACGTCCACCGTGTGGGTGTCGCTCTCGCTCTCATAGCCCCATATGTCGTCCATGAGCTGTTGGCGGGTGAATATCCGCCCGAGATATGAGGCCATCTTGTACAGCACCATGAACTCCTTCTGGGGCAGGACCACGGTCTCGCCGCCGGAGGTAACGGTCAGGGAGTCGCACTCCAGAACCGTGCCGCCAATGACCTGGCGGCGCTCGCTTATCATTTGGGCCCGGCGGAGAAGAGCGCCCACGCGCAACACCATCTCGTTCACGTTCACGGGCTTTACCATATAGTCGTCGGTGCCGGAGAGGAACCCAAGGCGCATGTCGTCAAAGGCGTCCTTGGCGGTTATCATAAGCACGGGCGTGGTGTTGCCGGAGTCACGCATACGGCGGACAAGCTCATAGCCGTCGAGCATAGGCATCATAATGTCGCTTATGACGGTGTCAAAATACTCGCCGTCCAGGGCGTCAAGGGCCTCGCGGCCGTTGGACACGCCCCTGACGGAGTAGCCGTTTTTCACGAGGACCCTGGTGAAGAGCTCCCGGAGCTCCCGGTCGTCCTCGGCGATAAGTATCTTAAGCATGGCGCCCCTCCGTAATTTTGGGATAATGATATTCCCGTAAATTCAAGTCACTGTCAATTCAATGTCAACATTTGTTGATTTTTGATGAACGCCTTACGGCGAGCGGGGAGAAAAGAGAGGGTTATATAAATATCCGCGTATGCGGATATTCAGCCTGTCGAAAAAGGCCTGCGGCCTTTTCCGACAGAGGGGGACGTGCGGAAAAATTCGCGAAAAGGTCTGCGGACCTATTCGCAAATTTTTCCTGCCGTCACGCCGCGCGCGCCGCAAGCGGCACACTTGCGTGACAAAAGGTAATTTTCGCGACGCACATGTCGCCGCGAAAATTGATTGAATTTGAGTTTTTTGACAATCTGAATATCCGCGTATGCGGATATTATACTACAAAATCGGCGCGAAGCATATGGACGTGTCGTAGAAAATATGAGAAAAATGTAGAGGGAGGGTATTGCAAATTGTGGACAGGGGAGAGAATCAATGGTATAATATATTTATTACATTTCTATGAAAAAGCGACGAGTGAAATTTACGGACCTGTCAACAGAGGGTGACTGGAGGGAAGAAAATGGATGAGATCGACCGCTGGGCGGGTGACGCCTTCGGGGCTCTTTCGACGCCGACGCTGATCGTCAGGCGGGAGGGCGGAAAATGGCATACGGTATACGAAAACGCCGCGGCGCTGGCGCTCATATCCGGCCGGGAGCCGGAGCTCATGGGGAGCGTAAGGGACTACCTTGACAGGGCAGGCGGCGAGGAGACGATATTGCACAGGAGGCTCTGGGGACGGAGCCTGGCCCTGATCGCCAACGCCTATCCCAACGGGGACAGGGCGGTGATGATACGTGACGTGACGGAGGCGCTGGAGCAGCAGAGCCGCAGGGTGGAGGCGTCGAAGGCGGCGCTCCAGAGCGCCCTGGAGGCGGCCAACGCCGCCAACAAGGCAAAGTCGGACTTTTTATCAAGCATGTCCCACGACATAAGGACGCCCATGAACGCCATCGTCGGGATGACGACCATCGCCCAGGCGCACATCGACGACCGGGACAGGATCGTGGACTGCCTTGAGAAGATCGAGCTGAGCTCCAGGCATCTGCTGGCACTTATCAACGACATACTTGACATGTCGCGTATCGAGAGCGGCAAAATGTCGCTGAGTCCGGAGGACTTTACCATGGCGGACTTCGTGCACTCCCTGATGGCGGTGTTCCGGCCCCAGGCGGAGAAGAAGCGCCAGAGGGTGGAGATGGACTTTTCGGGCCTTCGCCACGAGCAGGTCAGGGGAGATCAGCTGAGGATCCAGCAGGTGCTCATAAATATCCTCTCAAACTGCGTGAAGTTCACGCCGGAGGAGGGGACGATAACCTTCAGGATCAGGGAAAACGGCAAAGCGGGAAGCTCGGGGCACAGCTATACATATTACGAGTTTGAGATAACGGACACGGGCATCGGCATGAGCCCGGAGTTCCTCGAAAAGATATTCCAGCCCTTTGAGAGGGCGGAGAGCGTGAGCCGGATCGAGGGCACGGGCCTGGGGATGACCATAACATATAACCTGGTCAAGATGATGAACGGCGAGATAGCCGTTGAGAGCGAGGAGGGCAGGGGCTCAAGGTTCACGGTCACACTGCCGCTGGAGCAGCGGGACAGCGGTAAGGGGAGGTATACGGAATTGGGCGGATACCGGATCCTGGCCGCGGACGTGGACGAGGCCTCCAGGACGAACCTCAGGGAGATACTGGCGGATCTTGGCATGGAGTGCGACCTTGTGGACAGCGCCTCGGAGGCCACGGAGCTGGCGGAGAAGGCGAGGGCCGCGGGGGAGGACTATTTCGCCATACTGCTGGGCTGGAGGCTTCCGGTGGTCGACGGCGTCCAGGCCTGCAGGGAGCTCAGGGGGATACTGGGCGCGGACGTGCCGATAATGATCATGTCCGCCTATGAGTGGACGCTGACGGCGGATGAGATGCGCAAGTACGGCATCACGGCCTTTGTGCCGAAGCCGCTGTTCCGCTCAAGGCTCGGGGAGCTCCTTTACGCGTGTACGCCGGAGGGCAAGTCGGAGACCGAGAGCCGGAATGACGGCGGGACGGCCTTCGCAGGGATGAAGGTACTGCTGGTGGAGGACAACGAGCTCAACCGGGAGATCGGCACGGAGCTTCTGGAGATGCTGGGAGCGTCGGTGACGTGCGCAGAGAACGGCAAGGACGCCGTGGATAAATTCAGCGCCGGCGGCGAGGGGGCCTTCGACATCATATTCATGGACATACAGATGCCGGTGATGAACGGCTTTGAGGCCACCAGGGCCATAAGGGCCGTTCCCAGACAGGACAGCGGCAGTATACCTATCGTGGCCATGAGCGCCAACGCCTTCGTCGAGGACATCGCCGCGTGTAAGCGGGCGGGCATGGACGACCATGTGCCGAAGCCCGTGAGCCTGGAGAGCCTGACGGCGGTGATGAATAAGTACAAAAAGCCTGAGAGTGCCGCCTTTGGCGGTACCGGTGCCTGAGAGGGGGGCTCCCGATGAGACCTTATCAGGAGGAGTATCTAAAGCTCCTGAAGTCGGTGTCGGAGAGCGTCGGCCCCGACGCCGGGAGCATGGACCCGGAGAAATTCATAGCCGCGGCGAGGGACACCGTCGCGGAGAACAGGCGCGCGGTGGAGCGGGGCACGAGGCTTTTGCGCGAGGAGCTGTTTCCGCTTCTGGATGACATACTGTCGGCCACGGACGAGGAGCTTTCCGACCTTATGGAGTTTTCCGGGAAGCTGATGAACATCAGGGCACAGAGCGACGTATGGCTCCATTACAGGATCAATCTGGCGCTGATGGACTACGCAAGGCACAAAAACGACAGGGACATGCTTATCCGTGAGCTGTACCTTGTGGCGATGAGCCTGTATAATATGGAGAACATGCTGAGCCCCAACAACATAAGGCTCTATTCCGCCAGGATGCGCATGTACTTCACCGAGGCGGCGTCATATTTTGAGACGGAGTACGACAGCATAACCGATCCGGAGACAAAGGGCTACATCCACAGGAGCATGGGCAATATCGCCCTGAGCTACGAGGGGACGGACCCGGTGCGGGCCAAGCTGAAGCTTGAGGCCGTGACAAGGAGCATACGTATACTGTCCGACCCCGACATCCGGGCGAAAACGCCGGGGCTGCCGTGGGACCAGTATCTGTATAAGAGCCATCAGGAGCGCACTACGCTCCTGGCGTTCCTGCGCAACGGCCAGGCCGGGCCGGACACCTACGCGAAGGTGCTGGAGTCGGCGCAGATAGTGGAGGAACGACAGCTGAAGGCCGCCAGGGAGCGGGGAGAGCCGCTTCAGCCCCGGTGGCAGTACGCGTATCTCGCGGCTATGTACCACTCCGGTTCCATATCCATCCACGAGCTGTTGGACGGGATATATGCCCTGTCCAGATCGCGGCCGGAAAGCGACATGAGCGACCAGGGGATGTTCGCCTTCGTCAGCGTGCCGGCTGTTTACATGGAATATTCCAAATTCATGCCTGGCGGGAAGCTGCCTGAGGGCGGGGAGCTCAGGATACGGCGCATGACGGACAGGATGCTGTCCTGGCTCATAAGGGCCCCGGCGGGGGAGGACAACGAGTATTTAATGTTTTGCGTAAGGCAGGTCCTATACGCGTACAGGGAGGTTGAGGGCGGTATACCGTTTTCGGAGCTCCTGCTGGACGTTTTCGCCGCGAGGCACCCGGTGAGCTACGTGCGGATGTGGATTGCCAGCCGTGTGTCTGGACGCCTGACGGCATGGGTGGCGGAGCGGCGCCCAAATGAGCTGGTGGGGGTCTGCGGGACAGCCGACAGCGAGGAGGTCAAAGCCCGGAAGGATGAGCTCGTGGAGTTCGCCACCAAGGCAGGGCAGTTTTACGACGCGGGTATGGTCCATTTCTTCCACCTGGAGAACTCGGCCTGCAGGGGACTGTTCGAGGAGGAGGAGGACCTGATGAGGCTCCACGCCTATTTCGGATACAGGCTCCTGAACGCCCACCGATCCACCGCCGCCTACGCTGAGGTGGCCAGGGGCCACCACAGGTTCTATAACGACAGGGGAGGCTACCCGGTGGACTTTGACCTGAGCTCCACAAGGCTCAGGCCGATGATAGGCATAGTGACGGCCGCGGACGAGCTGGCCTCATCAGTGGAGGAAACGGCCAGCCGATATAGGCCGGTCAGGACGTTTGACAAGGTGACGGAGGAGCTTATCTCAGGTGCGGGGAACAAATACGCGCCCTTCATCCGGGAGCTCCTGAACGACGCGGACAGCCGCGAGGAGCTGCGCCTTGCCATAGATGACCTGCGGCGCGAGGCGTTTTTGGATATGTACCGACGGCGCGAGGAAATGGCGAAATTTTAAAAAAAGTGAGCTCCCGGATGGGAGCTCGCTTTTTTTACCGCATACCGCCATTGGTCGTGCCGTTGGTCGTGCCGGTAGAACCGGTGGTGCCATTGGTACCGTTGGTGCCGTTGGTGCTGCCGGTGCCGCCTACGTTGCCGTTGGTGTTGCCGCTGACGTTGCCGTTGCCGGAGCCGTTATAGGTGCCGTTGGTACCGTTGGTGTTGCCGGTATTGTTGCCGTTATTGGCGCCGTTATTGTTGTTATTTCTGTCGTTATTGCCGGTGAGGTCGTCGCCGATGTCGTCCACCGTGTCGCGGATGTCCTCGCCGACGTCGTCAAGTCCGTCGCCGATCACACCGTCTTTTGTGTTGTCGCTCCTGTCGGCGTCGGAGCCGTTACCGCAGCCGGCCAGGGACAGGGCCATGGCGAATGCCAACGCAATATATACTGCTTTTTTCATATTTCCTCCTTGAATTTCAGGTCAAAGACCGTAAAATCTTACGCGGAACTATTATTTGCGGGGAGTATTATTTTGATACGTGAAAAAACGGTTGGCATCGGAGGAAAAATTAGACCGTTAAATGATTGTGACCGTATTCTGCCTGCAATTGTATTACAATGCAACACAATTAATAAAAAATGTGTTTAGATAGTTGACAAATGCGAGCCCGCGTGTTATACTTACGGTGTAAAAATCAATAGGAGGTATGTGACCTTTTAAAATCCTCAGGAAGGGTTGGTGAATGAAAAAGGAGAGAAAATATATGTCGGCTCATCATTTTTACAATCAATAGAGAAAATACAAAAGAGAGCATATAGTTTCTTGGAAAGGAGAGCCTTATGGCTACCATTTCAGCCAGAGTGGACGATGACCTGAAGGCGAGAGCGGAAGAGATCGCCGAGTCGATAGGAGTTCCACTCAGCTCGGTCGTAAATATTTTTTTACGGCGATTTGTACTTGAAAATGGGTTCCCATTTGACGTAAAAGCTCCTGAAGCCGCTGTAAGGGCATATGAGCCCGCGGCGCTGGAGGCCGCTTTCAAACGCGCTGTGGCAAACAAAAACGGACCGATCGATCCGGATAACTTCACGTATTTTGACCCAGAAACGCAAAAGCCGGTAACTGTTTCAATCAGATAAACTTTGAAAGAAAGGGAGCGCGCGCCATGCCGATCATTCTGATGTATTCCGGACCGAACGGTTCAGGGAAAAGCACGGTTAAAGGTGAGATCCCTACTGTCGGAACGTATGTGAACGCTGACATCATACAGAGATATTTGAACTGTACGCCCCTTGAGGCCGCCCAAAACGCAGAGAAAGTGAGAGAATACTGTCTCGCGAACAGGCTGGACTTCACAATGGAAACAGTTCTGTCAACACCGCGTAACATTAATTTGCTCATAAGGGCAAAGGAAGCGGGCTATTATATAGTCTGTATATTCGTGTTGACAAATGATCCGGACATCAACGTAAGGCGTATTGCCGCGCGGGTTATGCGGGGCGGACATGACGTCCCGGAGAACAAGGTCAGGAGCCGCTATGAGCGATCGTTAAACAATCTGATACTCCTCCCGGAGCTCTGTGACGAGCTGTATGTGTTTGACAACTCCTCGTCAAGAGAAGCCGGCGAGCCGACAATGATCGTCCAGGCCTTTCACGGCGATGTGGAGCTTCGTCCGTCGCCGAATTGGGACAGGGAGGCACTGGAGGCGCTTATGGACGGCAGTTTCGTACGGAAGTATATCAGGCAAAGCGAATGAGCGACTGACCCGCTTGCTGACGCTGATATATGGCCAAATAAATTTGAGAGAAGGTGAGAACTTTTGATATATCGGGCGAAAGCCTGTTATTTTGCACAAAATATGAAAGTGGGGCGTTGGGGAAAATTCATAATCATATGAAAATGGCGTTGGATACTTGCAAATATGCAGGATGGAGCATATAATGACTGTAAAATCTAAATGAAACAAGGGGTAATCCTGCTATGAAAAGTCTCTCCGGTGTCGCCTCCGCTATCAAGCCGTCCGCAACTCTCGCCATAAACGCCCTCAGCCAGGAGCTGAAGGCCCAGGGCGTGGACGTGGTGAGCTTTGGCGCGGGCGAGACTGATTTTTACACGCCAGACCACATAAAGAAGGCCGGTATAGAGGCCATTGAGACCAACAAGTCCTACTACACCGCGTCCTCCGGCATAGCGCCGCTCAAAAAGGCCATCTGCGACTATCTGAAGGCCAACTTCGGGCTGGAGTACGAGAACAAGAACATCTGCGTGTCCTCCGGGGCGAAGCACGTTTTGTACATAGCCATGCGCGTGATGCTTAACCCCGGCGACGAGGTGATACTTCCCGCGCCCTACTGGGTGACATACGAGGAGGCCATACGCATGTGCGGGGCGGTGCCGGTGATACTGAGGACCGACGAGTCCACCAGGTTCAAGATAAGCCCGGAGCAGCTTAGCGCCGCCATAACCGACAAGACAAAGTGCCTTATACTCACGAACCCCTCAAACCCCACGGGTATGCTGTATTCCGAGGAGGAGCTGAGGGCCCTCTCGAAGGTCATCATCGACAACGACATCTATCTCATCGACGACGAGATATACGCGACGCTGGTCTATGAGGGCAAGTTCGTATCAGCCGCCGCCATCGACCCGGAGCTTGCCGAGAGGACGGTCATAGTCAACGGCGTTTCCAAGACCTACGCCATGACGGGCTGGAGGATCGGCTTTGCCGCGGGGCCCCAGCCCATCATAAAGCTCATGGACACGTACCTCAGCCACTCCACGGGCAACGCCAGCAACATCGCCCAGTACGCCTCAGTGGCGGCCTACGCCGGGGATCAGAGCTGTGTGGAGAACATGAGGAGGGAATTTGCCAAGAGGCGTCAGTACTTTGTGGACCGCGTAAACGCCATGGACAAGGTGAGTTGCCTTCCCCCCGACGGGGCGTTCTACATCTTTATGAACGTGAGTAAGACCTTCGGCACCACGCTGTGCGGGGAGAAGATAGAGAACGCCGACGACTTCGCCCAGGCCCTGTTGAAGCACGGCCTGGTGGCTACCGTGCCGGGCGCGGCCTTCGGCTCCCAGAGCCACATCCGCTGGAGCTACGCCACAAGCATAGAGAACATCAAGAAGGGCCTTGACAGGCTCGAGAAGTTCCTGAATAACGAGCCTACCGCGTGAATCGCGTGAGAAGATCCCTCCCGGATTTTTTTCGGGAGGGATTTTTTATTTACTTTTTTGATGGTATTTTGTTACATATGGGAGTTATAATTGAAAAACAGGGGGGGGTATTTGCCGGTTGGGAGAGGAAACGGAAGGGGGGTGGATTTGGGGCGGGGGGACGTTTTTTTGACGACGCCACAAAAAATAACGATTTTTATACTTGAATTGAGTGAATGATATGTTATAATATCCGCAGTGGCGGATATTACATTCATTTTAGCCGTTTTTCTCCCCGGCTTACGCCGGGAACCGAAAAACATGGCTAATATACCATCCACGCTTTGCGTGTATGGTATATTGATTGTAACGTAATCCCAAATTTTCTACATAGGAGTGGTATATATGCCTTTAGTAACAACTACCGAGATGTTCAAAAAAGCCTATGACGGCGGGTACGCTGTGGGCGCGTTCAACGTAAACAACATGGAGATCGTCCAGGGCATCACCGAGGCTGCCAGGGAGCAGCGGGCGCCCCTTATTCTCCAGGTCAGCAAGGGAGCGCGGGCCTATGCCAACCACACCTATCTTGTGAAGCTGGTTGAGGCCGCGGTCATCGAGTGCCCGGAGATACCCATCGCGCTGCATCTGGACCACGGTCCCGACTTTGAGACCTGCAAGTCCTGCATCGACGGCGGCTTCACCTCAGTTATGATCGACGCCAGCTCCAAGCCCTTCAAGGAGAATATCGAGATCACCCGCAAGGTGGTCGAGTACGCCCACGACCACGGCGTGGTGGTGGAGGCTGAGCTTGGCTCTCTGGCCGGAGTGGAGGACGAGGTCAACGTCTCAGCCGAGGACTCCAGCTACACCCGCCCGGAGGAGGTGGAGGAGTTCGTGCAGAAAACCGGCTGTGACTCACTGGCTATCGCCATCGGCACCAGCCACGGCGCTTATAAGTTCACCGCCGCCCAGTGCACCCGCAACGAGCAGGGCGTTCTTGTTCCCCCTCCGCTGAGGTTCGACATCCTTGAGGAGGTATCCCGCAGGCTTCCGGGCTTCCCCATCGTGCTCCACGGCTCCTCCAGCGTACCTCAGGAGTTCGTGAAGATGATAAACGAAAACGGCGGCAAGATGCCTGACGCCGTGGGTATCCCCGAGGAGCAGCTCAGGAAGGCCGCTACGCTTTCGGTGTGCAAGATCAACATCGACTCTGACCTTCGTCTTGCCATGACCGGCTCCATCCGCAAGTATTTCGCGGAGCATCCGGATCATTTCGACCCGCGCCAGTATCTGACGCCGGCCCGCGCCAACATCAAGGCCATCGTGACCCACAAGCTCATCGACGTCCTCGGCTGCGCCGGCAAGGCGTGATCGCGCTTTAGAAATAGACCGACCGACGGAGCGATCGGGCCTTGTGGTTTCGGGGCTTCGGTCGCTCCCCATTTTACCCGGGTGGTGAGATGATGGATAACAAGAAAAACGATTTGGACATACGCGACGGCCTTTCCGACCCGTCCATGGAGGGGGTAGACCTCTCGGGACTGACGGTGGACGACATCCTGGCGGAGGAGAGAGGGCAGACGCCGCAAGCTCCGGAGCGGGAGCCGTCGGAGTCGGAGTATCCCTCGGGGTACGCAGAGCCGGAGTATCCGCAGGAGCCGGAGTACGCGGAGCCTGAGTATCAACCGGAGCCGGAGTATCCGCCGGAGCCTGAGTATACGGAGTATGCTGAGGACGACGAGCCGGAGCTCTTGACGCCCAGGCGGAGAGCGAGAAGGCGTGAGGAACGGCCGGAGGAGGAATACGGGGAGTACGAGGAGGAAGTGACCTCCGGCGGTATCTCCCTCGGCATCAGCAACGGCTTTTTGGGCCTTTTGGCGCTGACGGTGCTTGACCTTTTGCTCCTGGGCACCGCGGTTGTGCCGGACCTTCCCGATCCGGCGTGGACGATACTTACGGTGGCGGCGCTTATCATCGCATGTGTGCCGCTGCTCCTGTTCGGCCTTTGGGGGACAGGCGGCGGGCGGATACCGGCGCCGTTCATAATGCTGGCGGCGGTGATCATTTACGCCATGACGGCGAGGCTCGTGGAGGCGACGATAGCCGCGTCGCTGTTCAACGTGTGCTATGCCATAGTGCAGGCGTACTGCGAAAGACAGCTCGACATATTGTCGGACAGCCTGGGGCGGAACGAGGAGCCGGAGGACCCGAGGGTGACGCTGAGGCGCATGACGTGCGTCAAGGGGGTCATTGGCGGGCAGATCGAGCCCATGGTCAGCCAGCGCCGGAGAGAGACGGTCACGCTCCTTGGCGCTATCGCCCTGGCGCTTCTGTTCTCCCTTATACCGCCGCTGATCGACGGGATGAACTTTCTGAAGTGGATCGCAAGGGGCGCGGTGGTGCTGTCGCTGTGCGCATACTACGCCCAGTCCGCGTCCACCGTGGCGTATCTGAACGCGGTGAAGTCCGCGTTTGCCAGCGGGGTGTGCTTCGCCGGCGCGGACGTGCTGGCGGACGCGGCCAACGCGACCTCGGTGCTGTTTAACAAAACGGGAACCATCACCGACGGCAACTACGTCGTGAAGGCAGTGGACCCGGTCAGGATAAGCGAGGAACAGCTGCTGTATCTGGCGTCCTACGCCGGGGCGTACTCCAACCACGCGCTGATGAGGGCTATAAGGCAGTATTCGGGCTTCGAGCCGGACAAGAGCCGCATATTGCGCCACAGGATCCAGCCGGGATTTGGAAGTATGGCCATGATGGAGGGCAACCAGGTCGTTGGCGTGGGCAATATAGACTTCATGGAGAAGCTGGGCATAAGGGGGAACCTGTATGTCAGCGGCGACACGTGCGTGTTCGTCAGCGTCGGGCGCACATGCGTGGGGAGGATAGACTTCGCCGACAGGCTGAGCGACGGCGCGCAGAGCATAGCAAACGCCCTGCGGCGCGAGCGCGTGGCCAATGTGGCCCTTATGACAGGCGATAACGCCCTGAGCGCCACGAATATAGGCAAGAGCGTCAATATATCCGAGATATACTCCGACTGCCGCCCGCAGGAGAAGGCGGCGAGGCTCAAATATATCATGGACACCCAGGAGCGGGGCGACAGCCTTATAGTCGTAAGCCACGCCGGGGAGGACAGTGACCTTCTGGAGATGGCGGACATAGGCGTGACGCTGGGCATTGGCCTTGAGGCCACGGACAAGTTCCCGGACGTCGTCATTCCCACCGGAGGGCTCATGGCCCTTCCGAAGCTCATACGGGTGGCGAAGAAGGCGGGGCGGAGCGTACTTGTAAACGACCTTGTCTATGTGGCGGTCAGGTCCCTGGCGGCAATACTGGCCCTTACGGGGGTATTGCCGATGTGGGCGGCGGTGATCGTCATGTCGGCGGTGCAGATCGGGACCTTTATGGCGGCGGACACGGCCGCCTGAAATAGCGCGACGTACAGAAATACGAATAGCCGGCTTGAGGAGAGCTCCTCGGGCCGGCTGTTGTTTTGTTCCCGGGCGCTATACGGTCGTGGCGGCGCAGAGACGGTCGTAGACCACGTCCTTCAGGGTCACGGGGGTGACAAGGCCACGGTGGAGCTCACGCAGGAGCTCCGCGGCCCGGTCGGGGGTCCCGAACACGTCGAGGACCTGGGACGAGTCGCCACGGGAGCTCTCCACAGCCACGCCGTAGCGGGTGAGAGGGGCGCCGTCGACGGTCATCTCGGTCTTTGTGAGGTAATAGGTCAGTGAAAAGCCCAGGGACAGATCGGAATAAAGCTTAGTATACGCGGTTTCCATTTAACAGCCTCCCGGATAATTTTATTTGATGGGATTATTATCCAACAAAATAAATAAAAAATCCAGAAAAACCGTCATCGAATTTTTGACGTGAGGTGACAAATTTCGCTATTTACCGCGTTTACGCGCTAAATTACGCGAAAGTCAGCCGTCAACGATGAACTCGCCGCCGTCGCCGAAGTTCCAGAAGCCACGCACACCGGCGGCCTCAGCGGCCACCTGGAACTGATATTTGGCGATGCCGAGGTCGTTGTATTTCAGGATATTGGCGTTTTCACGCCAGATGCGGGCGGTGACGAGGCCGTCCTTATAGACGATATTGACGGGCTGTTGATTTACGGCGGAGGGGCCCATCTTTACGGCCTCGACGCCGGAGGCGATCCAGCGGGGCAGGGTGGACAGGGGGTGATCGAACTCGATGAACTGCTCGAGCTTGCGGTCCTTGCCGCGGATGGCGGCGCGGATGGTGCGCTGTTTGAGGGGGACCTTGGCGGTGGCGTAGCCCAGGGGTATAACGGACCAGAGCCGACGGTCCTCCGTAAGCTCCACATCCACCGACTTGCGGTCGAAGGTACCGGCGACCCAGCAGGTCCCAAGGCCCAGCGCCACGGCGCGGAGCACGAGCTTCTGGCCGAAATAGCCGACCATCTCGGCGCTTATCTCGTCGGCGCCGCCGATGAGCAGGGCGCAGGTGGACACAGAACCGGAGAACATGGCCCCGGAGAGCTTCACGGCGGCTTTGGAGGCGTCGCCGGTGTGGATGAGGCGAAAATCAAGGCCGGATTGGCTGTTGATCTCGTCCGTAAGGGACCGGAGCTCCTCGACGATGTGGGGCTCCAGGACGCGCTTTTCAAATGAGCGCACGGAAACGCGCCGGAGGAGGGCCTCATATTCGGTTAACATAATATCATCTCCGATTAATTTTAAAGTTAGTTTACATAATTAATGAAGTTAACATAATATAGATGCAGGGTATCGGGACTCAGCTGTCCTCGGGCAGGGTCCTTACGGTGAAGCCGGTCTTTGACGCGAGGGAGCCGGGGATGGCGGTGTAGTCGCGGAGCCCTGAGGGCGCGGGGAGGATGTGGGCGGCCACGGCGGAGACGCACTGGTTATTGAAGAAGATGAGGTAGTCGACGAGCTCTATGTCGAGGGCCCTGAGGGAGAGGCGGAGCTCGAGTATAAGGTCGATCTCGAGGCTGCCGGGGGCGCCGGTGAAGTTCACCAGGTTGTGGGCCAGGATGACCGTCCTCGCGCCGGCCCGGACGGCGGGGGACACGAATACGGTAAGGTCAAGCTTTTCAGGGGGAAAGGGGCCTTCGTGGACGGGGACGCAGGCCACGGCGCGGCCGTCGCCGGAGATACAGAGCTCCAGGACGAGCTCACGGTCAACGCCGGTGAATTTTGAGCCCAGGAAGCGCCTGGCGGAGCTCAGGGTCCGGATAACGGCCCCGTCGTGCCGCTGGCTCTCGGCACGGGCGGCCAGGGCCCGGGAGGCCTCGATGAAAAGGGCCGCGTCCTCGCCGACGCCGCGGATATTCATAAGCTCCGCCCTGGTGAGGGAGGCGACGCCGGGAAAGCCACCGTGGCCCAGGACAAGCTCCTCGGCCAACGGCCGTGTGTCACGGCGGGGCAACAGGGAGTAGAGGGCTATCTCGGCAAGCTCGGCGTCGGAGAGGACGCCGGGGCCAAATTTCAGGTATTTCCGGCGCATACGCTCACGGTGGCCGCTGTGGGGACTGTTCATTTTCTCACCTCCGGGTCTGCCGGGATGCGGTATCTGCCCTCCGCCACGGTGTCAAGAAGGCCGTCAGCGGCAAGGGATACGTATGTATCGCCGGAGATTATCATATGGTCAAGGAGCCTTATGCCGAGGGACGCCAGGGATGCGCGGAGCTCGGCGGTTATGGCTCTGTCGGCGTCAGAGGGAAGAGGGTCGCATGTGGGGTGGTTGTGGGCGATTATCACATTTCCCGCGTCCCGGCCCATGGCTCCGCCCAGCACCGGGAAGAGGTCCAGGCGCGCGGACATGGCCGAGCCCCGGGCGATGAGGTCCACGCCGAGAGGGAGGAGAAAGCCGTCGAGGTACATGGCGTACACGGCCTCGGTATCAAGGCCGCGGAACCGGGGCATGAGGAGCCTGGCCGCAAGGTCAGGCGAGGCGACCGCTTGGGACCGCTCGTACTGGGCCTGACCGCGCAGGTAGATATTGCCGAGACAGCTTATCAGCACAGCCGTCTTTTCGCCTACGCCCCGGATGCTCATAAGCTCCCGCACGGAGGAGGACAGGGCGTTCCAGACTGTGGTGTAGTGGGCCATAAGCTTTTTCGACAGGGCCCGGGCGTCCTTTACGTGGGCAACGCCAAGGTACGCCTCCAGGAGCTGTTGATCGGTGAGGCCGTCGGGGCCGGTCTCGTACAGCCACCGGCGATAGAGCTCCTTTCGATTTTCCGTATCCTCACCCCCCTGAAAACGTATTTTCAATATGATTTTATAATCATTTTATAATCTGCCGCGCCGAAATTCAAGGGGACATTTCAAATCATTTGAAAATACTTACGCCGGGCGCTGAAAAGATGGGAGGAAAAGCGAATTTGGACTTGCAAGAGGGGGAAAAAGAGGATATAATAACAAAGTTCATAATTTATTCATGGAGGTAATTTTATGACCGCATGGTACTTAGTGCTGTGTCTCGTCATCCTCGGCATCGCATACGTTATCTTCAACTACATGAAGATAAAGAAGATGCGGGAGGGTACGGCGGACATGGTCGAAATGGCCGGGATAATCCGTTCCGGCGCAAACACCTTTATGCTCACGGAATATAAGAGCATATGTATAGTCCTGGTGGTCGTGGCTGTGATCTTCACCCTCTTCATCGAGAAAACCGCGGGACTCAGCTTCCTTCTGGGCGGGGCAATGAGCTCCGTGGTGTGCGTACTGGGTATGAAGAGCGCCACCTACGCCAACGTCCGCACCGCCAATAAGGCCAGGGAGAGCCTGTCCATCGGCGAGACGGTGAAGGTCGCCCTGTGCGGAGGCAGTGTCTCGGGACTGGCGGTACAGGCCTTCGGTATGCTGGGCCTCATCATCGTCATGCTCATCCAGGGCGGCGTGGACCACACCTCGGAGAGCACCGGACTTATAAAGATCGCCGGGCTTTCATGCAACCCCACGGTCATGCGTGTGTCCACCTACTCTCTGGGCTGCTCCATCGTTGCCATGTTCAACAGGGTCGCCGGCGGCAACTACACCAAGGCCGCGGACATAAGCTCCGACATCCTTGGCAAGATCCGGCATGACCTTCCGGAGGACGACAGCCGCGTACCTAACACCATCGCGGACTTCATCGGCGACAACGTAAACGACATAGCCGGTAACTGCTCAGACCTTCTGGAGTCCTTCGTGGCGACGATGTCCGCGTCAATAATGATCGCCGTGACGCTCTATCAGACGAACACCGCTGTGGGAGAGGGCATCTTCAAGGCCACTATACTTTTCCCCATCATCCTGGCGGCCTGCGGCTTTGCCGGGTGCCTTGTGGGACTGGGCATCGCCAACTTCAAGAAGATGAGCGACAATCCCTCAAGGGAGCTTGACCTGTCCACATGGATCTCGGCGGGACTTACGATAATACTCGGCGGCGTGGCATGTTATCTCATCTTCGGGAAGCTGGGAGAGAACGAGCTTTACAGTGATTTCAAGATCGGCTGGGCATCGCCCTGGGTGTCCGCGATCATGGGCATAGTTTCCGGCGTGGCTATCGGAGTCATCACGGAGTATTATACCTCCACCGACCACAAGCCCACAAGGGAGCTTGCGGAGATATGCGAGGAGGGCGAGGCCTTCGTGGTCACAAAGGGCGACGCCATAGGCTCGCGCTCCTGCCTTCTTCCCGTGCTCATCATAGCCGTGGCGCTTCTTGTCTCGGGCTTCCTGTGCGGGACATACGGCATAGCTATCGCGGCCCTGGGTATGCTGGCATTCGTGGGCGCGACAGTGTCCATTGACGCCTTCGGGCCCATCGCCGACAACGCCGGAGGACTTGCGGAGTCATGCCATCTTGATCCCGACGTGCGGAAAATAACCGACAAGCTGGACGCCGTGGGCAACACCACCGCCGCAATCGGCAAGGGCTTCGCTATCGGTTCCGCCGCCTTTGCCACCGTGTCGCTTATCGTGGCGTATGTGGGCTCTTACTCAGCGGGGCTCACGCCGGTGCTGAACTTCGCGTCCTTTACCGTGGTCGCCGGAGGTATACTGGGCGGGGCGCTTGTTGAGTACTTCTCCGCAATGCTCACCGACAACACCATTGACTCGGCAAAGATAATGGCCGACGAGGGGGACAAGATGATGTCCATCCCCGGTGTGCTGGAGGGCAAGGTGAAGCCCGATTACAACAAGATGATAAGGCTGGCGGCCCAGGAGGCCATCCACAAGATGGTCATACCCTCGGTCATCGCCCTGCTCATCCCCGTGGTGGGCGGCCTCATCTTCGGCGTGGAGTTCGTTGGAGGCATACTTGTGGGCGCGACCATCGTGGCTATCCCCAGGGCGATCTTCATGGGCAACTCCGGCGGGGCCTTCGACAACGCCAAGAAGTACATTGAGGGCGAGAATATACCTGGACACGGCAAGGGCTCCTCGGCCCATAAGGCGGCCGTCACCGGCGATACAATCGGCGACACCCGGAAGGATGTTGTGGGCGTGGCCCTTGACATATTCATCAAGCTCATGTCCACCGTCGCCAACACCCTGGCGCCGGTAATCAGGACAATAACTTTACTCAAGTAAATAGTTTTTTGAAAAGATGAAGGCTCCCCCGTGTAAGGGGGAGCCTTTTGGTGTATCGAAATTTTTTAGATGCGGCTTATCTCGTCCTGCTCTACGGTGGCGATGCTGCGGGCTCTCAGGGCGGAGGTGGCGGAGGCGTTGTCGGCGACACGGAGGATCATATACGCTCCGGCGGAGGAGTGACCGCCCAGGAAGGCGTACATGTATTCCACGTTGACCTTCGCCTCAGACAGCACGTTGAGCACACGGTCAAGGCCGCCGGGCTCGTCGGGGACGGCCACGGCGATGACGGGGGTGACGCTGTGGATGAAGCCGGCGTCCCGCAGGGTCGTGGAGGTGGCGTAGACGTCGTCGACGATGATCCTGACGATGCCGAAGTCCGACGTCTCAGCCAGGGACAGGGCACGCATGTCGATGTTGTTCCGGGCCAGGACCTCGGTCAAGGCGTGCATGGCGCCGGGGCGGTTTTCCACAAATACAGAGATCTGATTTATAGCCATAGCTGTCCCTCCTTAAATCTTGCGCTTGTCGATGACGCGCACGGCCTTGCCCTCGCTTCTCACGATGGATTTGGGGGCCACAAGGGTGACCTTGGCGGTGAGGCCAAGCATGGAGCGAAGCCCGTCCACCAGCTCCTTCTGGCGGCGGGATACCTCGCCCAGGTTGTCGCTGAACATCTCCGGGGTCATCTCCACCTGGACCTCAAGGGTGTCGGTGTGGTTCACGCGGTCGACAAGTATCTGGTAGTTGGCCGGATAACCGTAGTTGAGAAGGACCGTCTCGATCTGGGACGGGAACACATTGACGCCGCGGATGATGAGCATGTCGTCACTGCGGCCCTGGGGCTTGGACATTTTTATAAAGGTGCGGCCGCAGGAGCATTTCTTGCGGGTGAGGGTGCAGATGTCCCGGGTGCGGTAGCGAATGAGGGGGAACGCCTCCTTGGTGATGGAGGTGAACACCAGCTCGCCGGTGGAGCCCTCGGGCAGGACCTCGCCGGTCTTGGGGTCGATTATCTCGGCTATGAAGTGGTCCTCGTTTATGTGCATACCTGTCTGCTCCGAGCACTCAAAGCTGACGCCGGGGCCGGAGAGCTCCGTGAGGCCGTAGATGTCGTATGCCTTTATGCCCAGGACGTTCTGGATGTCCTGGCGCATCTCCTCGCTCCAGGCCTCCGCGCCGAAGATGCCGGCCTTGAGGGGGATCTCATCGGGGGTAAGGCCCTTCTCCTTCATCGTCTCGCCAAGGTAGGCAGCGTAAGAGGGGGTACAGCAGAGGATGGTGGCGTTGAGGTCCATGATGAACATGATCTGTCTTTCGGTGTTGCCGGAGGAGGTGGGGATGGTCAGGCAGCCGACCTTGTGGGAGCCGCCGTTGAGGCCGGGGCCGCCGGTGAACAGGCCATAGCCGTAGCTGACCTGGCAGACGTCCTCGGCAGTGCCGCCGGCGGCCACAATGGCCCTGGCGCAACAGTCCTCCCAGAGGTCTATGTCGTGCTGAGTGTAGAAGGCCACAACACGCTTGCCGGTGGTGCCGGAGGTGGACTGGATACGTACACAGTCCTTGAGAGGCACAGCCAGCAGGCCGTAGGGGTAAGCCGTCCGCAGGTCGTCCTTTGTAAGGAAGGGGAGCTTATAGAGGTCATCAACGGACCTTATGTCATCGGGGGTAAGGCCCTTTTCCTCCATTTTCTTGCGGTAGTAGGGCATATGGTCCCAGACGTGGCGGATCTGCTTTACAAGGCGCTCGTCCTGCAAGGCGCGGATCTGCTCCTGGGACGCGGTCTCGATCTCGGGCTGGTAATATCGCTCCATGGGGGATCATCCTTTCCGTATTATTTTTGACGCGCGGGCAGATAGACGCGTCAGGCGTCCCTGCCGAGCGCGAAGGCCCGCTTGTTGAGCTCGAGGAACTTCGCGGGGACTGTGGCCTCAATGGCCCGGAGCCACTTGTCGTCGTCGATGCCGAAGTAGTGGGACAGGCGGCCCATGAGGACGATGTTCACCGCTTTACTGCTGCCGGCCTTCTCGGCCAGGGCAAGGCAATCAAGGGCGTCGACCCTGGCGCCGGTGGCGCGGATCTTCTCCACCAGGTCCTCGGGGTATTCGGCGGCGCCCGTTATGACGGGCATGGGGTCTATCTGCTGAGTGGAGGTGACGATCTGGCCGTCGCGTTTGAGGTAGGGCAGCCACCTGGCGGCCTCAAGGAGCTCAAAGGACACGATGAAGTCGGCCTCGCCTTTGTCAATGACGGGGGAGTAGACGCGGTCGCCGTAACGGACATATGTAACGACGCTTCCGCCGCGCTGGGACATGCCGTGGACCTCGGAGACCTTCACATCATAGCCCTGGTCCATCAGCAGACGGCCGAGGAGCTTAGAGGCCAGAAGCGAGCCCTGGCCGCCGACGCCGACTATCATTACGTTTTTCGTTTCCATGTCTCACTCCTCCTTATTTTCGCCGAGGGCGCCGAATTTACAAAGCTGCTGGCAGACGCCGCAACCGACGCAAAGGGTGGCGTCTACGCGGGCCTTGCCGTCCTTTATGGATACGGCGGGACAGCCGATGTGCATACAGGACTTACAGCCCACGCATTTTTCGCTGTCGACGCTGAGGGGCGGCTTGTGCTTTACGTATTTGAGCAGGGCGCAGGGCCTTCGGGAGATGATGACGGAGGGCTCCGGCGCGGCCAGCTCCTCCTTCAGGACCTTGTCGCAGGCCGCAAGGTCGTAGGGGTCCACGACCCTGACGCGGTCAAAGCCCATGGCCCGGCACAGGGCCTCCAGGTCGATCTTACCGGCGGGGTCGCCCTTTATGTTGTAGCCGGTGGTGGGGTTCTGCTGGTGGCCGGTCATGCCGGTGATGGAGTTGTCAAGGATTATCACGGTGGAATTTGACTGGTTGTAGGCTATGTTGGCAAGGCCGGTCATGCCGGAGTGCATGAAGGTGGAGTCGCCGATCACCGCTACGGTCCGGCCCTCGGCCTCGGCCCCGAGGGCCTTGTTGAAGCCGTGGAGGGCGGATACGGAGGCGCCCATGCAGAGGGTCATCTCCATGGCCGCAAGGGGCGCCACGGCGCCGAGGGTGTAACAGCCGATGTCACCGAGGACGGTGCACTTGTTGCGGCTCAGGGTGTAGAAAAGGCCCCTGTGGGGACAGCCGGCGCACATGACGGGAGGGCGGTTGGGGATAATTTCGTCAAGGGACACGCCGGAGTCGTGGGGTATGCCGAGCTTTTCGGCGACGGCGGTCTGGCTCAGCTCGCCCTCCGGCGGGAAGTAGTCCTTTCCCACGAGGGACAGGCCGAGCTCACGGCAGTATGCCTCGATAAAGCCGTCAAGCTCCTCCACAACGCACAATAAGCTTACGGAGGCGGCAAATTCCCTGATCTTTTTCTCAGGCATGGGCCAGACCATGCCGAGCTTCAAAATGGGGTACTTGTCCCCGCAGACCTCCTTCACGTACTGGTAGCTGGTGGAGGAGGTGATGATGCCAAGCTTGTGATCCTCGCCGGGCTCCAGGCGGTTTATGTCGGCGGTCTCGGCCCACAGGGCAAGCTTTCTGACGCGCTCCTCAACGATGGGGTGGCGGCGGATGGCGTTGCCGGGCATCATTACGTACTTGGCGATGTTCTTCTCATAGCGCCTCTCGGCGGGCATGACGCGCTGGGAGGTCTCGACGATCGACTGGGAGTGGGCGACGCGGGTGCACATCTTCAAAAGCACCGGGGTGTCAAATCGCTCCGACAGGTCAAAGGCGAGCTTGGCGAAGTGAAGGGCCTCGGCGGAGTCGGAGGGCTCCAGCATAGGCAGCTTCGCCGCACGGGCGTAGTGGCGGGAGTCCTGCTCGTTCTGAGAGGAGTGCATACCGGCATCGTCAGCGACGCCGATGACTATACCGGCGTTTACACCGGTGTAGGACATGGTGAACAGGGGGTCGGCGGCCACGTTGAGGCCCACGTGCTTCATGCCGCAAAAACTGCGCTTGCCGGCCAGGGAGGCGCCGAATACGGTCTCCATCGCCACCTTTTCGTTCGGGGCCCACTCGCAGTATATCTCGTCGTACTTGGCGGCCTCCTCCGTAATCTCCGTGCTCGGCGTTCCGGGGTAGCTGGAAATGACCGAGCATCCGGCCTCATAAAGTCCACGGGCAACCGCGGCGTTGCCCAGCGTCAGCTGTCTCATGTGTTCTCACGCACCTTCCGTTGATTTGCCGTCTGGCAGTATACATATTGCAATATTATCACATTAAAACGTAAAGGTAAATAAAAAAATCAAAATTTCCACATTATTGTCCATTATTTTGACGGAATGAGGGGCGACGGGGGACGCGTTCTCCCCGTTCGATTTAAGTTTCCCATTGTCAAACGGAGAAAAAACTGCTATAATCAGTTCATCACCGCGTTACGGCGCTGATGATCTTACATTATGAGCAAGGAGAATAACGCCATGGAACCCAAGTTTTTTCCGCTATTACATATCGGCGGCACACCGCTTTTGGCGGCGAAGGGCCACTTTGCCACAAGGAACAGCCACATAAATTACTTCATCGACACGACCATGCAGAAATATAGCCTCAAGGGCTGTGAGGCCGTGGCCCACACGCTCTGCGAGAAGGTGAAGGGGAGGTTCCCGGTGGACTCGATCCTCTGCATGGACGGCACCAGCACGGTGGGGACGTGCCTTGCCAAGGAGCTAACGAAGGCCGGCGGCAGGTCCCTCAGCGAGGGCAGTGACATATATATCGTCAAGGGGGAGCTCAATAACAGCGGGAAGCTTATTTTCCGCGATAACGCAAGGTTCATGCTGGAGGGCAAGCACGTGCTTATACTGGCCTGCTCCCTGACCACGGGCAAGACGGTCTTACAGGGGAAGGAGAGCGTGGAGTACTACGGCGGACGGGTGGTCGGCGCGGCTTCGATATATGCCGCCATCAAGACCCTCGAGGGCCTGCCGGTCGTGTCCATTTTCGATACGAACACCATACCGGACTACGTATCATACAGCCCGTCGGAGTGCCCCATGTGCAAGGCCGGACAGCCCATAGACGCGGTGGTCAACACCTACGGCTTTTCGAAGATCTGATTATACCGGAAAGAGCGCGCGGGCTTGCCGCGCGCTCAAATTTTTCCACTTGACAGCTAAGACAAAACGGGTTATAATATCTAATACTATTAGCTATATGGAGTGTTCCATGGAATACAAGGAATTGGCCGCTGAGCTTCTCAGGCTCAGGGCCGAACAGCTGAAAAGCGGCGTTTGGCGTCAGACGGCGAAGCTGACACAGGGGGAGCTCCTGGCGCTGTATTTTCTCCAGGGCCACGACGGCGGGGCTTATCCAAGGGAGATGAGCCAAGAGCTGTCAGTCAGCTCCGCGCGTATCGCGGCGATGCTTCGGGACATGGAGGAGAAGGGGTGGGTCGTCAGGCGCGACGACACCTGCGACAGCCGCCACACTCTGGTGCTCCTGACAGATCAGGGCCGGGAGGAGATATTGAGGCGGCGGGACCAGACGCTATCGGCACTGGCGGGGGCTCTTGAGGCCCTGGGCAGGGAGGACTCCGAGGAGCTGTTGAGATTACTTAAACGATTGAACGAGATCTGCAATGACCGTAAATAGACAAAGGCCGCAGCTCAACTGCTGCGGCTGTTTTATATAAAAGTTGCTAACAGTATTAGCGCGCGGAAAGGAGCGGCAAAATGGGCAGGTTCAATGAAGGGTATTTTGAGGAGCAGGCAACGCTGTGCGAGAAAAACGACACCATAAGCCGGGAGCTGTACTCGGAGTTCGGCGTCAAGACGGGACTCAGGGACGAAAACGGCAAGGGGGTGTTGACGGGACTTACGAATATATCAGAGGTGACGGCCTTTAAGTATATTGACGGAGTCAAGACGCCCTGCGACGGGGAGCTTTTGTACCGGGGATATGACGTGCGGGACCTTATACGGGGGAGCTCGCGCTTTGCCTTCGAGGAGGCGGCGTATCTTTTGCTGTTCGGGGAGCTTCCGGATAAGGCGCGGCTCGACGAGTTCATAGAGGCGCTGGCGGAGAAGAGGATCATGCCCACGAATTTCACGCGGGATGTCATAATGAAGGCTCCAAGCGCGGATATTATGAACTCCATGACGAAGAGCGTCCTGACGCTGGCGTCCTACGACCCGCAGGCGGGGGACCTGAGTCTTTCGAACGTGCTGAGGCAGTGCGTACAGCTGATGAGCGTCCTTCCCATGCTGGCGGTGTACGCCCATCACGCATACAACCACTATGAGCTGGGCGGGAGCATGTACATACACAGGCCGGACCCGGAGCTGTCAACGGCGGAGAATTTCCTGAGGCTCCTGCGGCCGGATATGGCATATACGAAGCTTGAGGCCAGGGTACTGGACGTGGCGTTGCTCCTGCACGCCGAGCACGGGGGAGGGAACAACTCCACATTTACGACACGGGTGGTGACATCCTCCGGCTCAGACACATATTCGGCGATGGCCGCGGCGCTGTGCTCACTGAAGGGGGCCCGCCACGGCGGGGCGAACATAATGGTCATGCGCATGATGGAGGACATAAAGTCACACGTTGGCGACTGGCGGGACGAGGAGGAGGTATCGGCGTATCTTGGAAAGCTCCTGGACGGCGAGGCCTTTGACGGGAGGGGGCTCATCTACGGCATGGGCCACGCGGTCTACTCCCTTTCAGACCCCAGGGAGGTGGTGTTCAAGGGCTTCGTGGAGAGGCTGGCCCGGGAGAAGGGGAGAGAGCGGGACCTGGCGCTATATAACGCCATTGAGAAAAACGCCCCGAGGCTCATCGCCGAAAAGCGACGGATATACAAGGGAGTCAGCCCGAACGTGGATTTTTACAGCGGCTTTGTATATGACATGCTGGGCATTCCGGTGGAGCTTTTCACGCCAATATTCGCCGTGGCACGCATAGCCGGCTGGAGCGCCCACAGGATGGAGGAGCTGGTCAGCGCGAATAAGATAATCCGTCCGGCCTATAAGAGCCTTTGCGGGAAGCGGGAGTACGTGGGGATCGAGGAACGGTGAAAGGAGAAGAGATGGACGAAAACAGGATTAAAAAAGAGACGGGGGAGGATTTCTTCCTGGATTTTTTCAACAGCGACGTGGTCTTTAACACCATAAAACGGGCAGACTACATGATGCTGAGGACGATACAGGGCCGGGCAGGACAGCGGGGAAAGCCGGGGAGGACGTATCTTGCGGATCTGGCGGCGGCCCTTGAGATACCGATCCCGACGCTGTCAAAAACTATCGAGAGGCTTCAGGACAAGGGGCTTGTGACGTGGAAAACCGACCGCGCGGCCGGTCAGACATATGTACGCCTTACGAGCAAGGCCGTGGAGCTCATGGACGACGAGCGCCGCCGGATGACCGACGCCTTCAGGCGGGTGAGAGAGGAGATAGACGAAGGGACTCTTGCGCTCTGCATTGAAACCGCCAGGAAGGTCACCGAGATCTTGAGGCAGACAAGGGAGAGCTGAAAATATCCGTATAAATTATGATCACCGTCTCGCTGGTTTTGCGCGAGGCGGTGATCGTTTTGTGTGTATTGTATGAGAAGCCGTTGACTGTGGTGCGGATGATGGTGCGTTGGGTCTTTTCAGGGCTGGTCTGCGGGGGTGAGGGTGGCGATGCGAATCTCTAAGGGGGAGAGGACGGGGGAGTAGGTGTAGGTGCCGTGGGGGACGGGGATCTTTTGGGAGCGGAGGGCGGGGACGCAGGAGCCGGCGTAGAGCTTGGCGTCCTCCGGGGAGAAGGGAAGGCCGCCGGAGGTGACCCATATATCGAAGGCGGAGCCGTGGTCGCGGTTTACATAACGCTCCCGCAGGATATATTCGCCCGGCTCAAGGCCGGTAAGGGGGATAGAGAGGGTGAGGCGTCTTGACATATCGAAGGGGCCGTAGCGGTCCAGGTCCGTGACGCCGAGAGCGTCACCGGAGGCGAAGGGGTCACCGTAGTGGACGTAGTTATAGGTTATTATCTGGATGCCGCCACGGCCGCGGGTGACGAAATATCCGTCGCCGCGGGCGAGGAGCTCGTCGCCGAGGCGCCTGGCGAAATCAAAGACGAAAAAGACGCTCTTTCTCACGCCGGACATGGTGTAGATGCCAAGGCCGCCGTGGAAGATATTAGTACTCTCCGGCAGGGGGTTTTCCTCCAGTAGGTCCGTGAGGCTCCAATAGCCGAAGCTGTCCAGCCGGTCGTAATTTTCCAGGAGGTTTTTCATAATGTAGCACGACTTGAAGCAGGTGTCGGAAATTAAGTTCCGGTGGGAGAGAGTCAGGTTCCACTCAGTGAGATAGAGGGGCTTGTCCCCGAAGCCAAGGGAACCGAAGAGGGATTTGGCGTCGGTGATGAAGTCGCGGAAGTCGCCGGTATTCCGGGGCAGACGGGAGGCCGGCAGGTGCATGACGCGAAGGTCGGTCCTCTCGGCGGGGAGGATGTCCGCGTAGTAGTGCAGGCTTATGAAGTCCGGGTCTATGTTCCGCTCCTTCAGGGCCCGGAAAAAAGCCTCGATCCACTTGGGCTCGCCCAGGTGGCGCATGTAGAGGAGTCCGGGCGTACCGAAGCTGATGTCGGGACAGACGGCCTTTACCGTGCGGTACGTGTTTTCAAACAACTCGATGAAATCCTGCTGGCTTTCAAAGCCGAACATATCCGGGGGCGTGTCCGGCTCGCTCCACACGGTGAAGGGCCAGCTCGTCACCTCGGCCGCGCCAAAGCGGGCGATGAGATGGCGGGTCAGGCGCTCGATGAGCAAATTCCACTCGCCCATATCCCGCGGAGGAGAGGTGTTGAAGGGCTTATAGAAGATCGTCTTGTCCCGGTCGGAGGCCAGGGCGGTCGGCATGAAGCTCAGCTGTACCAGGGGCTTGAGGCCGATGGAGAGCAGGAAATCAAGGGCAGAGTCGATCATCTGGAAGCGAAATTGCAGGGAGCCGTCTGATGAGCGCGAGACGACCATCATGTCGTCGGCCAGTATGCCGTGGAATTTGATGTATTTAAAGCCCACGGTGGACTGTATATCCCGGAGCATACTCTGGATGTCGTGGCTGAGAAGGTCGTGGGCCCGGCCGACGGTGATGATCTGACGGAAGGTGTGGCGCAGGGGGACACCCTCCTTTAAGACGTTCACGGGTATGCCGCGGCTTACGGTGGGGGAGGAGGTGGGCTGAGGGGTGGCGAAGCCCATGCCCTTTGTGTATTTTTCAAGGATGCTCAGATAATTTGAGGGCTCAAGGGTGAGGTAGTTGAGCCCCGGGGCCATGTTGGACTCCGGGCCGCGCTTTTGGGCCTGCCGGCGGTAGACGCTTGGCGTCTCGCCGAATTTTTGCTTGAAGGCGCGGATGAAGGTGTGGGGCTCGGTAAAGCCGTTGTCCGCCGCCACACGCTCCACGGTGTCGTCGGTGGAGGTGAGCTGCTCCATGGCGTGGGAGAGCTTCACGTCGGTGTAGTATTGGGAGAACTTTACCCCGATGTATTTGGCGAAGAAGCTCGAAAGGTACGGCACACTCAGCCCCTGGGCCGCGGCCAGATCGGCGAGGGAAAAATTCTCGGCGTAGTGGGCCTCGATGTAGTCGATAATGGCCCTCAGACGCTGGGTGTACTTTTTCCGGTCCAGCGTCTTGCCGACGCCGGGAGCGCGAAAGTGCTCAAGGAGCTCGGCCAAAAGCCAGTAGCCCATGCCGTAATTACGGTAGTCAGAGGAGGCACTGTGGCGGACGTTCTCAAGGAGCATACGGGATACGCACATGCGCAGGCCGTCAAAGCGGCCCTTGTCGGGGTCCGTCGCGCTCACGCAGTCAAATTCGATGTCCTCGTCATTGGTCGAGATACTGAACATCTCCGGCTTTATCTGGACGGCGATGAGGGTCGCGCCGCTGTCGGAATAAAGCTCGTGGATGGAGTTTGAGTTTATGAGGGTCACGTCACCCTCGCCCATCAAAAAATCGCTCCCGTCCACGGTTACATGGGCGGAGCCCTTTATGAGGAACAACAGCTCCAGGCTCCTGTGCCAGTGCCGGGACACGGAGCCTATGGCGTGCATAAATACGCGGATGTGCATGTTGTGCGGAAAGGTGATTATTTCGTGGCGCTCCTCCATCGGGTCGCCCTCCTTGTGGCATGATGTGGCTATTCTATCACACCATGAACATTATTTCAACTATTAATGTACATTTTTTAATCCCGATGTGCAGTTTGTCAACAAAGGGCCATTGGGGACCATTAAAAACTGTTCACGAAAATAAAAATTTGAGGCATTGAGGCTTTTCGTATGAAATGATAAAATTGTTTATAACAACAGGCCAGCAACGTACAAATTAACCAAAAAACCATAGCACAATTATTTCAGCGGAGGGGAGAGGTCATGAGCAAGGAACAAATTATTGAGATCCGGCATATGTGCAAAAATTTCGGTCCAACCCGTGCCCTTCGTGATGTGGACGTGAGCTTTTACCGCGGCGAGATAAGAGGTCTTGTCGGGGAGAACGGCTCGGGCAAGTCCACCATCACGTCGATCCTTGCGGGGATGCAGAAGGCCACCAGCGGCGAGATGTTCTACAAGGGACAGCCCTGGGCGCCGAAAACCATGGTGGACGCCCAGCGCCACGGCATAAGCATGGTGCTCCAGGAGGCCAACACCATACCGAACTGCACGGTGGCTGAGAACATATTTGCCGGACGGTTCGACGAATTTTCAAAGCTCGGCATAGTCAACATGAAAAAGGTCAACGAGGCCGCCCAGCAGCTTTTGGACTCCTTCGGCATTTCCCACATAAAGGCCGCGGACTCCATAAACGACTACGGCTTTGAGGACCGGAAGCTTGTGGAGATCGTCCGGTGCGTCAACGACGACACGGAGGTCTTTGTGGTGGACGAGACCACAACGGCGCTGTCGTTGGAGGGCCGCCAGCTCCTCTACAAGCTCATCCACAAGCTGAAGGACAACGATAAGTCGGTCATCTTCATATCCCACGACATGGACGAGATATTGGAGCAGTGCACCGACCTTACGGTACTTCGGGACGGCGAGATAAAGGGCAACCTGACAAGAGAGGAGATGGACGCCCCCGACGCCGTGAAGCGCATCCGCTACCTGATGGTGGGCCGTGAGATCGGCGAGGCCTACTACCGTGAGGACTACGACAGCTCCCACCGGCCAGAGGTGGCACTGGAGCTTAAAAACCTCACCTTCGGGCCCATAAAGGATTTCTCACTGACCCTTCACAAGGGCGAGATCGTGGGCTTCGGCGGCCTTTCCGGGTGCGGGATGCACGAGATAGGCCGGGCGGCCTTCGGACTTGAGAAGCTGGCCTCCGGCAGTGTGGTCCGGGAGGGCAAGGAGATAAAGACATGCCTTGAGGCCATAAACTCCGGCATCGGCTACATATCCAAAAACCGTGACACCGAGGCGCTTATTTTGGCCGGCCCCATCGCGGACAACATCGTCCTTCCGTCCATACCGGCCCTGAGCCACGCAAGCTTCATAAGCCCCAAGGCGGAGAAAAAGCTCTCCGACGGCGAGATCGAGGGCTTCCGCATAAAGTGCAACAACGGCCGGCAGTGGGTCAACACCCTCTCCGGCGGCAACAAGCAGAAGGTGTCCTTCTCAAAGTGGACGGCCAAGGACTCCGACGTCATCATCATGGACTGCCCCACCCGCGGCGTGGACATCGGCGTCAAGCAGTTCATGTACAAGGTCATAGCCGACATGAAAAAGGAGGGCAAGGCCATAATCCTCATCTCCGAGGAGCTGGCGGAGCTCATCGGCATGGTGGATAAGCTCATTATTATGAAGGACTTCGAGGTCACAAAGGAGTTCACCCGTTCCCCGGACCTCAAGGAGACCGACATAATCGAGTACATGATCTAAGGAGGGAAAAGGGATGCCAGAGAAACTGAAAACCAATACCCCCGTGGAGGAAACGGAAAAGGTAACGCCCCTTCAATTCCTCAAAAAGCACGTATACGACATAACAAGCTACATGGGCCTTGTGCTGGTGGCGGTGCTGTTTGTCATCTTCAATAGCGGGCCTAGGTTCATGTTCAACCTGTCCTCCGTTATCCAGACCGCCTCCGTCTACGCTGTCATAGCCCTGGGCGCGGTGTTCGTCTACTCCATGGGCTTCATGGACGTGTCCATCGGACAGCAGGTGGGCGTGTACGTCATACTGATGATACTCATCGGCAATAAGGTGGGCGGCGTTCCCGGCGTTATCGTGGGATTTCTGGCCGTGCTGGCTCTGGCCCTCATATGCGGGGCCATAAACGGGGCCGTGGCTGTGTGGCTGGGCCTTCCGAGCATCGTCACGTCACTATTTTTGATGTTCTTCTTCACCGGCGCGCAGGTACTGCTCATGGAGGGCACGGGTAAAAACTCCATAGAGCTTGAGCAGGCCGTCCGCCCGGAGGGCAGGAACGAATACAGCCTTATGCTGATAGCGATAGTTATCGTCCTGGCCCTTATAGCCGCCTACTTCTTCAAGTACACGAAGCTCGGCAAATACACTCGGGCTATCGGCGCCAACGAGACCACGGCGGCCCAGAGCGGCGTGAACACCATCAAGTGGCGCGTCATCGCATATATGGCTCTCGGCGTATGCGTGGCTCTCGGGTCCTTCGTACTGCTGACCCGCACGGGCACCGCCGGTAAGGGCTCCGGCTCAGGGTACGCAATGGACGTTATGATCTGCCTCATACTTGGCGGTATGCCACTCTCCGGCGGCATGAAGTCCAAGATCTCAGCGGCACTGGTGGGACCCTTTACATATGTGCTCCTGTCCAACGACCTTACGACAATGGGCGTGGACTTGAACTGGATAAACTTCGTCAAAGCTCTTATTTTCATCGCGATCGTTCTCTTGACCTGCCGTAAGAAGGACGGCGTCCTGCCAAGGTGACGTCCCGAGCGGCCCGCGAACAAATTAATTGGAGGTATTAAAATGAAAAACGTAAAAAGGATATTTGCCATAGTTCTGGCGCTCTCTCTCGTCCTGGCCCTGGCGGCCTGCGGCGGCAACAACGGCCCCAAGAAGGCAAAGATAGGCGTTGGCCTCTACTCTGACGCCGGTCCCGCCCCTGACTCCACCAAGGCGTATCTCGCGAGCCTCACCGAGAAGCTCAATGTTGAGTTCGTGTACACCACCCTGACCCAGACCGACGAGGCCGCCAACATCTCCAAGGTCCAGGAGCTGATCGCCGCCAACTGCGACGGCATCATCATTACCATGGACATGGGCATGGAGGCTATCCTCAAGGAGTGCCAGGAAGCCGGTGTATACTGCGCGGGCTATCTGTGCGACTTTGATACAAGCTACAACAACAACTACGATAACGTGTTCAAGAATCCCTACTTCCTGGGCACCGTGGCTGACGGCGGCTGCGGCAACGAGCTCAAGCGCGGCTACGACTTCTGGGATTCCCTCATGGAGTACAACGAGGCCCATCCCGATGACCCCGTGACCCACGTGTCCTTCACCACCTTCCCCGCCTGGGCCTTCCCCTATCAGCAGGAGTACGTCAATCAGTTCATCGAGAAGTGCGACGAGTACAACAAGACCGCCGCGACTCCTATCGTGTACGATCCCTTTGACGAGTCCACCGACGTCCTGATGTTCTCACCCGTTGACTCCACCTACTTCAGCAAGCACGCCGACATCGACGCCGTTATGTGCATCTGCGCCGGTGAGTTCGTATACGGCACCATGGTCTCCGCCGGTGTTGACAAGACCATCAAGCTCTTCGCCGCCGGCTACACCGAGGGCGACAACGCCAACTTCGGTTCCCGCGGCAACGGCACCTATCAGCTGGAGCTGGTGTGCGCCCCCGAGTCCATCACCTATCCTCTGGTGCTCCTCCTCAACAAGATAAACGGTGTTGAGTTCAAGGATATGCCCGCTGAGGCCGAGCGCCGTAGCTGCACCAGCTTCATCATCAACTCCGACGCTGATATGGAGCTCTTCGAGAAGAGCATCTACCTCACCAACGACCCCGCCAACGCCCTCCTCACTCCGGACGACGTCTATAACCTCACTGCCTTCGGCAACGAGAACGCCACCTATGCCGGTCTTGTGGAGATCCTGAACCACATGAATATCGAGGACCTGGCAAAATAAAAAGGCTTACGGGGACCGGTGACCCCGGTCCCCACGATGAATAAGAGCAAAGGAGCAGACGATGAAAATTCTTAAAAAGGTATTCCTCTCACTGCTGTTCCCGGTGCTGATGTTCACCGCGATGCTCATCATCACCGCCAGCAACTCCAAGTGCTATGTGAACGGCGACTTCATATTCCTCAAGTTCGACCTTATACGCTATGTGGTCCTCGACGCCTGTCAGACCATCTGCGTGGCGTTGGCCATACATCTTCAGCTGAAGAACGGGCGCTTTGACTTCTCCACCGGCGCGGCCATGATACTCTCCGCCATCTTCGCCGGAAACATCGGTAACATGACAGGCTCCCCCTATATCGGGTTCCTGGTGGCGCTGGTCTCCGCCGTGGTCATAAGCTGCTTCACAGCGGTGGTATATATGAACGGGCGGCTGCCCATCATAATCTCCACCATCGGCGTGACGCTCCTCTATGAGTCCCTGACTTACCTTGTGTTTGGCGGCACGGGCATTTCGGTGTTCTATCAGGATACCCGCCTGTCCGTATTCGGAAGGATGCCCGGGATCTTCGTCCCCGCCATTCTCGCCATGCTGGTATTTACCTTCTATGACAAGATGACAGTGGCAGGACGCCGGGGCAAGATACTGGCCAACAACCAGTCCGCCGGTGTGAACATCGGTATCAACGAGTACCACAACACCATTACGAGCTATGTGTTTTCCGGCCTTATAATCGGGTGCGCGTCCATCATCTATTTGAGCCAGAACAGGGTAAATCCCCAGTCCGGGCTTTCCACCTCCAGCGTCATGTTCTCCTATATCGTCTCGGTCTTTATGGGCCGGTTCATCGGTCTTGCCTCCAACGACGTTATAGGCATCGGCATCGCCGCCGTCAGCATGTCCATACTTGACTACGGCCTTAACTGCATGAACCTGGGCGCCGGCGGATGGCAGCAGATAATCATGGGCGTGTTCGTAATGGCCTTCTACACCATGTCCAGCCAGATCGGCAACATCCAGAAGCTTTTCCGGAAGCTCACGAAAAAGGAAGCTTAAGCGAATAGGTCAAAAAGTGTGTCCTCAAGGGCCGCTCCCGGGCGGAGCGGCCCTTGCCGTATAAAAAGGGAGGTAAAAATGGGATTTTCAGCTGATTTTCTCTGGGGCGCGTCCTGCGCGGCCTACCAGGTCGAGGGGGGCTTTGACGCCGACGGCAAGGGCAGGAGCATATGGGACGAGGCCGTGGCTGACCCCAATTTCGCCGCCCACGGCGAGACAGGCAACGTGGCCTGCGATTTTTATCACAAGATGCGCTCCGACGTGGAGCTGATGGCGAAGATGGGACTGAAGGCCCTTCGCTTCTCCATAAGCTGGTCCCGGGTGGTGCCCGAGGGGACCGGAGGGGTCAACGAGGCGGGGCTTCGGTTTTACTCTGACCTTGTTGACGAGCTTAAAAAGCACGGTATCGAGCCGCTGGTGACGCTTTACCACTGGGACCTGCCCCTGGCGCTTGAAAAGCGCGGCGGCTGGGAGAACCCGGAGATCGAGGACTGGTTCGCGGAGTACGTGAAGGTGGTCTGCGACGCTCTCTCCGACCGGGTGCGGTACTGGATGACCATCAATGAGCCCCAGATGTTCGTGGGGCTTGGGTATTTCGTTGGCGCTCACCCGCCCTGCAAGCGCCTTGACGCCAAAGGGCAGATCAATGTTACAAAAAATGTCCTGCGCTCACATGGAAGGGCCGTGAGGGCCTTAAGGGAGAGGGCGAAGATAGCGCCCATTATCGGCCTTGCGCCAACGGGGGATGTGTATCTTCCAAAGACAAGCAGCCCGGAGGATATTAAAATCGCCCGGGAGAGATCATTTGACTTTGACAAATACGGCTTTACCATGCAAAATAGCTGGTGGGGCGATCCGATATTCCTGGGCCGCTTCCCGGAGGGGGCATATAAGACATATCCGGAGGAGATGGCCATATTCACTGCTGAGGACATGGAGCTTATTTCAAGTCCGCTGGATTTCTACGGCTTCAACGCCTACAAGGGCACGACGCCACACGATACGCCAAGGGAGAGCTACGGCGAGTACGCGTATCAGGGCTCGCCCCGGACCATGAGCGGCTGGGAGGTGACGCCGGAGGTCATGTACTGGTCGCCAATGTTCCTCTATGAGCGGTACAAAAAGCCCATCATGGTAACGGAAAACGGCATGGCGGGCATGGACTGGGTGAGCCTTGACGGCGGTGTGCACGATAAGCAGAGAGAGGACTTCCTCCATCGGTACATTCTTGAGCTTAAGCGGGCCGTGGACGACGGGGTGCCGGTTATCGGATACAACGTCTGGTCAGTCATGGACAACATGGAGTGGAACCAGGGGTACGACATACGCTTTGGGCTTATTTACGTGGATTACCGGACCATGGAGAGGACTATAAAGGACTCCGGGTACTGGTATAGGCATGTTATCGAGACGAACGGAGAGGAGCTTTGAGGTGACTGAGGCTGAAGTAGGGGCCCTGATGGGTAAATTTTACGCCCAGCGTGAGGCTGAGGAGAAGGCGGATAAGCTGGAGCGGTATAAGCGGCTCAACAAATTCGTAAAGCCGGGGCAGATACTGTTCGTGGGCTCGTCGCTCATGGAGCAGTTCCCCATTTTGGAGCTCATTGAGGGGGAAAAGCTCCCGCTTCTCGTCTATAACCGGGGTATCGGCGGGTACACCACATCGGAGCTTCAAGCGGCTCTCCAGACATGCGTATTTGACTTAGCGCCGAAGTACATCTTCATAAACATCGGCACAAATGATTTGAATGGGCCGGATTATGAGGAAAGCAAGCTCATGGCCCGGTATGAGGATATACTGAGGGCCATAAGGGAGAGACTGCCGGATACGAAGATATTCATGCTGGCCTATTACCCCACGTGCCCGGAGGTGGGGAACAGGAACCCGTATATCCGGGGACTCTTTCAGTACCGCACCAATGAGCGCATAGAATCGGCAAACCGGGCGGTGAGGGAGCTGGCGGGCAAGATGGGCGCTGAGTTTCTTGATCTCAACGGGTGTATAACAGACGAAAAGGGCGATATGAGGGCCGACATCACCGTGGAGGGTATGCACATGTATGCCGACGGGTATAAGCCCATATTGGAGGCCCTGTTGTCGATTTTGAGGACACTTGATTGATTACCTGGGGGTGAAACGCGTGAAAAAGCCGGCGTTCAATCCGTACCTGCCGGGGTGGGAGTACGTCCCCGACGGGGAGCCACACGTCTTTGACGGGCGGGTATATGTCTTTGGCAGTCACGACCGCTTCGGCGGGGACAAATTCTGCGTGGAAAACTACGTCTGCTGGTCGGCCCCGGTGGACGATCTGGGCGACTGGCGGTGCGAGGGGGAGATATACGATAAAATGCGCGACCCCCTTTGTACCGGGCCTGACAGGCTACTTTTCGCGCCGGACGTTTGCCGGGGGCCGGACGGGCGGTACTATCTATACTACTGCTTTGATTTTGAGGGCGTGGTATCCGTGGCAGTCTGCGACACGCCCGCCGGAAAATACGAGTTTTACGGCCACGTCCGCTGGCCTGACGGGACGCTTTTAGGCAGGCGGGAGGGGGATTCCTTCCAGTTCGATCCGGGGCTTCTTAATGACAGCGGGAGGATCTATCTATACACCGGCTTTTGCTCGCCGAACCTTTTCGGGGAGATGAAAAAGGTCCCGGACCGGGGGTGCATGGGGGTGGAGCTGGAGGCCGACATGCTCACCGTAAAATCGGGCCTCCACTTTATCGCCCCGTGCTGGAGTAACGCCGGGGACACGGATTTTGACGGCCACGAGTTTTTTGAGGCGCCGTCCATGCGGAAGGTGGGGGGAAAATACTACTTCATCTACTCATCCCTTCTGAGCCACGAGCTGTGCTACGCCACCGGCGATTCGCCCTTAGGGAGCTTTAAGTACGGGGGGACGGTCATCTCCAACGGGGACATCGGCCTTGAGGGCCTAGGCCCGGAGGAGGCGTCCAACTACACGGGGAACAACCACGGGAGCATCGTGGAGATCGAGGGCCAGTGGTATGTCTTTTATCACCGGCATACGAATAAGGGGCAATTTTCCCGGCAGGGGTGCGCGGAGAGGATAGAGATACTGCCTGACGGGTCCATTCCCCAGGTGGAGATGACCAGCTGTGGGCTAAACGGCGGGCCGCTTCCAGGCAAGGGAGTTTATGAGGCGCGAATTGCCTGCAACCTTATGAGCGCCAAGGGGGCGCGGATGTACCCGGTGGGCGGTGAGATAGAGGACTACCACCCATACTTCACCGAAGGGCCGGACGGCGTTCAGTATATCGCCAACATGACAAGCGACTGCCTTACGTGCTTTAAGTATTTTGACCTCACCGGGGTGAAGGGCGTCAGCGTATGGGTCCGGGGCTCCGGCAACGGGAAGCTGCTGGTGGGGACATACGTGGAAGAGACGGCCCTCGCGTGGATAGATATTGAGCCCACGAGGGAGTGGACGCGCTATCGGGCGTCACTGGAGAGGAACTCCCCGTACCCCGTGACACAGCTGTGCTTTGTGTATGTGGGCGAGGGAGCGGTGGACTTTTTGAAATTTGAACTGGAGGGCGACGGATGAAAATAACAGGGATAAAAGTAAACGGTATAGCTCAGCCCCTTGGGTACGACTTTTCCCATGTCACCGTGAGCTTTCGCGTGGAGGGGACGGAGAGCAAGAAAAGCGCCGGGAGCGCCGTTACCATCGCGAAGGACCCGGAATTTCGGGACGTCGTCGCCGAAAAGGCCGGGGAGCTTACGTGCTCCTGCGTGACATTTGACCTGAGCCTCGCGCCCAGGACGCGGTATTACGTGGGGGTGTCCGTCACCGGCGACCGGGGGGACTGCGCCCGGGGCGAGAGCTTTTTTGAGACGGGCAAGCTGGGCGAGGCTTGGCTTGGCCGGTGGATCGGCCAACAGCCGGGGGACGACTTCCACCCGGAATTTGAAAAGAGCTTCACTCTCGCCAAAAAGCCGGTTTCCGCAAGGCTCTACATCACGGGACTGGGGCTTTTTGAGGCGGAGATAAACGGGAAAAAGGTGGGCTCTGACCGGCTGGCACCGTTTTTCAACGACTATAACGAGGCCGTTCAGGTCTGTACCTACGACGTGACCGATATGCTGGCATCGGAAAATCGCATCTCGGTAAAGCTGGGAAACGGCTGGTATAAGGGCAGGCTGGGCTATGAGGGGGCCAGCGCGGTGTACGGGGACAGATTCGCGCTGATCGCCGAGCTCCGCGCGGTGCACGCGGACGGGAGCGAGGAGGTCATCGCCACGGATGACAGCTGGACATACCGGCCGAGTGAGGTAACCTTTTCCGATATATACGACGGCGAGACCATTGACAGGACCGTGTCCGGGAAGAGCGTACAGGCGCGGACGCTGGAGATGGACAGGCGTCTTTCTGACCGCATGAGCCCGCCGCTGACGGAGGAGCTGGAGCTTCCGGTACGGGAGATCATCCACACACCCGCCGGTGAGACGGTGCTGGATTTCGGGCAGAATTTCTCGGGCTTTGTGCGCTTTCACGCGGATTTTTCCTGGGGGACGAGGATCGTGCTCACCCACGGGGAGATACTTCAAAACGGCAACTTCTACAACGACAACTACCGCACGGCAAAGGTGCGGGTGGAGTACATATCCGGCGGGGTAAACGAGTGGGTGAGCCCCACGTTTACCTATATGGGCTTCCGCTATGTAAAGGTGGAGGGATGGCCGGACGAGTTCAAGGTTGAGGACTTCCGGGGAGTGGTGCTCCACTCGGAAATGGAGCGCACGGGGAGGCTGACTACCGGTCATAAGGGGGTAAACCGCCTTGTGGAAAACGGCCTCTGGGGGCTGCGGTCTAATTTCGTTGACATGCCCACGGACTGCCCACAGCGGGACGAGCGGCTGGGGTGGACGGGGGACGCCCAGGTATTTGCCCCCACGGCCAGCTTCTTCATGGACACAAGGGCCTTTTACCGCAAATTCCTGTGGGATCTGCGGACCGACCAGGTAAAGCACGGCGGCGCTGTGGCGGCATATCTGCCTAACTTCGGCGGCGCGCCGGAGGGGGCGGCGGCCTGGGCCGACGCGGCGGCGTTTATACCGGATACCGTCTATGAGGCATTTGCCGACGAGGGACTTTTGCGGGAGCAGTATCCCCTCATGCGGGACTGGGTGGAGTGGATGGCCCGGTGCGACTTGGAGCGCCACGGGCGGCAGACATATCTTTTCGACTGCAACTTCACCTTCGGCGACTGGCTGGCTATGGATGGCGTCACGGACCAGAGCATGAAGGGCGGCACCGAGGACGGATATGTGGGGAGCGTATATTTCTACGCCTCCACCGTAAAGACCGCGAGAGCCGCGCGGACGCTGGGGTATACCGAGGACGCGGAGAAATACGAAAAGCTTGCGGAGAACATCAAGGCCGCGATTTTGAATGAATATTTCACCCCGTCGGGAAGGCTGGCCATCAGCACCCAGGCCGGGTACATAACGGCCCTGAAATTCGGGCTATACCGGGACAAGGCGGCCATGGTCCGGGGACTTCGAGCGAGGCTGAAGCTGGACGGATACCGCATAAAGTGCGGATTCGTGGGAGCGCCGCTGCTGTGCGAGACGCTGGCGGAGAACGGCATGGGGGATATAGCCCTTCATATGTTCCTGTCCCACGATTTCCCCAGCTGGCTCCACTGTGTGGATCTGGGGGCCACCACCATATGGGAGCGGTGGAACTCGGTACTGGACGACGGCTCCATATCCGGCACGGGTATGAACTCCCTCAATCACTACGCCTACGGCTCCGTTATAAATTACGCCGTCCGGCACCTGGCGGGGCTTCGCCCGGCGGCACCGGGATATAAAAAGGCGGTTATAGAGCCCACGATTGACGCAAGGCTGGGGCACTTGGAGTGCGAATATCTCTCGCCCTACGGCAAGTACGCAGTGAGCTGGAAGATAGGGGATAACGGGGAGCTTAGCGTACATGTGACCGTGCCATTTGACTGCGAGGCCACGCTCAAGCTCCCGGAGAGGGAGGATGAGAGGCTCTTCGCGGGGGAGCACGAGATCGTATACCGCCCGAAGAGGGACTACCGCTGTATCTATACCTGGGAGTCGCTTCTGGGGGACGTGGCGGCGGACCCGTCGGCGGTGGATGCCGTGGGGAAGGTAAGTCCCGGCCTTGCCGCTATGGCGGAGAGCGGGGATGTGGAAAATCTCGGTCTTACACTCCGGGAGCTTCGGGAGATGCCCTGGTTCGGCTTTGGGCCGGAGGAAATGGACAAGGTTGCTGACGTGCTATTTAAGCATGAATATAAAAAGGAGGACTAACGCCATGGTCGATTTAAGAGCGCGGCCCTTTAATTTAAACGACGAGCAGGTAAAGTGGGTGGAGGAGACACTGGCCTCCATGACCCTGCGGGAGAAGGTGGGGCAGGTATTTTGCCCCATGGGGTATGCCAGCGACGACTCATCCCTCCACCACACGGTGGCGGAGCTGGGGGTTGGCGGTATGATGTACCGGCCCGGCGCGGCGGCTGAAATTCAGAGTACCCACCGACGGATACAGGAGATGGCGAAAATACCGCTGCTTTTAGCCGCCAATACGGAGTGCGGGGGAAACGGCCTTGCCTTCGAGGGTGTGAGCTTTGGCGCGCCAATGGCCGTGGCGGCCACCGGTGACCCGGAGTACGCCTATAAGATGGGGAAGGTGGCCTGCTCCGAGGGGGCGGCAATGGGCCTTAACTGGTCCTTCGCGCCCATTGTGGACATCGACATGGAGTTCCATAACCCCATCACCAACACCAGGACCTTCGGCTCCGACGTGGAGCGGGTCATCGCCTGCGGCAGCCGGTACATGGACGCCGCCGACGAGGAGAACGTGGCCGTGTCCATAAAGCACTTCCCCGGCGACGGCGTGGACGAGCGTGACCAGCACATTTTGACAAGCGTCAATTCCCTGACAGCGGAAAAGTGGACGGAGACCTACGGCAAGGTCTATAAGACCCTCATCGACAAGGGGGCCAAGACCGTGATGGTGGGCCACATCGCCCAGCCGGCGTGGACGAAGAAGATTGATCCCGACGCCACGAGGCGCGAGACGCTTCTGCCCGCCACGCTAAACCCCGCCATTTTGCAGGGGCTTTTGCGTGGGGAGTTAGGCTTCAATGGACTTATCTCCACCGACGCCACGCCAATGGTGGGGTTTGCCTCAGCTATGCCGAGGCGCATGTCGGTACCCAGGGCAATAGAGGCCGGGTGCGACATGATACTCTTTAATAAAAATCTGGACGAGGACTACGGGTATCTTCTCGAGGGCGTGGAAAAGGGGCTTGTGACTATGAAGCGCCTTGACGAGGCGGTGACGAGGATTTTGGCCACGAAGGCGTCACTGGGACTTCCCGAGAAAAAGGCCGCCGGGACCATCGTCCCCGGCCCCGAGGCCCTGTCCGTCGTGGGCTGTGAGGAGCATAGACGCTGGGCCAATGAGTGCGCGGACAGGTCCGTGACGCTGGTGAGGGATACCCAGAGCCTCCTGCCCCTGTCGCCTGAAAAGACGAAGAGGGTGTACCTCAACGTCATACAGAAAAGCCCCGACCCCTCAGACCCGCTGGTACAGCAGTGGAGGGCGCTTTTTGAGAAGGAGGGCTTTGAGGTCACTGTCCGTGACAGGCGAACCACCATCGAGCCCGCGGACTTCTCTGACCCCGATCTTCCGCCTGAGAAACAGGCAATGCTGAATGAGATGTACCGGAGCGTGGAGGAGATGAAGCGCAGCTATGACCTGTATGTCTACGTCTGCAATATGCAAAACGCCTCAAATAACACTACACTCCGCTTAAACTGGAACGTGACCTTTGGCCTTGGGGACGACGCGCCGTGGCTCACAAGCGAGATACCGGTGCTGATGATCTCCACCGCATGCCCCTATCACCTCTTTGACGCGCCAATGGTAGAGACGTACATTAACGCCTATGCCAATACGCCGGTCATAGCCGGAGCCGTCATGGATAAGCTCATGGGCAGGAGCGAATTTAAGGGGCAGAGCCCCATCGACCCGCTGTGTGGGAAGGATTACATATGAAAAGAGCGGACATTCTGGCGCGATTAGGCTTTTCCGTGCCGGAGGCGGCGAAGATACGGGTAATAGTGGATTCTGATGCCAAGAACGAGGCCGACGACCAGTACGCCATAGTCCACTTCCTCCTGTCGCCCACCATGGACGTGAGGGCCGTCACCGCCGCCCATTTTGAGGGCAAGGCGGGGGACGGCGGGAGCATGGAGCGCAGCTTTCGGGAGATCGAAAAGCTTCTTGAGCTCATGGAGATAGAGGACGTGCCGGCCCTGAAGGGGCAGAGAGGTTCTGAAGATGCTGAGCTTTCCGATGGGGTAAAATTCATTATCGACGAGGCCCGAAAGGACGATCCGCGGCCGCTGTATGTGGCGATTTTGGGGGCGGCTACAAACTTAGCGGCGGCGCTGAGGGCCGCGCCGGACATCGGGGAGAGGATAACCGCCGTGTGGAACGGCGGTGGGCCGTACCCCGCGGGGAGGCCGGAATTTAACGTGGCGCAGGACCCGGAGGCGGCGCGGACGTTGCTTGAAAGCTCAGCTCAGGTGTGGCAGATACCACAGGATGTGTACGCCGCCTTTGAGGTGACGCTTGCGGAGCTCGCGGCGCGGGTGCGGCCCTGTGGGAAGATAGGGGAGTACCTGTTTACACAGCTTGTGGAGGATAATTTACGGGAGTTTGACCCGAAATTCCTTCTCCGGGCCGGGGAGAACTGGACCCTGGGGGACAACGCAACGGTGGCGGCGCTCCTGATGAGCCGCTTCCGGGGTAACTGGTACACAAGGCCCGCGCCGAAAATAAACGGCGGACTTACATATGAGGACGACCCGGAGGGCAAGGAGATAAGGGTCTATACTGGGCTGGACACGCGCATGGCCCTTGAGGATCTTTTCGCCAAGCTCGCCCTTGTGTACGGAAGAAATTAAAAAGGAGGAACAGACATGAAAGCCATTATATTTGACCTTGACGGGGTCATCTGCTTTACCGACGAGTATCACTACCTTGCGTGGAAGAAGCTGGCCGACAGGCTGGGGATAGAGTTTGACCGGGAGATAAATAACCGCCTGAGAGGCGTGTCACGCATGGCGAGCCTGGAGATTATTTTGGAAAAATGGCATGGCGAGCCATTTACCCAGGAACAGAAGGAGGCCTTCGCCGCGGAGAAGAACGACATCTACCGGGAGAGCCTGAAGGCCATGAGCCCGGCGGATCTTGCCCCGGAGACCAAGGCGGCGCTGATTGAGCTACGTAATCGCGGATACAAGCTGGCTATCGGTTCCTCCAGCAAAAATACACCCTTTATTTTGGGGCAGATCGGACTTGGGGACTTTTTTGACGCCATATCCGACGGGAACAACATAACCCGCTCCAAGCCCGACCCGGAGGTCTTTTTAAAGGCTGCGGAGTTTTTGGGGCTGGATCCCGCCGAATGCCTCGTGGTGGAGGACGCGGTGTCCGGAGCCGAGGCGGGCCACGCCGGGGGCTTTAAGGTGGCTTGCGTGGGCGATGCGGCCAGCGTGGGCGTGGGAGATTGGAACATGGGGGGCTTTACGGAGCTTCTTGACATCTGCAAGTAAGGAGCGGCCACATGGAGCGAATGGGAATAAACCGGGGCTGGACCTTTCAAAAGCTTGACGGCTCCGAGGCCGTCACCGTGGACCTGCCACACACATGGTACACCGACGACGACCAGTACCGGGGCGAGGCGGTGTACAAAAAGACGGTGGAGATACCCGATGCCCCGTGCCTCGTACTTGAGCTGGGCGCGGCGGATCACACAGTGAGGGCTTGCGCCAATGGCGTGGAGCTGGGCGTACACAAGGGCGGATACTCGCGGGTGCGGTTTGAGATACCGCGTAAGTGCGTCCGGGAGGACAAAATCGAGCTGGAGCTTTACCTTAATAACTCCGCAGTACCGGACGTGTCGCCTCTTGCCGGGGATTTCACGGTGTTCGGCGGGCTTAACCGGGGGGCGGCCATAATCGCCTGCGGGGAAAACCACTTTGACCGGTGCTGGCACGGCACGGACGGGGTCATCATAAGGGCGTCCTTCAATGATGCCGGCGACGGAGTTTTAAATCTGGAGCCCCACACCTGCGTCAGGGGGGAGGCCCACATTCGCTATACGCTCATTGGCCCGGAGGGGGAAGCAGAGACCTTCCACGGCCCCGTTGACGTGGCGGTGAGACATGTTGTCCGCGGCCCGCGACTCTGGGACGGGATGAGTGACCCGGCGCTATATACACTGCGGGCGGAGCTTGTGGCCGGCGATGAGGTGGCCGATGTGACGGAGCTGAAAACCGGCTTCCGCTCAATCCGCATGGACCCGGACAGGGGATTTTTTCTGAACGGAAAGCACCTTCGGTTAAACGGCGTGGCGGTCCATCAGGACTTCGCCGGGGTCTACTCCGCCGTGACGGAAAGGGAGATAGACAGGAATTTTAAGCTTATCCGGGAGGTGGGAGCCAACGCCATAAGGCTGTCCCACTACCAGCACCCGGAGTATACATATGATGAATGTGACAGATTGGGGTATGTGGTCTGGGCGGAGATACCCATGCTGAAGATGACAGAGGACCCGGAGCTTTTGCAAAACGCCGTATCCCAGCTTGGGGAGCTCATTTTGCAAAATATCCACCGCCCCAGCGTGTGCTTCTGGGGGGTACAGAACGAGATAGGCATGTTCCGGGACGCGCCGCCCATACACGAGGGGGTGCGGGAGCTAACCCATGTGTGCCGGGCACTGGACCCCGACAGGATAGTCACCTGCGCTAACCTGAACACCGTAAAATCAAAGAGCCGTCTCAACCATTTGACGCCCATGGTGGGCTACAACGTCTATTTCGGCTGGTACTACGGGAAGATGGGGGACTACGGCGCGTTTCTCGACAACATGCACCGGGATCTGCCCGGGACGGCGCTGGGCATCTCCGAATACGGCGTGGACTGCAACTTGCGGTTCCACTCTGAGACGCCACTTGTGAAGGACTACTCCGAGGAATTTCAGGCACTGTGGCATGAGACGGTGTACCCCATAATCGACTCAAAGCCATATCTGTGGGGCAGCTTTATCTGGAATTTCTTCGACTTTTCCAGCTCCCGCCGGGATGAGGGCGGGCAGAAGTTCATAAACGCCAAGGGCCTTGTGACATACGACAGGGTGACGAGGAAGGACGCCTTTTACTACTACAAGGCAAAATGGTCAAACGAGCCGTTTTTGCATGTTCGGGAAAAACGCTTTGTAAAGCGGTGCCGGGACAACGTGGACGTGAAGGTCTACACCAATCTTCCCTGGGCTGAGCTAAACGGAGTGAGGGCGGAGAACGACGGCAACGGGCGTATTGTGTTTACAAATCAGCCGCTCGCGGAGGGCAGGAACACCTTCACCGTCACGGCGGAGCATGAGGGACGGCGGTTTGAGGACAGCGTGACCTTTGAAAAGGTCACGGAGCCCGAGGAGAGCTACATTCTCCCCAACTCCGGCGCGGGAGAGACGGTGAAAAACTGGTTTTTGGACGAGGAGGGCATCGACACCGACGCGTACTACTCCCTCAATGACACGGCCCAGGAGATAATGGACTCGCCGGAGGCCTACGCGGTTTTGAAAAAATACGTCCCCGGCCTGTGCCCTGTTTTAGAGCGGGGAGTTATCCCGCTGGGGCTTGAGATGAAGAGCATTCTCAGCCGCGAGACGCCGGAGGGGCTTGACCTTCGGGCGCTGAACGGCGAGCTTATGAAAATCACGAAGTGAGGTGCGTCATGTACAGCGGATTTGAAGCCTTTGTGAAGCGTCACGAGTACCTTGTGTGCGTGGACTCCGACGGGTGCGCCATGGACACCATGGACTGCAAGCACATTTACTGCTTCGGGCCGTGCATGGTCAAAGAGTGGGGGCTTGAGCAGTGGAAAACTCCCATATTGGAGCGGTGGAACGAGATAAATCTCTACTCCATGACCCGGGGCATAAACAGGTTCAAGGCCCTCGATATGATGCTTACCGAGGTCAACGCGAAATATACGACCGTGGACCATTTGGAGGACCTGACAAAATGGGTAAACTCCGGCGCGGCGCCATCTAACGACGCGATAAAGAAAGCAATAGACGAGACGGGAAGTCACATCTTAAAAAAGGCCCTCAGCTGGTCCGTGGCCGTAAACGCCGCCATTGTGGAGCTTCCGGAGGAGCTGAAAAAGCCCTTCGAGGGGGCCAAGGAGGGGCTGGCGGCGGCAAGCGAGTTTGCCGATGTGGCCATAGTTTCCAGCGCCAACCGGGACGCGGTGGTGGAGGAGTGGACGAAATTTAAGCTCCTTGACCACGTGGACATCATGCTGGCCCAGGACATGGGGAGCAAGGCCCACTGCATAGCCGAGATGTTGAAATTCGGATATGACAGAGATAAGGTCCTTATGGTGGGGGACGCCCCGGGGGATCGGGACGCGGCGGAGATGAACGGTGTACACTATTATCCGATTTTAGTCCGGCATGAGGCGGCCAGCTGGGCGGAGCTTGCGGATATTGGCCTTGAAAAGCTGAAAGGCGGGGAGTATTCCGGCTATGAGAAGGAAAAAATAGCGGAATTTTTGAAAAATCTTGGCGCGTGAGGGGTGATTTTATGGTAAAATTAAAGGAGAAGCCCTTTTATCTCACGGACGAGCAGGTAAAATGGGTGGAGGACACCATCGACGGCATGACGGTGGAGAAGAAGATCGGTCAGCTCTTCACCATTATGACCTACGTCCCCGGGGTGAACGAGGACAATATTAAAAACGCCGTGGAGAGCTTCCACCAGGGGGGCCTGCGGTGGCAGCGCAAATCCTCAGCCGAGGCGTATGAGCAGAACAGGCTCTATCAGAAATATTCCAAGATACCCGTCTTAGTCGCCGCCAACTGCGACACCGGCGGGGCAGAATGCGTACCGGACGGGACCTTTGTCGCAACAGCCGCACAGGCTACGGCGGGGCGGGATACTGAGACGGCATATCACATCGGCCTTGCCAGCGCCCGGGAGGCCGGGAGCATCGGGGTCACGTGGCTTTTTAACCCCGTGTGCGATGTGTATCAAAACTGGAGAAATACCATAGTCAACACCCGCAGCTACGGCTCCGACCCCGACAGGGTCCTGGAGATGTGCAGGGCGTACATAAGGGGCGTCCGGGACTCGGGCTTTAAGATGGCCGTCACCGCAAAGCACTTCCCCGGCGACGGCACCGAGGAGCGGGACCAGCACCTGGTGATCGGATGCAACGACCTCAGCGTAGATGAATGGGAGAGCACCTTCGGCAAGGTATATCGGGGGCTCATCGACGACGGTGTGGAGGCCGTGATGGTGGGGCACATCACGCAGAGGGCGCTTTCAAAGAAATATCGCCCGGACTACACCGACGCGGATATAAAGCCCGCCACTTTGGCACCGGAGCTTTTAAATGACGTTCTGCGGGAGGAGCTTAATTTCAACGGGGTCATTATCACCGACGCCACACAGATGATTGGCTTCAACGTGGCGGAGCCGCGGAAAACCGCTCTGCCACACGCCATTGCCGCCGGGTGCGATATGATTTTGTTCACAAATGAGCCCGCGGAGGACATGGGCTATGTCCGGGAGGGGATTGAGAACGGCACCATAACCCCGGAGCGGCTACATGAGGCGCTGGAGCGCATTTTGGGGCTTAAGGCCAAGCTGGGACTTACGGAGAGCTATGAGTTCCCCGCCCCGGAGCTGCGGGAAAAGTTCGTGGGCTGCGCTGAGCACAACGAATTTCGCCGTCAGGCCGCGGAGAAGTGCACCACTTTGGTGAAGGACACACAGAAGTTACTGCCCGTATCTCCGGAGGGCAAGCGGGTATTTCTCGTCTACGCACACAACATACCAAACTCCAAGGGTTACACTGGGGACCCTGTGAAAAATATGCTCATCGAGGAGCTGGAGCGCGTGGGCTTTACGGTGGACGTCTGTCCCACCTTTTACGATCTTGAGGTGGAGAACGGCGTCAGCTTTATGAACATGATAAAGATAATGGATAGGGGAGAGAGGGAGAAATTCAAGGCAGAGCACGACCTTGTGCTTTTAGTTCTCAACTTCACCGGCTACTCTCAGGCAAACGAGGTCCGGGTCACATGGAGTAGCGACCACTCCGCCGACTCCCCATGGTATTTGGCGGAGGTCCCCACGGTGGCTGTGAGCCTCAATTTCACAAACCACCTCATAGACGTGCCTCAGGCGAAGACCTTCATCAACGCCTACGGCTCAAAGAGAGAAAATATCCGGGCGTTTATTGAGAAGATGTGCGGAAAAAGTGAATTTACCGGCACCGCTGAGGACACGGTCTTTTGCGGGCGCTGGGAGACGAGATTATAAGGAGGGAAAGCGATGAAAAGCTCATTTCGCTGGTACGGCGACAGTGACCCCGTGACCTTGGACGAGATACGGCAGATTCCCGGTATGAGGTCTATTGTCTCGGCCGTCTACGACGTAAAGCCGGGCGAGATCTGGCCGGAGGAATCTATCAAGCACCTGGCGGACGAATGCCGGGAGCACGGGCTTATCTTCGACGTGGTGGAGTCCATACCCGTGACGGAGGAAATAAAGCTGGGTCGGCCGGAGAGGGACAGGCATATTGAAAATTACTGCGAGAACATAAGGCGCTGCGCAAAGTATGGGGTCAAATGCGTGACCTACAACTTCATGCCTGTGTTCGACTGGACCCGGACACAGCTTGATAAAGAGGGCGCGGACGGCTCCACTTCGCTTGTCATGTACTGGGATCAGATGAAGGGATTAGACCCGCTGAAGGACGACATACACCTGCCCGGCTGGGACTCCAGCTATACTCAGGACGAGGTGCGGGATCTAATCCGGGCCTACGGTGAGCTCGGCGAGGAGGGGCTTTGGAGCAACATTGAGTACTTCTTAAAGCGCGTCATCCCCGTTGCCGAGGAGTGCGGCGTGGTGATGGCTCTGCACCCGGACGATCCACCGTATCCCATCTTCGGACTTCCGAGGGTGGTCACAAATGAGGCGAACATCGACCGCTATCTCTCCATCGTGGACAGCCCGTCGAATACGCTGTGTCTGTGCACCGGGTCGCTGGGGTGCTCGCCCGCCAACGACATTCCCAAGCTTGTTCGCAAATATTCCGCCATGAAGCGCATCGGGTTTATGCACCTGAGAAACGTGAAGATATTGCCCGACACCTCTTTTGAGGAGTCCGGGCATCTCACGAAAAACGGCTCTCTGGACATGAACGCAATCGTGAAGGCGCTGGTGGAAACGGGCTTTGACGGTTATTTCCGCCCAGACCACGGCCGCATGATCTGGGGCGAGACGGGCAAACCGGGGTACGGGCTTTTTGACCGGGCGCTGGGCTCCGCCTACCTCAACGGCCTCATCGAGGCCAACGGCGGGACTATCGAATAAAAAGGAAAGGATGGTATAAATGCTTGATCTCCCTCTCAATGTAGATTTTACCGGTAAAACCGTGGTTGTCACCGGGGCGGGCGGGGTGCTGTGCTCCGTGATGGCCCGGGCCTTCGCTCAGGCGGGGGCGAAGGTGGCGGCTCTCGACCTCAACGAGGACGCGGTAAAGAAGCTTTCCGACGAGGTGAAGGCCGAGGGCTATTGCCTTGAGGGCTACAAGTGCAACGTCTTAGAGCCTGAGTCCATAAAGGCCGCCCATGAGGCGATCTTAGCTGACCTCGGGCCGGTGGACATCCTCATAAACGGCGCGGGCGGCAACAATCCCCGGGCCACAACGGACAACGAGTACCAGCACGAGGCGAAGGAGGGGCAAAAGACCTTCTTCGACCTGGACCCCTCCGGCGTGGATTTTGTATTTAAGCTCAACTTCCAGGGGACCTTGTTGCCCACGCAGATTTTCGCCAAGGACATGGTGGAGCGGGGGAGCGGCGTTATTTTGAACGTAAGCTCCATGAACGCCTATATTCCGCTGACGAAAATTCCGGCTTACTCCGGGGCAAAGGCCGCTATCAGCAACTTCACCCAGTGGCTGGCCACCCACTTTGCCAAGTCCGGAATCCGGTGTAACGCCATTGCGCCGGGCTTTTTGGTGAGTAATCAGAACCGCAAACTTCTTTTCAACGACGACGGCACCCCCACCGCACGGAGCGCGAAGATTTTGAACGGTACCCCCATGGGCCGCTTCGTGGACGCGGAGGAGCTTTTGGGCGGCGTGTTCTTCCTCTGCGACGACAAGGCCGCCAGCGCCATTACAGGCGTGGTGTTGCCCATAGACGCGGGGTTTGCGGCGTACTCCGGGGTTTGATGGTCTGTACCGGCCTTTCGCGGTTTTTCCAGATTTCTATTTAACAGCACCCATCCTTAATTGGGCTTTCATCAGCCTTCAAGGATGGGTGCTTATATTTTTAATTGGAAATTAAATATGGTACATGGTTGTATCCCAAAGAAAGGTCCTTCGTCATATCAAATGTGAGCCTGCGCGGGTTTCTTTTTTAAGTTGTCGCGGCAAAATAACGCGGATGTTAATATGCGTTGCTTGCCGCAACGGGCGAATTTTCGTATAATTCATGTTGCCGGTGGCACATTCTTCCCCGCCTGGCATAAAAAGCGAACGAAGGAGGCTATGATAAATGCTGAGCAAAAACATCAAAGCGATCAGAAAATCAAAAGGACTTTCCCAACAAGAGCTGGCTGTCAAGCTGAATGTGGTACGACAGACGATTTCTAAATGGGAGAACAGATCGTCTGTTCCCGACTCTGAGATGTTGATCTCACTATCGGAGGCGCTGGAAACACCAGTGAGCACGTTGCTGGGGGAAACTGTTGCGGAAGCGGCGGCTGAGGACTTAAAGGCGATCTCTGAAAAGCTGGAGATAATCAACTTGCAGCTTGCGAGAAAAAAGGTCACGCGGCGAAAAGTGCTCCAGGGTCTGTTTATCACACTTTGTGTGTCCGCTGTAATAATATCCGCCGTCTTGGTCCTGTCGGAGAGTCCGTACCTTGGGTGGGACTTCAGCGACCCGGAGACCGCCGCTATGGGGACAGCCGTCCATGCGTTTGAATGGTTATTTGTGAGGTCAGCCCCAATTATCTTCATAGGAGCAATCGTTGGCCTCTTCCTGGCACGGAAAAAAGGCTAAAACGCTTGCACCGGACAAGGCTGAGACAATGGTAAACATGAAAAAATCCCTATTTAGACTGACCGATATATTAGAATTGTGCATCGCATACACTTTCTGTTTCTCTCTAAATATGATATTTGGCTATGTAAAGACCTTATTGCACTCGGAATCGTATTTGTGCTAATTGCGGTTTACTTAGGATGTATCCTGACCGTCAGCCGCTCCCGGAGCATCGTGGCAGGGGAGGGAAGTTTGGAATGAGTCAATTTGAAAAAACTTTTTAATTATATTGACACGGCGTCAGGATGGTGATATACTAACTATGCTGACATGGTGTCAGAATATATTCGTGAGTCGGGAGGGTTATGAAACGTGAAGAAAAATGTCGGGGCGCTACTGGCGCTTTATCCTACGCCGGTGACGGTTATCGGGGCGATGAACGGGGAGAAGCCTACGTGGACGTTGGTGGCGCATGTTGGGATCATTGGGCATGACCGGGTGCTGGTGAGTCTTGCCGCGCCGCATTTTATAAACGGGTGCGTCAGGGCTACGGGAAAGCTGTCAATCAACCTTGTGGACGAGGCTATGCTGCCGGAGGTGGACTTCGTGGGGTCGGTCAGCGGGGTGAAGGCGGACAAGTCCGATGTGTTTGAATATGACCTTGGGGATGCCGGTACGCCGGTTATCCGCAAATCTCCCTTGACGATGGAGTGCAGCATTGTGGATGTCTACAACACGCCGAATTTTGAGAGCTTCATTTGCGCCATCGACAACACCTATGTGGCGGAGGAGCATTTGAACGAAAAGGGCAAGGTCGATTATGAGACACTGAAGCCGGTGCTGTTTGAGTTCCCCACATATCAATATCTCAGGACCGGCGATGTGATAGGAAGATGCCTGTCTTTTAAAAAGACGGCGGAAAAATAAGGGGGATGTAAGATGCCAAAGGGATCGCCGGAGCTGACTCAGGTACGCAGGGAGGAGATCGTCAACGCCTGCGAAAAGCTCTATGAGACAATGAGCTTTAAGGAGATCACCATCAAGGAGATCGGGAACGCCACAAGCTTCACACGCACATCAATTTATAACTACTTTCAGACGAAGGAAGAAATTTTTCTGGCTCTGCTGAAGCGGGAATATGAGATGTGGATCGGCTCACTCAAGGCGACCATGGAGCGGGTCGACACCATGACAAAGGATGAATTTGCCGCTATGATGGCACATTCTTTGGAGGAGCGGGCTCAGCTTCTTAAAATCATGTCCATGAACCATTACGACATGGAAACCGGCAGCCGACGGTCGCATCTGGCGGCGTTTAAGGTGGCGTATGGCGAGTCCATCCGCACGGTGGAGGCGTGTCTTGACAAATACTTTCCGGAAATGACCGAGACGCGAAAGCGGGATTTTATCTACACCTTTTTCCCCTTTATGTTCGGCATATACCCCTATACCTACGTCACCGAAAAACAGCGGGCGGCCATGGAGGAGGCGGGGGTCAACTATGTGTTCATGTCGATTTATGAGATCACATATAACTGCGTGAAAAAGCTGTTGGGGGATTAGGGGGGTACAGATGAAGTACGTGAAATTAGGTAAATCCGATCTGACTGTCTCACGCATCTGCATGGGGTGCATGGGATTTGGCAACGCCGCCACGGGACAGCACAGCTGGACGGTGGACGAGGCGCGGACACGGGAGATCATCAGGCGTGGGCTTGATTTGGGAATCAACTTTTATGATACCGCGATTGTGTATCAGAACGGGACAAGTGAGCAGTATGTGGGTCGGGCGCTGCGGGATTTCGCGAAGCGGGATGATGTTGTAGTCGCCACGAAATTCACGCCCCGGACGCGGGAGGAGATAGACGCGGGGGTCAGCGGGCAGGAGCACATCGAGAATTATCTCAATCAGAGCCTTCGCAATCTCGGCATGGACTATGTGGATCTTTACATCTATCATATGTGGGACTACCACACGCCAATGGAGGAGATCATGGAGGGGCTGAATAACGCGGTCAAGGCAGGGAAGGCCCGGTATATCGGTATCTCCAACTGCTTCGCGTGGCAGCTGGCAAAGGCCAATTTCTATGCTCGCGAACATGGGCTGACGGAGTTTGTGTCCATTCAGGGGCACTACAACCTGATCGCCCGGGAGGAGGAGCGGGAGATGGCTCCCTTTTGCAAAGATCAGAATATCGCCATGACGCCGTACAGCGCCCTGGCGGGCGGGCGGCTGTCCAAGCGCCCCGGTGAGACCTCAAAACGTTTGCAGGAGGACGCCTACGCGAAATTTAAGTACGACGCTACGGCGGAGGCGGACGGCAGGATAATCGCCCGGGTGGCGGATCTGGCGGACAGGCGGGGCGTGTCTATGACGGAAATCTCTCTGGCGTGGCTGCTGACGAAGGTGACGGCCCCGGTGGTGGGGGCCACGAAGCTTTCACACGTGGAGGGCGCGGCGAAGGCTGTGGAGCTGGAGCTGACGCGGGACGAGATCGAATATCTGGAAGAATTGTATGTGCCTCACGCCTTAGTGGGTGTGATGGCGCAGAACGGCAAACAGAAGGCCGGAAATGTAGTTTAAAATTCAAATATAGGAGGAAAACGACATGGAAAAAATCACACAGACCGCGGGTAGAAATCAGCTTGGCACCTTTGCGCCGGATTTCGCCCACTTCAATGACGACGTGCTTTTTGGCGAGAACTGGAACAACTGGGACATCGACCTCAAAACCCGGTGCATCATCACCGTGGTGGCGCTGATGAGCTCCGGTATCACGGATTCGTCTCTCATCTACCATCTGGAAAACGCCAAGGCCCACGGCGTGACGAGGGCGGAGATCGCGGCCATCGTGACACACGTGGGCTTCTATGTGGGCTGGCCCAAGGCGTGGGCGGTGTTCAGGTTGGCGAAGGACGTTTGGAACGAGGCGGAGCCGGAATTGACGGAGAAGGACAGGTATCAAAACACCATTCTTTTCCCCATCGGTGGGCCCAACGACGGATTTAAGCAGTATTTCAGCGGGCAGAGCTACCTGGCGCCCGTGTCCCGTGAGCAGGTGGGCATCTTCAACGTGACCTTTGAGCCGGGGTGCCGGAATAACTGGCACGTCCACCACGCGGACAAGGGCGGCGGACAGATTTTGATCTGCGTCGGCGGTCGGGGGTATTATCAGGAGTGGGGCAAGGAAGCCGTGGAGATGCGCCCCGGCGACTGCGTCAACATCCCCGCGGGCGTCAAGCACTGGCACGGGGCCGCGCCGGACAGCTGGTTTTCCCATTTGGCTATCGAGGTGCCGGGAGAGAACGGCCGGAGCGAGTGGTTGGAGCCGGTGGATGATGAACAATACGGAGGCTTGAAATGAAAAAGATCACAGCAATTCTGCTGGCGGCTATGATGGTCATGTCCCTTGCGGCCTGCGGCGGGGAACATGACAACACCGAATCGCCACAAAACGGTACGGAGGCCCCGTCCAACGAAGAAAATGAAAGCCAGCAGTCCGGCGGTACGAACGATAGGACGCCGGAGAGCTCAACAGCTGAGCCGAGCCAAGGGCCGGAGGGCGGCAAAATCCTTGTTGCCTATTTCTCCGCCACAAACAACACCGAGGGCATTGCACAGAAGCTGGCGCAGGGCCTGAGCGCGGACATCTATGAGATCGTACCGGAGGAGCCGTATACGGACGAGGACCTGAATTATGGCAGCTCCGGGAGCCGCACCTCGCGGGAGCAAAATGATCCCGGCGCCAGGCCGGCCATATCCGGTTCGGTGGAGGACATGGAGCAGTACGATGTGGTGTTCATCGGCTACCCCATCTGGTGGGGCGAGGCGCCGCAGATTATGAGCACCTTTATCGAGAGTTACGACTTCTCCGGCAAGACGCTGGTTACGTTCTGCACATCGGGGAGCAGTGGATTCGGCAGGAGCGATGAGGCTCTGCGTTCCGCCGCCGGCGGAGCGACCTGGCTTGAGGGGCACCGCTTTTCCGCAGGAGCTTCCGCAGATGATGTGATGGGGTGGGCAAACGGGCTTGATTTGAACTCTGAGGGAGAATAAATCAAACATGGCGGCGAGGACAGGCAGACCGTAGGCACCTACTGCGTATACTCGACCTGCTCGATCGCGTATCCGCCTAGGCCGTCCAGGGTTATCAGCGTTCCGCCGCGCTGGGCGGTCTTGTGGGCGATGCCGGGGTAGGCGAGAAAGTCGATGGATTTGGAGTAAATGAGGTCCACGCCCATATAGTTGACGCCCAGGTTGTTCAAGTGGTCATGGCCCACAAAGACGGCCTGGGTGCTTTTTTCCTCCAAAATGGCATTGAAAAAGCCGCTGTCGTTATCAGGACAGCTCACGCCCTCGCCGCTCTCCCCGAAGAGATACCGGGCCGACGGGTCCCCGCGCTCAAGGGCGTCGGCGGCGTCGGCAAAGGCGCGAAAGGGGATGTGCATAAATACGAAGGAGGGCACGGTATGGCCTGCCTCGCCCTCGAGGGCGTCCACTGTTTCGCGGTACCAGTCGATCTGGTCGGCGTGGACGGAGTCATAGTCGTTGATCTCGGAGCTGCCCTTAACGTAGTCGTTGGAGTCAACGAGGAAGCACACACGATCCAGGCTCCCGTTGGGGTTTTCGATACGGAGGAGCTGGTTATACCGCCCGTAAATATCCGGCTGGGTGTCGGCGTAAAGCAGGGGACAGGCCGGGTCATTCTTCATTTGACGGAAAATGCCGTTCAGAGTTTTGACATCGTACTTGGCGATGAGCTCCGTGTCGTGGTTGCCGTAGACAAAGCCCCAGGGGATACCCACGTTGTTCATAAACTCCGCCAGCTGCCAAAGTGGCACCAGATTGTTGGTGCTGAAGCTCTGGAGGGGGATTGGGTAGACCAGGTCACCGGTGATGATTATAAGGTCCGGCTGGGTCCATTTTATGAGGTCGTAGCAGGTGTCAAAGGCCCGCCGGTCGAGGCCGATGGTGGTGACGCTTCCGCCGATGTGGGTGTCCGTGAGCTGAAGAATTTTAAACCCCTCATGGTCGGCCCGGAGGGTGTAGACGCCGGTTTCCGGGTCGTAGGTTGCTTCGCTGTGATGCTCAAAGACCGAGTAGTCCATGGCGGCGATGTAATGGCCGTTATAGTTGGTGCCGTCCAGAATGACGGAGAGGCCCGCAAGCAGCAGTATCGCCAGGGACGCAAGGCTCGTAAGTCTCACCGTCAGCCGCTTACGTTTGAGGTAGGCGTAGGGCCGCAGGGGTGGGTTGATGAATATCCTGACCGCGAAATATCCCGCCGCCAGCAGGAGGACGGGGAGGTAGAGGACGAGGCTTTCAAAAATGACCGCGCTCGCTATGTAGAGCGCCAGCACAACGACCCAGTATATGGCCCACCGCGTAAGGGCCAACCGCCGCTCACGGAGGGGGTCCGGGGCGTACGATACGTCCACGTCCGGCACAAGCTCCGGCTCCACGCGGGCAAGGCGAAGCCGTCCCAGGCCCCAGAACGCGGCCAGAAACGCCGCGGGGCAGGAAATGACCAGCGCGATAACGGGGACGATCCGGTCACCGGCCAGAAGTGCCGTCAGGAAGGATGCCGCCCAGACGGTACACGCCGTCAGGATCCTCAAGCGGGTCAGACGGGAACGCTCGAAGCTCAAATAGTCTAACGCCGCGCGGGTGACCTTTATCTTTTCGTTAAAAGGGTTGTGAAACCAAAGAACGGCAAAGAGCACCGCAAGTGCCGGAACGGTCAGAAAGCCGCCGCTCACGAAAAAACGCAGGATGGATTTAAGCTCTGTGACTGTGCGCGCCTGACGGCCGCTCACGGCCCAGGCGGTGAGTAAAAGCGCCGCGCACCCTAACGCCGCCCCGGCGTAAGAAATACGGGCCAGCGCCTTTTCCATGCGTTTTAAATCGTAGATGTCCTTATCCATCCCGGCGCTCACCGTCCTTTCTGTTACCATTATACCGCTTTGTCAGATAAAATCAAAAAACCCCGGAATCCATACGGAATCTGGGGTTTTTGGTACGCCCGATGCGATTCGAACGCACGACCTTCAGAGTCGGAGTCTGACACTCTATCCAGCTGAGCTACGGGCGCGTTTGGGTGGCGTATGTAGTAATATAACAGATTGGGGAGGGAATTTCAAGTGCAAATCAGATTTTTGAGAGAGATTTTTTGCCGTCTTATATTTCCGCGGGTTGCATTTCAAAGAGAAGCATCCAAACAGTAGTCAGGAATACATTTCAGAAAACGGATTTTCATTATTTCATCGTTCTTCCCGATACTCCCTCGGAGTGAGGCCGGTTTGTGCTTTGAAGACGCGGGTGAAGTGGCTCTGGGAGGAGAAGCCCAGATAGTCGGCTATGCTGTCGAGACTCCTCTCGGAGTGGGCGAGAAGGCGTTTGGCCTCCTGAATCTTTATATTCCTTATAAAGTCGGTGAGGGTGACACCCTGCTGGGCTTTGAATTTAGTGGATAGGCTGCTGCGGTTCATATAGAGCGACCGGGCGACGTCCTCGGTGTGGATAGGCTCGGAAAGGTGACGGCGGACATATGCCGTTACTTTTTTCGCAAGTTCGCCCACGGCCCCGCATTCACGGACGTAAGATACCTCGTTGGTGTAGCGCCGCACCATGTCAAGCTGAAGCTTTGACACCGAGTCCAAGGAAGTGAGGAGCTCGCATTTTCTTATGAAGGAGTCGCTGAGCCGGAGAGCATCGTCCACCTCCAGACCCCCGTCAATGGCGGCACGAGAGACCAGTGTCGCCGTGACCGTGAAAATATTTTTTTCCTGTCTCATAGTTTCAGCGGAGGTTTGGCCCGCGCGGATCGGCGGTGCGGAGCCTGCCCAGGTGTCCAGCTTTTCCACATCGCCGGAGCGGACTATGTCCAGAATCTCCCGCTCGGCCCGGTATGCGTTATAGATGTCCACGTTGTTGCCGGGTTCGACGTCGGAGAGATCCTCCGATGGCACGGGAACAGACTTCGGTTCCTGCAGATCGGTTATCTTCAGATCCCGCAGCTCAAGCTTTTCTCCGGTGAAGACATAGTGGAGCATGCAAAGGATCGTCAGAAGAAAATCCAAAGGCAGGGGCAGGATCGCCTCCATGGAAGTCACAAATTCCTTGACTTCATCCTTTGGAACACCCAGCTCAAAAGCAAGTCTGCGTGTTTCGGGTCCGGTACGGGGGATCTGGCGCGTGGGGCCAAAAACGAGAAGCGTTTCGCCGCGTCGGACTGTGCCGTAAAAATCAAAGTCGTCCGTGACCACGTAGCCAACCGGGGAGGGAAGTGAGAGTATATTTTCCTCATACTTTTTTATAGGGTCGTATTTAAGAGGCATTGCGCTAAAAAAGAACACCTTTTTCCGCCTCTCATATACCCTTGCGGGGACGCTTGAAAGCCTCCCTATGGTAGTACAAAGATATTCGTAATCAAAACCTGTCACAGTCTCGCCTCCTTGCGCCATTTTGCAACAATTCTATCACAATTACAACATATATACAAGACGGCGTTAGGCAAAAGTGATAAAATAAATATATAGATGGGCAGCTATTTGCCTAAATTCACGAAATGGAGCTGTGGCAGATGGGTTCGAAGACATTATTCGCGCACCCCGCGCTGACCTCGCGCATCCAAGGCGCATCGGTGACAAAAAAGGAACAGTGGCTTGGGTATCTTGTGGGACCCACCGGCGCACTCCTTTTAGGCGCCGTGCTGTCAAACTTTTTGAATGTCTATTATACCGATGTTTTGAAGCTGACCGGTGTTTGGGGAGGAGCGTTTCTGGCGGTATTCCCTATCATTTCTAAGGTGTTAGACGCAGTCACAAACGTGCTGATGGGGCAGATCATTGACCGCACCCGGACGAAGGAGGGTAAGGCCCGACCGTGGCTTCTGCTTTCGGCAGTGCTTGTGCCGGTGACAGGTATCCTGCTGTTCACGGTGCCATCCGGTTCTGAGACGGTCCAGGTCATCTGGGTCATGCTGTCCTACAATCTCTTTTACTCATTTGCTTTCACCATCTACAACATGAGCCACACGATGATGGTACCGCTCGCGATTCCAAGGAGCGCGGAAGTCTTTCGGTATTCAATAACGTGGCCTCCGTGATGGTGTCCGGCATCATCGTGGCCCTCGTGTTCCCCATGGTTGTACTTCCGGCAATGGGCGTCAACAAGTCTGCGTGGATCGTGACTATGAGCGTCATATCCATTCTTGCCCTTCCCTTGACGTTGTTGGAGTATTACTACACAAAGGAACGTGTGACGGAGGAAAGCGGCGGGGAAACCGGTGAGTCTGTCTCCGTGGGCCGTCAGCTCAAAGCTCTGCTGACAGACAGATACTGGGTGGTAATAATCCTCTATTTTCTCATCTATACCTTGGGTACGAATTTGAAAAACGTCTCCCTTTTCTATTATTGCAGCTACGTGCTGGGCTCCTACAATGACGGCATAACACAGACCATGGTGTCCGTTATCGGGGGCATCCCTATGGGTATCGGCATCTTCGCTGTGTGGCCTCTGGCAAAGAAGTTTGGTAAGCGCAATGTCACCGCGGCGGGATTTGTGCTCTACGCCATCGGTGGAGCCGTGTGTCTTCTGGCACCCCGGAACATGGTTGTGGTACTCATCGGCCAGTTCATCAAGAACATCGGCGGACTGCCCTGCGCTTATGTGTTTATGGCGCTGTTTGCCGATGTGCTCGATCACATTGAGTGGAAGGCGGGCTTCCGCTGTGACGGTATGTCCGCGTCAGCTTACAGCATTATCCTCACCGTCCGCTCTGGAATTGCCAACGGTTTGTTTAATATGTGCCTGTCCTCCGCCGGCTACAAGGCCCCTATTTTCGACGAGGTCACACAGCAAACCGTGGCGTATACCCAAAACGCCTCTACGCAGAATGTGTTTATCTTTTTCTTCCTGGGCCTTGAGATCATCACAGCCGTCATCATGATCGCGCTTCTCCTGTTTTTGAACGTCGAGAAAAACCTGCCCAAGGAGCAGGCGGAGATAGCCGCAAGGAAGGGGCACAAATGAGAGCGGGCAGACTCAGATGCGAATACCTTATTGACCCCATCGGTATAGATATTCCCCATCCTCGCCTCATGTGGAACTGCGAGGGCGGCATCACCCAGACGGCGTGGCAGATCGTCACGGAGGAGTGGGATTCCGGGAGGGTGGAGGGCTCCGCCATGCACGCCGAATACCCGCTGCCGCTCAAAAGCCGTGAGGTCGTCCATTGGAGGGTGCGGCTCTGGGACGAGAACGGAGAGCCAGGAGAATGGAGCGAGGCTCACTTTGAGATGGGCCTCATGGAACCGTCGGACTGGAAGGCAAGGTGGATCACAGGGGACTACAAGGTCGACAAAAAGGAACGCTGCCCCGTGGACTGCTTCAAAAAGACATTTGAGGTCAAAGGCGCCGTGAAGGCCCGGCTCTACGTCACCGCCTGCGGGCTCTATGAGGGTCGTCTGAACGGGCGGCGGATCGGGGACTTTGTGCTGGCCCCCGGCCACACAGACTACCGCAAACGGGTCCAGTATCAGACCTACGACGTGACCGGCCTTCTTCAAAACGGCGAGAACGAGCTGACCTTTGAGCTGGCCGACGGCTGGTATCGCGGCAGCTGTGGGGCCTGGGGACTTCGCAACCAATACGGCACGGAGACTAAACTGCTGGCCCAGCTGGAGATCACCGCCTCCGACGGCTCCGTGACCGTTATCGGTACGGACGGCGCATGGCGCTGGTCCAACGACGGGCCCATCCGCTATGCCGACAACAAGGACGGCGAGGTCGTGGAGGCCGGGCGTGTACCCAGCTATTCGGGTACGGCAAAAGTCACCCGGCATGAGGTAGTCCCCACCGCCTCCAACAATGTGCCCGTCACCGAACATGAGACTCTTAAGCCGATTCTCCTCACCACCCCCTCCGGCAAAACAGTGCTGGACTTTGGCCAGAACATTGCGGGGTACATTGCGTTTTCCCTGACCGCGAAGCGCGGCCAGCGGGTTTTTCTCCGATTTGGGGAAATGCTGGATAGAGACGGCGAGTTCACCCAGAAAAACATTCAGTGCTCCAACAAGAAGATCACTACGCCCCTCCAGCAGGTCATCTACACCTGCCGGGAGGGTCTCAACGAGTACAAGACGAAATTTGCCATCTTTGGCTTCCGATACGCGCTGGTGGACACCGACGTGCCCTTTACTCCAGAGGACTTCACAGCCGTTGCGGTCTACTCCGATTTGGAGGTGACAGCCAAATTCGACAGCTCCAACCCGCTTCTCAACAAATTCGTGGAGAACACCCTGTGGAGCACCAAAAATAACTCCGCCGACGTGCCCACCGACTGCCCCACCCGCGAGCGCCACGGCTGGACCGGGGACAGCCAGATCTTCTGCGTCACGGCAAACTACCTGATGAACTACTTCCCCTTCGCCCGCAAGCACGTCCGTGATATGACCGACTGGCAGCGGCGTGATGGGGCCTTCCCGCAGATCGCCCCGGCGGGCGGCGTGGACTTCTACATGGACACCATGAACGGCTCCGTGGGCTGGGCCGATGCCGGGGTGCTGATCCCTTACCGGCTGTGGAAGATGTACGGTGACAGGAGGATACTTGCGGAGAATTACGACGCCATGGCCCGCTATGCCCGATTCATGGCGAAACGGTGCGGGAAGCTGGGCCTTCTGGCAAAGCCGCTGGGCCTGAAGGGGCCTTATAAGAAATATGCCGTCAACGCCGGCCAGTCCTACGGCGAGTGGGCGGAGCCGGCGGATATCCACCCAAACAAGTGGACAGACATGATAGCCCCTCACCCGGAGGTGTCCACCGCCTATACCGCTTACGTCATGTCCGTCATGGCGGAGATCGCCCAGGTGCTGGGCAAGACGGACGATTTGCCCTTCTACCGGGAGTACCGGGACGGGTGCCGGGGCGCCTATCAGGAGCTCGTGACCACAAAAGAGTACGATTTGGACACCGACAGGCAGGCGTGCCTTGTACGTCCTCTCTATTTTGGCTTACTGGATGAGGCCCAGACCGGATACGCGAAAAAGCGGCTTCTCGCCGCCATGGAGCACTATGGATGGCGGGTAGGCACCGGATTTCTCTCCACGCCGCTGATCCTCTATGTGCTGGGGGACATGGACGTCGAGTACGCCTATAAGCTCCTGGAGAACGAGGAGATGCCCGGTTGGCTCTTCATGCCCAAGGCGGGCGCAACGACCGTCTGGGAGTCCTGGGAGGGCACCGAGGCCCAGGGCGGCATCGCCTCGCTGGACCACTACTCCAAGGGCGCCAGCCTTGAGTGGGTGTTCTCCGTCATGTGCGGCGTCCGGCCTGATGGGGAGAACCGTTTCAAAATCGCGCCGCGACCCGGCGGACACTTTAACTTTGCGGATTTCGCCTATCAAAGCGTCTACGGAAAGGTGTCCGTCCGCTGGGAGAAATCAGGAGGCAAGTACCGCTATACCATCAGCATTCCCGCCAATACCACGGCGGAGATCAGCCTGCCCGGTCAGAAGCCAATAATTGTGACGAAGGGAGAATATACCTATGAGTGTTGAGCGCAATGTGGATGAGATCATCCGGCGGATGACGCTGGAGGACAAGATAGCCCTCTGCACCGGTACGGACTTCTGGAACACCAAGGAGATGCCACAGTACGGCATCCCGTCATTCAAGATGTCCGACGGCCCCCACGGCGTGCGGTGTCAGGAAACTGAAGGAGATATGATCGGCGTCCACGACTCACTGCCCGCCACCTGCTTCCCCACAGCTGTGACGGCGGGGGCAACCTGGGACCCTGAACTGTACACGCGAGAGGGTGAGGCCGTCGGCGAGGAAGCCCGCGCCGCCGGTGTGGCGGTAGTTTTGGGCCCCGGCTGCAACATCAAGCGCAATCCTCTTTGCGGGCGGAACTTCGAGTATCTGTCCGAAGACCCGGCCCACGCCGGGGAGATGGCCGCCTCCTTCATCCGGGGACTTCAGAGCACCGGCACCGCCGCTTCCCTGAAGCACTTTGCCATGAACAATCAGGAATACAAGCGAATGATGGGGGACTGTCAGGCGGACGAGCGGGCCATCCGGGAGATCTATCTGGCCTCCTTCGAAACGGCGGTGAAGAAGGGAAGACCCCAGACGGTCATGTGTTCTTACAACAAGATAAACGGCGTCCACTCCAGCGACAGCAAGTGGCTTCTCACCGATGTGCTTCGCCGGGAGTGGGGCTTTGACGGCATGGTGGTCACCGACTGGGGGGCGCTGAATGACCGAATCGCGCCCTTCAAAGCCGGGTGCGATCTCAATATGCCCGGCGGGGCTAAATTCATGGAGAAGGCCGCGCTGAAAGCGGTGAAGGACGGCACACTGTCCGAGGCGGATATTGACGCCTCCGTCCGGCGAATCCTCACCATAGCGTTATCCTCCCAGCGGCAAAGCAGGGGAGAGGTTGACTTTGAGGCCCATCACACCCTGGCGCTGGAGATTGCCCGGAGGGGCGCGGTGCTGCTGAAAAACGACGGCGTCTTGCCGGCCAAAGAGACAGATATGGTTCTCATTGGCCATATGGCCAATGAGTTCCGCTATCAGGGGGCCGGCTCCAGCCACATAAACCCCACAAAGCTTATAAGCCTCACCGACGCTCTCCCGGACGTTCCCTTCTGCCCCTGCTGTGATAAGGACGGGAACGTGACCGAGGAATCCCTCCGTGAGGCCGCCGAGCTTGCCGGAAGCGCAAAGACGGCTGTGGTAGTGGCCGGCTTGCCGGACCGCTATGAGTCCGAGGGCCTGGACCGGGACAGCATGGCCATGCCGGAGGGCCACAACCGCATGATCGAGGCCGTTTGCGCGGCCAATCCCAATACCGTGGTGGTGCTGTTGGGGGGCAGTCCAATGGAGCTGCCCTGGTTTGACAAGGTGAAGGCCGTGCTGTACATGGGCCTGTCCGGTCAGGCGGGGGGCCAGGCGGCCGCAGACCTGCTCACCGGGAGGGCAAATCCCTCCGGTAAGCTCACCGAGAGCTGGCCTGTGCGGTACGACGACGTTGCCAGTAAGGACACCTTCGGTGTGTACCACCCGGAGTACCGGGAGAGCATCTACGTGGGCTACCGCTATTACGACAAGGCCGGGGTGGACGTGCGTTTTCCCTTCGGCTTCGGCCTCAGCTATACGAATTTTGCGTACAGCGATTTGAAGCTCGAAGGGCGCACCGTAACGGCCACCGTCAAAAACACCGGTTCCGTGGCTGGCGCGGAGGTGGTGCAGCTCTATGTGGTCCCGCCCCAGGACGGCCCCCACCGCCCGGTGCGGGAGCTTAAGCGGTTTGCCCGCGTGGAGCTGGCTCCCGGAGAGCAGAAAGAGGTGTCCTTCACTTTGGACGACCGATGCTTTGCCATTTGGGACAACGGCTGGAAAACGCCTGTCGGGACCTACGGGATCGAGCTTGCCGCCTCCAGCCGGGATGTGCGACTGCGTGGCGAGGTACAAATCGCCGGGGAACGCATCCCTGCCCCCGCATGGCAGGCTGGGAGCTGGTATGAAAAGCCCCACGGCGCGCCCTCCCGCGCGGACTGGGAAAAGGCCATGGGGCGCCCCATGCCACCCTTGCCGGGGCCGAAAAAGGGCAGCTACACATTGGACAACAGCAGTATGGAGATGAAGGACCATTCCCTCATCATGAAGATCATGTACTCCGTCACCGAGAATATCATTGCCAAGAGCTTCGGCGGTAAAAAGGACCTCTCCGATCCCGCGTACCGAATGACGCTCATCTGTTCCACAGACTGCCCCATCCGCGCCGCCGCCATCAATGCCGGCGGCACACTGAGCGACGGAGTTGCCAAGGGGCTGGTGGAGATAGCAAACGGACATTTTTCCCGAGCGATAGGGATGATGATCAGAGGGTGAAAGGAAATTGTTTTTCTGACAGAAGAACCGCAACTGTTCAATCAAAAGAAGCACAAAAAAGCAGCCAGTTTTTGCTGGCTGCTTTTTTATGTATATAATAATCAGGCTCAAAACCCCAGTAGTCAATTCTCAGAAATTAGTAGTCGAAAAGTAGTCAACGGCGCCATTTTTTCACTCTCTGCAAATCCGAAATCCCTTGCGCCGCAATGGGTTTGACCTTTATCGCTCCAAAAATCGCCTGAAACGTCGGAGCCTGACACTCTATCCAGCTGAGCTACGGGCGCGTTTGGGTGGCGTAAGTAGTAATATAACAGATTGAGGAGGGAATTTCAAGACTTAATTATTTTTTTACGGATTATTTTTTGCGCGTTTTAAACTCGGCTTTGGCGTCACGCGCTCGGATTTTGCTTTACTACGGCGTTCTGAGGGCATACTGAGAAGCAGTTTCCGCAGTGCAGGCAATGATTTTGTTGAATTGAATAGGGCTTTCCCGGCTCGATGCACCGTTGGGGGCAGTTTATCAGGCACTTGCCGCAGCCGATACATTTATCAGAAATGACATATCCTTTTCGCGTGAGATTGCCCGCGCCGATGGTGTAGCTCTCCCGGAAGATCGGGTTGACGCCAAGGTTGAAATACTCGATTTCCGCGTCCCTGATTTCAAAGACGATCCCCGCCAGTTTTCGGGTGTCACCGGGGTAGACGTTGGAGAGGTAGGGCTGCTCTAAGAAAATCGTGTCGATCCACTTCTCCTGCTCGTTCTCCGGGACGGGAATCGCCTTTGCGGACAGGCGGATCATTTCTTTATACCTGGTGTAGCCCAGCACCTGCACACGCCCATCGGTCAGAAGCTCCTCGCAGAAGGCTTTCCCTTTCGCGGTGAAGAAGATCATTCTGTCCGGCTCGTAGTGGATGGCGGAGATGTTGCGTATCTGCGGCGCGCCGTCTTTATCCACCGTTGCGAAGGCCAGTACGCCCACATATTCTAATTTTTTGAGACAAGTTTGTGCGTCCATGTATAGCACCTCATTCAACAATTTTTGCCCGGTTGGCTTTTCTCGGTTTTGGGCGCGGATATTCCCCCTCGCAGTAGCCCAAAAGGACAAAACAGCGGGCGATATAGTTTTCGGGGATATTCCACTCCCGGAGAAGCGCCGCGCCGATCTCATTATCAAAAGTTTCCTCGCCTCTTGCGACGATACAGGAGGAAATACCAAGCTCCGTTGCCATCAGAGCCATGTTCTCGGCGCAACAGAAGGCGTCCGGGACACTGTAAAGGAAATTTTTCATGGCGAAAACCACGCAGACAGCGGGAGCGCCGTAGAAGCCGCTTTTCATGGTCGGGTCGTCGATGATGCTGGGCTGGTCGGCGGAGACGTAACTCCCGGAAAGCTTAGGGCGGTCGAACCGGGCGACGTTCAGCTTGCCGATCTTCTCCGCAAGTTCCAAGTTTCGGATGCCAACAATGATACTGCGCTGACCGCCTCCGGCGTTGGGCGCGTAGGTCCCCGCCTCGATGATCGTTTCCATATCCTCGCGGGAAATCTGCCTACTTTGATATTTTCGGATGGAGCGGCGGTATTTCATAAGGTCAAGTAGCTCCATCAGATTACCTCCTTCCAGCACTGCGGGTCGGCTTCATAGAAGTCGCCATTTGTCCCCTTTGCCACGGCGGGACAGCCACGGCAATAGGGGAGAAGCTCACATTTGGCACACTTGACAAATTTTGTATATTCCCGGTACGCCTCCATTTCGCATATCCAGACGTCAGCCAGCCGGTCGGTGAATACATTTCCCACCTTGCTTTCGGCCACGCGGCGGCAGGCGTACACATCGCCGGTGGGCAGGATGGTGATATGGCAGTTGCCGCAGTTGCACCCGCCGTAGATCATGCTATCTTTGGCGTCTGCGGGGATCTTGAAGGCCCCGGTCTCATAATCATAGAGCGTCCATAGATGGTCTTTTTTGTTGAAATAAGTCTTAACGCCCTCCGCCTCATACTCCTTGAATTTCTTGTCGCAGATGGCCAACAGCTCCCGGTATTCCTGGGGCGTCATGGAGGCGTCCAGGTCTCCGCCGCTGGGGACGTAACGGGAGAAGGCGAATACGTTTGCTCCCGCCGCTACCACCGCGTCGATGATGCCAGGAACCTCCATGCGGTTTGTCTGGGATACCGTGGTCATAATGACGCTTCGCATCCCGGAGCGGTTGATACAGTCGATTTTCTCTATGGTGCAATCAAAAGAGCCGGGCTTGCGGAACCAGTCGTGGGTCTCACGGAGGCCGTCAAGGGAGAGCTGGTATTTTTCGCAGCCGTAATATTTCATCTCCCGGCACACCTGGTCGTTCAAGTGGAACGGGTTGCCCATGATGGTAAACGGGACGTTGTGTTCTTTGAACAGCGCCAGAAGCCGCCAGAAATCCGGGTGCAGGATGGGATCGCCGCCGGTGAGATAGAAATAGGGCAGGCGGCCATAGACTTCACAGAAGTCCAGACAGTTATAGAAGGTGTCCTCCATCTGCGGCCAGGTCATGCTTTTGGGCTCGTGGCACTTGTCCCCGGAGAAAATATAACAGTGCTTGCACCGCTGGTCGCACTGGTCAGTGATGTGCCACTGAAATGAGAAGTATTGCATAAGCGTCCCCCAAATCTATGTGAAATCGATAGACGGTAAATGACCTGGCCCCCGTAGGGGCCTTTTTCATTTGTCCCCGGCTCCGCAGGCCGTGCCGCAGGCGGCGGGCTTCTCCTCCGGCTTGTCGGCGGCTCCGCAGGCGGCGGGGGCCTCCGCGGGCTTGTCGGTAGCACCGCACGCGGCGGGAGTCTCGGCGGGCTTATCCGCGGCGCCACAGGCGGCTCCACAGGCGCAGGGTGTGACGTCCTCGGACCAGGAATAGAGGTTGGAAAGTGCCATAATGTTTGCCTCCTTGATGTATTCAGGGGTCCCCCTGTATTTTTCATTTTAGGATGGACAAACAAGTCCCGCAAGTACGCACTTTTTTATGGGGATACGCACCTTTTTGTAACTACTTGACGTGAGAAGAATAACACATTAAAATCAAATGTAACATCAGATTTTAATGCGGGAGGCGCTATATGAAAACAAAAGCCGAGCTCATCCCCGAATGTCCCGTTGCGACGACGGTTCAGCTTATCGGGAACAAGTGGAAGCTCTTGATCATACGAAATCTGCTTGACCGCCCCTGGCGCTTCAACGAGCTGCAACGCTCTCTTGAGGGGGTCAGCCAAAAGGTGCTGACAGACAGCCTGCGGTCTATGGAGGCCGACGGGATCATCACCCGCACCGTCTATCCCGAAGTGCCGCCCAGGGTGGAGTACGCGCTGTCGGAGCTGGGACAGAGCCTCCAGCCTATTTTAGACGCCATGAAAGCGTGGGGAGAGGGCTACAAGGCATCACTGCGATAGCCGGCTTTGGAGAAAGCATAAATGTTTGAACGTCAATTTCACATGACGGAATGAAACAGGACGCCCACACTTTTTTGGGGCGTCCATTTCTTATGCTTTGTTAAGGCCCAGTACAAAGCGGGAGGGGGCCTTAACTTTTTTGCAAGGATGTCGGGGAAAACATGTATTTTTAATATTTCTCAAACAAAACTTGAAAATTTTTTAAACATTCGCGGTCTACAATACAGCCATCAAGTGAGAGATCACTTAAAAAATTGGAGGTGTGTTTCAATGAAAAAGAAAAACTTTGTGACACTGATCATGGGGGTCGTCGGTGGGCTCCTGTTTGCTCTGGGGATGTGCATGGGGCTTCTCCCGGAGTGGGACGCGCTGACGGAGGGTATTATTGTAGGCGCTATCGGAGCGGTGATCTTGCTCGCAATGGTGCTGGTTCGTCGGAAGATGGACGGTAAGCCCATGATCGTTTTGAGCGGCAAGGCCATCGGTTCGGCGCTTCTGGCCATTGCTGGCGCCATTGTTCTTGGCGTGGGGATGTGCATGGTCATGGTGTGGGATATGCTGGTTTGGGGCATCGTAGTTGGCATCGTAGGGATTGTCCTGCTGCTGTGCCTCATTCCTGTAATCAAAGGACTTAAATAATTTAGGAGGTACATTAATTATGGCAAAGTCAAAGCTTGTAAAGGCAAATGAAAAGATCGCTGACGCGGTGGTTGGCCGGTACAAGAAGATCGAGGAAGGCGTCGTGGGAGGGTACAAGAGGATCGAGAGCGGCGTCACGGGGGCCTTCAAGAAGGTGGAGGACGGGTTCGTGGACAAGTTCCTTACCCACGAGGGCGAGAGCGTGGAGGACGCGGAGAAGCGTCTTGCGGAGGAGCAGGCCCAGCGCGAGGCCGCCGCGAGGGTAAGCGAAGAGGCCGATAGAAACGACGGAAAACAGTAATTTCATAAAACGCGCCCCGCGGTTTTTGATGTGGGGCGCAAATTTTTTAAAATATTTTTTGAAAAAGCCGAAACGAAAACAAAACTTTAACATTTGTGTGCTATGATATAGGAAAAACACAAAGGGGGTCGCTCCATGTTTAAGATTTTGGTGGTGGAGGACGACAGAGACTTAAACCGTACGGTGTGCTCTTTTTTGAATGGAAGCGGGTATGAGGCGGTGGGGCGCGTGGACGTTAATTCGGCCTATGACGCCATGTACGGGAACGCGTTCGACCTTATTGTTTCGGATATTATGATGCCGGAAACAGACGGCTTTGAGTTCGCGAAAACGGTGCGGGCGCTTAATGAGGATATACCTATACTTTTTATGACGGCGAGGGACGACTTCGCCTCAAAGCAGAGGGGATACCGGATAGGGATCGACGATTACATGGTAAAGCCGATAGACTTAGACGAGCTTTTCCTGCGCATCGGGGCGCTTCTGCGGCGGGCGAAGATCGCAAGCTCCCACAAGTTAGAGATAGGGAAGCTCCGGCTTGACATGGACGAGCGCACGGCGGAGTATGACGGGGAGGAGATTCCCCTGACGACACGGGAGTTCAATATCCTATATAAGCTCCTGAGCTACCCCGGAAAGACCTTCACGAGGACACAGCTGATGGACGAGTTCTGGGACCCGGACACGGACACCGCGCCCCGGGCCGTGGATGTATATATGACGAAGCTCCGGGGGAAGTTCGAGGGCTGTGGGGAGTTTGAGATAAGGACCGTCCACGGACTGGGATATAAGGCGGTGCTAAAGTGAAAAAAGCAAAGAGGCATGCGGCCTGGAGCTATTTTATAGCGTTTTTTCTTCTGACGGCATTTGTTATTACCTCCTCAATGATGCTGTTTCTCAACTATTTCGCGAAGAGCGCCGGGGTGGAGTATACAAGGAGCAATCTTTTTACCGCGGCTCTGGTGACGTTCGGGAACGCCGTATTTCTGGCGCTGCTGTGCACAGGGATCGACGCGATACGGAGGAAGCTGATGGTGGACAGGCCAGTCAGGGCGATCGTGGAGGCCGCGCGGAGGATAACAGGCGGCGACTTTACGGCGAGGATAAGCCCGAAGGCCGCCACGGGGGCCTCAGATGGGTTTGAGGAGATAATTGACTGCTTCAACACCATGGCCGACGAGCTGGCGGGCGTGGAAACACTGAGGACTGACTTCATAGCCAATGTGTCACACGAGCTTAAAACGCCGCTTGCGGCAATGCAAAACTACGCAACCTTACTCCAGAGCCCGGAGCTGACAGACGATAAGCGGACAGAGTACGCCAGGGCCATCACGGAGCAGTCACGGCGTCTTGCGGACCTCATTACGAACATCCTGAAGCTGAACCGGCTGGAAAACCAACAGATATATCCGGCGGCGAAACGGTACAACCTGGGCGAACAGCTGGCAGAGTGCCTGCTGAATTTTGAGAGCACCTGGGAGAAAAAGGACATCGACATTGAGACGGACCTTGAGGAAGAGGTATTCGTCCGGTCGGACGACGAGCTTTTGTCGCTGGTCTGGAGCAATCTTTTCTCCAACGCCCTGAAGTTTACGCAAACCGGCGGAACCGTGTCCGTGACGCTGAAAACCGAGGGGGATATGGCCGTGGTCCGGGTGGAGGACACGGGCTGTGGCATATCGAAGGAAACGGGCAAGCATATCTTTGAGAAATTCTATCAGGGCGACACCTCCCACGCCGCCCAGGGCAACGGACTGGGGCTGGCGCTTGTGAAGCGGGTGGTGGACATCGTTGGCGGGGAGATTTCCGTGGAGAGCGAGGTGGGGCGGGGGAGCGCCTTTACCGTGAAGCTCAGGAGGGCGGCGGATGGAGAAATTCAAAAGGGTACTTAAAAGGATATTCTGTCTGCCACCGCTTGCGACGGTCTCGGCGGCGATTTTCGGCTTTGGCTTTGTTATCGCGGTGGCGATATTTAAAATCGAAAGCCCGGCGGCGCGGTACGCCGCCTATCTGGCATCCGCATACGCGCTGATCGTCACCTGCACGGGGATCGTCTATGTAAAGCCGGCCGTCGTGGCGGTAAAAAAATATGTTTCCGGGCGTCCACTGATGAAAAAGCTCCGCTCCACAAGGCTTGGCGGAAAATACCTGACCGACGCGCGCTTTAGGGCCGGGGTCTCGCTTTATCAGGGCTTTTTTATTAATCTACTGTATATTGCCATGAAGCTGGTGTCGGGAATCGTGTATCGCTCAGCCTGGTTCATCGCCCTGGCGGTATACTATATCCTGCTGGCTGTGATGCGCCTTATGCTGGCGCGGCGCTTAAACGCCCGGGATGAGGCGGAGGAGCTGCGGCGGTACAGGCTGTGCGGGATAATGCTTTTGTTTACGAACTGTAATCGCAATAAAAATCCGGGCATTTCTAAGTCTTTCCGCCCCTTTTCCCTCCAAAATCAGCAGCTCGTTCCTGCTGTTCGTCCACTGTTTCCGCCCACAAATTTCGTCCAGTGGGTCAACTTGTGGGTCAGCCCACTTTCCGGGCGGAAAGTGGGCTGAATGATTCGGATATGTTCGTGAAAAGAGAGTAGAGCGCACCCATTCAAGGGACTACATAGTAACTCTGAACGGAGGAAAAGTCAAGTCGTCAATAATTGGACGGCTATAAGCAAAAAGAGCCTTTTTCTCTGCCGTACACCATCAACTACGCCCCCTCAAATTCTGCGGGGGATCCCCTGCAATTTTCAGGAGGGGAATAGTATAAACAAGACGAAAGTCAACAAGTATAAAGCCCTTCCAGAAAGTCCGCATCGCATACGGTTTCTCCGTTTTGCCGATACGGTTTCGCTCGACTTTTCCGCACCTCTGCGGTATTGTGTGTTGCCAAGGAGGGGTGAAGATGGAGAATCTAATAAACGAACTCTATTACGGAAACATCTGCCCAGTTGAACAGATGGGAGGGGCCACACCGGAGAAAAGGAAAATTCTGAAACGGATACACGAAAATGAGGAAAAGCTACGGACAACCCTTGATGAGCATGAGAAAGCAATTCTCGACGCAATAAAGGATGATTGCCTCACTGTATCTGCTTCAATGGGCGAAAGGCGCTTCCGGGAAGCGTTCACTTTGGGAGCAAGGCTGATGGTCGAAATACTCGCCTCCGGCCCTCAATGATTGCAGGGGCCCCCGCAATTTCTGGAAGGGGAATAGTATTAACAAGATGAAAGGCAACAAGTATAAAGCCCTCTCAGATATGGATTTGAAAGTTTCCGTACTGAAATAAACCGCCGCCCTGTCTCAGCTTCCCCTCCTGGGACAGCTCCCGGAACGCCTCTTCGATCCTGCCCACAATGTCTATTGGGACAGAGAGCTCATGGTGGCCGGGGAGGATGCGGCCGATTTCCAGATTTTGCACCTTCGTGACGGACTGCCAGAACAGCTGCGGGTCCGTAGTCGGATAAAAGGCATCCAAGCAGCCCCGGTAGATCAGGTCGCCGGAAAATAGAAATTTGCGCTCAGGCTCATAAAAGCAGCAATGTCCGGGGGAGTGTCCGGGCGTATGGATCACCGTGAGCGTCCTGCCTCCCAAGGGCAGACAGTCGCCATCACGCAGGAGCTCCTGCGGTGTCCCCTTGAACAGCCAATAATCATCAAGGGCAAAGTCCTCCGGGAAATCGCATGGGCGGCAAGTCAAGTTGTGCTTGACCACCTCTAACGGGATGGGGAACTGCTCCGCCAGCCAATCTTTCTCGGCCTCATGTACAGCGATCCTGTCAAAAAATTTGTGCCCTCCGACGTGGTCCCAATGGACGTGAGTCGTGACCACAGTCACCGGGAGGTCTGTGAGGCTGTCAACCACCTCCCTGATATTCCCAACGCCCAGCCCCGTATCAATCAGCAGCGCCCTCTCGGTCCCGCACGCCAGATAGCAGTGCGTCTCCTCCCAGTGCTTATACTCGCTGATTGCAAATGTATCGCTGTCGATCGCCTCGACTGTAAACCAAGTACCCATAAGAACCCGCCCTCAATTAAGCCACAAGTTGCAGAATCATTGGTTGCCAAGGAAAGTATACCATGTGCGCTTGAAAAAGTCCACGGTAATTCGATCCCACCAAGCACCGCTGTCCCGCTGTTGCCCCCGTGTGCGGTTTTAGGTCAGAGGGTAGGATAAGAACACCTCCGAAGTGCCAAAACGCCGTGTTGGGCGTTTGTTGGTGAAGGAGATTCTTCTCTCTGCACATAATCTCCAGCTTTGGGAAGGCAACGCCGAAGCAAATTTCCGGCCCTTTTCTGAAAAAAAAGGCCGTTCGATTATTGGACAAGATAAAGAGCTGCCGTCGTGCGCGACGGCAGCTCGGCCACAAAGCCCCGCAGTGCGGGGCTTTTCTACGTTTCGCCTAGGCAGTCGGTTTTGAGGCAGCGGTGCGATTTAGGCCGTCGGTTAGAACGGTTTTGTCAGCAATTCCAAGTAAAAATCCGCAGTCATAAGGTGGTCGTGAACGCAGAGAGGAAAACTCTCCCGTTTGGGAGAGGCAAGCATCGCATTTGTCTGTACACCGGGCGAGCCCGGCGCCTGCCAAATGCGTTTCCGGGCGGGAGCCCAGACCCACTGAGGGCGAAAAGTTATCCGTTTGTACACAATTTCCCCCTGGCTATTTGGCGCGGAAGATGGTATGTTGTGTGTTTGCCAAAGGGCAGAAAGGAGGCACACAGCATTAGCAAACGCAGAGCCAACGGCGAGGGGAATATACGAAAGCGGCCGGACGGGAGATGGGAAGGAAGGTATGTCGCCGGGTATGACGAGCACGGAAAGGCTATTCGCAAGAATGTCCTCGGCAGGACCCAGGCGGAGGTCAAGGAGAAGCTGAAAAGGGCAATCCGGGAATGCACCGAGATCGACGTTGAGAAAGCCGAGGAATATACAGTGGGCAGTTGGGTAAGGACATGGTATGAGACATACTCTAAACCACACGTCAGGGAGAGTACGCAGAGATTCTACGAGGATTACATCGAACACCACATCGTGCCGAGGATTGGAAACATCAAACTCGCCAAGCTCACCGGGCGAGACATACAGAAGATGTACAACGATGTCAAGGCCAACGGACGGATAAGGAAAAAAGCGGATGGGGACACCGGCATGAGCGCAAGTTACGTTCGTGGCCTGCACATGATGTTTCACAACTGCATGGGACGTGCGGTGAAGGAAAGGCTGATCCTGCGAAACCCGACAGAAGATTGCATTGTGCCGAAGATAGAGAAGAAAGAAATGCACATCCTGCGCCCGGAGGACATCAGTACCTACCTCAGAGAAGCAGATAAACGGGGCGTCCTGGCAATGTTCTTCCTCGAATTAACCACCGGCCTACGCAAAGGAGAACTTGTCGCCCTTCTTTGGAGCGACCTCGATGAACAGTCGATGACCCTGAACGTTTGCAAACAAGCCGTCAGAGTCAAGGGCGGAGGCGTGAAGGTCACACGTCCCAAGACGGAAACCTCCATCCGCAGAATCTCGCTATCACAGGAAACAGTGGACATTCTCAAAAAGGAGCATGAAAAACACCCAAACATCGAATACATGTTCCCCTCCCCGGTAACTCTCGGCATGTACTACCCCGACTCCGTGACCGCTATCCACAACAAAATCCTCAAATCCGCCGGTCTCCCGCACATCCGCCTGCACGACCTCCGCCACACCTACGCCACCTTGGCGCTCCAGAACGGTGTTGACGTTAAAACCGTCTCCAGCATCCTCGGCCACTACGACGCCGGCTTCACCCTCCGCACCTACACCCACGTCACCACAAAAATGCAAGAAGAAGCCGCGGCCACCATGGGCAAGCTGATTGGGGCGAATGTATGAGCAAAATTTACGTAGCCTTATCTAAAAAAAGGCCGCGGGACACAAACTCCCACGGCTTTATGCTATCCCGTCCTTTCCGCTCCAGATTCCCGTTGGGGTCAGAAGTGGGTCAGAAAAACATCAGCGTCAACCAAACCAGCCAAAAAAGTACCGGATTTCCCGATTTTCTCAGGAAATCCGGCGGGTATTGGAGCTGGATGCGAGATTCGAACTCGCGACCTCATGATTATGAATCAGGCGCTCGCGGGGATCGTGATATTCATGGTGCATCAAAATCGCGGGTTTGAGTATCCGGGGTTGCTAATCTACGCCATGGCCGCCTATTCCTTTTACGCCGTCACCGTTGCCATTATCAACATCGTTAAGACCAGGCGGCACAACAGCCCCGTGCTTTCGGCGGCTAAGGCTATCAATCTTGTGGCGGCGCTGGTGTCGATCCTGTCTCTTGAGACCGCAATGCTGGCCCAGTTCGGCGGGGACGACGACCCAATGTTCCGCAGGGCCATGACCGGAGCGACAGGAGGCGGCGTTTGCACAATCGTCATCGGAATGGCGATATATATGATCTGGCGGGCAAATAAAAATCTTAAAAAGCTCCAAATTAATAATTCTCAAACATAACTTGAATGTTTCGCAAACATACGCCTGCTACAATATCCTTATAAATCCTGAAAGGAGCCATGGAGTATGGAAGAAAAGAAAGAGACCTTCACCTATACCTATTCAGCCAAGGAGCAGGAGGAGATCAAGAAGATCCGGGACAAATACGCGCCGCCGACAAAAGAGGAGTCATCCATAGAACAGCTTCGCCGTTTGGACAAGAGCGCGACGCGGTCAGCGTCGATCATATCGTTGGCCGTTGGGATCGTAAGTGCCCTGATTTTAGGCATCGGTATGAGCTGTATCATGGTGTGGGGCGATGCGCTTTTTATCCCCGGGGTTCTTATCGGGGTCGTCGGCATCATCGGCGTCATCACGGCATACCCGATTTACAACCACATGGTCAAGCGCAAGAGAGCCAAGCTCTCACCGGAGATTTTGAAGCTTTCGGAGGAGCTTATGAAATAAATCCATAATATAAATCAGGCCGCCGGAATGCCGGGGGCCTGATTTTTACTCTTATATAGGTACTACTGTGATATTCAAATTCGCAATGTTTGATCGCGGTAAATGTAATATTAATTTTTTGTGAACTTAGAGTATGCTCTGTTGACAATCCGAAATTTAAAACTATAATTAAATATAATATTATACAATTAAATTTATAAATATTTAAAGGAGGCAGTATTTATGAGCATCTACGATTTCAAGGTGAGAGCACAGGACGGGAGCGAGGTCTCAATGGAGCAGTACAGGGGAAGGGTGCTGATAATTGTCAACACGGCCACCGGGTGCGGCTTTACACCACAGTATGATGAGCTTCAGGATCTTTACGAGCTACATCAGAAGGACGGACTTGAGATTTTGGACTTTCCCTGCAACCAGTTTATGGAGCAGGCCCCGGGAAGCGATGAGGAGATACACTCCTTCTGCACGGGGCGCTACGGGATAACCTTCCCACAGTTTTCAAAGGTGGATGTGAACGGCGAGAACGCCATACCGCTATATAAATATCTGACACAGAACACTACCTTTGGAGGCTTTGGCAAGGGACCGATGGCGATCGTTTTGAAGCCCATAGTCAAGAGGATGGATAAGGACTACAAAAATAACGGCAACATCAAGTGGAACTTCACAAAGATAGTTATCGACCGTAACGGCAATATCGCCGGCCGCTTTGAACCAACGCAGCCTATGGAGGCGCTTAAATCCAAGGTGGAGGAACTGCTGTGAGGCGAGTCATCTGACTGGGCGGCGGACGATGCCGGCTACGTTTTGGAGGGAGATGAAGGCGTTTTTGTCGATGTCTGTCACAAGCCTTTTGAGCTTGTTTATTTGAAAATGGTTGACGATGAAGTAGATTTTCTGCTTTTCATCCCCCGTATATCCGCCGGTGGCGCTGACGATGGTGCCGCCGGCCTTGAAGCTCTCGGACAGGGCCGACGAAATATCCTTTGCCTTCGTGGTCACGACCATGGCGCACATGGAGCGGTCAAAGCCCTCAACGATGAAATCCACGGTCTTTGAGCCCACGAAATAAGTGACGATGGAGTATAGCGGCAGTATCCAGCTGTGGATGACTATACCGCAGACGATGTATAAAAGCGTGTTGAAGGTCATAACGAAGGTGCCGATGGAGACGGAGAGCTTTCCGGCGAATATGACCGACAGCACATCCACGCCGTCTATGGCCCCGCCGAAGCGGATGGTGAGGCCGCTTCCGACGCCGGAGATCACACCGCCGAACACCGCGCACAGCAGAAGGTCGGTGCCGGCCAGGGGAGAGACGAAGTTCACATCTATGGGCAGGACATACATTATGAGATAGGACACCAGAGAATATATCCCGATGGCGTAGAGAGAGTAGACCGTGAAGGCGGGACCCTGGCGCCTGAGGCCGAACAGAAATATGGGGAAGTTCAAAATGAGAAGGAACACGGAAAGCGTAAGACCGGGAGGGGTTATCTGATCCAATAGCATGGAAAGGCCGGATATGCCGCTGTCATAGAGCTTCACCGGGAAGAGGAACATGGATACCCCGAAGGCGTTTATTATTCCGGCGGCGGTGAGGACGATGAAGTTTATTGGCCTCAGCTCCCGGAGCCCGCGTTTTAACACGCTTAAATGTTTTTTTAACTTTTTATTCACCTGGTTTCCTCCTTTTTTCCGTGCCCAGGTCGCGGAGGACCTGGGAGATGTTGGAGTTTATGATTATAGACTGACCGGCGATATTGTCGGGGCAGGCGGCTTCGCCGAAGTTAACGCAGGCGTAGGTCGCTTTTTTATTTTGGGCGGTCATGCGCCAGAAGGGGTATTTGATGATCACCGGCGTATTGTAGCCAACGCCGAGCTCAAAAAAGAGGACACGGGCGTTAATGTGGGATCGCAAATACTCCTCATACCGCACTGCCGCCCTGTGCCAGCCCTCATCTTCCACGAATTTGTCGTCTGAGCGTAGGTTCATTGTGAGGGGCCTTCCGCAATGGGGACAGCGGGGGAGCAGGGAGGAGGGGACGGCCATGTCCTTCTGCTCCGCCACCATCCGCCGGACGGTGTCCTCATTGTCAAAGGTCTCCTGACAGCAGGGCTCCGCGCACTGAAAGAGGCCATAGTCGCCCTGGGTGTAAAAAAGACGCTTTTTGTCAAAGCCCGCCTTTTGAAAGCAGTGGTCCACGTTGGTGGTAATAACAAAGTAGTCCTTGTTCGCGACAAGCTCAAGAAGCTCGTCGTATACATGTATCGGCGGGTTGAGATAGCGGTTTATGTATATATACCGGCTCCAGTAGGCCCAAAATTCCTCCGGAGTGGAATATGGGTAAAAGCCGCCGGAATACATATCGGAAAAGCCGTACTTTTCCGCAAAGTCCGAAAAATACCGCGTAAACCGCTGACCGGTATATGTAAATCCCGCGGCGGTGGAGAGGCCCGCTCCCGCGCCGATCACAACGGCGTCGGCGCTATCAAGGGCGTCTCTCAACCTTTTTATATTATCCCAGTAGCTCCCGGTAGAGCTCGTGGTCGACGCTTTTGAAAACATTGAATATCACCTCCGTATCGCCTCTGTATTTTCTCACTGTGTCCACGGCGATCCTCGCGGCCAAATCGTTGGGGAAATGAAATTCTCCGGTGGAGATACAGCAAAACGCCACGCTGGTTATGTTGTTTTGCCTCGCAAGTTCCAGGCAGGAGCGGTAACAGGAGGCTAAAAGCTCCCGGTCCTCATAGGTGACAGGCCCGGTGATTATTGGTCCGACAGTGTGCAGGACGAAATCGCAGGGCAGATTATAGGCCGGTGTGAGCTTCGCCGATCCAGTTGGTTCCTCATGGCCCTGGGCCTTCATTATCCTGGCGCACTCAAGCCGCAGCTCCACGCCGGCGTTAGTGTGTATGGCGTTGTCGATACAGCCGTGGCAGGGGATATAACAGCCGGTGAGGCCGGAGTTGGCGGCGTTTACTATGGCGCCGCACTTGAGCGTGGTGATGTCGCCGAGCCAGATATATATCCCCGGCTCGGCGGGGGTCAAATCCTTTATGTCCGTGACGCCCTTCCGGGCGGTTTCCTCACGCAGATATTCGTCCTGGACCGCCAGAAAATCCTCGCTTATCGGGCGGGGTGGGCGGAGGTTCATAAGCGCGCGAAGAAGCGTGTTTTGCTCCGCCTCGCTGTCCGGTACGGCCACGGAGGCGTACTCAGGCTTTTCGGAAATAAGCCGCCGTATCAGATAGATCCTTCTGTCCTTTTGTGTCATGGGGCCCTCCTGTTTCAGAGCATGTTTGCCTTCAGCGTATCGAGAAGGCGCTGGGCTATCGGGGTGAAGAGCTGGTATTTTTTCCAGACGAGGTATATTTTCTCCTCGAGCCTGGGCGTCAGAGGACGAAATACAAGGCCGCTACCATCGCTTGTGTCAATGAGCCTGCTGAGGGTCAGCAAAAACCCGAGCCCCTCCTTAACAAAGAGCGAGGCGTTGTAGGAAAGGCGAAAGGAGCCCTCCAGGCACAGGCTGTCCATCTTTTCCCCGCACCAGCGGGGAATATCCTTTTTCCAACCCTGCTCCGAGCAGAATAGGGGCAGACCGGCGAGGTCATCGGCGCTTATGGCCAATCTGCTGGCAAGGGTGTGCCCGACGGGTACGATGAGTCCCCAGACGTCGGCCTCGGGGAAGGGGAGATAGTGGTATTTCGCGGCGTCGGGCTCCTCGGCCAGCACGGCAAAGTCCAAAAGTCCCCTGTCAAGCTTCTCGGTTACCTGCTCCGTGTCGCCGCTGGTTATGTGGTAGCGCAGATTTGGGTAGAGCTCCTTGAACCGCCTTATCTGGCGGGCAAGATAGCGGATCTGATATGACTCCGCGAGGCCGAGATAAACGTCCCCGCCGGTTATGTCGCCAAGCGCGGCAAATTCACCGGTTATCTTATCCGCCATGGATACGAGATCCTCCGCGCGCTCGCGCAGTAGCATACCCTCCTCCGTAAGCTCGATGCGAAAGCTGTGACGGATAAAGAGCTTCCGACCAAGCTCATCCTCCAGCGCCTGGATCTGCTTTGAAAGCGTGGGCTGAGAGACATGCAGGACCTCGGCGGCCCGCGTCATGTTCTCCTCCCGGGCTACCGCTAAAAAATATCGGAGCGTCCTAATTTCCATAGCCACACCTCAGTGATATTCCGAAATTGAATAATGTGATATTAATTATAACAATTAGCGGCAAGACAGTCAATGAATTATAATAAATATATTATAACAAAAAGGAGCGGCGAAAATGGAAACTAAAAATCTCACGGACATCTGGGACAAGACCTTTTCAAAAAGCGAGATGGTGGATCACAAAAAGGTGACATTTCAAAACCGCTACGGCATAACTCTGGCGGCGGATATGTACATGCCAAAAAATGTGAGCGGTAAAATTGCGGCCATCGCTGTATGCGGGCCCTTCGGAGCCGTGAAGGAGCAGGCCTCCGGGCTATACGCACAGACCATGGCGGAGCGGGGATTTTTGACGATCGCTTTCGATCCGTCCTTTACCGGCGAGAGCGGAGGTACACCAAGGTATATGGCCTCCCCGGACATAAACACGGAGGATTTTCAGGCGGCGGTGGACTTCCTCTCCACTAATGACGATGTGGACCCGGAGAGGATCGGCATCATCGGTATATGCGGCTGGGGCGGAATGGCGCTGAATGCCGCCGCGCTGGATACACGGGTGAAGGCAACGGCGGCTATGACCATGTATGACATGACGAGGGTGAACGCCAAGGGATACTTTGACGCGGAGGACTCGGAGGAGGCGCGATACGAGAAGAAAAAGGCTCTGAATGCCCAACGTACAGCGGATTTTAAATCCGGTAATTATGCCCTTGGCGGGGGAGTGGTGGACCCGCTACCGAAGGACGCGCCGTTTTTTGTGAAGGACTACTACGATTACTACAAGACTCAGCGCGGCTATCACCCACGCAGTCTCAACTCCAACGGCGGCTGGAACGTCATCGGGTGCATGAGCTTCTTAAACCAGCCGATTTTGCGGTACTCAAACGAGATAAGGAGCGCAGTGCTGATTGTCCACGGGGAGAAGGCCCACTCCTGCTATTTCTCAAAGGACGCCTACGCCAACATGGTAAACGGCAATCCGTATTCCGATAATAAGGAGCTGATGATAATCCCGGACGCCGTCCACACCGATCTCTACGACGGAGGAGAGAAGGGAGCTATACCGTTTGATAAGCTTGAGGGGTTCTTCCGCGAGTATCTCGGGTAATATAGAGCGCGAAGGGATTACGGAGGCTTTTGGGAAGGGAGTGAATGAAATGAGAAAAATCGCGTTTATACTGGCGTTATGCATACTCGTTTCATGTGCCGCCTGCGGGACCGCTGAGGGGGCCGGAGGAACAGAGAAGCCGGTAGTGAATGGTGTAACGCTGAACAGTCAATCAACGCCGACCGGATTTATTGACGTTCCTACCGACGCCTGGTATGCCAAGGCCGTGGCCTGGTGCAGGGAGAACAGGATCATGGGAGGTACGTCGGATAGTACTTTTTCACCCGATGAGCCTATGTCTCGCGCTATGCTGGCCACGGTCCTCTGGAGAAAAGAAAACAGTCCACGGGTTGATCTTCCCATGGATTTCTCCGATGTTTCAACAGATGTGTGGTATACTGAGGCGGTGCGCTGGGCATCCTCTGAGGATGTTATGGGCGGGTACGGCAACGGGACCTTCGGCGTGGACGACCCGGTAACCCGTGAGCAATTTACAACCGTCCTCTGGCGCTACGCAAATTCCCCGGACAGCGGGGAGGCGGAGACATTTGCGGATGAAGGTACGATCTCACCCTGGGCGAAAGAGGCGGTAAAATGGGCAAGGGTAAACGGCGTTATAGGCGGGAAAGGCGAAAACCGCTTTGATCCCAAGGGCAACGCCACGAGGGCGGAGGCGGCAATGATTTTGTATAACTTCTTCCACCGGCCGAGCGACGATACGCAAGAAACGAAGATCCTTGTGGCCTATTTTTCATGCACCAATACCACCGAGGGCGTGGCAATAGAAATCGCGGACTATCTGGGTGCTGACCTTTTTGAGATCATCCCGGAAATCCCATATACTGAGGCTGATCTTGACTATTACAGCGGTGGACGTGCGGATCAGGAGCAGGCGGACCCAACCGCGCGACCGGCTATTGCCAATGGCGTGGAGAACATGGCAAATTACGACATCGTGTTCCTGGGCTATCCTATCTGGCACGGGCAGGCGCCGAAAATCATATATACCTTCCTTGAAAGCTACGATTTTGCGGGGAAAACAGTTATACCCTTCTGCACCTCTCATTCCAGCGGGATCGGCTCCAGCGCGGACAACCTCCACGGACTTACCGCCGATGATACAAAATGGCTGGTCGGCAGGCGTTTCGGAAGCGGCGCGTCGGCGGCAGAAATTCAGGGGTGGATCGATGAACTTGACCTGCCGCAGACAAAGGAGGATTCCATATTGCCTTACGACGGTATTTATCCGGAGCATGAGCCCTACGGCACAGGCATCGGCGCCATGCCGGGGCGCGTGGCCTGGGCTTACGACCCGGACAGCGTGGACTGGGATGGAAACGGCTACTGGTGGGAGCTTGACCACTTCAACGAGAGCGCCATTTTGGACATGGTCAACGACTCCATTGCCACTCTCGGCGGGAAGGAGAACGCACGTGACGGCTGGAACGCGCTGTTTTCTTACCGTAACGGCGGTAAGGGATACCAAGCGGGGGAGAAGATCGCCATTAAGGCCAACATCAACGGTTCCGCCGTCTACGATGACGACACCTCCGGCGAGACGAAAATGAGCTACACAAATCCCGTGCTGCTGAAGGCCCTGCTCACTTCCATGGTCGAAGAGGCCGGTGTCGCGCCGGAGGACATCACCGTTTACGATGTCTCCCGGCTGTTCCCGGATTACATGGTGGAGATGTGTACCGGGGGAGAGCTGAAGGGAGTACATTTTGTGAACAGGGACACCGGCGTGGCGGATGAGAACGCCCCTATCGTCTGGTCCCATTCCTTCAGCGGCGCGGTCAACTACCTGCCAACCTGCGTCACCGAGGCGACGTATCTTATCAATCTTGCCAATCTCAAGGGCCACAGCTACGGGATTACACTGTGCGGGAAAAATCACTTTGGTTCTTTCATTAACGGCAACACCATGCGCCCGCCGGAGGGTGCAAACCTTCACCAGTGGCTCACCCGTAACGAGATGGGCATTTACAGTCCTCTTGTTGATTTGATGGCGAACGCTGATCTTGGCGGTAAAACAGTGCTGTATATGCTGGACGCCTTGATTTGCGCCCCCAGCGAGGGAGCGTCGATCACCGGAAACAATTCCAGATGGCAGCAGACACCCTTTAACGGGGATTACACATCAAGCGTGTTTGTATCCCAGGATCCGGTAGCCATTGACAGTGTGGGGGCGGACTTCCTGATGAGTGAGCCGGCCGTTACGGACAATAACGGCGCACTGCGCAGTGATCCCACCGTGGAAAACTATTTGCATGAGGCGGGACTTGTTTTTGACTCTCCGTCCGGTACCGTTTACACGGACAGCCGTGGACATATCGTAACAAATCTGGGTGTCCATGAGCACTGGAACAATTCCGCGCAGAAACAATATAGCCGCAATCTGGGGGAGGATGAGGGCATAGAGCTTATACTTCTGGAAAAATGATCAAAGCCTCCGGACCGAGATGAGGGTTCGGAGGCTTTTTGAATCGATTGGTGAGGACGCGATTTCGGTGGATATTAATCTTTGATCCGGCCGTTGGTGGTGACGGTTATGACGGAACAGGGGATGGATTTGTTGCTTTGCTTCAGGGCTGTTTTTACGGCGTTCTCGATGCCGCCACAGCATGGGACCTCCATGCGGACGACGGTCACGTCTTTGATGTCGTTTCCGGAGATGATACGGGTGAGCTTTTCGGAATAATCTACGGCGTCGAGCTTTGGGCAACCGATGAGGGTCACTCTGGTTTTGATAAAATCGTTGTGGAAATTTCCGTAGGCGTAGGCCGTGCAGTCAGCGGCCACAAGCAGGTGCGCGCCGTCAAAGTATGGGGCGTTTACAGGCGCGAGCTTTATCTGGACCGGCCACTGGGAGAGCCGGCTGGGGACGGATACGCTGTCGCTTACGGCGTCATCCCGGCGGATGGCGCGGGCCTGTGTTCCGGGGCAGCCGCAGGGGAGATTTTCCGCCGGGGGCTCGCGCTTTGATGCCAGCACCGCCGCCTCGTTGTAGGCCGGTGCCTCGCGCTCCTCAAAGCTTATGGCGCCGGTGGGGCAGGTGGGGAGGCAGTCGCCGAGGCCGTCGCAATAGTCCTCCCGGGTGAGCTTCGCCTTGCCGTCTACGATCGAGATGGCCCCCTCGTGACACGCCTCGGCGCAGATGCCGCAACCGGTGCATTTTTCCTCGTCGATCTTGATTATCTTTCTTATCATTTGAACTCCTCTCTGAGACTTTGCGGTCTCTTGACATTTTGAATATATTGTAGTAAAACTGAAGAAAAAGGTATGTTGTATTTACAACAAAAAGGCGGTTTTATGAAAGAATTTATACATCTTTTAAAAAAGACGAGGCTTTTTTTCGGCGTGGGTGAGGAGGAAATTGCATTAATGCTGGGATGCCTTAATGGGACGGCCAGGAGCTACGTCAAGGGAGAATACGTTCTGCGCCAGGGGGAACGAGGCCGTGGGCTTGCGCTACTTGCGCGGGGAGGACTACATATCCGGAAGGAGGACTACTGGGGCAACCTGAGCATCCTGAGTGAAATAAGGCCGGGCGAGATATTTGGAGAGGCATATGTGGCGCCGGACAGCGGGACGTTTATGAACGACGTCACCGCATCGGAGGACAGTGTCGTCTTATTTTTTGACATGGACAAGGTCCTGTCTGTGTGCCCATCCGCCTGCCCATTTCACACACAGCTGATCAAAAACCTGTTTTACACGATCTCGGAAAGGAACAGGGGACTTGTCCGGAAGCTTGGCTATATGTCAAGGCGCACGACGAGAGAAAAACTGCTGTCCTATCTCTCTGACGAGGCGGAGAGACAAAACAGCAGTACTTTTACAATACCCTTCAACCGTCAGCAGCTTGCGGACTTCCTTTCGGTGGACAGGAGCGCCATGTCAAACGAGCTGTGCAAGATGCGCGACCAGGGGATACTGGCCTTTCATAAGAGCGAGTTTACGATCTGTGAGGCGAAAATGATGGATGCGAGCTCCGGCGAAAGCGGGGATTACTGAAAGCTTACGGACATCGGGGGGCGGACGTTGGGGTAGGCGGTTTGGGCGGAGCCGAAGTAGCCGAAGCGGCTGTATCCGACGAGGCCGTCCCAGATGGGGCTGTAATTATACCGGGCAAAATAGGTAAGACCAGTCTCGTCCGCCGTGAGCACGTACATGCTATACCCGTCGCAGATGGCGACGCGCTCTCCGTCAAAGGCAAAGTCAAAGTGGTCGTCGGGAGATCTGAAAATTTCCGCAAGGCTGGAGAGGTTGGGATACTCGACCTGCAAGTCCAGGTGGGTCTTGAATACGGGCCTGGCGATGCCGTTTTCCTCACGGAGCAGGACGAGGCTGCCCGCGCTGTCCATAATGAGGAACATATCGTCCTTGGCGATGTGGAAGTTAATCCTTGTGTCGTCTGTTTTCATAAGCTCAGATTTATAAAGCTCCTCGCCGGTGGAGGCGTCAAGGACGGTGAGACAGAGGACGCCACCTTTGACGGAGTATAATTGCAACGTCTCTTCATCGGAGCTGAGCCTGAGATAGATGGGCCGGTCGCCGGTTTCATAGATAAGACGGGCGCTGTCTATCATAAAATCGCCCTTCTCATAGTACGCGCCGCTGCTATGGTAGGTGGGGATGAAGTAGATACCCGGACCGTCCCGGTACTCAAGGAGATTTTCGCCTGTCGCGCTGTCAACGACGGCCAAGTAGAGCCACACGCCGCGCTCGTCCATTGCTGACGCTCCAACGGCGGTAAAGCGGTCCTCCGGCTCTGAGTGTATAACGTAGTTTCCGCCCTCCGGTATCGGCTCTACGACGGGCTCATGCCAGACGCCAACGGGCTGGGAGCTCAAAAAGGCGATCGTTCCGCTGCTGTCCTTGGCTATAATCACCTCGGCCATGGCATCACTCGGTATGTAGAAACGGAAAATATCCGATAATTTTTCACAGTCACGGTCCGAGATGACAGTGTACCGAAAGCCGTTTCTGCCTGAGATGCCCCAGGGCCAGAGGTCGTAATAATCGGACAAATACACGACCTCGGTACGCATTTCGCCGGGATTTGTCCTGCTCGCCACGTCCATTGTGTGCTTTGTGAGGCCGTAAGGGGACAGCCAGCTCCTTAAGTCCGCATTGTCGGTCACGTCTCTGGCGGTGTAGCCCACGCTCCAAAGCTCACAGTTCAGAAAGTCGAAGTAGTCATATTCGTAGTTCATCCTGAAATCAAAGGTGGACCGGGATTCAAGGCGTCCGTCGTCGATTGAAATGGATGTGTTCCATCCGCGCCCGCTGGCGTTAAGATAGTACTGACTCCGGACTATGAGCCCGTTGGCCGCGGCGCGGTCGCCGACGTATTCCTCACGTATCTCCACGTCGTCCTGGGCGGCAAATAGCGTGTGGGCCGCACCCGCGACGATAACGGCGGAGAGGGCCAGGACTAAGAAAAATACGAATAATCGCTTCATTTTTCACCCTCCTCGCCCGTAAGCCGGTCAAGGGCGCGGCTCACACGGTCGGGCTCGTAGCTGTAGGTCTCTTTTACATAGCCCATAAGCGTGGTGCCGCTGTCCTCAAGGTCGCTCGTCTGTCTGTCACCGACGAGCTTGCCCTTTTTTATGAGCACCGCCCGGGTGACGAAGTTCTCTACCTCCTCGATGAGATGCGTGGAGAGTATGATGGTCTCGTTGGGCTCCAGTATGCCGAGCAGGACCTTATAGAAGTCCTCACGGTTGAATATGTCGTTCCCGGCGAAGGGCTCATCCATGAGGATGTAGTCAGCCCCCTGGCTGAGGGCCATGATGACCTCAAACTGATTTTGCTGTCCGGCGGAGAGGCGGCTGAGGGCTTTTATCCTCGGAAGCCCGAAAAACTCCATCAGCGCCTTATAGCGTTTATCGCGAAAGCCCCTGAAGTGACTTGCGTAAAAGTCCCGGTGGTCCTCGGCGGTGAGGACGGGGAAGAAGGAGTGCTGGCTTGTGGCGAAGGAAAATCGCTCGATATTTTTTCTCGTCACGGGCTCGCCGTCAAGGGTAACCTCGCCGGAGTGGGGGATGAGGCCGAGTATCGATTTCATAAGCGTAGTTTTGCCGGCGCCGTTTTCACCGAAAAGGCCCACAAGCTCCCCGGGGCCGACGGAAAGGGACACGCTGTCGAGGGCGCGGGTAAAGCCGTAATGTTTTGAAATGTCGTGAAGCTCAAGCATTTTTTCCGCCTCCTTAAATAAGGCTCAGTTTATTGAGTAAGCTTGTATATATCGCCCTGTACGCAAGGTCAAGGACGACAGAGAGAATAAGCGAAAGGGCTATCCCGACGAAGGGAAGGGTGAGGCACCGGCGGTGGAGCTCCAATCTTGCCGGGAGCCGGCGCATGAGGTAGTCCGCCCGGGAGCCAATGAAATGTGAGGCGTAATTCCACACGGCCAGAAGCGCCATAAGTCCGGCGACGATGTAAAATCCGTAAAGCCCGTCGGCTGAGAGGTATGAATATCCCGCCATGACGGCGTTGATGCCGATCTTGAGATCCTTTGTGCACCGGTGGTACTCCCTGACTATCGTGAACGGGACGCGAAGGCTCCATATGAAGGCGATGATGATAGCGCCGAATATTGCCGCGAGCTGCTTTCGGGGCTGAGCGCCCAGGGGGACGAGCTTTGAAAGGTCGGGCTTTTTCACGGTTCATCCTCCTCTTTGGAGCTCTTAATAAGGCGTACCGTCTGGACCACGGCCAGCGTCGCGGCCACGGCAATGAGCATCCACAGATATTTTTCATTCCGGGAGCTGAAGAATACCTCCAGCACCGCCGCTAAAATACCGGAAACCATCGGGACATGCCCGCCGCGGCGCAAAAGCCGGCAGTCCACCGCTATTGAAAGGGCGAGGGACAGATATAGGGCCGCGACGGTCAGGGAAAGGGGCCAGTCGGCTAAGGGCATAAGCCAGTGGAGAGTGACGTTTTCATAAAAGGCTATCATTAGGGACTGACCGCTGACGGCTAAGGGGTCGACGGTTTTGAGAAACCAGCCGTAGGATACGAAGATCACGGCGAGCTGGGACGCGAGAAGGACAAGGAACCAACCGGCTATGACAGCGGCGTGCCACAGGGTCATCGATGTTTCAGATACGGACAATCGGGAGACCGTCGCCGATCTTGCGCGGCAGGAGTAGAAGATCCAGAAGAACAGAAGGGTGATAGCGGCGCGGTAGAAATATTTTACGCCGACGCTCTCTACCGTATCGGAGAATAAGACCATGTAATATTTTTGGCCCTCAGGTATGATCTTCGGTATAGCGACGGCAAAGCCGACAAGCTCGGACGCGGCCATCAAAATAATTATCCCCAAAGCGCCCCAAAATGTCATGCTGACCCACAGGGCGGGGATAGAAAGCTTTCTTTTCACTCGGTGTCACCTCCATCGTCATACTCATCCCAGAGACGGGATATGAGCTCCAGTGCCTCGGATTTTTCCATGCCGCTGGCCCGGAGTGCCGAGACCACACGGCCGATCTCCTCGGCTCTCAATCGGGCGCGGGCGGCCTCCACGCTCTCAGGCGTCACAACGGCGTAGCTTTTGGCCCCGGGGCGGGAGATCATCAGGCCCTCGTCCTCAAGGAGCTTATATGCCTTCTGCACCGTGTTGGGGTTTACACCCAGGGTAGCCGAGACAACGCGCCGGGAGGGCATTTCGTCCCCGTCGGCTATGGTTCCCGCCGCCACGCCGGCGCGGATGAAACGGACTATCCTCAAATATATGGGTCCGTCACCGCCGGTTGGGAACCCCGAAAGACTTATCACGGCAATACCTCCTTTCCCCACACCCAAAACTGTATTAGTTGAGTAATACGGTACCGTTAACCGTATTATACGAATAATACAGTTTCATGTCAATAGGAAATTTGAAAAAATCTGATAATTTTATTTTCAGGTGAAAAAGAGGGAATTTAAAATTTTTTGAGGAGTAGAGGAGCGTTTATGTTGTTTTATTTTGACGAATGTGATAATATGATAGATAAATCAAGGGGAGAGGACGGTGATTTTTGCTTTGGAACAGGAAAAGGGCAATTTCAAGAGCCGGGTTTTCGGCGGGTTCAACAGGCACGACGTCATCGACTATATTGAGGGCCTGGCCAGGGAGCGAAATGACCTTTTGCGGGACAACCAAAATCTCCGTGGAAAAATAGAGGCCCTGGAGGAGCGGCTGGACGCCGCCCAGGAGCAGGCGGAGCCGGACGAGAGCGCCAGGGACATCGCCGCCAAGGCTTTGGAGGAGACGCGCGGTATCCTCGAGGACGTGAGACGCCAGTATGACGGCGTGTGCGGGGACCTGAACATAAACGTGTCCCAGGCCGCCCACGAGCTGGGCGTTGTCAACGCGAAGCTTTCGGCCCTTCAGGACACACTGAAAACGGCGGGAGAGCGGCTGGACGCGGTGAGCGAGAGACTTCAGAGCGCCGGAGAGACTGAAAATGCAGAAGATCTTTGATATTGACGCGTCGGAGCTGAAAAAATACGCCCCGGAGATGAGCGCCGGGGACAGGGTGTTGCTAAGCGGCACGATATACACGAGCCGCGACCAGGCGCATATGGCGATCTTTCGGCTTCTTGACGCAGGTGAGCCCACGCCATTTGACATTGACGGGGCGGTAATATATTACGCAGGACCGACACCGGGCCACGACGGTATGCCCGCCGGTGCCTGCGGGCCCACAACCTCCAGCCGCATGGACGGCTTCACGCCGAGACTCCTTGACCTGGGACTGGCGGGGATGATAGGGAAGGGCCAGAGGTCCGACGCGGTGCGGGACTCCATCGTAAAAAACGGCGCGGTGTATCTGTGCGCCGTGGGCGGGGCCGGGGCGCTCATCGCTAAATCCATAAGCTCAATGGAGGAGATAGCCTTCCCGGAGCTGGGGTGCGAGTCAGTGAAGCGTCTGGCGGTAAGGAAAATGCCGCTCATCGTGGGTATCGACTGCCATGGCGGTGACATATTCCGCGAGGGGATAGAAAAGTTTAGAATCGAATAAATAGGTTTACATAATAAGAAATGCCCGTTTAGTTGACATAATATCAACGTAAACGGGCATTTTTGTTGAATTATAAGTTTACATAATGCTGGTTTGCCTCTCAGCCGCCTCCACGGTGTGGGAGGCGAGGACGGCTGTGGTGACTGATCCGACGCCGCCGGGGACTGGGGTCACGGCTGAGACTATCGGCTCCACGGCGGAAAAATCCACATCTCCGGCCATTTTTCCGTTCTCGTCGGTGTTTATCCCCACGTCAACGATGACCTGTCCCGGCGAGACCATATCGGCGGTGAGGGCGTTGAGGTGGCCCACGGCGGCCACGACAATATCGGCTCTTTTCGTCTCGGAGGCAAGGTCACGGGTCTTTGTGTGGCAGACGGTGACCGTGGCGTTACGGGCAAGCAGGAGCTGTGAGACGGGCTTTCCGATGACAAGGCTCCGGCCGAGCACCGCGGCCCGCTTTCCCGCGCAGTCCACACCGTAAAAGTCAAGTATCTCAGCGCAGCTCTGGGCTGTGCAGGGGCAAAAGCCCCGGCCGCTTCCGGTGAATACTCCGGCAAGGGAGCCGTCGGTTATGCCGTCCACGTCCTTATTTGGGTCAAGGGCGGCGCAGACGGCGGCATCGGAGATGGTTTTCGGCAGGGGGCGGAATATGAGCACACCGTGGACGGAGCTTAAGCGGTTAAGCTCGTCTATTTTTGAGAGAAGCTCCGACTCGCTAATGTCGGCGGGCAGGGTGACGGGGCGTGTCTCTATATCCAGGGCCGCGCAACGCTTTAAGGCGCCCCGCTCATAGTAAATATCCGCGTCGTTTTCGCCCACACGCACAAGCGCCAGAGTGGGTATAACGCCGCGCTGACGAAGGGCCAGGACACGGGCCTTTGTCTTTTCGTTTATGGCCGCCGCCACCGGCGCGCCTTTAAGAAGCTGTGCCATCGTAGTTCTCCTTTTCAGATGTATTCATATTTTTTCCGCTTGGCAATAAGAAATATCGCGCACATCACCACGGAAAGGAGCTCCGCCAGAGGGGCTGAAAGCCATATGCCGTCAAGGTCGAGGACGAGGGGCAGGAGCATGACCGAAGCGGCCTCAAAGACGATCGTCCGAAGGCCGGAGATTAGGGCTGAGGTCAGGCCGTCACCCAGGGCCGTGAAGAACGCCGAGCCGAAGATGGCGTAGCCGGAGAAGAGGAACATGGTGCTGTACAGCTTAAAGCCGTGGCGGGTCATAGCCACAAGGGACTCATCGTACCCCACAAATATCCGGGCGACGCCCTCCGACAGTGTCTCGCCAAGGATGAACATGGTGATCTGGGTGACGCCGAGAATGACGAGGCTCTTTCTAAGGAGGGACCGAAGCTCCTGCCTGTCCCCGGCGCCGTAGTGGTAGCCGATAAGCGGGGCGGCGCCGATGGAGTAGCCGATGAACACGGCGATAAACACCATGTTGACGTACATGACCGCCCCATAGGCTGCCACGCCGTCCTCACCGGCCAGACGCAAGAGCCGGAGATTGTAGAGTATGCCGACAAGGGACATTGAAATGTTGCTCATAAGCTCGCTGGAGCCGTTAGTGAAGCACCGCAGTACCGCCCGCCCGTCCCAGCGGGCCCGGCCAAGGCGAAGAAGGGAGCTGTTGGGCCGGGAGTAGTAGATAAGCGGGGCCAGCCCGCCGACTATCTGGCAAAAGGCGGTGGCCGCTGCGGCGCCGTCGATGCCAAGGCCCAGAACTCCAACAAGAAGAGCGTCCAGCACTATGTTCGTCATACCGGCGGAGAGGGTGAATATAAGGCCCAATTTCGGCTTTTCAGCCGTCGAGTTGAAGGATTCGAACTCGTGCTCCAATATGAACATGGGCATGGAGAAGAGAAACCACCGGCCATAGGTGAGGGCGTCCTTCAGCATCTCGCCCTCAGCGCCCATCCACACGGCCACGGGACGGAGGAGGATAAAGCCCAGGGCCGTCAGGATGAGCCCCAGGGCCAGGGAGGAGTAGACGAAAAGGGAGAAGATCTCGTTTGCTTTTTTGCCCTTCCCCTCGCCTAAGGTTATGGCCACGATTGCTCCGCCGCCGGAGCCCACCAGAAAGCCGAGACAGCCGATCATCTGGAGGAAGGGGTATATGAAATTTACGCCCGCCAGGGCCTCCTTGCCCACAAAATTCGATACGAAAAACCCGTCCACCACTATGTAAACGGAGGTGAATATCATCATGGAGACGCTGGGCCACACGAACCTCAAAAGACGTCCGTAGCTGAAGTGGTCGGAAAGCTTTATATCCATAGCTCCTCCGCTCAGAAGGCGATACCGGCAAGGTCGGCGAGTATGCCGAGAATGATCGAGCTTATGAGAGTGAAGGCCAAAATCTTCACATTGTCCCTCATGGCCCTGCGATTGACCCTGAAGAGGACGAGAAGGCCGAGGCCAGAGGCGGACAGGAGCCCGGCCAGCAGGCTCCCGGCGGTCATGGCGCCGCCGATATACAGCTTTGTTATGATGATGCTTGCGGCACAGTTGGGGATAAGGCCCACAAGGGCGGAGATCACGGGGCCGATGACGGGCCTGTTGAGGATTATCCCCGCCAGGTTGTCCTCGCCGACGAAATGGATAACGGCGCCGAATACCAGGTTGATGATAAGCACGAACGCGGCTATCTGAACGGTGTGGAGGAGGGCGGAGAGGAATATGCCGTGTTCCTCACAGCCGCAGTTTTCCTCCCGGCAGAGCTCGTGAAGGTCGATCTTCTCGCCCTCGTGGCGGCAGAGCCTGAAGAGCCTGTCCGCGGCGAGGCCGGCAAGTATGCCGCAAAGGGCCTTGGCCGCCAGGACCTTCAGGATAGTGCTGACGGGCACGGCGCTGGTTATCATTATCGGGAGCATCTCGTCGGAGGTGGACAGGAACACCGCCACGAGCGTCCCGGCGGATATGAGCCGCTGGGCAAAGAGATTTGAGGCGGAGGCGGAAAAGCCGCACTGGGGGATGAGCCCGAGAGCCGAGCCCACGACCGGCCCCCACGCGCCGGATTGACGCACGAGCTTTAAGGAGCCGGCCTCCGCCCGCTCCTTGATGTATTCGAGTACCAGATATGTGATATAGAGAAATGGGAGGAGCTTCAGCGTGTCAAGAAGCGCGTCCAGGATGACATCTAACATTGTTGCCTCCGTAAAAGTTCACTATAAATCTGTATTTTAACATTATTGCCGATTTTTCGCAATAAAAAAATATTTTTATTCTTTTCAACCAAACGGGAGGAAAAATTTAATTAAAATTTGGGCAAACTATTGATTTTTATACCCCAAATAAGCTATTATATATATAAGTGTGGAAAGCGTCGGGCTTTACACATTCGTCCTGTGCAGCTTTAACTTATTTAATAAGGAGGAGAATACTGTATGAAACATCTGGCAAAGAGAACGCTGACATTTGTGCTCGTTCTCGCGATGCTTATCAGCACCATTGCCGTTACGGCCGTGGCTGATGACATCCTTATAGCCCCAAATCCAAACGCCGACCCCAACAAGCATGTGCTTGACGCAGGAGAGTTGGAACTCTTTGGTGAGGGAACACATAAGGACGGAGAAACCGCCGCATCCGCCGACGGGTACTTCACGCTCCTGTGGAGCGAGAAAACCAAGGTGGAGGCCAAGGAGAAAACCTTCGAAGATGGGTATAAATCTACCGTCCGCGTCAACTTCAGCAACGGTGCCAATACCGCCAAGGACGCCATCAAATTCACCACCACCGGAGCGGCTTCCGTGAAGATCTGGTGGGCCGCCGGCGATGCCGGACGGCAGATGACAATCCTGGACAAATCCGGCAAGGACGTGGCGACTACCGACGGTGAGACCGCCAAGGACGCCCTCTACATCTCTACTCTGGAGCTGGAGAAGGCCGGTACATATTATCTGGGCGGCTCTCCCAAGAAAAACTACATCTTCAGGGTGGAGGTTACCGAGACCGCTGGCGAGACGGTGAATGTGCTTGACGCCGCCGATTTGGAGACGTTTGAAGCCGGTAAATACGCCGACGGAGATGCGCAGGCTGTGGGAGATTATTTCACGGTCATCTGGAGCGCCAAGGCTGCCGTCAATGAAAACAGTAAGACCTTCGCGGACGATTTCGTCGGCACGAAGCGCATCAATTTCGGCGGTACGTCCAACCTCGGTAAGAGCGTCATCAAATTCGCTGTCTCTGGCCCCGCCGCCGTCAAGGTGTGGTGGGTCTGCGGCGGTGACGGGCGTAATGTGGATATATTTGACGCAGCGGGAGAGGTGGCGTACACCTCCGACGTAGAGAGTGTCAAGGATGAGCTGTACATCTCCGAAATCGCCGTCGAGGAGGCCGGAACCTACTATCTGGGCGGTTCCACCGGCAACAACTATCTTTTCAAGGTCCAGGTCACCGAGGTCGGTGGACCGAAGGAGCCCAGGGCCGATTGGGACAAGGTCGCGGCACCCGTTATCACCAGCGCCAAGGCGAATGGGAGTAAGGTCGACGTCACCGTGGCCGCCGAGATAGGCTACGACGGCGCCGATCAGGTCACCGTGATCATGCGTGACGGCGACGGCTGGGAGCTTAAGAGACTCAGCTCTCTGGCGGAGAAGGGCGAGCATGTGCTGTCCTTCGAGCCCTCGGAGTCCGGGACATATACGTTCTCCGTGATAGCCACCCGTGATAAGGAGTCGGCTGTCCACAGCGGGAGCAAGACAGCTGAGGTAAAGTTCACTTATCCTCTCGGCGTACCTGTAATGAAGTACGTCGCCAACGACGGCAAGAACAACCTCATCGTGGAGTGGAACCCCGTCAAGGAGGCCACCGGCTACGTCGTTACCGCCGGTGACAAGATCGTCAGCACTGAAGGCGTCAACAGCACCAAGGCCACCGTTGAGGGGCTTTCCGTCGGTGACAAGGTAAGCGTCACCGTCAAGGCAGTCCGTGACAGCGAGCAGGGCAAGGACTGTGACCCCATGGAGGCCACGGTGTCCGACACGGCAGAGGTCGCATGGGTGTTCTCCGCCTTCGGCACCAGCACGGATACAAAGAACAACGGTTATGAGATCAAGGGCGAAAACAGCGTCCGTGTGTACTCCCTGAACGGCAAGGGCAAGGTCCAGCCCTCAGCCGAGGACGGACTGGCGCTCTATTACACCGCCATTGACCCCAGCACTACAAACTTCGTACTGACCGCCACGGCCAACGTCAACACCTGGACGTATAACAACGGCCAGGAGGGCTTCGGCCTTATCGTTATGGACCAGGTGGGCGTAAACGGCAGTACCGCCCCCGTGTGGTCCAACTCCTACATGGCCGGTGTGTCCGGCCTCAGCGGCGTGGGCGTCAACATGAAGCTTGGCGTCGGGTCCCTCGCCCGTACAGGCGTTACGGAGTTTTCCTCCACCGAGCCCGACAGCTACGCCAGCGCCTGGACGCTTCTGGACTTCAGCGGCGTCAACACGGACATCCGGAACCTGGTCGGTAATTGCACCAATATCGAGGGCGTGCCCGGCAAGACCATCGAGCCGGCGCTGACATCCTTTAAGCTCAAGCTTGAGAAGAACGATACGGGCTACTATGTGAGCTACACCGATCACAACGGCGACACCCACACCGCAGAGTATCCCGATCCCACCGCGCTGAGCTATGTTGACCCGTACATCTATGTGGGCATGTTCGCCGCCCGCCGTATGGATGTGACGTTCACCGACATAAGCTTCACCACCTCGCCTGCCTCCGGCTCATCCGTTCCCGGCGGTGACGGCAAGGAAAAGACCGTGGAGCCCAGCTACTCCTTCGCGAGCCCCGCGGACTCCAACAGCGGTGATTTCAACCTGGACTTCCGCTCCAACGCCGACGGCCGCGTGGTAATATCCACCGGTTACGGCAAGGAGCTCTACAAGGGGACCGTTGAGGCCGGCAAGAGCGTCATCGTTCCCGTGGAGCTTGACAAGGGCGAGAACAACTTCATCGCGGTCATTACCCCGGACGCTGACTTCACCGTTGACGGCGCGAAGCTCACGAGCTACGAGGCCGCCACCGTGGCCAGCACGGTGACATATTTGACCGACTCCCGTACCACCATCTATGTGGCCCCCAACGGTAAGGCCGGAGCCAAGGGCACCGCCGATGACCCCACTACGCTTGCCGCCGCCGTGGCGCATCCCACCCCCGGCACGACGATCATACTGATGGCCGGTACATATAACTACACCACAGGTGTGACGGTGAACCGCGGCATCAACGGAACCGCCGGCAGGCCCATCACCATCAAGGCCGATCCCAACGCCGCCACCCGTCCCGTCCTCGATTGGGGCGAGAAGGGCAACGGACTGAGGATCAACGGCGACTGGTGGTACCTCTATGGCTTTGACTCCACCCGCTCCACCGCCAAGGGCGTACATATAGGCGGCAACCACAACACGGTCGAGAGAGTCAACGTCTATGATAACCTGAACACCGGTCTCTCCATCAGCCGTATTAACTTCGGCGACTCCATACCCGATTGGCCCAGCTACAACACCATCCTCAACTGCTCCGCCTGGCTCAACGCCGACTCCGGCTATGAGGACGCCGACGGCTTTGAGGCGAAGCTCACTGTGGGCGTGGGCAACGTCTTTGACGGGTGCATCGCCGCCTACAACGCCGATGACGGATGGGATCTCTTCGCCCGCGGCGCGGCCATCGGCCCCGTCACCATAAAGAACTCCATCGCCTTTAAGAACGGTTATGACATCGTTAACGGCAAGGAGGTCAACGCCGGTAACGGCAACGGCTTCAAACTCGGCGGCGGTAACTATCCTGTTGACCACAAGATAGTAAACTCCATGGCCTTCGCCAACAAAGCAAACGGCTTTACCTGCAACTCCAACCCCAACCTGAAGATCGAGAACTGCACGGCATACGATAACGGTAAGGGCAACCTGGCCCTCTACACCAATATCGCCGAGCTGGACACTGACTTCGGCGTGAAGGGCTTCATCTCCTACATGGGCGGCGGCGACGACAGCATAGACGCCCAGGGCAATCAGGACAAGAGCGCGTACCTCACCGACGACAGCTACTATCAGGGCCATATCTCCGGCGAGAGCGTCTCTGACACATGGTTCAAGAGCCTCGACACCGACACCGCAATCAAGAGCGGCATCACCCGCAACGATGACGGCACCATCTCAATGAACGGCTACCTGCAGCTCACGGACAAGGCGCCCAAGAGCTCCGGCGCAAAGCTCCCCGGCGCCCAGGGCCAGAACTTCCGCGACATCGTCAAGGGCAGCTGGTACTATGACGCGGTTTTGAAGATCACCAAGCTCAATCTTACTACCGGAGTCACGGACAGCGAGTTCAACCCCGGCGGCATCCTGAGCCGCGCCGAGATGGTCACCGTCCTGTGGAATATGAACGGCAGGGGCGTTGTGAATTATCTTATGACCTACGGTGACGTCAGCGAGGAGGACTGGTACGCTGAGGCCATCCGGTGGGCCACCAGCGAGGGCGTGGTTGACGGCTATGACAACGGCAACTTCGGTCCCAACGACAAGATAACCCGCGAGCAGATGGCAAAGATGCTCTACGATTACGCCAAGTCAAATGGCGTTGACGTGACCGTGACCGGCGCCACTACATTCAAGGATGACGCCGCCATCGACACCTGGGCCAGGGAAGCCATGACCTGGGCCATCGCGTCCGGAGTTATCCAGGGCGACGGATCCGGCTATGCCAACCCCACCAAGACCGCGTCCCGCGGCGAGATGGCCGTGGTCGTGGCCCGCTTTGTGGAGCTCCTTGGTAAATAAAAGAACAAAAGTTTAAGCATCCCCCAAAAGGGCCGGCCACATGGCCGGCCCTTTTTCAGCGGGTGTTCGGCGGTATCGGGAAATCTTGGAGCGTTCTTTCTAAGTCGCAAAAGGCACGGGAGTATTTGTGGGGCTTTTAATTTATGGATAATTGTGCTACAATGGTTAAAACGGGGAGGTGAGGGCGTGGAAAATCTTGATTTGAAGGTGCAGTACATAAAGGGAGTTGGGGAGCAGAGGGCGAGGGCCTATGAAAAGCTCGGCATTGAGACACTGCGGGATCTTGTAATGGACTTTCCGCGGGCGTACGATGACCGCCGGGAGGTAAAGGCCATATCCGACCTTGTCTTTGGCGACGTCTGCTGTGTCAGCGCCACGGTTGCCGCCCCGGCGACGCTTTCACGCATTAGGAAGGGGCTTGATATAACGAGAGCCGCCGTTGTGGACAGCGCCGGGAGGATGACAGTCACCTTCTTTAATCAGCCGTATGTGCGCAACGCGCTCATACCCGGCGAGAGCTACATCTTCTATGGACGGGTGGGCGGCAGGATCGGCGCGCCGGAGATGACGAACCCCGTGTTTGAAAAGGAGTCCGGCGTACCGGGCACCACAAGGCGCATAGTGCCGATCTACCGGCTTACAGCGGGATTATCCCAGAAGATGCGCCAAAACGCCGCCAGGACCGGCCTGGCGCTTTGCGGGGAGGAGCTGCCCGAGAGGCTTCCGGTGGGGATACGGGAGCGGTATAAGCTGGCTCAGACGAGATTTTCTTACGAGAACATACATTTTCCCAAGGATATGGAGAGCCTGGAGCTGGCCCGTAGGCGGCTCATATTTGAGGAGCTTTTCGTTCTGAGCTGTACCCTGAGCTTCATGCGCACAAGACAGCTCAAAAAAAGCCCCTTCACCATAAGGGGCATATCCATGGACGAGTATTACCTGGCCCTGCCGTATGAGCTGACAGGGGCACAGAAGCGGGCAATAGACGACATCCTCGCCGATATGGCGGGGGAGAGACCCATGTCCAGGCTCATACAGGGGGACGTGGGCTCCGGAAAGACAGCCGTGGCCGCCGCCGCGGCCTTCGCCGCCATAAGAGCCGGGTATCAGGCGGCATTCATGGCCCCAACGGAGATACTGGCCGAACAGCACTTCAGATCCCTTTCGGAGCTTTTAACGCCGCTGGGGATAAGGGTGGGACTTCTCACCGGGGGCCTGGGGGTCAAGGCAAAGCGGGAGGCCCAGGAGGCACTGAGGAGCGGCGAGACACAGCTTGTGATCGGCACCCACGCGCTTTTATCGGAGAAGGTGGAGTTTGACAGGCTCGCGCTGATTATCGCCGATGAGCAACACCGCTTCGGCGTACAGCAACGGGCGGCCCTGTCGGATAAGGGCGACACGCCACACGTGCTCGTCATGTCCGCGACGCCCATACCGAGGACCCTGGCGCTGATCGTATATGGGGACCTGGACGTGTCAGTTATGGACGAGCTTCCGCCCGGGCGGCAGACCATCGACACCTTCCTTGTCAGCGAGCGATTGAGGGAGAGGGTATATAATTTCATAAGGCGGCTTGTGGGCGAGGGGAGGCAGGTATTTATCGTCTGTCCCGCCGTGGAGGAGAGCGAGGATAGCTCTGATGGGCTGAAGTCGGTAAAGGAGTACGCGAAGCACCTCCAGGAGAAGGTGTTTCCGGACCTTCGCGTGGCGCTCGTCCACGGGAAGCTTCGGCCAAAGGAGAAAAACGACGCCATGGCCGCATTTGCCGCCGGGGAGGTGGACATACTCGTGGCGACGACGGTCATCGAGGTGGGCGTGGATGTGCCAAACGCCGCGCTGATGGTGGTGGAGAACGCGGACCGCTTCGGCTTATCACAGCTTCATCAGCTGCGGGGAAGAGTCGGCAGGGGAGCACACAAGTCCTACTGTGTGCTTTTTGAGGGGGCCGGGGGCCAGGCGGCTCTGGAGAGGCTCCGGGCCTTTTGCGGGACGAATGACGGCTTCAAGATCGCCGAGGAGGATCTGAGGATACGCGGGCCCGGCGACTTCTTTGGTTCCCGCCAGAGCGGCCTTCCTGACCTTCAGATAGCGAGCTTCGCCACAGATATGGACGTATTGCGCAACGCCCAGTCCGCGGCCAGGGAGTTGCTTGCCCAGGATCCGGAGCTAAGACTTCCGGAAAACGCGTGTCTGCGGGAGAGCGTCGGGATGATACTTGAAAAGAACCGCGGGACCTTCAACTGAGCCTAAATTTGTTGACATATACTGTTTTTGGAGATATAATGCGATTTAGCGAAATCCATTCACTAATCGATCTACATGAGGTGAGCAGATATGAACTTTATATTTATTTCCCCTCAATTCCCGCCGATATACTGGAGCTTCTGCGACAGGCTCAGGAGAAACGGCGTAAATGTTCTGGGCATAGGCGACAGCCCCTATGACAGCCTGTCTGACGGGCTTAAGGGCGCGCTGACGGAGTATTACCGGGTGGAGAATATGGAGGACTACGACCAGATGTACCGGGCCGTGGCCTTCTTCGCCTTCAAATACGGTAAGATCGACTGGATCGAGTCAAATAACGAGTACTGGCTGGAGCAGGACGCCCGTCTGCGCACGGACTTCAACGTGACCACCGGCGTGAACACCGAGGAGGTAGCCTGCTTTAAATCCAAGTGGGGGATGAAGGAATATTATAAAAAGGCCGGAGTCCCCACGGCGAGATGCCACAAGATAACCACGAAAAAGGCCGCGAAGGAGTTTATAAAGCTCGTGGGCTATCCCGTTATCGTCAAGCCCGACAACGGCGTGGGGGCGGAGGCCACATATAAGCTTGAAAACGATGCGGATTTCGAGGACTTCTTCAAGAACCTACCCTCCGTACAGTACGTGATGGAGGAGTTCATCACCGGCGACATATACTCCTACGACGCGATAATGGACTCAAAATGCGAGCCGCTATTCGAGTCCATGACCGCCTGGCCGCCATCCATCATGGACATAGTCAACGACAAGCTTGACCTCGCCTATTACGTTGAGGCCGGTATGCCGGAAAAGCTCCGTAAGCTGGGCCGGGCCACCGCGAAGGCCTTCGGCGCCAGGAGCCGCTTTGTACACCTTGAGTTTTTCAAGCTGAAGGTGGCCAAGGAGGGCTTAGGCCGGGTGGGCGATTTTGTGGGGCTTGAGGTCAACATGCGCCCCGCCGGGAGCTACACCCCCGACATGATGAACTTCGCCCACTCCACGGATGTATACGAGATCTGGGCGGAGATGGTGGCCTACGACGAGCGCAGGCTCCCGGTAAGCGGCGAGGACCACTTCTGCGTCACCGCTGACAGGCGGGATATATACAGCTACGTACATACGAACGACGAGATATTTGAAAAATACGGGGATAAGATAGTCAAATACGAGCGCCTTCCCGCAATCTGGGAGGATCAGATGGGCAACGAGACCTTCATCGCCCACGCCGACAACATGAGGGCGGCGAAGGAATTTATCAAATTCGTCACCGCGAAGAAAAAATAATTTTGAGCTTAGGAGAACACAATGGACGTCAGGTACTATAAAGAGTGGAGCCGGGAGCTTGACCGGGACATGGAATTTAAGGTCTACGGGGATAAGGGCAAGCTCTGCTTTGCTTTCCCACCCCAAGACGGGAGATTTTGGGATTTTGAGAACTTTGGCATGGTCGAGTGTATGCGCCCATGGATAGAGGACGGGAGGATCATGCTCGTCTGCGCCGACGGAATAGACGCGGAGAGCTGGTCCGCCAAGAACGACAATCCCCGCCATCGGATAGAGATGCAGGAGAAGTGGTTCAGGTACATAACCTTAGAGCTCTATCCCAGAGCCCGTGAGCTTGGCGACGTCCACGGCAAGGGGATGCTCACAGGCTGCTCCATGGGAGCCGTGCACTCCGGCATATTTTTCTTCCGCCGCCCGGACCTCTTCGACACCGTGGTGGCCCTCAGCGGCACCTACAACGCCAACGACTTTATTCCGGGCTACATGGACGATCTCATATACGATAACTCTCCGGTGTACTTCCTGCCCAACATGCCCTTCGATCACCCGTACATGGAGCTCTACCGCCATTCACAGCTCATATTCTGCGTGGGCCAGGGCGCCTGGGAGGACGAGCTTTTAGCCGGCACCCGCGCCCTCGACGCCGTCTGCCGCCAGAAGGCCATACCCGCCTGGTTCGACTACTGGGGCTTCGACGTAAATCACGACTGGTGCTGGTGGCAAAAGCAGCTGCCGTATTTTATGGGCAAGCTGGAGCTGTAAACGCCAAAGGCAATACGACCACCGGGGGCAACGGACCAAACCGCCGCCCCCGGTATTTGTAATTTTTTGGGTTGATTTTATGAAATATTTTGTGGATTTCGCGGCTTTGGCTTTTTATACGCATTCGTATTCCTTAAACGGTGGAAAAACCGCGGTAAATACGCGCTTTTTATAAATACGGTTTTCTATATTTATCTTGCGTTTGTGCTTTATTTTACTTTGATGCCGGTAATAACCTCTCTGCCTTTTATATTCAATCACCCCTATAAGACAATGAATCTTGAGCCCTTTTCTGACATTTTAAATGGCAGGGGAGATTTTATAAGACAGGTAGTGCTGAATGTCATTATGACTGTTCCGTTTGGTGTATTATTTCCATTAACACGATATAAAACCAACGTGAATTTCTTAAAAACCGTACTTTTTTGCTTCCTTATGAGTCTCGGCATCGAGCTAATACAGCCGCTTATCAACGGCACCCGATTTTCCGACATAACCAATATTATCACAAACACCATTGGCGGGGCAATCGGGTATGTTATTTATATGATATTAAGACCGATAGCGAATATCCTCCGAGGTGGTCAAAATGAAAATAAGTGAAATATGCGATCTACTTAAAAAGGAATTACTCAATAACGGATATGAATACGGCTTTTATCTTGACGGTAAAAAATATAAGCCTGACATGTCAAAGGAATTTGATGAGGAATTTGACCGCGCTTTGCATGAAAGCTCTCGGATTCAGGCTCCTGAGGATACCGAGCGGGGAAAATTCCATACGATCCTGACCTTTGAGGCAGAAAACAAGGTGGATATTTCAGACATTTGCTTGGAGGTTTTTATGGAAGAGATCTCTTTACGCATTATGACGCGTCAGCTTTGCAGGGAGTTATATAGTGGCTGGGAAAACGACCCCGCGATTTATATGGACATGGATAAATTTGTGCCCTATCGCTATGACGTGGCCGCGGTGGACAGATATTTTGACGCGCGGCAGGAGCCGTCTCGCGTTTTGTTCGCGATAATGAGAGACGGTAGGCCCATAGGGGAGCTTCAGTTAAAGGGGATAGACCGTGAACACCGGGAGTGCACCCTGAGCATACATATGCAAAACGATGCCGTAAAAGGGCGGGGCTATGGGACGATCGCTGAGAAGCTTGCCCTGAAATACGCCTTTGACACATTGGGCATGACCGCTGTAAATGCCGACACGGTCCTCAAAAACACCAGAAGCCAGCACGTGCTTGAGAAGGTGGGATTTAAATACCTCGAAGAAAAGGACGGCTTTAAATATTACCGCTTCACACATTAATTGAGGCTAACCGATAGGAGGACAGACGAGGTAAAAGCATATGGAAACATGGGACGCTTATGATAAGGATTTTAATAAAATAGGATGTCATTGTCAGGCACACGGACGGAAGCTATTTGCTTATGCAACGTGACAGGCGCAGAAATTCATAGAAGAGTTACAGAAATAAATTATACTTAAGCAGAACATGGCGCTGTTAGCCGGAATTGATAGTATAGTTTTTTAGGAGAATAAGAATGAAAATATCAATAAGAACGACACAAGAAAATGAATCGCCGGAATTATGCAACATACAAAAAGCCGCTTTTCTTCCGTTATACGAAAAATATCAAGATGAAGGCAACCCGTATCTACGGGGAGTAGAAGATATTGCTAATCGACTCAGGTCAGCTTACTTCCGTTACTTTACGATCTTTTTGGACGAAGAAATTGTGGGCGGCGTTCTCTACAAGTGCAAAGGAGGGACCTCTTTTTTAGAAAACCTGGAAGAAGGACAATATTATTTACAAAGAATATATATTAAGCCCGAGCAACAATGCAAAAAGATCGCGCAAACCGCGATACTCCTTTGCGAAAAGGAATTTCTCCATGCAAACTGCTTCTTTGTGGATTTTCCGGAAGATTTGATGAAGAACAGGCGGTGTTATGAAAAAGCGGGATTCGTTGATACGGGTAAAAGATTGCAAGTACAACCGGGTTTGGTTTTAGCGAGCTTTGAAAAACGACTACCGATTTCTTAAGCGTCGTATTCAGATTTTGGGGCGAGACGGGAGATTTATGGGCTTTGTCGCGGGGGAGGAGATGACGGTGCCGTTTTCGTCAAAGCGGGAGCCGTGGCAGGGGCAGTCCCAGGTGTGGGCGGAGGAGTTATATTTAAGGGCACAGCCCAAGTGAGAACAGCGGGGGAGAGTGGGAGTAAGGAGATTTACGGTGCTCCTGGCGGCGTTGGAGATGAGGGGCGGGAGCTCCATGGGCCGGGAGGGTCGAAATACCCGCTCAAATTCATATTTCTGGCCTGTAATTTGCGCTGTGAGGAGCTTTGCGGCCACCATGGACGAGGTCATGCCCCAGGCGTTGAAGCCAGTGACGACGTAAATATCGGGCGTTGCGGGGGAGTAGCGGCCGATGTAGGGGACGCCGTCAAGTGTTGCGCAGTCCTGGTTGACCCAGCGGCAGACCTCGCGGGCATCGGGGATATGCTTTTTTAAGAAAAGAGCTATATTGGAAAAATCTTCGTTTTCCTTGCCGGGGATGTGGTTTCCGCAACCGATAAGGAGATAATTTTTATAATTTCTGAAGAAAAAGCCCTTTTCGGAGTTTTCCACAGCGGTAAGGCCAAGGTCGGGGGCGTTTTCTACCACCATTACGCTCTCACGGGTCTGGTGCATCTTCATAAAATAAAGGCCCCGGCGGTCGATGAAGGGGAAGTGGGTGGCCACAACGATGTGCTTTGCCGTGACGGAGCCTGCGTCGGTGAAGGCCGTCATGCCCTTAATTTTTCTTACCACGCTGTGCTCGAATATTTTGAGGCCCTTTGCCGCGCCGTAGAGGAATTTTAAGGGGTGGAACTGGGCCATATCGGGAAAAATTACGCCTCCGGAGGCGCTGATATTCAGAGGAAGATCATTTGTAAAATAGGCGGGAAAATCGAAGGAATTTAGGGCTTTTACCTCATTTTTCATTTTTTCCGGGCTGTTTTTTGAGTACATAAGCGATGGGCGGCGCTCAAAATCGCAGTCTATCTCCTCAGCGAGATCCGCGATGTCGCGGACTGCCTGAAGGTTTGCCGCAAGGTACTCTTTAGCGAGGCCGGCGCCGAATTTTGACTCAAGATCGGAGTATAAAACGCTGTGCTGGGCGGATACAGCGGCGGTGGTGCCGCAGGTGACGCCGGAGCCTATATTGGCGGCTTCGAGGAGTGTTGTGTCGAGGCCGGACGACTGAAGCTCGCGGGCGGTGAGTATGCCGACCATACCGCCGCCGATGACAAGGGCGTCGGTCTTGATATTGCCGCAAAGTGACTGGTAATTGGGCTTTTCAATGTCTGTTGTCCAAAGCGTATCCATGGGGGGAACCTCCTTTTTTCCGTTTATTTTTCGCAAAAAAACGAAAAAAATCCACCTGTTTAGGGATACTTTTATAATAATTTTGGGGTGGTCAAGGATATGTTTTATGACTTTTTCGGGTGCTTTTCGGGTATTTTTCTTACATGTCAGATCGAGAACGGGAACATAGTCGCCCTGAGCTTCGGAAGAAAGGGCTTGTCTCGGGCTCCGTCTCGGGAGGCGGCGGAGCTCTGGAAGGACGTGGAAAAACAGCTGACGGAGTACTTTGACGGAAGGAGGAGGGAATTTGACATCCCCGTCAAGCCGGCCGGGACGGATTTCCAGATGCTTGTATGGGAGGAGCTCAGGAGGATACCGTATGGCCGGACGCGGTCCTACGGTGAGATCGCCGTCGCCATCGGTAAGCCCGGGGCGGCCAGGGCCGTGGGCGGGGCCTGCAACAAAAATCCGATAGCGATAATAATTCCCTGCCACCGCGTTATCGGCGCGGACAGGAGCCTTACGGGCTTTGGGGGAGGGCTCGAGGTAAAAAAGCGTCTTTTGGAGCTTGAGGGGATAGGATTTAAAAAATGAGCGAAAAAAACCGGGACTTCGCGTCCCGGTTTTTGAGGTTATTGGATTTTTATTCCGAGGTGACGGAGGTCGACGGGGGCATGATGAGCCAGGAGTTTGGCAGGTAGCGGCCGTCAGTCTTGGGGCTGGAGGTCTTGGTTATCATCTCGTCCATGTAGGTCATGGAGGAGCTGGAGCCGCCGTCCATGTTCATGGCGTTGTAGCAGCCGTACCTGAGGAGTATATCGGCGCAGGTGGATACTGAGGCGCCGAGGCCGGTGGTGACGCTTCGGCCCTCGATGACGAGCATGAGGACTGATTTATCGCTGGTCTGGCCGATGCAGGTCCTGGGCTGCTTACTCATAAAGGAGCCGTCCACGTGCTTTTCGCCGTTGAGGACGATGATGGGGTGGAACTGGACGGCGTCACGGAGGGTGGAGGTGTCCACCTTGTAGCCCATGCGCATGTTGTTATCGTAGTCGAAGCCGCAGATCTGGTATGTGTCGCCGACAGTATTTGAGTATTTGACCCCCTCGGAAATGGACAGGCCGATGCAAACGTCGCCCTTGCCGTGTCCGTCCCCGTCCGCGAAGCCGCTGGCGTTTATGCCAAGCACCGCGTTATAGTTTTTGCAAAGCTCGGTGACGGTGGAGCCGCGGCCGGAGTGCTTGTTGGCGCCCAGTATGACCTGGGAGCTGTCCTTGACTATGGCGAGCTTTCCGGTGTAATCGGAGTTCGAGAAGGATATGATGATGAGGTTATTGGGGGAGTCGATGGCCCAGACGGTGTCGCCGGCGGTGGTCTTTATACCCATATCCTCGATGGCCTTTATCTGAAGGCCCCGGAAGTCGGTGATGCTGTCGGGGATGGTCTCCGGGTCGAGCTCCGGGAACTGGGCAAGAAGATCGGCAAGGCCGCCGTCATCCGTCACGACGGGGGGATCGGGCTCGTCGGGCTCATCGGGGGGCTCCGGGGTGTCGTCGGGCGGGGTGACAGGTCCGGGGCCGGTCTGGTCCGGCAGACCGCTCTCGTCGACCATGTTGTCCTTATAGCTCTGCTCCATCTCGTCCACGACCTGCTGGACCACACTTGGCGGGAAGAACCAGGTGGCGAGCCACTGGTGGTTCATGGTGCTCATGGCGGTCTCGATGTACATGGTGCGCAGATTTTTTATGAACGGTATCTGTGAATAGACCACCGTCAGGTACAGGCACACCAGAACGAGCAGAACGCAGATCAATATTATCGGCCACTTACGTTTTTTACCATTCCTCTCCTTTTTGGCCGCATGCGTCCCGGAGGCTCCGCCGAATATCTTGTGTACTGTATTCGGTTTTTGAGTGTTCTTAATATCCATGTGTCGTATTTTAGCAAAATAAGAGACGTCTTTCAACAACTAATTGATGACAAAAAAGAAAAACTTATTAACATTGTGTTAAAATTGAGACATGTTATGTACGGGCCACGGTTGCAAAATCCGCCGGCAGAGGTTATAATGCCATAATGAGCAGTAAGGAGGAGCGCCATGTTTGAACTTTTAGCCGTCAGTGGACACGCAAGACGCGGAAAATTCACCACTCCCCACGGGGTGGTAGAGACACCTGTATTTATGAATGTGGGCACTCAGGCCGCCATAAAGGGGGGGCTCTCCGCCCGTGACCTTCGTGAGATCAACTGCCAGATAGAGCTGAGCAATACATATCACCTGCATCTGCGCCCGGGGGAGGAGCTTGTGCGCCGGATGGGGGGACTGCACAAATTCATGGACTGGTCTGGGCCCATCCTCACGGACTCCGGCGGGTTCCAGATATTCTCGCTGGCTAAGCTGAGGAAGATAACCGAGGAGGGCACGGCCTTCAACTCCCATATCGACGGGAGGAGGATATTCATGGCGCCTGAGGACTCCGTGCGTATCCAGTCGGCTCTGGGCTCGGACATAGCCATGGCCTTTGACGAGTGCATCGGCCTTCCCGCGCCATACGACTACGTGAAGGCCTCGGCCGACAGGACGTACAGGTGGCTCATAAGGTGCAAGGCGGAGCTTGAAAGGCTCAGGGACCTTCCGGACACGGTAAACCCGGGCCAGGTCCTGTTCGGGATAAATCAGGGGGCCACCTACCACGACATACGCATAGACAACATGAAGGCCATATCGGAGCTGGAGCTGCCGGGCTACGCCATCGGGGGGCTGGCGGTGGGGGAGCCGACACAGGAGATGTACGACACGATAGAGGCCGTGGAGGAGTACATGCCGAAGGACAGGCCCAGGTACCTCATGGGTGTTGGGACGCCGTCCAACATAATCGAGGGAGTACACCGGGGCATAGATTTCTTCGACTGCGTCATGCCGGCGCGGAACGGACGCCACGGGCATCTCTTCACCTGGGAGGGCGTGATAAACATCAAAAACGAAAAGCACTCTCTGGACGAAGGGCCGATAGACGGCGAATGCCACTGCCCGGTGTGCCAAAAATACTCCAGGGCATATATAAGGCACCTTTTCGCAAGCGGTGAGATCCTGGGCCTGAGGCTGGCGGTCATGCACAACCTATGGTTCTACAACGAGCTGGCGGCCAGGATACGGGAGAGCCTGGACAACGGGACGTTTGACGCGTTCAGGGCGAGATATTCGGAGGTCTTGGGGAGAAGGATATAAAGGCCTAACTCATTTAAAACATTTGATAAGCTATTCAGAAAGCTGTTGTCCTGTCCGTCGCTGACGGCGATATTCGCCCCCGCCAGACCGTCACAGGTTATCATATAGCGCCTTGACGCGGAAAGACCGGTAAATGTGCAGGTGCTTGTTTTTTCATCCACTTCGCATATCTGGATAAAGCTTCCGCTGTTTTCCTTGTCCCAGAGCATGAACGTACCCTGAAAATGTCTGTTTCCATCCACTTTCACACTGATTTTGGCGGTGTTCGTGTAAAAAACATACTGTTCGAGCTCCTCGGCTGTGCTCTCAAGAGCGGCGGAGGTGAGATTATATACACCGTCCTCAAGCTCATAGATGGGGGGATTTGCCGCCCTGCGCATATCAAGTAGCGTCAAGCCCAAAATCGTGAGCGCGCAAATGGCCAGAAGGCATATGAACGCGATAGATATTCCGGCGCATATGCGGTGGTGTCTTACTTTCTTCGCGTAATCTTGTATGAGAGGCTTCGTTTCAGAGGTTTCCGTATGAGGGATGATTTGTCCGTTTTTCATTCTCGCAAATTTTTCCGAGCAGCTGTGGCATTCCCTCAAATGCTCCTCCAAAGCGGACTTGCTTTCTTCCGAACATAATTCTTCCAGGTACAAGGGAAGAAGGTCCTCGACGATACTACAATTCAGTTTCATATTTTGCCCTCCATATCTTCAATCAGTTTGTTCTTTGCCCGGTAAAATGTAACCTTTGCCCAGACTTCTGATCTTCCAAATATACCGGCTATTTCTCCAAAGCTCAATTCTCCGAATACCCGCAACATAAAGACCTCCCTGTATGGCTCCCTGAGACAATGCAGGTGCTTATGTATTTGCGCCGCCAGTTCCTTATCGGCTAATGCCTCATACGGATCGGGTCCGGTTTCTTCAAATCCGACCTGTTCCGCGAACCGCCCCCGACGCTTTTGCTCCTTACGTAAGGCGTTTTTCGCGATTTGGCAAAGCCATGTTTTGAGCTTACACTCGCCACGAAATTGACCGATGTGCAGATACGCCTGATAAAAGGTTTCGGAGGTCAATTCCTCGGCTAAGCTCTCGTCGCCGCAAAGCGACAACAGGAAGCGGAACACAATGGGACTGAGTTCATTGAATATCGCGTCAAATTCCCGCAAGCTCATCACCTCTTTTGTATATTGGAGTCAGCATATCAGAAAAAGATACAAAATAATATTTTTTTGTCCATTGCTGCATATAACCTTATGTTTTACCGCTTATCTGTCGAATGATTTCAATTTGCCGATGGGCGGGATAATTGGGAGGGGAAGTTTTTAAATTATTCTTGCAATTATGTGAGCTCTACGTTATAATAAATGGTACTTCTACCAGATGATATGGAGGTTAACAATGTTTTCCAACGATAAAAAGAGCGTACTTCGCGTGATCTCAATAGTTATGACGGTGGTTATGATCTCGGTGTGCCTGGCCGGGTGCTTCGCGCCGGCGGCGGGGACAGGGGACGGCACCGGAGCGGACGGCGAGGCGGCCGGCGGCGGCGGGACCATCGTCACACTGGTGCTTTACATGGTGGTCATCATCGCGGTCTTTTACTTCATTATGATCCGCCCCGAGAAAAAGCGCAAGAAGAAGGCCCAGGAGATGCGCGATAACCTGGCTATCGGCGACAATATCACCACCATAGGCGGTATGGTCGGCAAGATAGTGAACATCTCCGATGAGTTCATCACCTTCGAGACCGGCGAGGACCGGGTCCGCATAAAGATAACCAAGTGGGGCATATCCTCCACCGGCAAGGACAACCAGGAGACCGAGGACAAGGTGGAGAGCCGCGAGGACACCTCCGCCGACAGCAAGGACAGCAAATAAACAGTAATTATTTGACCTCCCCGGGAATAAGTCTTAACAAGGCTTGTTCTCGGGGAGGTTTCTTTATGGAAAGGTTTAAGAACGACGGCAAAAGGATACTGATTTCCTCGGTCATCGGAGCCGCGGTCTCAATAGGGCTGTCTGTGGCGCTGATGGCCATAATGGCGGCGCTGGTGTCCTCCGGCAGGGTGGGGGAGGGGGCGGAAAAGGCCATGTGCGTGGCCTGCGTCCTGGTCGCCACGGCGGTGGGGTCGCTCATCGCCAGAGTGGCCGCCCACGGCGCGGCGCTCCTGACGGGTATAGGGACCGGGGTTATCGTCATTTTGGCAAAAATTTTATTGATGCTCCTGTCAGACGAGAGCACGGCGCTGGATAACACGGATATGACGCTAATCCTATGTATCTTGTGTTCCGGTGTGGCCACAGGCGCAATATCTCCGCATAAACGCCGTCGTCGCCGCAGATGACGTCAAAATGACCGCACCCGTGATTACAAACTGTAATCACGGGCAAATGTTTACATAAATTATAGGTGATTACCAATATGTTGTGTTTTGGCGTCTTGCGATAATCTAAATATTGCGCAAATACCCATGAACAAAGGGGCTTTCTAAACCGCCTCTGTTGTGTGGTTTACATAATCGTGTTAACATAATTTATGTGCATAATTCACAAATTTTCGATTTGATATTGATATTTTATCCCAAATGTATTATTATATAAACGAACTTTGGGCCGAGGGAAATTCAGGCATTAATTCGGGATATGGCGAATAGCCTTATACGGGTGATTGCTTGGATGAACAAAAGAAGGCTTTTAAGCGGGCTCCTCGGACTTCCGGACAAGTGGCTCATTTATTTTCTGATATGCGGCGTGGCGTTCTCAGCAGGGATCGCCGCGGGGACATTTGAGTCACGTCCGTTCTGCGAAAGCGGCGCGGCGGCCCTGTACCTGGGGGAGTACCTTCGGGGATTGGGGAGCGGCGGCGCGGAGGGGACGCTCAGGTTTTTCCTCAATGTGAGCGCGGAGTCGTTGGCGGCGTTCCTTATGGGCTTTTCCGTTATCGGCCTTATAGGTATCCCGGCTCTGTCCCTTATACGGGGCTTCTCCGCGGGATTTGCCCTCTCGGTATTTGTGAGGCTCTACTCCGGCGACGGGGTGGCGGCGGGACTTTTGCTGGTGGGGCTACGGACGGCCGTTTCCCTTCCGGTATTTCTGACGGTGGCGTCAAGGTCCCTTCGCGCGAGCTTTGAGCTCTCACGGCTCGCCCTGTTTTCCGCCCCATCAGGCGGGGGGATATACTCCAGGGCCTATTTTCTGAGATTTTTAGCGGCAATAATTATTTTGCTGCTCCTTTCAGCGGGGGGCAGTGCCCTGATGAACTGGGGCATAAGCAAGCTTCCTGTGTTTGCTTGAACGAAAGAAGGTGGTCAAGTGCCTGAGGAAAACTATATAAGCGGTTTTGAGAGATACCTGCAGGATGAAAGGCACGTATCCACCAACACGTTCCTGTCGTATATGCGGGACGTACACCAGTTTACGGAATACCTCTCAAAGCACGTTGACGTCTCGGTCACAGCGGTGGACAGGGACAAGATCAACGACTATGTACAGTGGCTCCACGGCGCGGGGAAATCCGCCGCCACCATCGCCAGGAGCGTGGCGTCGATAAGGTGCTTTTACGCGTATCTTATCAGCGCCGGGGCGGTGGCCGCAAACCCCGTTGTCGATATAACCGTTGAGAAGGCGGAGAAGAAGCTTCCGCAGATACTCACCAGCGCCGAGGTGGAGCTCTTGCTGGATCAGCCCAAGTGCACCGACATGAAGGGCTACCGCGACAGGGCGATGCTGGAGCTACTTTACGCCACCGGCATAAGGGTCAGCGAGCTTATCGGCATGAATATCGACGACGTCAAGCTCTCCGCCGGCATAATAAAGTGCACCACCCACGGCAAGGAGAGGTATATACCGATGTACTCCGCCGCCATAAGGGCAGTTTCCGACTATATCAATCTGGTCCGCGGACAGATGATCGCGGAGCCCACGGAGCAGGCGCTGTTCGTCAATATAAACGGCGAGCGCATGACACGACAGGGCTTTTGGAAGGTCGTGAAGCACTATCAGGAGATGGCGAAGATAGACAAGGACATAACGCCACACACACTGCGCCACTCCTTCGCCGCGCACCTTCTGGAGAACGGCGCGGACCTGCACTCCATACAGGAGATGCTGGGCCACGCGGATATATCCTCCACCCAGGTCTACGCGCAGCTTGTGAAGAAGCAGCTCAAGGACGTATACAACAAAGCCCACCCACGGGCATAACTCCTTAATAAAAACGGATTTCCCCGGCCGAAAGGCCGGGGAAATTCAGCCTGTCGAAAAAGGCCTGCGGCCTTTTCCGACAGAGGGGGACGTGCGGAAAAATTCGCGAAAAGGTCTGCGGACCTATTCGCAAATTTTTCCTGCCGTCACGCCGCGCGCGCCGCAAGCGGCACACTTGCGTGACAAAAGGTAATTTTCGCGACGCACATGTCGCCGCGAAAATTGATTGGATTTGAGTTTTTTGACAATCTGGATTTCCCCGGCCGAAGGGCCGGGGAAATTCAGGTTGAGGGCAAAAAAATTGCCGGGATGGAGATCCCGGCGTTTTTGTTTTGGCAGGGGAGCGTTATTTTGTGAACTTCAGGCTGATGTCGAGGGCCACGACGGAGTGGGTCAGGGCGCCGATGGAGATGATGTCCACGCCGGTATCGGCCACGGCGCGCAGGTCGCGCTCACCCATGTTGCCGCTGGCCTCGGTTATGGCGCGGCGGTTTATGAGCTCCACGCATGTGCGCATGTCGTCGATGGACATGTTGTCGAGCATTATGATGTCGGCGCCGGCCTCAAGGCACTCGCAGACCTGGTCCACGGTCTCGGCCTCCACCTCGATCTTCAGGGTGTGAGGGGCGTTGCGGCGGACGGCCTCCACGGCCTTACCGATGCCGCCGGAGGCGACGATGTGGTTGTCCTTTATGAGAACGCCGTCGGCGAGATTGAAGCGGTGGTTGCGGCCGCCTCCGGCCTTGACGGCGTATTTTTCGAGTACGCGAAGGCCCGGGGTCATCTTGCGGGTGTCGACGATGACGGCGCCGGTGCCGGCCACGGAGTCAACGGCCTTCCGCGTGGCGGTGGCAACGCCGGACATGTGCTGAATGAGGTTAAGAGCCACGCGCTCACCGGCGAGGATGCTCCTGGAGGGGCCGGAGATGGAGGCCAGGTCCTGGCCCTTTTTCACAAGGTCGCCGTCGGACACAAGGGGAGTGACGGTGATGCGGGGGTCCACAAGCTTAAACACACGGCAAAGGACCTCCATCCCGCAGAAAACGCCGTCCATCTTGGCACGGAAACGGCCCTCGGACCGGGCGGACTCGGGGATACAGCTTTCGGTGGTGATGTCGCCGGTGCCAAGGTCCTCGGCAAGGGCGTCGAGTATCAGTTTATCAAGTCCTATATAGTTCATGGTTTCTCCTTATCAGCTTTCGCGGTAGTGGGCGCCGATGCTCTCGGTGCGGGCCAGGGCGGCGTCGATGATGGAAACGGAAATTATGGCGAGGCTCAGGTCCTCGTCGTACTCCTTGGAGGCGGAAAAGCCGGAGGACAGCATATCGAGTATCTCGAGCATCTGCCGGCGCGCGGTCTCAAGGCCGTCCTTCGTGCGGATGACGAAGCAGTATTTGCTCATTATGTGCTGCATACGGGCCCGGAGCTCCTTGAAGTCGATGTCGAGGGGCGTGCGGACGGGGAGCTCGGGCCAGAGCTCCTCGGAGCTTGAGAGGGCGGGGGAGTAGGCCCGGTTTATGTCCTCAGCGGCCCGGCGGCCGAATACAAGGCACTCGAGCATGGAGTTTGAGGCCAGGCGGTTTGCCCCGTGGACGCCGGTGGAGGCGGTCTCGCCGCAGGCGTAGAGGCCGTGGACGGCGGTGCGGGCGTATAGGTCCGTCTTGACGCCGCCCATCATGTAGTGGTGGACGGGGCAGACAGGGATATAGTCTCGGGAGATATTTATGCCCCGGCGCAGGCACTCGTTATATATGGTGGGGAAGCGGCGGGCAAGCTCCTCCTCGGGCTCGTGGGTGATGTCGATGAATACGTGGCTTTCGCCGCTCTTTTTCATCTCGTTATAGATGCCCCTTGCCACGATGTCCCTGGGGGCAAGCTCCGCGAGCTCGTGCTTGCCAACCATGAAACGCTCGCCCTTTGAGTTTTTGAGAAGGCCGCCCTCTCCACGGACGGACTCGGAGATGAGGAAGGCGCGGCTCTCCCGGTCCGGGGACCAGAGGCCCGTGGGGTGGAACTGGATAAACTCCATGCCCCGGAGCTCCGCCCCGGCGCGTATCGCCGCCGCCAGGCCGTCGCCGGTGGCCACGGCGGGGTTGGTGCTGGACTCAAATACCTGGCCTATGCCGCCGGTGCAGAGGACCAGGTGGCGGGTGGCGACGGTCTCGTATTCGCCGTCGTCGTCCTTAACCAAAAGGCCGGAGACGCCTTTTTCGTCGGTGAGTATGTCCACGAAGAAGGTGTTGTCACGGAAGATTATATTCTCCCGCTGGGAGGCGATGTAGGCCAGGGTCTTGACGGTCTCGCGTCCGGTGGCGTCGCCGCCGGCGTGGAGGATGCGGTTCTTGTGGTGGCCGCCCTCGCGGGTCCTGTCAAGCTCGCCGTACTCGTTGAGGTCGAAGGGGACGTTCATCTTGATCAGGGACGCGATGTCCCGGGGGCCCTCGTCAACAAGGACGTGTACGGCGGCCTCGTCGCACAGTCCCGCTCCGGCGACGATGGTGTCCCGGAAGTGGAGCTCCGGATCGTCGTCAGGCGCCGTCACAACGGCTATGCCGCCCTGGGCAAGCCAGGAGTTGGATATGTCTATGGTCTCCTTGGCGAAAACACAGCATTTGAGGGAGGGGGAGAGGTTGAGGGCGGAGTAGAGCCCCGCGATCCCCGCGCCCACGATGACAACGTCATAATTTGAGTGCCTTTTCGGCTTTATGGAGCCGTCTATGGCGTAACGCATCATTGGTTATCCTTCTTTCGTAAATGAAAGGTATTTGACCTATTATATCAACACCGCTCGAAATTGGCAACTGAAATATAACAAAAAATAAAATCTTTCTGCCCTTTACAGCAAAAGGCTTTTTGTTGCTTTTTACTAAAAAGATGATATAATGATTGTGGATCATAAGGTTTATATTCAAGGACCAATGTCGCCTCATCAATTATTTGCGGGTGGATAAAATGGAAATCAAAAGACACATAAATTACGCCCTCGTTGAGGACGTAAGGCCCCCAATGTATACAGCTATGAAATACTGGGGAAAGAAGCCGCACAATATATGGCGCGAATTTATAGAATGTTATTCTCCGGAGGGAGGCATAGTACTCGATCCCTTTGCGGGAAGCGGTATTGCCGCATTTGAAGGAGCGATCGCGAAAAGAAAGACGATAGCACTGGACATCAATCCGATGACATCGTTTTTTATTGAGGTATCGACAGCAAAATTTGATGCCGACCTTTTTACCAAGGCGGCAACAAGTATTATTGAGGCTGTCAAAAAGGATCCGGTATATTTAAAGCATTATACAAAACATCACGACGGGAAGCTGCTTACTATTTATAATTACATATGGAAAGACGGAACGGTCTGGAAGTTAAACGCCAAGGATGAGGAAAAAAACAGCGTCTTGCTGCAACCGGATGACGATGACGCAGGCGCTGTGATAGATATGGATAAATTGGAGATACCGTTCTGGTTCCCGGAAAATAAATTTCCAAATACGCCGTCAATAAATGGGAAATTCATCAAAGATATAGGCGGTGACAACTTTTCTTTTCTTTGGACGAGGCGCAATCTGTACCTTTTGGCGCTTTTGTTCGACCTTATTGAAAAGCAGGACAAAGCGGTTCAGCTGCCGCTACTTTATGCCTTCGTTCATACCCTGCATCTTGTTTCAAAGATGGTTGTATCAAGGCAGGAAAGAGGTAACAGAGCGTATTCCGGCAGTTGGGGCAGGGCAGACTATATGATCCGCAACAGGCGCATGGAGCAAAATCCTGTGATTGTGTTTTTCAGGGCCTGCTTCGACAAACAGGGTGTTGTTTCCTCGCTCACCGACGCGAATGAACGCCTTGGACCGCGCGTGTCAGTCAATGAGATCGGCCCGGGCAAAAGGCTTAAGAGCAAGGCCGATGTTAACTACGGAAGGATAGATATATCAGATCTTTTGGATCATGTTCAGGAAAAAAGTGTTGACTTTATAATAACCGACCCTCCATATGGAGGACTTGTTCAATATATGGACCTGAGCATGGTATGGCTTGTTTGGCTCATGCACCACGATGAAAGGTTCACGCCGGATATGAATGCGGAAATCACCGTCAAGAAGGGCGTTGTCAGCAGGGATATGTATAGACGCCGCCTTCAGAACGCGTTTGTAAACATGCATAAGGTCCTAAAGGACGACGGATATATGGTCGTTACGTTCCACAGTAAGGAAATGCAGGAATGGAACGACTTCGTAAACGCCGTTAGAAACGCCGGTTTCAAATTCGATAAGATAACCCATCAGTACAACAGAAGGTCCGGAGAATCCAATGTATCAAATCCATACGGAACCGCGGGGTCTGATTTTTATATACGCTGTGTAAAAAAGAGAGATGTCGACTTTTCAAATGACCGCTCGGCATTGGAGCATTTTGTATTTCAAAAGACGACAGAGGTGGTCGCCCGCAGGGCAGAGCCTACACCGTATGATTTTATTCTAAACAGCGTACTTCCTGAAATGTTACAGGCTGGATTTCTTCAGCCGGATGAGCCGGCCCATGAAATAAATAAGATCCTGAAACAGTATACCGGCGAGGGGAAGACCTTCAGCGTAACGGACAATCCCAGTAACAAGGCCGGCGCCATATTGTGGTTCAACGATCCGTCCGAATACATAAGCTTCCCGGATATCCCGCTGTCGGACAGAGTAGACGAAGCTGTATTGTCTATACTCCGCAGGCGCATTTCGGTACGTATAGATGATGTTATCGCGGAGCTTTTCAAGATGTATCCGAACGGCTTGACACCGGATCCCAGGAAGATCAAATCGGTCATGGAAAAATACGCGTTCCAATCCTCCGGGAAATGGAAGCTCAAGGACTCCGTTTCAGAGGAGGCGTCAAAGCATACACAGATCATAGGGTTGCTATGTAAAATAGGCAAGAAGCTCGGATATGGATCATTCGTGGGACAAAGGGAACAGCCGGAATATCTTAATGACGGACAACGGCTGAGGGATATTGCCGATATAAAGGAATTGAGCTGCTTGTCGGAAAAATATGAGCAGGTACGAATAGAGCGCATCTCAATGGTCGACTGCGTTTACATATCCGGCAATGAAATTATGTTATGGCTATCTTTGAGGTGGAAAACAGTACTAATTTTTCCAACGCGATAATCAGAGCATCAAATGTTGAAAAAGAGATACGTAAATTTATGATAATACCCGATGACAGGGAAGATGAGCTACGCGCGACGCGTGATCCGATGTTTGTCGAGGCGTTTAGCGACGGTAATTGGAGATTTCTAAATTACACGGCAATCAAGCAGCTGGCGTCTATGGGAAGAGTATCTATGGAAGATATTTCACGCATGTCAAAAGCTTTAAGTTAAAGGAAGTTGTAATATGGATGGCGAAAAAAAGAAAAAACCGCGCAAACCAAAGGAGCTGGAAAATCAGCCCGGAAGATATGATGATAGAAACACTCTTAACGATCTTACAGGGAAAGAGTGGCTTCTGCTGACAAAAAGCTATTGGGAAACTGAGCCGTCTGCGCTTGACAAGACGGCATACTCGCATCCGGCACCTTTTATGGTAAAGGACATTCAGAAGCTCATAAGCCTATTTACAAAGCGCGGGATGACTGTGCTTGATCCGTTTGTTGGCAGTGGGACGACTCTGATAGCCTGTAATGAGTGTGGGCGAGACGGAATAGGTATTGACCTAAATCCGGATTATGAAAAATTATTCAGAAGCAGGATAGAGGAGAAGTCGATAGATGTGCGTGTCGACCTAAAATATTTGGTCGGGGACTCCCTTAAGGTCTTGGATGAGCTTGGGGAAGTAGATTATATTGTGACATCGCCTCCGTATTTCAATATCCTGAGGAACGATTCAAAGGGGATAAGGAACAACTCAGGAAAGCTGTACAGAATGTCGGCCAGGGAAGGAATAGAGTTTTACAGCAATTCCAGTGAGGATATTGGAAATTTTGATCAGTATGAAGATTTCCTGATGGCCTTGGGGGAAATACTAAAAAAATGCTATGAACATTTAAAACCGAAGAAATATGCTACGATCATAATGAGTGATTTCACCGTTAATAAGAAAGAGCGGGGCGTACAGGGGGATATTATCAGCATGATGGAGCAGATCGGATTTGAATTTTCCGGTACAACGGTTCTGCTACAACCGGTAAAACCGCTCTATCCGTTTGGATACCCGTATGCTTATAAGATCAACCATCACCACCAGAATATAATGACATTCAGGAAAAATACATAATAAACATTTCTATAATTAGAGGCAAGTGCCTATCCGCGCTTGCCTCTTATTTTATATTTCAACGGCCCATCCGATTGGCAACATCAAATGGTGGAAAAATTCGCGGAAAAAAGGTATAATTATCTTTAAAGTATGGGAATATCGGGTTGGAAATGTTGTCTTTACAGGTGAGGGCCTTCAAAATCACGGGGGAAGGGGGGATCGGAATGGAGGACTTGGAGATCATCGGATTGTATTTCAGGCGGGATGAAAGGGCAATCACGGAGACGGCGGCGAAGTACGGCGCTTTTTGCCGTAACATCGCTCTTAATATACTGTCGGTCAGCGAGGACGCCGAGGAGTGTGTCAACGACGCGTATTTGCGGGCGTGGAACTCGATACCGCCGCAAAAGCCGGATAAGCTTGGCGCGTGGCTGGGGAGAGTAGTCCGCAACACCGCGTATAACCTATGGAACAAAAACCACCGGCAGAAACGCTACGCGGGCATGGAAGAGATCCTGAATGAGTTAGAGGACTGCATACCGTCCCCTGATACCGTTGAACACGAAATCGAGGAACAGGAGTTGACCGGGGCGATCAACGCCTGGCTTGCCGACCTTCCGAAGAAAGACCGCGTCCTTTTTGTACGCCGGTATTGGAACGGCGAAGCGGTGAACGCGCTTGCGAAGAGAGCGGGAATATCCGCCGCCGCCACGGCAAAGAGGCTGTACCGACTTCGGAGGGACTTAAAATCGACCCTTGAAAAGGAGGGCTATTCACTGTGAAGGAAACAAAAAAGCTATACGACAGCATTTCTGATATTGACGAACGGTTTATTGAGGAGGCGCGGGAGGAGGTAAGGAAAGCTCCGGTATGGAGAAAATGGGCGGGATTGGCCGCTTGCCTTTGTGTAGCGGCGGTGATTTTCGCCGCGGCCTTATATCCGTGGGGAGAAGGCGGCGCGCCCGTTACAGATCCAAACGGCGGGAGCGAAATTGACCCGGGGCCAGACAGATCGCCTTCCACTGACAACATCCCTGTTCGGCCCAATGAGGATAATGATAAACCCGGCGCCGATCCCCTTGAGCCTCCGGAGCCACCGGTCTTCAATATCAACTGGGAGGGCGTGGCGGTCAACGAGTCGGAGGGGCTGTCCGCCGCCGAAGCTCCGAAATATTATGACCCGGAAATATATATTTCCGAGACCTGGGGGCAAGAGGAAGTGGTGGCCTACTACGGCTGGAACCTGGCGCCGGCGTATATCCCGGAGGGCCTCACCGGAGGCGGTCATGGCGTTTCCGCCGGAATATGGCGGGAGAGAGCCACCGGCGAGATAGTGCAGGATCAGGCGGGGCGTGGGTTCTGGACAGCTTTCGGGGAGGACAGAACGCCAAAATCGGACGATGAATTGGATGTTCCCACCGGCTTTACCATACGGGCCTCCAAGTTGAGGATACTTCACTGCGGCCTTCTCCCGGTGGATGACGCGCGTACAACAGATTTTGGCGGTGTGAGCGTCACCCTGAACCACTTTTCCGTGAAATACGGCCCCAACAATTCAGACACTTATGACATCTACACGGCATCCTTTACCTCGAAGGGGGTGAAGTACGAGATCGAGGCACAGAGGCTTAAGCTGGAGGAGGTCATTAAAATCGTGGCGTCCACCATCAATATGCTCCCGTACAGTGAGGATTTTACTGTTGGAAGCGGTGGCGCTATTACGGGCGGTCCGGCTGTTACTGATGGATCAACAATTACTGTGACATACCTGTTTCGGGGCGGTCCCGGGGAATTTGCGGGGGATATGTACCGGCCGGAAGGGGTCAATAAGAATATCGGTTCCGCTCTCGTATTGAAAATGAGCGTAACTGACGACGACAAATATTCTGTACTCATCCGTATTCCCGAGGGCTCGACGCTTGAGCGGGCTTTGAGCCGCGCAAACGAAAGCCTAAATATGGCGATCAATGCCGATGACGCGGTTACTGTCAACATCTCCGGTGAAATTTATACTGCCGCCGACGAATACTTTTATCGCCTGACCGCTGAGCAGATTGCCGCTCTCGCGGAAAGCGGAACGCAGTGTTTTTACGTTGGTTCCGGCCAGGGAGATCACAAGGACGTAAATTGGGACACAAAGGAGGGAATCAACGCCTATTGCGAGCTGAACGGAGATATGTATGTGTTGGCCGGTGACGGCATAGAGGCTCATCCCGATATTTGGGTTGAGGAATAGATGAACGCGTTTGCGGTGCCGTATAGGGAGAACTGAATATTAAACAGATACAGTGAAAGCAGGAAATCGAGACGGTTTCCTGCTTTTCTTTTTACCACCCGTCGATTTTTCGGGCGAGGCGTCTTGGAAGGAGCCACCAGGGGATCAGCAAAAGGAAAGTGACTACGCCACCGGCATTGTAGGAACCAGAGTAGGTTATGACGGTAAAGCCGGCGAAAAGGACGACCGGAAAGGTCAGGACCTTGATAATGTACTCAATGAGCTGGCCCAGGGAAAAGGAGGCGAAGAATTTTGGCGGCGGGTTTTCGCGGGGAGCTTTCTCCCAGGGGCCGTAGGGCTTTATCAGGTGGATGATAAATAATACGACCGCCGCCATGCCCGCAAACGTGGGGTAGAGCTCCAAGCATTCCTTAAAAGTCATTTATGTCTCATCGTCCTCATCATAATTATCGCCATAATTATCGTCCGCGGGTTTTGGTTGGGGTACGGGCTTTTTGTGGGAGGATAGGGGGGAGAGGAGGGCGGCTTGGCGGAGGCCCTGGTTCTCCACGTGGGTGTAGATCTCGGTGGTATTCAGGTGCTCGTGGCCTAAAAGCTCCTGGAGGGTGCGGACGTCGACGCCGTTGTGGAGCATGAGGGTGGCGGCGGTGTGACGGAGCTTATGGGAGGAGTATTTAGACTCGTCAAGTCCCGCGGCACCGAGGTGCTTTTTAACGAGAGCGTGGACGGTGGACTTGCTTATTCGCTCACGGCGGGCGGAGAGGAAGAGGGCCCGCTCGCCGCCGGGGGCTATGGTCTTTCGGACGGCGAGATAGTCGTTTATAGCGTCGGCCACGGCGTCGTTTATGTAGACGATGCGCTCCTTGTTGCCCTTGCCCAAGACCCGCAGATGGTCGGCCCGGACGTCGGTCAGATTGAGGCCAACGAGCTCGGAGATACGAAGGCCGCAGTTTAAGAATACGGTCAGGATACAGTAATCTCTTTCCTTATTTTTTCCATCCACGCTGTCAAGGAGCTGTTCGGACTCGTTTAAAGTCAGGTACCTTGGTAATGATTTCATAATCTTGGGGGAGTCCAGGTCCTGGATGGGGTTCGACTCCAGCTGGTGGGTCTTTAAGGTGAGGTATTTGTAAAATGAGCGGATGGTAGAGATTTTCCTGGCACGGGAGGCGGAGTTGAGGCCGTACTCGGGGTCCGTGGCGTTCTGATTTTTTACGCGGTCACGGGACATGTAGCCGAGATAGTCATAAACGTCCGATAAGGTCACGGAGCCGACGAAGGCAAGGTCCACGTCGGAGATCGAGATGTCCTCAAGGGGAGTATCACGTGGGACGCGGTTCTTGACGATCTTCATATAGCGGAAAAAGGTACGCAGGTCCAGATAATATTCGTCTACGGTTTTTCTTGAATGGCCCTTGACGGTCTCGTGGTAGATAAGAAAGCTCCTGATGATCTCCGGGGCCTCGGCGCGGTAGTCCATTTTATCAGCTCCTAAGTATTCGGGGAAGTGGTAGTTCGATTATAACACGACCCTCCGGAAAAGTCCATAGGAAATTGAACAAAATAAAAATTTTGTTCAATGTGGGGGGAGGGAAAAACGGGCAAAAAGGGCCGAAAACGCTTTTTAAAGCGTTCAGGCGTCAAGTATCAGCCCCATGGCCTCACGGATACTGCCGGCCTCGTAGACCTTCAGTCCCTCAGGCGCGGACAGCTTTCCGCGGCGCTGTTTCGGGATTATAGCTTTCTTAAAGCCGTGACGGGCGATCTCGGAAAGGCGCTGCTCCAGCTGAGTGACGCTGCGCAGTTCTCCGGTAAGTCCAACCTCGCCGATGGCTACCAGGTCGTCAGGCACAGGTATGTCACGGTAGCTGGACGCCATGGCGAGCATGGCCGCCAGGTCCGCCGCGGGCTCGTTTATGTAAAGTCCCCCGATGACGTTTATATACGCGTCGGCGCCGCCCACACGAAGTCCGCCGCGCTTTTCCAATACAGCGAGTAAAAGCATCGCCCTGTTGTAGTCAAGGCCGTTTGAGGTGCGCCGGGGCACGTTGAAGCTCGTGGCGGTGAGCAGCGCCTGGATCTCCGCCAGGACGGGCCGGGAACCCTCCATAACGCAGGATACGCATGTGCCGGGGGTGTTTTTCGGCCTTCCGGAAAGCAGGAGCTCCGAGGGGTTCGGGACCTCCACGAGGCCGCGCTCGGCCATCTCAAAGACGCCGATCTCATTGGTGGAGCCGAAGCGGTTCTTGGCGGCACGCAATATACGGTAGTTGGCGCTCATTTCGCCCTCAAAATACAGTACACAGTCCACCATGTGCTCCAGGACCTTGGGGCCGGCGATGGCGCCCTCCTTATTGACGTGGCCTATGACGAATACGGTGACGCCGGAGTTTTTGGCAAGCTGCATAAGCGTCATGGTGCAGTCCTTGACCTGAGAGACGCTTCCGGGGGCGCTGTTTACATCCGGCGAGAAAAGCGTCTGGATGGAGTCGATTATCAGCACCTGGGGGCCGGTCTCGTCCACGCACTCGAGGATGTCGGTGATGTTCGTCTCGGACAGCACCAGGAGCTTTTCGCTTGTCACATTGAGACGCTGGGCGCGCATCTTGAGTTGGCGCTCGGACTCCTCGCCGGTGACATATAATATATCGTGCTCGCGGCCGATATACTGGCAGATCTGAAGTAAAAGCGTGGATTTACCAATGCCGGGAGCTCCGCCGACGAGGACCAGGGAGCCCAGCACTGCCCCGCCGCCAAGGACACGGTCGAGCTCGCCGATGCCGGTGCTGAACCGGAGCTCCTGGGTGGCGTCCACCTGGCTCAGGGTCACGGGGCACTTTGCCCCGGCGGGCCTGCCGGCGGCGGGACGGCCGGAGTCCTTTTTCGCCGTCTGCTCCACGATGGTGTTCCAGGCCCCGCAGGCGGGACATCTGCCGCTCCACCGGGGAAACTCGTTGCCGCAGTCGGTGCAGTAGAACACGCTCTTATCCTTCATATCTTCAGTACCCCCATGATTTTATAGTTATGTAAACTGAAATATATAAATATTATGTAAACTAATGTAATTATGTTAACTGAATAATTATGTCAACTAACGCTCTCGAGGTACCCGCCAACTATCACGGCGGCGAGCTTTGTCTGATAGGACGGGTCCTCGAGCTTCTTTGCCTCCGGGATATTTGAGACGAAGCCGCACTCGATGAGCACAGCGGGACAGCTTATGTGGTTCATAATATAGACGGTGTCGGGGATCTTGGTGGCGTTCTGCCTGTTCCCCGGGGCCACGGCCAGGAGCTTTGACTGTAAGATCTGGGCGGCGTCGGCGCTCCCGGGGGTATCGGCGAAGAACACCTGACTGCCGCTGGGCTTGGCGGAGGTGAACTTGTTCTGGTGGATGCTGATAAAGAAGGCGTCCTCCAGGGAATTTGCCAGCTCCGCGCGGCGCTTGGTGTCCCAGACCTTTTTTGCCCGGATGGTCACGGCGTCGTCGGGGTAATTAAGCTCCTCGCTCTCGCGGGTCATCACCGGGTCGACGCCAAAAAAGCCGGCGATCTGGCGGGCCCGGAGGGCTATTTCGAGGTTTATGCCGCTTTCGTAAGCGCCGGAGACAGATACCGCGCCGCCGTCAGCGCCGCCGTGGCCGGGATCCAGCACGAGGGTGTATCCGCCACGCACATGGGTGGCCTCAAATGCCGGCGCTTTCGGGGCGGGGCTCAGGGCGTTAACCAAGGCCGCCACGCCGGCGGCGGATACTATCAGCCCCGCCAAAGCAAGTCTTACCATACAGATTTTTTTCACGTCGCTCTCCCCTTTCACGGTTGAAAAATATTCGTTAAGGGGGAGGTCTATTCTGATTATAACATATTAACGGAAAAAATCACTAATTTTTATTATGTCAAAGCTAAAATTCGTGAAGTTTTGCCGTTTACAACCGGTGGCAAAGAAACTAAAATGATGTTGATAATTAAGGAGGCGGTAGGGTGTTTATCCTGTTTTTCGCGGTCTGGATACTGCTGAACGGCAAGCTGAGCTGGGAGATAGCCGCTTTCGGGCTTGTCATCAGCGGGGCACTTTATATCTTCTGCTGTGTATTCATGCACTACTCCCCTGCCCGGGACCTCAGGAACCTGCGGAGGCTACCGAGGCTTTTGTCGCTGGGAGCGACGCTTGTATTTGAGATAGTCCGCGCGGCCTTCACGCTTCTCCCCTACATCTACGGCGGGAAAAGGCCGGATCCGGTGGTGGCAAGGTTCAGGCCGGAGGGCATAGACAGCGACACCGGCAGGGTCTTTCTGGCAAACTGCATCACGCTGACGCCGGGGACCATTACGGGGAGTCTGAAGGACGGGGAATATCTCGTCCACTGTCTCGACAGGGAGATGGCCGTGGGGCTGGAGGACAGCTCCTTTGTGAAGAAGATCAGACGTTGGGAGGCGAAGTGATGGATCCGATGAAGGTTTTGGCGCCCCATGTGCTGACGGTGGCCATGGTGATACTGGCGGCCTGCGCGGTGGCGACGCTGGTAAGGACGCTTATCGGGCCCAGGATGTCGGACAGGATAGTGGGCGTGAACATGATAGGCACACAGTCTGTATGCCTTATCGCCTGCCTTGTGCTGAGGCTTCGGGAGGACTGGCTTGTGGACATAGCCATAGTTTACGCCATGTTCAGCTTCCTGGCGGTGGCGGTACTGACGAAGATGGACATAGGCGTATACCGGCAGTGGCGGGAGGATCAGAAGAAAAGCCGCTGGAGGAGCGGCGATACGGCGAAACGGAGGGATGAGCGGTGACGGGCCAGTGGATAAGATTTGTACTCGGGACGTTGTTTCTGGCCCTGGGGATATTCTTTATCGTATCCTCCGTGGTGGGCAATTACAGGTTCAAATTCGCCCTTAACAGGATGCATTCCGCGGCACTGGGCGACACGCTGGGCCTGGGGGACATCGTGGCGGGGATGTGCTTTTACCACGGGCTCAACGCCACGACGGTGAAGCTCCTTATCATCGTGGCGCTGGTGTGGATCACGAGTCCCGTCGCCAGCCATCTTATAATGCTGATGGAGTTTACAAGCGGCAAGTACTCATCGGCCGTACATGAGGAGACGTCCGACGAGCAGGGACTTGAGCACTACTCGGTGGATATGAAGAGGAGCCAGCTTGAAAAGCTGAGGGCCGAAGAAAAGGAGGAGGAAAAATGACGCTTTTTGAGGGACTGCTTCTGGCGTTTCTCATAATCTGCGCGATCAGCGTATCGGTGACAAGGAACCTTTTGGAGTCCATCATTATCTACATGGGCTTTTCGCTGATAATGTCGGTCATATGGCTGACGCTGGAGGCGCCGGACCTGGCAATCACCGAGGCCGCCGTGGGCGCGGGGGTGACGAGCCTTCTCTTTTTCGCCACGCTTAAGAAGATACACGCCATAAAGGCGGAGGACGCGAAGCAAAAGGACGAGGAGGAGAAGCATGAAAAATAAAGGCGCTCTTTCAAGGCTGTGGAGCTTCGCGGAATATGGGTCCTTCCGGGAGGAGGAGTTTACCCTCTCCCCTTCCGACGAGCGTCATATCGACACGGACACGCCGGAGAACAGATGGCTGACGACGGTACAGAACAGCGAGCGGTCTGTGGGCGCAAGGGCCGCCTCCTGGTTTTCACGCAGGGGCGTTGAGATATTCCAGAGGCTCTACCGGGTGGCGGCGGTGTTCATATGCTTTACGCTCATCGGGGTACTGCTGGCGGTGGTGGCGTTCCTGCCGCCCTTCGGCGGCGCTGACAATCCGGCGGTCAACGAGGTGCCGGAGAGATATGTGGCCGGAGCCGTGGAGGAGACAGGCGCGACGAACGCCGTGGCGGGGATGATCTCCGCCTACCGCGGCTTTGATACGCTGGGAGAGGCCCACGTGCTGTTCGTGGCGGCGTGTAGTGTGATGGCGCTCCTGCGCATCGACGGGCCGGCGAGAAGGCACGGGTGCCTCCCGGACCCGGAGATGACCGGCGAGGACATGGATTTTGAGCCGAACAGCGACCTTATACTGCGCAAGGCCGCGAAGATACTGGTGCCGCTGTCGTTTATATTCGGACTGTATGTTATACTGAACGGCACATCCTCCCCTGGCGGGGGCTTCTCCGGCGGGGCCCTCATGGGGGCGGGGGTCATATTGAACTCCGTGGCCTTCGGCTTCAGCCGGACGGAGAGGTTTTTCGGGGAGAGGGTGTATCACATAGTCAAGACGGCGTGTCTGACGGTGTACGCGCTTCTCATGGCGTATTTTATCTACATGGGCGCCAACGGAATTTATGACCACGTTTGGCTGGGGGTGCCCGGAGGGATAGTGAGCGGCGGGCTTATATTGCCCATCAATATCGCGGTGGGGTTCGAGGTGGCCTGCACCATGTACTGCTTCTACGCTCTTTTCAGAAAAGGGGGTCTTTGATATGCCCGAATTTCTTGAAAATCTGTTTACGAACTACTACGAGACCGGGGCCGTCGTGATCTTCGGCATCGGCTTTACGTCACTGCTCATGCACCGCAACCTTCTTAAAAAGATAATCGGCCTTAACTTCATGGACTCCGGGCTGTACCTCTTTTTAGCGGCGAAGGGATATATCGCGGGGCGGCTGGCGCCGATCATAACGGACGGCGACGCGGACCCAACGAAATACGTAAATCCCATCCCCACGGGCCTTGTGCTGACGGGGATCGTGGTGTCCGTGTCAGTCACGGCGTTCCTGCTGGCCCTGACGTGCAGGCTTTACGATAAATACCACACACTTGACATAGACGAGATCACGAACCTCGCCCGAAAGGAGCGGGACTGATGGAGTTTGTGCGGAATTTTCCCTTTTTGACTATCGTGTTCAGCCTGACATGCGGGGTGTTCTGCGCGGTGACGCGGGGCAAGACGGCAAAGCGGCTGTGCGTTTGCTGGCTGACGCTGACCTTCGCTATGAGCCTTTCGGTGCTGATTTACACACTGAGGACCGACGGGAGCTTTATCTACCGCATGGGCAAATGGAACGCGCCCTGGGGCAACGAGATAAGGGTCGGGCCGCTGGAGGCGCTGATGGCTACGGCCTTCTCGGGCGTCATGGTACTGTCCCTTTCAGGCGGAATGAGCCACATATTCGCCGACTGCGAGGAGGGCAAGGTGAACATATATTTCACTATGGCGGCTTTGCTTACAAGCTCGCTCTTCGCCCTTATTTACACCAATGACCTTTTCACGGCATATGTGTTCGTGGAGATAAACACCATCGCCTCCTGCGCCCTCGTGATGCTGAAAAGCTCCGGGAGGACCCTGGTGGCCACGACGAGGTATCTGATAATGAGCCTTTTGGGCTCGGGGCTTTTCCTGCTGGGGGTCGTGATACTCTACGGCATAACGGGCGAGCTTCTAATGGAGAGCATAGCGGAAAAGGTGCAGGATATATTCAGCACCGGCGAGTATTCCCTGCCGCTGACGGTGGTCATTGGGCTTATGTCAGTGGGCCTGGCGGTGAAAAGCGCACTCTTCCCGTTCCACTCGTGGCTACCCGACGCCCACGGCAGTGCCACGGCGTCCTCCAGCGCCATACTCTCGGGCCTTGTGCTGAAGGGCTATATCATCGTACTCATAAAGATATTCTACCGGGTATTCGGGCTCCGGGTGATCGTGGCGGAGCGGGTGTCGAACTTCCTTTTTGTGTACGGGATACTGGCGATGATCTGCGGCTCCGTGGCGGCGCTGAGGCAGGTGGACCTGAAGCGTATGCTGGCCTACTCCTCCATAGCGCAGGTGGGATATATCTATGTGGGGCTTGGGATGCACTCCGAGGCCGGGATGGTGGCCGCGTGTGTGCAGATATTGGCCCACGCCATTACAAAGCCCATGCTGTTTTGCTCGGCGGGGGGCTTTATGGACGTGTCAGGCGGGCAAAAGAGCATGGCGGCCATCACCGGCGCCGGCAGGCGCGACAAGCTCGCCGGGGCGGCCTTTACCGTGGGGGCGATGTCCATGATCGGCATACCCTTCTTCGCGGGCTTCGCCACGAAGCTGGCCCTGGCCCAGGGGGCGGTGGGCTCGGACAAAATAAGGATGACCATCGCCCTGGCGGCGATAGTGATAAGCACGGTGCTAAACGCGGTATATTATGTACCGGTCATATTCAATATCTTCTCCGGGACCGAAGGGTCCGAAAAGGCTCCCCGTCCCAAGGTAGGATACGTCTTTGCCATGGGGACCTTCATGGTGCTGAACGTGGCCTTCGGGCTGTTTACACAGCAGATCACCGACGTCGTCCGGCGGGGCCTCCAGCTCTTTGGGATGTAGGAGGCGGAAATGGACAAAAATTATCTTCTGCTGATACCGGTGCTTCTGCCTGCGGCCGCGGCGCTGACGCTGAGCGCAAGGCCCATGAGGCAACGGGGCCCAAGGGATGTTTTTATGGCGGCGATACTTACAGCGGAGCTTATTTTCACGGCTCTTTGCGCCGCCGTTGTGGACGGCGACGTTGTAGTGGCGAGGCTGACAGATGAGCTGTACCTCACGTTGCGCCTTGACGGCCTTGGGAAAATATTCTCACTGCTGGTGGCCTTCATGTGGCTCATGTCGGGGCTCTTTTCCCACGAGTACACGGTGGAAAACCCAAGGCGGTACTGCGCATTTTTGCTCCTTTCCGAGGGGGCGCTTATGACGCTGTGCTACGCGGGGAATTATCTCACGCTGTATACGGGCTTTGAGCTTATGACAGTCCTGTCCACTCCCCTGGCCCTCCACAACCAGACGGAGGGGGCCAGACGCGGCGGCGTGAAGTATCTCCTCTACTCGATATTCGGAGCGTGTCTGGGGCTTTTAGGCTTTTTCACCCTGAGGGTATACGGGGTGACCACGGACTTCACCCCGGGCGGTGTTATGGACCTTAATAAGCTGACGGGACACGAGGGCTTCGTGCTGACGGCGGCGTTCCTGACAGTGGTGGGCTTCGGGGCAAAGGCGGGCATGTTCCCGCTTCACGCCTGGCTGCCCGCCGCCCATCCGGAGGCGCCGGCAGGGGCCTCGGCGCTGATGTCGGGTGTTATCACGAAGGCCGGGATCCTCAGCATGATAAGGGTCATCTATTATGAGTTCGGAACGGCGCTCCTCCGGGGGACCTGGGTGCAGTACGCGCTTCTTGCCCTATCGCTTGTCACCGTCTTTCTCGGGTCCATGCTGGCGTATAAGGAGAGGCTTTTCAAAAAGCGCCTGGCGTACTCCACCGTAAGCCAGGTGTCCTATGTCGTATTCGGTCTGGCGCTTATGACGCCGGTGGCATTCACGGGGGCCATACTGCACGTGGCGGTCCACTCGGCCATAAAGGACGCACTGTTCTTCACAGCCGGAGCCGTAATACTAAAGACGGGGAAAAAGGACGTCCGGGAGCTTCGGGGCATCGGCAAGGAGATGCCGGTGACGATGTGGTGCTTCACCATATGCTCCCTGGGGCTCGTGGGAATACCGCCCCTGGGGGGCTTTGTGAGCAAGTGGTACCTTGCCGAGGGGTCGCTGAGCTCCGGGATACCGATCTTTTCCTGGCTGGGGCCGGTGGTACTGCTCATAAGCGCGCTTCTCACCGCGGGGTATCTATTCTCGGTGACGGTCAGGGCCTTTTTGCCGGGGGCTGATTTTGACTACGAAAGCGTACAAAAGCGCGAGCCCACGTGGTGGATAACACTTCCCCTTCTGGCGCTGACGGTATTGACGGCCCTTCTGGGACTGTTCCCGGGGATCGTATGTGACCTGGCCGCCGCGGTGGCCGGGACGGTGTGCTGAAAGGAGGATGGAAATGAAATATCTCATGCCTGTGGCCGTCCTCCTGCCCATAATTTTTGGGGCGGCACTGCCGCTTTTCAGGTTCAAAAAGTCCTGGCACAGGGTGTGCTACGTCCTTTCGGGCGTCTGCGTCACGTCCCTCGCCGTCCTTGCCATGCTTCTAAAGCGCCCTGAGGGGCCCGTCACGCTCGTCAAGCTCACGGGGACCCTCCACATTACCCTTTGGATGGACGGCCTTTCAGGGGTATTCTCGGGCCTTGTGGCGTTTTTGTGGCCGCTGGCGAGCCTGTATGCCTTCGAGTATATAAAGCACGAGGGCGGGGACGACAGATTTTTTGCCTTCTATACGGCGACCTACGGCGTTACATTGGGCATAGCCATGAGCGCCAACCTCATTACACTGTATCTCTTCTATGAGCTCCTGACGCTTGTCACACTGCCGCTGGTGACCCACACCGGCGACAGGAGATCGGTCAAGGCGGGGATGAAGTATCTCACCTATTCCATAGGGGGCGCGGCCTGCGCCTTTGCCGGGATGATGATATTATACGTCCACGGCTCCAGCTCTCTGCCCTTTGTGTACGGCGGATTTGTTGAGGGTGCGGGCGGTCACGGGACGCTTATGCTCATCGGGTATCTCCTGTGCTTTTTCGGCTTCGGGGTGAAGGCCGCCCTGTTCCCCTTCCACTCCTGGCTCCCCACAGCCGGGGTGGCTCCCACGCCGGTGACGGCGCTATTACACGCTGTGGCGGTGGTCAAGGCCGGGGCCTTCGCCATTATGCGGGTGACCTTTTACTGCTTTGGCACTTCCCTGCTCCGGGGCACCTGGGCTCAGAGCGTGGCTATGGCCTTCGCGGCCTTTACCATCGTCTTTGGGTCGTCAATGGCCCTCCGGGAACAGCACCTTAAACGGAGGCTCGCCTACTCGACCGTAAGCAATTTAAGCTACATCGTATTCGGCGTGACGCTGATGACTCCGGCGGGGCTGACCGGGGCGCTGTGCCATATGGTCTTTCACGGCGTAATGAAGATCACCCTATTCTTCTGCGCCGGGGCCATCATGTACAAGACCCACAGGGAGTTCGTGCCGGAGCTCACGGGCCTCGGACGGCACATGCCGGTGACCTTCTCGGCCTTCGCGCTGGCATCGGCGGCGCTGGTGGGCGTTCCGCTGCTTCCGGGATTTTTAAGCAAGTATGAGCTGGCCACGGCGGCGCTGGAGGCGGGCGGCGTACTGCCGGTGCTGGGGGTGGCGGCGCTGCTGCTGTCGGCGGTGCTGACAGCAGGGTACCTCTTCCCTACCGTTATTAACGCCTTTTTCCCGCCCGCGGGACATGATGATCGGGGGCTGGAGCTGGCGAGGGATCCGAATGTGTATATGAAGCTTCCGTTTTTCGCGCTGATGGCGGCGATGGTGATACTCGGCGTCGGATCCGGGGGGCTCATATCCGTCATATCCCGCGTCGCCGCGGGGCTTATCTGAGGAGGTGGGGAAAATGCGCGACTATATTCTTATTGCCCCGATCCTCCTGCCCATCGCCGGGGCGCTGGCGGCGTATCTGATCGGTCGGCGGAGCAAAAAAGCTCGGGACTGTTTTGCCGATACCGTGGGGATATGCGAATTTGCTCTGTGCGCCGTTTTATTGGCCTGTGTGTCCTCCGGGCGGGAATACGCTTTGGCGGTCGATGAGGTGTGCGGACGCGGCCTGCGCCTGAAGCTGGACGGCTTCAGGGCCGTTTACGCCCTTATAGCGGCGGTAATGTGGATGATGACCACGGTGTTTTCCAATGAGTATATGGGACATTACCGCAACAGGAACAGGTATTACCTGTTTACCCTGCTGACGCTGGGGGCAACGGTGGGGGTGTTTTTATCCAACGACCTTTTCACCACCTTCATCTTCTTTGAGATCATGTCCTTCACCTCCTACGTCATGGTGGTGCAGGACGAAAAGCCCGGGGCAATGCGGGCCGGAGAGACGTATATCGCCGTGGCGGTAATCGGCGGTATGGTGATGCTGATGGGCCTCTTTCTCCTTGAAAACAGGCTTGGGACCCTTAATTTCGATAAGCTTCTCTCCGCCGCTGAGCAATTGCCGGACAGATCCGACCTCTACCTTCCCGGAGCACTCATTTTAACTGGCTTCGGCGCCAAGGCCGGTATGTTCCCCCTGCATATCTGGCTTCCAAAGGCCCACCCGGTGGCCCCCGCCCCCGCCTCGGCGCTCCTGTCCGGTATCCTCACAAAGGCCGGGGTTTTCGGCGTGCTGGTGCTGACCTCAAGGGTATTTCTCCACGACGGACTCTGGGGCAACGTGATTTTGGCCCTCGGCACGGTGACCATGGTCCTTGGCGCGGTGCTGGCCGTATTCTCCGTGGACTTAAAGCGCACTCTCGCCTGCTCCTCCATGTCCCAGATAGGCTTTATCCTTGTTGGCGTGGGTATGCAGGCACTTTTAGGCAACCACAACACTTTGGCCCTATGGGGCACGGGGCTTCACATGGTGAACCACTCCCTTATCAAGCTCGTTCTTTTCGTGTGCGCCGGGGTGGTGTACATGAACACCCACGAGCTGGACCTCAACAAGATCCGTGGCTGGGGACGAAATAAGCCCCTTCTCAACGTCTGCTTCCTCATGGGCGCTCTCGGCATCGCCGGCGTGCCCCTGTGGAACGGCTACGTCAGTAAGACGCTCCTGCACGAGTCCATCGTGGAGTTTACCGCCCTCGCCGGGTCCGGCGCGTGGATATACAAAACGGTCGAATGGCTCTTTCTCATATCCGGCGGCCTTACTGTGGCGTACATGACCAAGCTCTACGTGGCCATATTTGTGGAAAAGCCGGAAAAACCCGTTGAGAAAAAGCCGTACATGAGCGTAATGTCCGCTCTCGCCATCGCTATCCCCGCCCTCATCCTTCCGGTGATGGGTGTGTTTCCCTCCCATATCATGGCAAGCGCGGCGCGTCTCATGGAGGCATTCATGGACCCCACCCTCGTGTGGCGTGATACCCTTCACGCCGCTGTACAGTGGTTCTCACTTGAAAACCTCAAGGGCGCTCTCATATCCATATCCGTCGGCGCGGCGGTCTACCTGCTCATTATCCGCCCCCTGCTCACCCGCCGGGATGAAAGCGGAAAGAAATGTTATGTAAACCTCTGGCCCTCAAAGCTCGATTTGGAGGAGCTTGTCTACCGCCCGGTTATCGAAAAGGCCCTCCCCTTCCTTGGCGCGCTTGTTTGCAGGATACTTGATAATCTCACCGACTGGCTCACGGCGGCCCTCACTCACTCGCTCCTGCGCCAAAAGCCTATACCGCCAAGAGTCGACGGGGATCACGAGCCCGGGGACTTCATCCCCCACCCCAGCCGCAGCTACACATATCAGCGCATATCGAGCAGTATCTCATATAGCCTCCTGCTCTTCGGCGCCGGCTTCTGCGCGGCAATGGTGTATCTCATTATTATTCTGATAATGAGGTATTGAGATAAGTGAAAAAACGCTCAGAAAAGCTTTTTGGCCCTTCTGAGCGTTTCCTTTTTATTTGTCGAACGACGGGTTCATAAAGTAGACGTTTTTCTGGTCGAGCTTTTCCAAGGTCTTGCCAAGGGCCTCGCCGAAACGCTGGAAGTGGACGACCTCGCGCTCGCGCAAAAAGCGTATGACGTTGTTTACGTCCGGGTCGTCGGACATGCGCAGGATGTTGTCGTAGGTGGTGCGGGCCTTCTGCTCCGCGCCCATGTCCTCGGTAAGGTCGGTGATGGTGTCGCCCTTCACGCCGATGGTCGCCGCGGTCCAGGGCGTACCGGAGGCGAACTGGGGATAGATACCGGCGGTGTGGTCCACGAAGTAGGGCTCAAAGCCGGCCTTCTTTATCTCCTCCATCGACATGTCACGGGTCAGCTGGTGGACGATGGCCGCCACCATCTCAAAGTGCCCCAGCTCCTCAACGCCGATGTCCGTCAAAAGTCCGCGGAGCTCCGGGTAAGGCATGGAGTAACGCTGACTTAAATACCTCAGCGACGCGGCGAGCTCGCCATCGGGGCCGCCGTATTGACTGATAATGAACTTGGCAAGGGCCGGGTTGGTGTTGGCGATCTTTACGGGGTACTCAAGCTTTTTGATATATGAGAACATACCTTATTTGGCGCTCCTTTCGCAGTACTCCCAGGGCCAGGGACCCTGGAGCCAGTCGTACTTGTCGCTCATCTCAAGGTCCTCCACGGTGAGGGGGCCGTACATCTTCACGTAACGCTTCCAGGCCTCGTTTCTCAGGGCCAGGGTGTCCTTCATGGCCTTGAAGGCCTCCTTGTCGTTGGGGTGAGTGTCAAGGTAGAGCTGGAGCTCCTTCACCATGAACGTCAGGGCCATGAGCTCCCCGAGGGGCGTTCCGGCGTAGGGGTTCGACTTGTTGACCATATTCATAAAGGGCAGGTCCAGACCAGGGAACAGTGTCCCGCGGGTAAGGGCGTCCTCAGGGGCGTACATGGGCGGGTTCTCCCCCTGGGGCGGCACCCAGGAGGTAGCCAGCGGCGCGCACATTGGCAGCATCCCGCACTTATAACCGCACTCAGAGCCGCTGTCGGGCTTCATATCGGGCTTAAGGTTTTCCAATTTAGTTCCTCCAAAATCGTTATGGACACTTACGGCGTCCAGTACATACTATGCCGCCAAGCCGACCGGCGACAAACACGTCAGTAGTCCGCCGTGCGCGTAAAATTTTTAAAACCATCTTGACAATAAAACTTGGCACAAGTATAATGGTGACAAGAAAACTTGTCAGGAGTGGTGTCAATGGATAAAAATGAGATCCTTGAAAGGAGCCGTAAGGAAAACAGTAATCAGGATTTGGCGGAAATAAGCATAGTTACCGAGGCCAACAGCGTCGCGGGTCGTGTTGGAGCATTTCTGTGCGGTCTTGTATCCATGCTCTCGGTTATGATGGCAGATATTCTTCTTTGCAGTCCGTGGATAATTTATTTTGGCATTCTTGGAACGAGCTACCTTGTGCGATACACGAAAGCAAAGCGTAAGACCGACCTTTACCTTGCCTGTGTTTTCCTGCTAATGTTACTTACGGTCTTTGTGTTTTTTATCATCAGATTACAAGGTGTGAAGGCATGAACGAGGAATTAAAGCTTAAAAACCGCCTGAAAGAGGCCCGCGCCGAAAAAGGACTCTCCCAGGCGCAGCTTGCCCAGCTTGTCGGTGTATCACGGAACACCATAAGCTCCATAGAAACGGGCCAATTCAACCCCACGGCGAAGCTGGCGCTTATTCTCTGCGTGGCGCTGGACAGGAAATTTGAGGACTTGTTTTACTTCTGAGGAGGCAAATATGAAAAGCATCGTAGAGCTTGTATTGGGACTTTTTACAATAGCGATTGGTCTTGCGAACATAAAGGGAAATATAAGCACGATACATTGGTATAACCGCCGGCGGGTCACCGAGGAGAACGCCCCCAAGTACGGCCGGGTGGTGGGGACGGGCATCGTCATTATGGGCATGAGTCTCGTCATCTCCTTTTTTGTTATGACCTTTTGGAGCGAGTATATCGCGGATATCATCGTTCTGGTGATGGGTATCGACGGGTTTTTAGTCGCGCTCTATGGTCAGTTGAAATACAATAGAGGGATATTTTGAAGCGAAAAAAGTATCACCCCACGTCCCTTAAGGTGGGATGCGGGGTGATTTTTTTCAGTCTATGCTGACGTGGGACAGAAGTTTAAGGTCGTCGCCGCTTTGGCGGATGGTGAGAACATGATCGCTGGACCAGAGGGTGAGGATGTCGCCCTGGCGCTCACCATAGAGGGGGTAAAACACTCCCGGACCAAAGTCGCTGGTGAAGGTGTAGAAGGAGCTGTATTTCTCCAGGTAAAGAAGCTGGCTCCGCCAGTCCTTGCTCAGATCGTCCAGGGTGATCCCGGCGTACTTCTCCAGCACATAGTCCACCGCGAAAGCGGAAATCTTGTGGCAGGGCAGCGCATCCAGCCAGGAGGTATCTATCTCCCCGCTCCTTTCCTGAACGGCCTTATATACGTCCGCAAGCTCATCATCAGAGGGTTCCTGTTCATGGTAGAAGATTGCGTCCCTTAAACTAAATTCCTCCGGCCAGCCGAAATTATATAGGAACTCACCCAGATCCAAATCCCTGGGGTCGGACCAGTCGGAGCGGAAGAAGCCGTTGACGGAGGAGGGATACCCTGTACCGTTAGACGTGTATTCGCCCCTCAATTCCTCACGCCACAGCGACAGCTCCTCCGCCGTGATGGGCGTACCGCCGGAGCTGTGCTTGGAGGCAGTGCGGGCGTCAAGAAACCAGTTATAAAGCGTTGTGTAGATGTCCCGTCTGTCGATGCCCTCCACGTCGGGGATATTGCTGGCCTCCAGCCAGACGTCGCCCATCCAGGTCTCCAGGTGTATGACGCTGATGCTCTGGAAAGCGGTGATTTTCCAGGGCTGTGACGAAACCCAGGACGCCGGCTGGACAATCACGGTGAAATAGCCTTCATACGCGCCGGGATCGGTCTTTTTCCAGACAGTGGAACTGAGCAGTTTAAAATATTTTTCCGCCAGCACCGCTTTACCGCCGTTGACGGGGTCCTCCAACTCATTCCACTCCTTGTCGGAAAGCTCCAGATCGTTTACGCTCACCACGCCGTCCAGCAGCGCCGCCAGCGTGTCGCCGTCTCCGGGCAGCTTGAAGGTGTCCTCCGGCTCCGTAGAAGCATCAAAGGTGTCTCCAGCTGTATCCTCCGTGGAATCTTCGGTGGGATCGTCCCCCTTGTTTACGCCGGTATCGTCGAGCTTCCCGCCGGCAAAGGCGCACCCCACGGCGACAGCCGCGATCAGCAGGGCCGCCAGCGCCACGGTCAGTGTTGTCCGGGGCCTTCTGGCGATCATGGTCACGCGCTCCTTCAGCTGTTTTTTCGTGCCGGACATGGTGGTAGCCGCGCAAAGAGGCGACAGTCCCGCGGGCCGTCTGGAGAGCTCGATCAGCGTGGCGCCATAGCGGTCCCAGGCGTCTCCGCCCAGATGCTTCAGCGCGCCCGCGTCGGCGCAAAGCTCGCTGTCCTGCCTTGAAAGCTTTGCGCCGTACCACACCAGAGGGTTATACCAGTGTATCGCCAGAGCCGCGCACCGGAGGGCCGCCCACAGCGGATCAAGATGCCGCCGGTGGGACAGCTCATGGGCCAAAACATGGCCGAGCCGCTCCTCATCACACACCGTTTCGGGGTTTATGTAGACGCTTCCGGCAAAGAGACAGGAGGAATCCAGCCCCTCCACCGCCCAGACGCGCACAGGACAAGCGGCCTCCACCGGCACGCGCCGCTTTCTCAGCCGGACATACATAGTTATGTTTGTGATGACGATCAGCGCCGCCGTCAAAACCGTTCCGGCAAGCCAGATAACCCCCAACACACGGCGCGCGGTGATCGTCCGTTCCATCCGTTCAAAACGCTGAGGCGACACGTCCATAGCCACCGGGACATAGCCTGTTGATGGCGTCCCGTCGCTTTGTGTCGCGTCTGTCCCCTGCTCCCCCGGCGCCACGGTGATGTCATTATTTTGATAATGCCCGGTAACGGTCCCGTTTTCCTCAAGGCGGATGGAATCCAGCTCCCGCACGGTCTCCATATCCTGAACGAACTCCGCCATAGAGGTTGCCGACTCCACGCTGATGGGACTGTGCCACAGCGTTCCGGGATAGAGGAGCCTTACAAGCACCAGCGCCCAGAGGGCATACCGCAGTCCCGGCCTGAGCTTCCGCCCAAGGCTCTGCCGTATGGCGATGACCGCCAGGATCAAAAGACAGCTTGTGAGAACCCATGTAAGCTCAGACATGCTCATCCCTCCCCTTTTTAAGCTCCCGATAAAGCTCCTCGATGTCCTCGTCCGTAAGCTCACACTCCCGGGCCATGGTGTTGACCAAAAGGCCCAGTCCGCCTGTCTTGATCCGTGCCAGCGTGTTTTTGGCCTCCTGTTTCACGGCGTCGGATCGGGTGAGCTTCGGATAATATAGCTTTGCCCGCCCGGAGGCGTCCGCCCAGACAGCCCCCTTCTCAGCCAATCGCCCAAGCATTATATTGACCGTGGCCTTGCTCCAGCCCGTATCCTCGGCAAGCCTTTCGACCATGGTACCGATGGTCAGCGGACTTTCGTCCCAGAGCAGATTCATCAGCTTCCACTCGCCGTCAGAAAGCGACATTTTCATGCTATGACCTCCCCGTGAATTTATATAACAGCTGTTATCCTAAATATAACACGTTGGATAACAAATGTCAACCTTTATTTAAAAAAATATACAAAAGCTCCCCCGGCCTGGTGGTCGGGGGAGGGAGATTATGTGATGATTTTATTCCTCTGCGCGGTTGGTGATGGGGATGTTGTCGGGTTGTTTTTCGGTGCGGTTGGCGCGGCGCTCGGTGAGATAGCGGTCCATCTCGTCGGCAACTATCTTGGCGCTGCGGGCGGCCTCTACCACGGTCTTGGCACCTAAGGAAACGTCGCCGGCGGCGAAGATGCCCTCGCGGGTGGTGCGGCCGTGCTCGTCGGTGGCGAGAAGGCCGCGCTCGTTCATGTTAAGTCCGGTGGTGGTGTTGACGATGCGGCTCTGGGCACCCTGGGAGATGGCCACTATCACGTTATTGCAGGGGAAGAGGCGGGGCTCGGAGACGGCGGTGACGTTGCCCTCCTCATCGAAGGTGCGCTGGCGGTAGACAACGCCCTCGTCGCGGATTTCCACGGTCTCGATGCCGTACATCATGTCCACGCCGTCGGCGATGGCGTAATCGAGCTCACGCTCGCTGGCGGCGGCCTTGGGCTCACGGCAGAATACGTGCACATGGCGGGAGCCCTTACGCAAGGCGGTGCGGGCCACGTCCATGGCGGAGTTGCCGGCGCCGATGACGACAAGGGTCTCACCGATTATGAATACGTCCGGGTCCACAAGGTAGTCGATGGCGTAATGGACATGTCCGAGGCTCTCACCGGGGACGTTGAGCTTATTGGCCTTCCAGACGCCGGTGCCGATGAATATGGCCTCGTAACCGTCGCGCTGGAGGTCGTCCACCGTCAGGGCAAGGCCGATGGCGGCGTTGGGGCGTATCTTTATGCCCAGGCGCAGAAGCTGCTTTTTATACCGCTCGATGACCGTCTTTGGAAGGCGGAAGTCGGGGATGCCGTAACGCAGGACGCCGCCTATTTTATACTTGCTTTCAAAGATGGTGATGTCATAGCCCTTCTGGGCGAGCTTGACGGCGATGGTGAGGCCCGCGGGGCCGGAGCCGATGATGGCGACCCTCTGCCCTACCCTGGGCTCGCGCTTCAGGTCCGGGTCGTCGAGGTAGGCGTCGGATATGTAGTTCTCGATGCTGGAGATCTGGACGGGAGCTCCCTTGCGGCCTAAGACGCAATGGCCCTCGCACTGGTTTTCGTGGTTGCAGACAAGGGAGCAGAAAACGGAGAGCGGGTTGTTTTCAAAAAGCATATCACCGGCTTCTTTTTTATGACCGGTGCGGAAAAGCTCGATCATCTCGGGAATATTCGTGTTGATCGGACAGCCCGTGCGGCACATGGGGTTCTTGCAGTGCAGGCATCTGCGGGCCTCGTTTACTACATGTACAGCCATGTTTTTTCCTCCGTTATATTATTGGCGTTGGGCGCCTTTTATACATTATCGCTCTTTTTACGGAAGATTGCAAGTATAACTTTAAATTTTTACCTTTTACATCTGTCCGTAAAGGGCCGTGACGATTATCTTCGCCACCTCGGCGCGGGTGATGGACCGGAGCGGGTGGCAGCTGCCGCCGTCGCCGGAGATCATGCCGAAGGCCGTAAGCGACGCCATGGCGTCACGGGCGTAATCGCTTACGCTGTCGCTGTCGGAGAACGCCTCCAGCGCCTCAGGGTCGGGCTCGGGGAGCTCCTTGTTCATGTTGGTCAGGAGCCGGTAGATGATAGTGAAGCTCTGCTCCCTTGTGAGCTCCCCGCGGGGGTCGAAGCGGTCGCCGCCCACGCCGTTCACGATCTTGGCGCGGGCCGCCCAGGTCACGGCGTCGTAGTAGTAGCTTTCAGCGTCCACGTCCGAGAACGCCTGCTCCTCCCCTGCCGGGTCCAGGACTGTCTTACCCAGGGCCCGCCAGAGCATGAGGACGAAATCACAACGGCCGATATTGTCATCGGGCCTGTATATCATGTCGCCGGTGCCCTCGACGATGCCCCTGTAAAGTAACTCGTCTATATATTCCTGGGCCCAGTGGCCGGCGGTGTCCTTGAAGTGGGGCCTGGAGCGCACGGACAGGGGCACCTCCACGCCGCCGGCCGAGACGGTTATCTCCCCCTCCATCCCAGGCTCGCCGGTGAAGGTAAAGAGGCCGTCAGGGGTGATCTCGCCAAGGCCCTCGGAGGCGGAAAAGCTAACTGAGGCGGTGCTTATAGCCACGTCCCGGGTAAGATACGTGCCGGATACGGACAGCTGAATCTCGTCGCCGACCTCAAGCTCCGAAAGGGCCGGGGCCTGGCCGGTGGCGGCGTCCACCACGGTGAGGGTGTCGAGCCGGTCTATAACGTGTATGTTACCGCGGCCCTCGGCCAGGGAGGTGTAGGCGTATAGCCGGAGCCCATCCACGCCGGCCCTGTCGCCGGCGGTGTAGAGGCCCTCATCAAGGGTCCCCAGGTCGCAGTCGGCGAAGAAGCTGCCGGTGAACTCCACGGGCATACCGGCCGAGTCCGTAGCGGCTATGTTCACAGGCATCGTGGAGCCGGTCAGGACGAAGGCGCCGTCCTCCTCCAAGTGGAGGACCGAGGCCACGCCGTCGGGTTTGGCGTCGGACACGAAAAGTATGTAGTCGCCGCAATTTCTGGGCTTGCCGGAGGGCTTGTTCACAATGGCGCAACGGTCCGAGCCGGGGAGCCTTACGCTCATCACCGAGGAGCCGCCGCCGTCAAGGTTCACGACGGACTGACAGCCCATGGCCACAAGGTCGGCCGCCACGTCCTCCAGAAGGGCGCCGTTGGAGTAGTCGCCGCGCCTTCCGTCCACTACCCGGGCGACTATGGAGCCGTCGGGCTTTATGCCGACGCAGGTGCGGGGGTTTATGCCGATGAGGTCCCTGTCCCAGCCGGCCTTATCGGTGAGCTTGCCGCCGTCGGCCAGAAGGTCGCCGCAACCGCAGGCCCAGCGGACATCGGTAAGCCGCGGGTCGGAGGCGGCGGTGGTGAGGGTAACGGTGTCGCCCACAGAGAAGTTACTGTAATATTCGGCGTATTTGGGGTTGTCCGTCGGAGCGGTGAGGACGATGTGACTGTCGTCAAGGTCGTAATTTACCCCCTGAGGCACCACGTCAACGACCTCAAGCTCCACGGAGCCGTCAACGGTGACGTCACCGCTGAGGATCCGGAACCTCACGCCCCAGCCGGGACGGGTGGTGCAGGTGCTACCGCTGTCATAGGCGCTGGTGTAAAGGAAGAGGCCGCCGGTGGGGGTGCGGACCTTATTGAGGTGCTCGACCTCGACGGTCTTTCCGGCGTTGGAGGACTCGGCGTCACCGCCGCCGTGATTTTCCAAAGTCAGGAGGATCTGGGGCTTTTCGCAGAAAAACGCCCCGTCGTCGGTAAAGCAGAGAAGGCTCTCGCCATTGAGGCTCGATATGTACCGGCCGTCCTGGATGACACCGCCCAGGGGATAGCCGTTGGACTCATAGAAAAAGTCGGCGTTTATGGCGGCGTGGACGTTGAGGCCCTGGCTCTCGGCCCAGGCGGTCATGGCGTTTATGTCCATGGGATCATGGACCCTGTCCTTGGCGAGGACGATGGGGTACACCTGTCCGCCGGGCATGACCTCAAGGGTGTACTCCTCCACCCTTTTCCTGGAGGCGTTGCTGTATACGGTGTTGGTGAAATAAAGGCCGTCGAAGAGCTCCCGGCGGTTAGTGTAAAGCTCCGTCCGGGATACGGTCCCAGCCGCGGACGCGGGGATGGAGGACAGGGCCAACGCGGATATGAGAAGTGCTGAAATAGCTGATTTTACGGATATTTTGCTCATTTGTTTACCTCAAAAGTCAGATGTAACGGTTGTTTACCCGATCATCGCCTCGAACTCGTCCTCGGTGATGACGCTGATGCCAAGGCTCTGGGCCTTTGTGAGCTTGGAGCCGGCGTTCTCGCCGGCAAGGACATAGTCGGTCTTTTTCGACACGGAGGAGGATGTCTTGCCGCCAAACCGCTCGATGATCTCCCCCGCCTCCTCGCGGGTGTATTTCGAAAGGGCCCCGGTGAGGACGAAGGTCTTGCCCTCAAAGCGCCTGTCGGTGACGTCCTCGGTATAGAGCATGTCCACGCCGGCCTTTTTGAGGAGACCCAAAAGGTGCATGGACTGGTCGGAGTCCAGCCACACCCTTATGCTTTTCGCGGTGACGGGGCCGATGTCGGGGACCTCGGTCAGCTCCTCGACGCTCGCCGCCTCAAGGGCCTCCATGGAGCCGAAGCGCCGGGCCAGCGCCTTGGCCGCGGCCTGTCCCACCTGGGGTATGCCGAGGGCGGAGATGAGCTTTACAAGGCCGTTTGATCTCGAGCCGTCTATGGCGGCGATGAGATTTTCGGCGGATTTTTTACCGAGGCCCTGGAGGGAGGCCACGTCGCCCTCGCGAAGGGAGTATATGTCCCCCGGGGACTTTATAAGGCCGCTGTCGATGAGCAGTTGTGCCACCGCGGGGCCAAGGCCCTCTATGTCCATGCCGGATTTGGAGGCGAAGTGGACGATGTGGCGGAGCCTCTGGGCGGGACATTCAGCGCCCTGACAGCGTATGGCCACGCCGCCCTCGTCCCGCTTGACCGGAGTGCCGCACTCAGGGCAGGTGTCGGGGAACTTATAGGGCACGGAGCCCTCGGGGCGCTTTGACAGGTTGACGCTGAGGACCTCCGGGATGATCTCGCCGGCCTTCTGGACGAGGACCGTGTCGCCGACGCGGATGTCGCGCTCGGCGATGAAGTCCTGGTTGTGGAGGGTGGCGTTTGTCACCGTGGTCCCCGCGAGGCGCACGGGCTCCAGCACGGCCTTGGGCGTGAGGACGCCGGTCCGGCCGACCTGGATGACTATGTCCGTGACGCGCGTCTCCTTCTTCTCCGGCGGGTATTTGAAGGCCACGGCCCACCTGGGGGCCTTGGCGGTACTGCCGAGGGCCGCGCGCTGGGCCAGGGAGTTTACCTTTATGACGGCGCCGTCGATGTCGAAGTCAAATAGGTCACGGTCCTCGCCGATGGCGGAGATCTTCCCACAGCACTCCCGGACGGTGGAGAACTCAAAGTGCGGCACGGTCTTAAAGCGCAGGGACTTTAAATAGTCAAGGGTCTCGGAGTGCTTTTCAAAGCTCATGCCCGTCACGGACTGGATGTTGAATACGATGACATCCAGGCGACGCTGGGCCGCTATGCGGGGGTCAAGCTGGCGGAGGGAGCCCGCCGCGGCGTTCCGGGGGTTGGCGAAAAGGGGCTTTTCGTCCCTCTCGCGCTCGGCGTTGAGCTCCCGGAATACCTTTTTTGACATGTAGACCTCGCCGCGGACCACCAGGTGCTCCGGGGCGTTGTGGAGCTTTAGGGGCAGGGAGCGGACGGTGCGGAGATTTTCCGTGACGTCCTCCCCTATCGCGCCGTCGCCGCGGGTGGCGCCCTGGACGAACACGCCGTTTTCATAGCGAAGGGCCACGGAGAGACCGTCTATCTTTGGCTCCACGTCGTACTCCGGGTCCTCCACCGCGGCGGCGACCCTCTGGCCGAAGGCGTCCAGCTCCTCAAAGGAGAATACGTCCTGAAGGCTCTCCAGCGGGACCTCGTGGACAACCTGCTCAAAGGCGTCAAGGGCCTTGCCGCCAACCCTCTGCGTCGGGGATTCACGGGTGACGAGCTCGGGATGCTCGGCCTCCAGCGTTTCAAGCTCGCGGAGCATCATGTCGTATTCATAGTCGGAGATGTCCGGCGCGTCAAGCACATAATACTTAAAGCTCGCCTCGTCAAGAAGCTTCCTGAGCGTTGACGCTCTCTCTTTGGCATCCATAAAAATACCTCCTCAGCCAATGGCGGCGTAAGCTCCGGGGACGTTTCCCACGATGACCGTTTCCGCCACGTTTATCTCGGTAAGTACGCTGTCGGTCCCGGTGTTCCCGCCAAGCATGACCTCAAGCGTCACGAGTACGTCCATTATTATCCTGTGCCGGGTCTGATTTATACCGGCGGATGTAAATTCGTTCCTGAAGGACGTGGACACGTTCGTTATAGACAGTATGTCCACGCCGATCCTCGGCCCGCGGCCGGAGAATACCGGGCCGCCAATGAGATTTCCCAGTGGGATGGTGACGTGGGTTATATCGGAGTTTGCGAATTTTTCCACCACCGCGTTGGTAATCCGGGCCTGGAGCATGTTGACGGTGGCCACATTCGACACCAGGGCCGTGATGTTCCCCTGGCCGTCGCGCTCCAGCGTCACGAGGTTTGAGTAATCAAGGCTCCCGTCGCCCATGACCTCGGATACCGTCTCGTTTACGGCGAGGGTTATCTCGTCCGTGGCGGCGGCCAGGGCCAGCTCCACAACCGTGGGAGTGAGCGTCACGGACAGGAGCACGGAGAGGACAATGAAGATGATACCGCAGACAAGCATCAAAATGGCAAACATCCGCCGTCCTTTTCGCGCCCTGAACATAAGGCGCCTCAAAAAAAGGCTTTTATACACCGGGAACACCTCCCCGGTGTATATTATGCGGGAAGCTTATCCTTTTTTCCCGATTATCCCCGAAAGGCCGGAAATGATACCGAGCTTGCCGCATTCGTATGTTAAGCCGCCCTGGAGATAGGCGGTGTAGGGCTCACGCATGGGGCCGTCACAGGAAAGCTCGATGGACGCCCCCTGGACGAAGGTGCCGGCGGCCATTATGACCTTGTCCTCATAACCCGGCATGTCCCACGCCTCGGGCGTGACGAAGGAGTCCACCGGCGAGCCGGCCTGGATGCCGCGGCAGAAGCCCTCAAGGAGCTCCGGCCTTCCGAAGTCGATGGACTGGATGATGTCGGACCGGGCGGCGTCATACGCGGGCCGGGACTTAAAGCCCAAAAGCTGCGTAAGGCGGGCGGCGAACACCGCCGTTTTAAGGGCCTGGGCCACGGTGTGAGGGGCCATGAAAAGGCCCTGATAAAAAAGCCTTGACCCGTAAGGCGAGCAGCCGCACTCACCGCCGATGCCGGGGGTGGTGAGGCGCATGGCCGCGGCGTCAACAAGCTCCGCCCTGCCGGCAATGTAGCCGCCCGTGGGGGCAAGGCCGCCGCCGGGATTTTTTATGAGTGATCCGGCGATGAGGTCCGCGCCAACATCGCAGGGCTCAATCACATCGGTAAACTCGCCGTAGCAGTTGTCCACCACGACGCGGGCCGCGGGGTTGACCTCATGTACCGCCCGGCATATGTCCCCGATGGCGCTGACGCTGAGGGCCGGGCGGGTGGCGTAGCCGGAGGAACGCTGGACCTCCACCTCACGGACCTTCGGGTCCGCGGCGGCTTTTTTGATGGCCTCGATGTCCGGGGCGCCGTCAGGCTTGAGGTCCACCTCGGCGTAATTTACGCCGTAATATTTAAGGCTCCCTGGATAGTCGCCGGTGAGGCCGATGGCGCTCTGGAGCGTGTCGTAGGGCCTTCCCGTGGCGGCAAGGAGCGTGTCCCCGGGCCTGAGGCAGGAGAAAATGGCCGCGGTTATGGCGTGGGTGCCGTTTACGAAATTTTGCCGCACCAGGGCCTTCTCCGCGCCGAATACGTCTGCCCAGATTAGATCCAGCGTATCACGGCCCAGGTCGTCATAGCCGTAGCCCGTGGTCCCGGCGAACATGGGGGCGCTGACCCGGTGGGCCTGGAAGGCCCGCAGGACCTTGGCCGTGTTCTCCTCCGAAAGCCGGTCTATCCTTGAAAATATCTCCCGGCAGTCCGCCTCGGCGGCCGCGGCTTTTTTCATTAGTTCATCCATTTTTAAAGCTCCGTCACTATCTTTTTGAAATATTCGCCTCTCTCGGCGAAATCCTTGAACCTGTCAAAGGACGTGCAGGCCGGCGAGAGCAGTACCACGTCGCCGGGTCCGGCGGCACTCGAGGCCGCGAGGACGGCGTCCTTGAAGTCGTCCCTCTTGATTATGGGCCCCTCGTACCCGGCGTCACGCGCGGCCTTCTCTATCTTTTCCGCCGTAAGGCCCGTGAGCACCAGGACCTTTACGTGCTCCCGTATCTCCTCCCCCAGGGTGTCGAAGGACACACCCTTGTCCTTGCCGCCGGCGATGAGTATGACCTTTTCGTCAAAGGACCTGAGCCCCGCCCGGGTCCGGGATGGCGAGGAGGCTATGGAGTCGTTATAATATCGTACTCCCCTGAGCTCACGCACAAGCTCTATGCGGTGCTCGACGCCCCTGAAGGAGGTGGCGACAGCGGAAAGAGACTCGTTTTTCACCTGACCGTACAGCAGGGCGAAGGCTCCAAGGTAATTTTCCACGTTGTGCTCACCGGGGATGAGGATGTCCCTTGCATCCATGAGCCTCTCGGCCTTACAGCCAAGGGAGGCGTAAATAACGCCGTTTTCGCAGTAAGCGCCGTTTTCGACTACGTTCCGGCGGGAGAAATACCTTACCCCCTCCCCCGCGTCCTTCCCGAAGGAGCGGGTGAGCTCGTTATCGGCGTTCAGGACCGTGATCCGGGGCTTTGGCGGGTTTTTAAAGATGTTGCGCTTGGCGTCAACGTATTCCTCCATGCTCCGGTGCTTGTCAAGGTGGTTTGGCGATATGTTGGTGATAAGGGCCATGTCGGGGGATCTCGTCATGGTCATAAGCTGGAAGGACGAGAGCTCCACCACCGCCACGTCCTCCGGCCCCATTAAGTCCGCCTTATCAAGAAGGGGCGTTCCGATGTTGCCGCCGAGCCAGACCTTTTTGCCGTCGGCCTTCAGTATCTCGGAGATCACGGTGGCCGTGGTGGTCTTGCCGTCGGAGCCGGTGACGGCGGCGATCCTTGAGGGGCAGACCTCAAAAAACGCCTCCATCTCGCTTGTGAGCACGGCGCCGTTTTTGACGGCCGCCTCTATCCCCGGCTCAAAGGGCATTATCCCCGGGGAGCGAAAGATAACGTCGGCGTCAATGCCGCTTAGATATTCAGGCCCCGAGATGAATTTACAGCCCCGGTCCTCAAGCTCCCGGGCCGCTTCCCCGAGCTTATCTGGCGTGGACATGTCCCGGACGGTGAGGTCGATACCGGCGTCAGCAAGGAGCCTCGCCAGAGGACGGTTGCTGACACCGAGACCCAAAAGCGCGACGCGCTTGCCCTTCAGTGCTTCAATATACTCGCAAAGCGTCATGTAAGCCCTCCATTCAACTAATACATTATATCACCGGAGGCGCCATATTGCAAACAAATCTGCCAATGAGGATAATGACAAATATGGCGGTACTTGACAATCCGGGAAAAATATAATAACATACTCACCGATGACCGGGCCGGACAGCCGCGGGCGCTAACGCGCGTGAGGAAAGTCCGGGCTCCACAGGGCAAGGATAACGGGTAACACCCGCCAGGGGCGACCCTCGGACAAGTGCAACAGAGATATACCGCCGCGAGGCGTATGCTACGCGGTAAGGGTGGAAAGGCGAGGTAAGAGCTCACCCGGCGCGTGGAGACACGTGACCGCTGTAAACTCTATCCGGAGCAACTACGGGGACACAAGGGCGGCCCGTCCGTCCCCCAAACGGCTTGAGCCCACCGGCAACGGCGGGCGTAGATTAATGGCTGTCCACGACAGAACCCGGCTTACAGGCCCGATCATTTTATTAAAAAACGAGGCCGTTTGGCCTCGTTTTTTAGGGGGACGTGCGGAAACAGTCGCGAAAATGCCTGCGGGCATATTCGCGACTGTTTTTTTAAAGTGAAACGAGGCCCTGGGGGCCTCGTTTTGGTTTAGTTTTCGTCCCAGTTGTGCCAGACGTTTTGGATGTCGTCATTGTCGTCCATGAGCTCAAGCATCTTTTCGAACTTTTTGATGTTGTCCTCGTCGGTGAGCTTGATATAGTTCTGGGGGACCATCTCGACCTGGGCGGATACGAATTTGTACTTCTTGGCCTCCAGGGCCTCAAGGACGGCGGGGAAATCGTCGGGGGCGGTATAGACCTCGAAGGTGTCCTCCTCGGCGGTCATATCCTCGGCTCCGGCCTCCAGCGCGTCCATCATTACTGTGTCCTCATCGTAATCCTCGTCCTCGTTGTCGATGATGATGACGCCCTTTTTCTCGAAGGACCAGCTGACGCACCCGGCGGCGCCCATGTTTCCGCCGTATTTATCGAAGAGGTGGCGGACCTCGGAGGCGGTGCGGTTGCGGTTGTCGGTCATGGCGTCGACTATGACGGCCACACCCTCGGGACCGTAGCCCTCGTAGGTGACGGACTCGAAGTTATCGCCGCCGGCGCTGCCCGCGGCCTTCTCAAGGGTCCTCTTTATGTTGTCGTTCGGCATATTGGCGGCCTTGGCCTTGGCGATGACGGTGGCAAGGCGGGAGTTGTTGGCGGGGTCGATGGAGCCGCCGCCCTCCTTCACCGCCACGATCATCTCACGGGCGATCTTGGTGAAGGCCTGGGCGCGCTTGGCGTCCGCCGCGCCCTTCGTTTTCTGTATGTTGTGCCATTTGGAGTGTCCTGACATGTATTGACCATCCTTCCGTAATACGCAGATGAAGAGATTATAGCATAATAATATAAAATTTGCAACGTATATTCTTCGTTTTTTTGGCCATAATAAAATCACCTCAGGAGGTGAGTTTAATGAACAATCAGCAGAACAACAAGAATAATCAGCAGCAGAACCAGCAGAACAACAACAATAAAAACAATCAGCAGCAGAACAACAACCAGCAGAACAACCAGCGATAAAGAAAGGCCGGATCACTCCGGCCTTTACATATTTTATACGCATCTTGGGATAAGCAGGACCCTGCCCTCCTCCGGTTCGCCGTCCAGGCCGTTTATCTCCCGGATGAGCTCCCGGGTGGACATGTGGGATTTAGCAAGCTCCCAGAGGTCCCTTCCTGCCGTGGCCCTGGTAACGGTCAGGTTCGGCAGGTCCCCCAGCTCAAGCTTTGTGTCCTCGTCGATCTCCACGCTCTCGATGCGCCGGACGGTCACGGTCCTTGTGGCCGTCAGCGATAGCTCCAGCGGCACACGCACCTCGATGCTCCCGTCAAGTACTGACGCGGTGGGCTCCCCTACCGTCAGCTCCACCGATGTTTCCGGGCCGACGGGCTCCTCAAGCTCCGTTTTACGGCCTGAGGACAGTATCTCGCCGGCGGCGTCACGGTAGATGACGGATACGTTCAACGCGGCTGAGTACACAGCGCCGCCGTCGGCGGGGCGAAGGGCCCAGGAGCCGGTCTTTACAGATACGGCCAGGATTTGGGCTCCGGCCGCGGGGATGGTGGCCGTGACGGAGGAGCTTTTCGTATCACGTCCGTCCAGGCACTCAAACTCGCAATCCGACACCGCCGGGACGATGGGGTACCTCGTGCTGTAAGCGTCGGTCACGAAGGTCGCCGGGGTCTGCCTGAAGGTGACGCACTGGGCCACGGCGTGTATCTCCACCGTCAGGGCGTCGGTGGCGGAGGCGTCCATCCTGTCCCTATTGACGTACACACCGGTGAGGCACATGCGTATGTCGAAATCCCTTATGTCGCCTGAGGCGTCGGTGTCAACGATCTGGGAGAAGGGGGTGGTGAAGCTCTCTCGGCAGAGCTCCCCTTCACGGCTTTCGTACAGTATGCGTGTGAGGGCGTTGCCCTTCACCATGGCCTTGCTGCCCACGGCTCTGGCGCTCTCCACCGAAAGCTCCGTGGAGGCCCTCAGTATCTCGCCAATGTCCTCCGACCCCGCGGGCATACGGACCTGATCTGTGAATACGAAGGTCTTTTCATTCACCGCCGCCGGGAGCGTCATCGTCCTGTCCTCCCCGCGGAAATAGACGTTCTCCCTCTCCCTGGGGGCGGTGTTGTAGACAGTCTCGGTGAGGTAAAGCTCCGCCTCGCACCCGATCTCCGCCCGGACCACCACCTTCCTGGGGTTTACGGTCCTGGCGTCAGCGGAGGTGAGGCTGAGTCTCGCGACGATGAGCTGGTCAGAGGTTATATCCGCCCCCTCGGCGTCGGTGGAAAAGGGAATACTCACATTGAGCTTTTTCACACCGCTGCCGGACTCCGGCACGTACAGGACAGTGAGCTCCGCCGTGCCCGTGACGGTCACACGCCCGGCCTCGGAGTCCTTACTGCGCATGAACACCATACCGTCCGTGTCGAGGATACGCAAAATGTCCGGCTGGGCGTCGGGAACAATGACCTCGACAGTCTCCTCCCGGACAAAACGCCGCCTGAAAACAGGTCTTAAGTAGCATAGCTTATCGCCTTTAAGGTCAAAATTCACCGTTGCTCTCTCCTAACATTCAAAGTCGCCCCAAGGGCTTACGTCAGGAGTATATGGGTGTTGTCCCGGTATTATGATATTTTTTTCAGCAACGCTTCCTTATGGTCAGGCCGAGGCATATGAGGAATACGCCCATGACGAACCACCAGAAGGACGTGGGCAATACAAGGGACAGCACTATCATCACGCCGGCACACGCTATGATACCGCCAATAAGTCTACCGTGTCTTTTCATGCCAGCACCCCCGGATAAGTATCAAGACATCATATGCGCAAGACCGGCAAAAAATAAGGGCGCGCCGGGAATTTTGGCGCGTCCTTCATTTATTTTGTTTTCGCTCCCACTCGTTGACGGACTTGAGCTGTTCGTAGAGCCTGACGTAGCTTTTGTGGCGTGAGGGGGCTATGAGGCCGTCCTCTACGGCCTTCAGCACGGCGCAGCCCTTTTCCCTTACGTGGGAGCAGCCGACGAACTGACATTGGCCGATAAACGGCGCGAACTCGTGGAAGGCGTATTGAAGGTCCTCCGGCGTCAAAAGCTCCATCCGCTCGACGTCAAAGGAGGAGAAGCCGGGGGTGTCGGCGATGAGGGCGCCGTCGGAGGTCCTGAACATCTCCACATGGCGGGTGGTGTGCTTTCCCCGTCCGAGCTTTACGCTCACGTCCCCGACGGGGATGCCAAAGCCCGGGTCCAGGGCGTTGAGGACGCTGGATTTGCCCACGCCTGAGTTGCCGGTGAAAACACTGACGCGGCCTGAGAGAAGGCCCCGGAGCTCCTCTATCCCCTGCCCCGTGACGGCGCTGGTGCGGACGGCGCGGAAGCCGGAGCGGGAATATATGTCGTATAGCTCGTCGGCGCCGTCAAGGTCGCATTTGTTGAGGCAGACTATGACCTCAGCGCCGGCGCTCTCGGCGATGGCCGACATGCGGTCTATGAGGAAGGGCTCCGTCACGGGTATGACGTTGGCGGCGATAATGACCATCTGGTCGATATTCGCCACTGGCGGCCTTGTGAAGGAGTTTTTTCGGGGGTGGATCGCGTCCACCACGCCCTCCTCGGGGGAGGCGTAGGTGAAGGTCACGTTGTCGCCGACCACGGGGGATGTCCTGTCATAGCGCATACGGCCCCGGGCGCGGCATCGGACCAGCTCCGATCCGGTATCGACGTAGTAAAAGCCGCTGAGGGCCTTTATTATTCTCCCGTCAGCCACTGGGCTGCACTCCCTCGCCAGGAGCTCCCATCTCCTCGTCGCCCGGGTTACCGCCGGGGTTATCGCCCGGGTTGTCGCCTGGGTCCTCGGGGGTATTCGGCCCGTTGGGATCCGGCTGATCGTCGGGGCCCGTGGGATCGTCCGGCGTGTCCGGCGGGTTGTCGGTATCGCCGGGCTGAGTCGTGGGGGGATTATCCTCCGGAGGGGGCGTCGTGGGCTCCGGGCCAAGGGAGATGTAAAATTCCACCTCGGTCCCCTGCTCCACCTGGGTATCCGGCTCGTAATTCTGGAAGAACACGCGGCCCTTGGTGGCGGTCTCGCTATATTCCTCCTTCTTCACGCCCACGAGGCCCTGGGCCTCAAGCCTGGACATGGCGGTGGTCTCGGTGAGGTTCGTAAGGTCGGGGACCTTGACGAGTATCACGTCGGGGCCGGTGCTGTACGTGAGATATACGGTCATGCCGTCCTTGAGTATCGAGCCCTTCTCGGGGACCTGCTCAAAGACGTAACCGGGGGTGTAGCTGTCGTTGGGCTGGGGCGTTACAACACACTTGACCTTTACCGGCAGGAGCTCCAGCTCATGGACGGCCTCGCGGTAGTCCTGGTTTATATAGTCCTGCATCACAACGGATTTCTCGCCGGCAGAGACGGTTAGGATCACCTCGACAGGCACCTGCGAGGGCAGGAAGGAGTCGCCGTGCTTTGATACCTGGCCGATTATCTCACCCTCCGGTACGGTGTCGCTGTTTTCATATGTGGCCTTGAAGGTGTAATAACGCCTGTATTCCTCGTTGTTTATCACGTTCTCGTATTGCTCGCCCACAAAGTTGTGGATGGGCAGGCGCTCCTCGGGCTCCGGGAAGAAAAGGTCCTCGAGGAAGAAGTTCCACATTACCCAGAAGAGGAAGCCCACGAATATGATGACGCAGAGGGTTGCCACAAGGACTGTGGTCTTGCTGGAACGCTTCCGGTTTTCCCTGTACTCCTCCGCCGTGGCGCGGCTGTTGACGGCGCCGTTGCCGCTGACGCGTCTTCTTGCGCGCTCGGCCTCCTTGGCGACGCGGCCGCTCGGTATGGCGCGGGTGGCGCTGATGTCGTCGGCCATGGACGGCACGGAGGAATAGTTGAAGCGGACGGAGGGATTTTTCCTGAAATCCTCAAGGTCGGCCAGCAGCTCAGTGGCGGACTGATACCTGGCACCGAGAGTGGGGGCCATGGCCCGCATGGTGATCTCCTCAAGGCCCACGGGTATGTCGGGATTTATCTCCCGGGGCTGGAGGGGCACGGAGCTTATGTGCTGTATGGCGATGGACACCGCGTTGTCGCCCTCAAAGGGCAGACGGGAGGTGAGCATCTCGTACATGACGACGCCAACGGAGTAAATGTCGCTACGGGCATCCGCCGCGCCGCCCTTGGCCTGTTCGGGGGATATATAGTGGACGGAGCCCAGGGTCTGCTGGGTCAGGGTGCTCTGGGTGGAGAGGAGCCTGGCAATGCCGAAATCGGCCACCTTGACCGTGCCGTCCTTGAGTATCATTATATTGTGGGGCTTTATATCCCGGTGGATTATCCCGCGGGAGTGGGCGTGCTCCAGGGCCTTGGCGATCTGGGTCGTGAAATGAAGGGCCTCCTTCCAGTTGAGGATACCCTTGCGGTTTATGTACTGCTTCAGGGTGATGCCCTCGATGAGCTCCATGACGATGTAATCCACGTTCTCTGAGTGGTTGACGTCATAGACCGACACGATATTCGTATGCGACAGCATGGCGACGGCCTGGCTCTCGGCATGGAAACGGCGCCTCAGGTCCGGGTCCTGGGCCAGGTCGGACTTGAGGATCTTTATGGCCACGAAGCGGTTGAGCCGGTGATCCAGCGCCTTATAGACCACAGCCATGCCACCGGAGCCGATGCGCTCCAGTATCTCATATCTGTCGTCCAAATATCTGCCTATATACATATCATCCATTGAGTATGACCTCCAAATCGCTATTGGTCTGAGGGACGGCCGCCGTCAGCATTTGAGTATCACCGCGGTCACATTGTCCGTGGCGCCCCGTGACAGGGCGAGCTCCAAAAGCTCGCCACAGGCCTCCTGCGCCGTGTAGACGTCCAGGAAGGCGCTCAGCATCTCCTCGTCCGTCACCGTATTCGAAAGCCCGTCTGAGCAGAGTATGATCCCGTCGCCGGGCTTCAGCCCAACGGAGAAGAAATCCGCGTCCACGTCCTTCGACGTACCGACGGCCCTGGTGATAAGATTTTTGTTCGGGTGGTTTATCGATTGCTCGCGGGTTATATCGCCGCGCTCCACCATGTCCTCAACCACCGAGTGGTCCCGGGTCACCTGGCGGATGGCGCCGTCGGATATGTGGTAGGCGCGGCTGTCGCCCACATTCATCACCGTGGCGTCGCCGTCCATCACCACCGCGGACACGAGCGTTGTGCCCATTCCGCGGCACTGCGCGTCGGTCTTGCCCAGGTCATAAACGGCCCGGTTGGCCTTTCTGAGGGCATCCTTCATAAGCCGGCATACAGCGCCGGTGACACGGGCGTTTTTCAGCCCGTCACGGACCTCACCGGCAAAGACCGTGGCCGCCAGGGAGCTTGCCACATTGCCGGCGTTATGTCCGCCCATACCGTCGCACACCAGCAGAAGCGCGACACCCTCGTCCTCGGTCTCCTGATATACATAGCATGAGTCCTGATTGTCCTTGCGCACTTTTCCTCTGTCAGTTACAGCGCCAAGATCCATAGACCCACCTCATTTCTCTTCTTTCAGCTGTCTGTTACGCCGAAGCTGGCCGCAACTGGCCTCTATGTCCGGGCCGAGCTTCCTGCGGACTGTCACATTTATCCCGCGCTTTTCAAGAGTCCCGATAAAGGTCCTGAGCGTCTCGGGCCGGGAGGGCTTGAGACGGCTCTCCGGCACGTCGTTGAGGGGTATGAGGTTCAGGTGACAGCCGGTCCCGGCCAGCTTGTCCGCCAGAAGCCCCGCGTGATACGGAGTGTCGTTCACGTCCCTTATCATGGCGTACTCGAAGGATATACGCCTGCCGGTCCTTTTGAAATATCTCTCGCAGGCGTCCAGGACGGCGTCCACGCCGTAGGCCCTGTTCACCGGCATTATTTTTGACCGGGTCTCGTCATCCGGCGCGTGGAGGGACACCGACAGTGTTAATTGTAAATCCAAATCGGCCAGTTTGTCAACTTTTTCTGTCAATCCGCAGGTGGAAAGTGAAATATGCCTCATCCCGATGTTCATGCCGTCGGGGTGATTTACGAGCCGCAGGAACCTCACCACGTTGTCGAAATTGTCAAGGGGCTCCCCTATCCCCATCATAACGATATTGGAGATCCGAAGGCCGGAGTCAGCCTGGGAGAATATGACCTGGTCAAGTATCTCCGAGGCGGAGAGGTTCCGGACCTTACCGCCGATGGTGGAGGCGCAGAACACGCAACCCATGGGACAGCCCACCTCGCAGGATACGCACACGGTGTTGCCGTGCTCATAGCGCATGACGACGCTCTCCACGAAATTGCCGTCACGGAGCCGCCAGAGGTATTTGACGGTCCCGTCAAGGCCGGATACCTGCTTGCGCTCAACGTCGACTCCGGCGATATAAAACCGCTCGTTCAGCCTGGCCCTCAGGTCCTTTGATATGTCCGTCATCTCGTCGAAGGACCTTATCGGGGTGCCAAGCCACCTGAATATCTGCTTTGCCCGGAACCGGGGCTCGCCCATTTTCGCAAGCTCCGCCTGGAGCTCCTCGGGCAGGAACGATTTTATATCAAGCTTATCGGTATTTTCTGTCAGATTTTCTTTTTCATCAAGCATATAAAAAATCCGTCCGTGTCGCCGACGTGCGGCAATATGTCAGCCATCCCCGGGAATGTCCCGAAGGGCTCGGGCAAGGTGAAGCTCTGAAGCTCCATACCGGCGTTTTCGGCGAGAAATCTCTCGATTACGAGCTGATTTTCCGCCCTCAATACGGTGCATGTGGAATAAAGGAGCTTTCCGCCGGGCCGCACGTACCTTGCGGCGTTGGTCAAAATCTCAAGCTGTATGCCTGGGAGCCTCTGGATCTCCTCGGGGGTCTTATAGCGTATCTCGGGCTTTTTGCGGATGACGCCGAAGCCCGAGCAGGGCACGTCGGCAATCACCGCGTCGAAAAGGCCGTACTCCGGGTGATATTCTCTCCCGTCCCCGGCGCGGGCGCTTACGGACCCAAGGCCGAGCCTGGCCGCGCCCTTTTCGATAAGGGCCGCCTTTTTCTCGTGAATATCGAAGGCCATGATCCGGCCCTCGTCCCTCATGGCGATGGCGGCGGCGAAGCTCTTGCCGCCGGGGGCGGCGCAGAGGTCGAGGACGCTCATCCCGGGGGTTAGCCCCAGGGCCATGACGGCGAACCTGGCCGCCGGGTCCTGAACGTAGAAAAGGCCGTTTTTGTACGCCTCAAGCTCCTCGATGGGACCGGTCCTCATAAGGCGAAGGGCGTCACTGAGCATGGGGCAACTCTCCGTCTCAACGCCCTGCTCCGCAAGGCTCTCCGCAAGGCCCTTGGCGTCGGTCCTCAGGGTGTTCACCTGGGCCGTCACGGGCGACGGGGTGTTGTTCGCCCGCAATATTTCCTCGCAGGCGGTCTCGCCGTACTGGCATACAAGCTCCCTTACGAGCCACAGTGGGTGACTATATTTGATTGAGAGATATATATCAAAGCTGTCAGCCTTAATATCGGTAAGGCAGTCCTTTTTCTCCGAAAGCCTTCTCAGCACCGCGTTTACAAGTCCCGCGGCGCGGGGGCACTTTCTTTTGGAAAGCTCCACCCCCTCGGACACGGCGGCCCTGTCGGGGACGCGGTCGAGGAAAACGATCTGGTAGGCCGAGAGCCTTAATATGTCAAGGACCTCCGGCGTGAGCTCCGCCATCCTTCGGCCGGAAAGCTCCTCAAGGCGGTAGTCGAGAAGCGCCGCGTTCTGCAAAACGCCGTTTACGATATTCCCCGCCAACGCCCTGTCCCGGCCGTCCATGCCGCCAATATTGGCAAGGACCATGTCGGGCCTCGCGCCGTGACGGCGGTATGCCTCCAGGGCCAGGTAAGCGGCTTCTCTGGCGTTCACGGGCATATGGGGTGCCCCCTCAGATAGTCCGCCGCCAACATGCGCTTTCCACCGGGGGCCTGGAGCTCGGTGACGGTGACGGTGCCGTCGGATGACGCTATCTCTATGCCGGCCTTATCGGCGGAAATGAGGCTGCCCGGAGGGGCGGATACGGCTTTTACCGTGGAGAAGGCCCTGAATATCTTGTATCTCTCCCCTTTTATCTCCGTCGTGGCCACGGGCCAGGGGTCAAGGCCGAGTATCCTGCTGACTATCATGCGGCCGGGCATGTTGAAGTCGAGCTCCGCCATTTCCCTGGTGAGCGGCGGGGCGAAGGTGGCCTCCTGCTCATTTTGTGGAGTCCTCGTCACCGTTCCGTCCTCGATGCTTTTAAGCGTCTCGCAAAGAAGCTCGCCGCCCATTGGGGCCAGCCTTTCAAAAAGCTCCCCCGCCGTCTCGTCTTTTTTGATCTTTGTCCTTTTTACCCCGATGACGTCCCCGGCGTCCATAGCCTCGGCCATGAATTGGGCCGAGACACCGGTCTCCTCATCGCCGTTTATCCTGGCCCACTGTATGGGCGCGGCCCCGCGGTATTTGGGGAGGATCGAGCCGTGGATGTTAACACAGCCGCGGGGAGGTATGTCGAGTATGGCCCGGGGAAGTATCCGCCCGTAGGCCACCACGGCGATGACGTCCGGCCGGTGGCTTCTGATCAGCTCCGCCGCCGTACCGTCCCGGAGCTTCACCGGCTGATAGACAGGTACGCCGCGCTCAAGGGCAAGTGTCTTTACCGGCGGAGGGGTCATTATCTGCTTTCGCCCCACGGGCTTGTCAGGTTGAGTGAACACGCCGACAACGTCATATCCGCCGTCGAGGAGCATCTTAAGCGACACCGCCGCGAAATCCGGCGTACCCATGAAAAATATCCTCATTCGCTGTCCTCGCTGAGGCTCTCAAGCTCCTCGTCGGAGAGTATCCTCTCGGCCCTCTCGGTGAAGAGGTGGCCGTCCAGGTGGTCGATCTCGTGGCAGAAGCATCTGGCGGTGAGGCCGGTGCCCTCCGCCTCAAAATAGTTGCCGAACCTGTCCTGGGCCCTGACCCGGACGTGCTCCGGGCGCTTGACGATGCCGTACACTCCGGGGACGGATAAGCACCCCTCCTGCCCCTCCTGCTCGCCGTCCTCGGCGATTATCTGGGGGTTGACGAGCTCGATTATCTGCTCTGATGGGGTGAGGCCCTCCTTATTCGTGTCCATGACAAGCACGGCGCGGCGGAGCACGCCCACCTGGGGGGCGGCAAGGCCCACGCCGTCGGCGTCAAGAAGGGTCTCGCGCATGTCGTCAAGAAGTATGCCGAGGCGCTTATTGAAGTCGGTCACCGGGCGGCACTTTTTAAGAAGTATGGAGTCCCCCTCGGTGCGAATATTCCTCATTGCCATAAAAATCTTCTCCTTGTTCCGGGCGTCAGTCCATGGGGTCGGCGTCGGCGAAGATCGCCAGCTTCCGATTTTCCTTTTCGTTTGAAAATTCCCGCATGACGCCGTATATTATGTCCCTTACGGCCCGCTTGTTCTCAAGCTGAAGCGTGAGCCTGTATCTGTATCTGTTGTTGACCTTGGTCACGCCCGCCGGGGCGGGGCCGAGGACGGTCACGCGCTCAGAGGGCGGGAATGCCCTTTTGAATATGTCCGCGAGCCTCACGCAGGCCCGGAGCACGGCGGCCTCCTCAAGGCCGGTCACCGTGACGGTGACGCTGTCTCTGACGGGAGGGGCGGAGATCAGGGCCCGCGTCTTTATCTCCTGCTCGTAAAAGCCCATGTAGTCCTGGCCGGAGGCCAGCTTCAGGACGAAATTTTCCGGGGTGAAGGTCTGAAGGACGGCCCTGCCGGATTTTTCGCCGCGGCCTGACCTGCCGACAAGCTGGGTTATGAGGGAGAAGGTCCGCTCGTGGGCCCGGAAATCGCCGGCGTATAGCGACTGGTCGGCGCAGATGACCGCCGCCAGGGTCACGTTGGGAAAATCGAGGCCCTTAGTGACCATCTGGGTGCCCAGGAGTATCGGGACCTTTTCGTTTTTGAATTTGCTCAGGAGCTTCTGATGGGAGCCGGCCCGGGCCACGGTGTCCGTGTCCATGCGGATGATGCCCACACCGGGGAAGAGCTCGTGAAGCTCCTCCTCCAGCTTCTGTGTGCCGACGCCTACGAATTTGAGCTTCCCGTGGCACTCCGGGCACTCCTCCGGCACGGGCTCGGACCAGCCGCAGTAGTGGCACCGGAGCCTCTGGCCCACGGAGTGGTAGGTCATGGATACGGAGCAGTTGCGGCACTCGAAGGTGTAGCCGCACTCGCCGCACATGACGAGATTTGACGCTCCGCGCCTGTTTAAAAAGAGTATGCTCTGCTCGCCGTTTTCGATATTCTTAGCAAGCTCATCCCTGAGGACCGAGCTCACAGCCCCGCCGTTGCCGTTTTTTATCTCCTCCCGCATATCGGCGATGATGACCTCCGGCAGCGGGTGGGAGTTATATCGGTCGGGCAGTGTGAAGAGCCTGTATTTGCCCCTCCGGGCCTCATACATGCTCTCGACGCTGGGTGTGGCGGAGCCGAGGACGAGAAGGGCCCCGGAGCGGACGCACCTGTATTTGGCCACGTCCCTCGCGTGGTATCTGGGGGGATTTTCGGATTTGTAGGTGTGCTCCTGCTCCTCGTCGATGACGATGAGACCGAGCTTTTCCAGGGGGGCGAACACGGCGGATCTTGTGCCGATGACGAGATGCACCATGCCGGCCTTTATGCGCTTCCACTCGTCGTAACGCTCGCCGGTGGAGAGGGAGCTGTGGAGGACCGCCACGTCGTCGCCAAAGTGGGAGGTGAAGATCTCCACAAGCTGGGGGGTCAGGGCTATCTCCGGCACCATGATAAGGGCAGTGCGCCCGTCTTTTATGGCCTCCTGACAGAGGCGGATATAGACGCTGGTCTTGCCGCTTCCCGTGACGCCGTATAATAGCGCCGCGCCTGCCTTACGGGACATGAGCATTTCACGCAGTCCCTCAAAGGCCCTCCCCTGCTCCGCCGTGAGCTCAATGGGCCCGGCGGCGGCGCCGGAGGCTATTACGGGCCTTCGGAATACCTCCCGGGGCTCCACGGTCACAAGGCCCTGTCTTTCAAGGGCGTTGACGGTGGAGATGTTGGCTCCGGTGAAGGCGCAGACCTCGCTGAGGGGCGCCTCACCAATGGCGGAAAGCAGATCGAGGACCGAGGACTGCCTGGGGGCCTTCATGCGCTTTTGGCCGGAGATGGCCGCGGCGTCCTCGCCGGGGACGGACAGCGATACGAATTTCTGTATCTTGTCCCCCACCCGGCGCTCGCTGTCCCTGAACCACATGCCCGCGGGGAGCATGGCCCTGGCGGCCTCATAGAGGGTGCAGAAAAACCTCTCGCGCATCCACAGGGCGAGCTTTATCTGCTCGCCGGTAAATACGGGCTCGGGGTCCAAGACCCTCTCCACGCACTTGAGCTCCGCCCGCTCGGACTCGTCCTCAAGGGACAGGACTATCCCCTCGCTGCGTCTGTTGCCCCGGCCAAAGGGCACCGTCACACGGCACCCCACAAGGACCTTGCCGGTAAGCTTCTCGGGCACGATGTAGGAGTACGGCCTGTCGATGGAGTAGATGGCGGCCGCGACAGCGATCTTAGCTATATTTCTTTTCACCGTCCGGCCCCCCTCGCCTTACATGCTGGCGGAGATCTTCCCCTCGGCTATCTCGGCGATAGCCATTGACACGGGCTTCTCGTCAAGGGAGATGCCGTGGGTCTCGGCCTCAAGGGATATTTCCCTGGCCCTTTTGGCGATGACGTTCACCAGAAGGTAACGGCTGTTGCTGACCTGCTTCAAAAGCTCAGGCATAGTGGGATATAGCATCATAATAAGATCGCTCCTTTACGCGTTGTTTATTATATCCAAAAGCTCCCCGGCGGCCCTCATGTAGTCGTCATTCACCACCACATGGTCGTAGCTTTCCGCCTCAAGAAGCTCCTTTTTGGCTGTTTCAAGTCTTAGCTTTATCTTGTCCTCGCTCTCCGTGCTCCGGCCGCGAAGGCGCCGCTCCAGCTCATCCAGACTCGGCGGGGCGATGAACACGGATATGGCCTCGGGCATACGCTCCTTGACCTGCCGGGCGCCCTGGACTTCTATGTCCATTATGACGTCCGTCCCGGCCCGCAGTCGCTCCTCCACCGGCTCCCTGGGGGTGCCGTAGGAGCATTTGGCGTACCGGGCGTGTTCCAGGAAAAGGTCCTTTTCAACCATCTCATTGAACTTGTCCTCGGTGATGAACATGTACTCCACCCCGTCGGTCTCGCCGGGCCTGGGGCTCCTGGTGGTGGCCGAGACGGAGAAATATATGTCCGGGCGGTTTTTGAACACCACGCCCAGCACCGTGCTCTTGCCGGAGCCCGAGGGGCCCGACACTATAAAGACATGTCCCCTGTCACTCATCTTCCTCTTCCTCCTCAAGCTCCTCCCTGTCCGGTTTCCCGGTCATACGGGCGGACACTGTCTCCGGGCCGATGGCGGAGAGGATGACGTGGCCGCTGTCGGCAACCACGACCGCCCTGGTCCTCCGGCCGAAGCTGGCGTCGATGAGCATACCGCGGTCACGGGCGTCGGTGATGATCCTCTTTATGGGGGCGGAGTCAGGACTCACCACGGCGATTATCCTGGACACCGAGACCATATTCCCAAAGCCGATATTTACAAGCCTCAATTTATATCACTCCACATTCTGGATCTGTTCGCGGATCTTCTCGATTTCCGACTTCATATCCACAACTATTCTCGCCATCTGAAGGTCGTTGCCCTTCGAGCCTAAGGTGTTGGCCTCGCGGTTGAACTCCTGGACGAGGAAGTCGAGCTTCCTGCCAACAGGCTCGTCGGAGTCTATAAGGTCCCTGAGCTGTGATATGTGGCTCCTGAGCCTGACGGTCTCCTCCGCCACGGCGACCTTGTCGGCGAATATGGCGGCCTCGGTGAGGATGCGGCCCTCGTCGATGCCGGAGCTGTCAAGGACCTCCATGAGCCTGGCGGTGAGCCTCTCGCGGTATTCAGCGACGGTCACGGGACTGCGCTCCTCCGCGAGGCCCACGAGCCGCTCGATCTCATCGGCCCGGGCGGAGATGTCGTCGTGGAGCTTCGCGCCCTCACGCCGGCGCATGGCGTTGAAATCCTCCATGGCGTTGGAGAGTATGCCGTCTATGTCCTCCCCCAGCTTTTTTACGTCGGTCTCGGCCTTCGTGACCGTGAGCACGTCCTGTATCCTGGAAAGGGACGTGGCGGTCACGTCGTTGGGGATGCCGTATTTTTCAGAGATGCTCCTCAGCGCCGCCATATAGGCGTCAGCCACGGGGCCGTTTACCTCGACGACCGTGTCCTCCGCCGCGGAGGCGTCGATGGTCACGTATACGTCCACCTTGCCCCGGGATATGCCCCTCTGTACTCCGGCCTTTATGCCGTCCTCAAGGCATGTGTAGATCCTGGGGATGCGCACATTGCAGTCTAAGAATCTGTTGTTGACACTACGGAGCTCCACGGTTATCTGGAGCTTGTCCGAAAAGCCCTTGGCCGAGCCGTAGCCTGTCATGCTCTTTATCATATATCTACCAGTCCGTTCATTTTTTGTGTATTTTTGGGTGGATCTTAGCCATGTAGAAGATTATCGCCCTTGTCACGGCAATATCGAAAAGCAGGAAAACGCCGTTGCCGATGAGGTATACCGCCGGTATGCCGAAGCTGATGTCGCCCACGTTGAAGAGCGTCATCTCGAGGGCGAAAACAGCCACGGTCAGGGCCGCGTTGAAAAATATAAGCTTAATGGCCCACTCGGCCACCCGGCCGGGCTTTCCTGAGCCGCCGAGCTTCTCACAGAGGGCCTTGACGACCGGGTACGGGCCGAAGAATATGGCGAACAGTATGGCCAGCGTCTTTGACGGGAGCATTATAAGCCCCAGGACCCCGGAGGCCACATAGACAACGGCCCCCGCGGCCACGCCGAGCTCCACCACGGCGGATATGCCGAAAAGGGACGCCACGCCCAAAAAGCCCAGCTGTCCCGTTGGGAATACGCAGGCGATATAAGTGAAGGCCACCTCAAAGGCCGTCAGCACCGCGGCCAGGGCGAGCTTACGGGTATTTGATCTCCTCATGGCTCATCTGCACCCGTTACACAGCATGTTGAAGCACATCATGGCCGTGCACATGTCGCACATATCCATCCCCTGCTGTGCCGGGGGGCCATAGCCGGACTGGCGGTAAGGCACACCGTTGGAGTTGACCATATTAAGGGCCTGACGGTACTCCTGGTTGTAAGGCTCCATACTGCATGCCCGCTGTAAAAAGCTCCTGGCGTCGTCCAGCCAGCCCTTGCGGAAATAGAGCGTCCCCATGAGGAAGTTCCACTCAGCGTCCCTGGTGGGACAGCTGTCAAGTAGCTGTTCGGCGTACTGGAGGTTCCCTGACTGGATGGCCTGGCGTATCTGGGCGTAGCTGGGATTTGAGCCGGAGCTCTGGTAAGAGCTCTGGCCCGATCCGGCCTGATTATAGGAGCCGCCACCGCCCTTGCGCTGCTTTGTGATAAGGTCGTAGGCCTCGTTTATCTCCTTCATCTTCTCCTGAGCCAGGTCCGAGAGGGGGTTGTCCACATAGTTGTCCGGGTGATACTTCTTGGCAAGCTCCCTGTACGCCTTTTTGATCTCGTCGTCGGAGGCGCTGGGGGTCACTCCCAAAACTTTATAAGGGTCGGTCATTTCAACTCTCCGTTCTGCCTGTAATTACGGCATTGCCGCGGGGAACGCGTTTTTTTATCATTCTGTACGTCCCGGCAAGGACCTGCCGGCACATACTGGGGATACCGAGGTAGATTATGTTCTCAGTCACCGGCGTCCAGTAGCTCACGGGCATCAGCTCAAAGGCCGCGGCCGCCAGGCGAACCGAGGACATCAGCGTCTCAAGAAGGCTCTCCTTTACCTCATCGCCCACCTGGGCGCCGGTGAGGCCGTATCTGGCCGCCACCGGGTTATAGCGTCCGGCCTTCAGGTCCTCCTCAAGGTCGAAATACCCGTCGGCTATATATATTATCCTGCCCACGTGGTATAGGAGCTGTTCAAGGGGCCGCCGGGAGCTTTCAGACGACAGGGAGCTTGCGGAGGAAAGGAGGCTCGCGAACTCGTCGGCGGGCCTGTCGAGGCTCCTGACACCCTCACGTTCCATGGCCCCGAGGCGCGTGAGCCTTGCGCGGACCTCACGGTCAAAATCCGGATAACTGCCTGCGGCCTTGCGGTACGCCCGGCGCAGAAAGCGCCTGACGGCCCTGGCGGCGAGCTTTTTGGCTCCCCTGCTGTCCTGTACGGCGTCGTCGGCCTTCCAGTACGCCAGGATCACGCTGTATCCGGCAACCGTTGTGAGCGGATAGGAGCTTTGGCACACGCAACGCTTCCTGCATAGCCCCGCCGCGCACCGGCGAAACTCATAGTCGCAGTCCTCACGGCCGTCCCACAATAGCATGGCCAGGAAAACGAAGTCGTAATTCAGGATGCTCCTGCCGGCCAGGCCGTATTCCCTGCCGAGCTCGTGGCAGAGCCCGCAGTAGCAGGCCCTGAACCGCTCCAGCTCCCGGACCCTGAGCTCGGGTATCTCGGGCCGTACAAATCCGAACATATCAGCTCCCACCCACGGGCGGGGTGTTGCCCGTCCCGGGACTGTCGCTTATGGTGAGGCTCACGTTGTACTCGCCCACGGCCTCCACATCGGAATAGCCGTCCACATAGACCCTGGCGGGGACGGTGGTAGTGCCCTTCTTCCCGGCCACGGAGGTGAGATCCGCCACGATGCGTATGTTGGCGGTGGTCACATCGTCAAGGTGCGCCTCGTTTCCGCGGAGGACCACGTCGAGGCTCTGGGTTATGATAGTGACATAGTCGTTCTCGGCCGCGTTCCTGTATGAGATGTTGTTGGCGGAGAGCCGGCGTAGGGCGATGCCGCTGTCGTTTATCTTTATGGTGACGGTGGCGATGGTGGTGTTGCTCTCGTTTTTGGTGTTGTTGGGGATCATTATCTGATATGTGCCGGAGTAGTCAAGATATATCGTCTTGAGGTCCACGGTGCCGATATTTATGGCGTTCAGGCCCTCCAGGTCCTCCGGGTCGCCGGAGAGCATAACCGTCTCGGGCTGGATGTCGATGGTTATGTTGTTTGCGGTGGCCGTGGCGCTGGGGACCACGTTCACGGTGAGAGGCACCGTCTTTAGCATCAGTATGTTCTGGGTTATTACAACGGTGCCGTCTGTATTCAGCATGGCAATGCCCTCGGCCTCGGGGTCGATCTCCTTGCCGTTCTCGTCCAAAAGGACGATGGGCGCTGTATCGGACACGGTTTTTGAGAGGTTGTCGCGATTTAGGGTCACCGTGGCCTTGGCGATCTTACCTATGGACGCCTCCGCGCCGGACACGTCCACGGTGTCCCGGGAGAGGGTCAGGTCTCCGGACATGTATCCCTCGGCGATGGAGCCGGTATACACAGGCTCAAGGGGGATGCTCTTTGTAACCAGCCTGTCGACCGTGACCTCAACTACGTGCTTCGAGACATTGCTCACCGTGAGGGAGCTGCTGTTGGTGCTGTATTGGAGCTCATACTCCAGGGCGTGGGTCCCGGTGGGCGTGGTATACGTCAGTATGTCCGAAAGGTCCACCACGGCCTTGACGTCCATCTTGGCGATGGCCGCCGTGTCCCGGCGCCTCCCGCCGAAGTAGACGGTCAGCTTCTGTACGTCCGTGCCGGATACGATGAGGTTCCGGTCCCTCAAAAGCTCCTCGTTTGTGAACTCTATGGGCACGTTCTGGACAGCTATGGGGTTTTCAAGCGTGGGGTTCTCCACGTACACCACGTACGTCCACAACGCTATGGCCACGGCCACCGAAAAGACCATGTAGAGGATATTAGGTTTTCTGTCTTTTTTGTTGGCTGACATCACTTACCACCGCTCTTTTCACTGCCGCCGTTGGCCTTGTCCTTTTTCTTCCCGAACCGCTCGCGGAGCCTGGAGATAAGGCTCCTGTTCTCCTGCTCCTGAGGCATGAGCTCCATGCGCAGGAGCCTTTCAAAGGTGTCCGGCGAAAGGCCGCGCTTTATTATGCCCTCCATCGCCACCGAGATGTCGCCCGTCTCCTCCGAGACGATTGCCACCACGGCGTCGGACCGCTCGCTCATCCCTATGCCGGCACGGTGGCGCATACCCAGGTCCCGGCTTATGTTCACGTTGCCCGAAAGTGGCAGCATACACGCCGCGCCGGCGATCCGGCCGTTGCGCATTATGACCGCCCCGTCATGCAGTGGGGCCTTGTTGAAGAATATGTTCTTCAGAAGCTCCGCCGCCGGTGAGGCGTCCACTATGGTGCCGGTCTTGATATAGGACTCAAGGTTCGTGTCCCTCTCAAAGACGAGCAACGCGCCGGTCCTGGTCCTGGACATGTCCGAGCAGGCGAGGACCGTCTGGGTGATGGCGTTTTCGATGCTCTTCGTCTTTACCGGGTGGCCGAATATGTCCTTGATGCTCCCGCCCACCTGCTCCAGGATCCTGCGTATCTCCGGCTGGAACAGCACGATGATGATGATAAGGCCCATCTCAAAGGTGTTCCCGAGGAGATAGGATACCACCGGCAGGTCCGCGACGGAGGTGATGACCATGACGATAAGGAGCAAGAGTATGCCCTTTACGACGTTCATGGAGTTGGACTTGCTGAAAAATGTTATCAGCTTGTAGACCAGGAACGCCACAATGATCATATCAAGGATGTCCCATATCCTTATGGTCTGTATGAAATTCTCCAGTATAAGTAGCAGCTCTCTGAGTTTATCCATACGCCGTACCGCTTTCTTAGAAATTGAGTAGTCCGGTCAAGCTGGGACGTACTTATCTAAATTACCATTATATAATAAAAACGGCGCTTATGCAATATCAATTTGAAAAAAAGAAAGGGTCCGCCTTACATGGGCGGTACCCTTGACATGTCAGCCTTCGGATATTCTCTCCACGGCCCTCAGGAACGAATTTATCTCGCTTTTAGTGTTGAAGGCCGACACGCTGGCACGCACGGTCCCCCGCCGGGCGGTGCCCACCGAGGTGTGGGCCAGGGGCGCGCAGTGTAGCCCGGCCCTCACGGCAAAGCCCATGGTCGAAAGCCTCTCCCCCGCCTCCTCCGAGGCCATGCCGTCGAGCTCAAAGGACACGACGCCCGTCTGGTCCCGGCCGTCGTCGGCGGCGAACACCCGGACGCCGCGTATGCCGGAAAGCCCGCTTGCGAGGGACTCGGCGAGCTTCCTTTCGTGGGCGGCGATATTGTCTATACCGGTCCTCTCCAGAAAGGCAAGGCCCTCGCACAGCCCGGCGATACCGGGCATGTTGTGTGTTCCGGCCTCCAGCCCGTCAGGCAGGAAGTCCGGCATTTCCCGGGACATGGAGTTACTGCCGGTGCCGCCGTACAGAAGGGGCCTGTGATCGCCCTTGACTATTAGTATCCCCGTACCCTGGGGGCCGTATAGCCCCTTGTGCCCGGGCATGGCGATGAAGTCCGCCATGAGCTCCCGGGCACTGATTCTCAGCACACCGGCGGACTGGGAGGCGTCGATAATGAACGGCACACCGCGAGAGCGACACATATCGGCCACCTCGCTGACGGGCAACACAAAGCCGAAAACATTCGATACGTGATTTATGACCACCGCACCCGTGCCCGGCGTGATGGCCGAGTCGAAGGCCCTTATGGCCGCGTCCCTGTCGAATACGGGGCTGTCCGCCACGACGATCCGGGCGCCGACGGCGTTGAGAGGCCGGGTGACGCTGTTGTGCTCATAGCCGCTGATCACAACCCTGTCCCCGGGCGAGACAAGGCTCCTGATGGCGATATTGAGGCCGTGGGTGGCGTTGAAGGTCATTATCACCCGCTCCGGGTCCTCCACGTCAAAGAGCCTCGACGCCCTCTCGCGGCACTCGTAAAGCTTCTCCGCCGCCGCGATCGCCGGCCTGTGGCCGCCCCGCCCGGGGCTTGCGCAGGTGTCCAGGGCCTTTATCATCGCCGCTCTGACGGACGCCGGCTTCTGGAAGGTCGTAGCGGCGCTATCAAGGTAGATCAAACCCGCACCTCCTCAAAGCCGCCGCCGGCCATTACGCGAAATACCCGCTTCGGGGGCAATGCCGCCGAGGCCAGTACCCCCATGGCGCGGCTGAGCAGGGCGGTACTTATCCTGACCGCGTATCCGCATCCCTCCCGGGACATGGTCGGGGATACGCGCGTTATCATATTTCTGATCCCCGCGCCGGTCAACGCCTGGGATACCCTCTGGGCGTAGGTCAGCGACCGGCAGGTCAGATAATAGCTTTCCATATATGAAATTCCTCCCGGAAGTAGTTGTGAAAACACTGTCACAACATACTATGCCGGGAGTGATGAAAAGTTTATCTGTTTAAAGGTCCTCCAGCAGTACCACCGCGTGGGCGGCGATACCGCCCTCACCGGATACGCCAAGGCCCTCCTCCGTTGTGGCCTTGACGCTCACGCGGTCAACGCCGACGCCGAGGCGCAAAGCCAGCTTTTCCCGCATGGCGCCGATATACGCGGCCATTTTCGGCCGCTGGGCGATTACGGTGATGTCGACGTTGCCCACACGGTAGCCCGCCGCGCGGACACGGTCCATGACCACCCCCAGAAGTTCCACGCTGTCGGCGTCGAGGTATCGGTCGTCGCTGTCAGGGAATAGCGCCCCGATGTCGCCCAGGGCCGCGGCCCCGAGGAGGGCGTCCATCAGCGCGTGGACAGGCACGTCCCCGTCGGAGTGACCCTCCGGGCCCATGTCGAAGGGTATCTCGACCCCGCAGATAACGCATCTGCGGCCTGACACGAGCCGGTGTACGTCGTATCCGTGTCCTATCCTCATAAGCTCTTTCGCGCCTCAAGTATGGCCTCGGCGGTCTCGATGTCCCAGGGCCTTGTTATCTTTATGTTCTCCTGCGAGCCAATGCTCATCGCCGGGCGAAGTCCTATGGCCTCCACCGCGCCGCAGTCGTCGGTGACGGAAAGGCCGTGGAGCCTGGCGTTATGAAGCGCCGCCTTGAGAACGTCGGCCTTTATGACCTGGGGGGTCTGGGCGGCGTACACGGTATCCCTGCCGGGGGTCTGCTCCACGAAGCCGTCCTTCACGGTCTTGACCGTGTCGGTGACGGGCACCATGGGACAGGCGGCGGAATATTTGTACGCCTTACTGAAGGCGTCAGCGATGATCTCCTGGGTGACAAGGGGCCTGGCGCCGTCGTGCACAGCTATGTACTCGGCGCTCTCGTCGGCCTCGTTAAGGCCAATGAGCACGGACTCGAGCCGGTCCTCGCCTCCGCAGAGGATCTTGGTGGCCTTTGTTATCTCAAACTCCGCGCACATATCGGCCACCGGGACGATGGACTCCTCCCTTGTGACCACGATGATCTCGTGGACGTTGGGGGACGCCTCCAGCTCCCGGAGGGACCTTGCCAGGACCGGGATGCCGCCGATCTCGGCAAAGAGCTTGTCCTCCCCCGCCATGCGCCGGGAGGAGCCGGCCGCGGCGACTATCGCCGTGCCGAAGGGCAGCTTGTTCCATGTGACGGCCCTTTTGAAAAGCTTCGCTATAAGCTTGGCCATACGCTCACCTCTGTGTTAAAATGATATGCGCTTGTCCCGCCAAAAGACCATTTAAAATAAGCGGCAACCTGAGTCAGTTGCCGCTGTATTTTATAGCCGTGTCTCGCGACGCGTTACTCCTCCTCGGTGGGGAGCTCCTCGGGCGCGGGGGGATTTTCGGTGTCATAGACGACCACGGGGCCGTCGTCCTCCTCGGGCTCGGGCTCCTCGGGCGCGGGAGCGGCGGGCTCGCTGAGGGCTCTGATGGACAGGGACACCTTCTTGTTCTCGTTGTCGATATTGATGATCTTGGCCTTAACGACCTCGCCCTCAGAGAGGACGTCCTCGGGCTTGCCGATGCGGCGGTCAGCGATCTGGGAGATGTGGATGAGGCCGTCAACACCGGGGACGATCTCGGCGAAGGCGCCGAAGGTCATAAGCTTTACGATACGCACATCGGCCACACTGCCGACATTGTAGGTGGAGGTGAACTTCACCCAGGGGTTCTCGCTGGGATCCTTGTAGCCCAGGGAGATCTTCTTCGTCTCCTTGTCAAAGGAGATGACATAGACGTCGATCTCGTCGCCGACCTTCAGGACCTCAGAGGGCTGATGGATGCGCTTCCAGGAGAGCTCCGACACGTGGACCATGCCGTCCACGCCGCCGATGTCCACAAAGGCGCCGTAAGAGGTCAGGGACTTCACAACGCCGTGATAACGCTTGCCCACCTCGATCTCGTTCCAGGTGGCCTCGGCCTTGGCCCGGCGCTCGATGGCGGTCACGTCCCTGATGGAGCCGACGACGCGCCTTCTGGGCTGGTTGACCTCACGGATTATGAGCTTGACCTTGCGCTTCAAAAGCTCGCTCATGGGAGCGTCCTTGGGAAGGCCGGACTGGGAGGCGGGCACGAACACCCGGACGCCCTTAACATTGACGACCACGCCGCCCTTGTTCTCCTCGACAACGGTGCCCTCAACAACGGCGCGGGAGGCGCGGGCCTCAACGATGCTGTCCCAGTTCTTCACGGAGTCAAGGCGCTTCTTGGATAGCATAACGGTGCCCTCCACGTCGTTGACGCGCATGACATAGGCTTCGATCTCGTCACCCACATGGATGATGTCCGCCACGTTGACGCCCGGCTCGTCAGTGAACTCGGAAATGGGGATATATCCTGACTGCTTGGTGCCCAGATCGACGGAAATCTCGGTCTGAGTAATTGAGGCGATCACGCCGCGTACCTTCTCACCCGTATGTAAGGTTTTGATGGAACGCTCAAGCAGCTCTTCAAAAGAGGCTTCGGGAGCCTCCGGCGCTACCTCTTCTGCCGCGGGAGCCTCATTGACCTCCTGGGCGATCTCTTCGACGACCTCGGCCGCCTTGGTTTCTTCTTCGACTGTCTCCACAGTCTTGTTCTCGTCACACATCTTCCTGTTGACCTCCTTAATTATCCACTCTGGTGTGGAGGCTCCGGCAGTCACACCCACGCGTCCCGCCACCGAGAGCAGCCCCAGGTCAAGCTCCGACGCGTTCTCAATGAGAAGAACGCGTTCACACTTTTCCGCGGCGACCCTGGAAAGCTTGTCCGTGTTGGCGCTGTGCCGTCCGCCTATTACGATCATCACGTCGACTGTGGAGGCTATCTCGCGGGCCTCGCGCTGTCGGTTTGATGTCGTATTGCATATTGTATCAAAAACTTTCAGATTTGTACACTGTTTTTTTATAACTTTAACACTATTTTCAAAATTTTTTCTCTCTCCGGTGGTTTGAGAGACTATACTGAGGGGCAATTTCGCCCTTTCCGGGTCCTCAAGCAGCCATTTTTCGGCCTCCTCAGGGCTCTCCAGCACCGTACAGCCCCCGCACCAGGCGGATACGGCCATTACCTCCGGGTGGCGGCGCTCGCCGATCATCACGACAAGGCGGCCCTGGGCGGACTCCTCTTTCACAAGGTCGTGTATCCGCGCCACCTCCGTGCAGGTGGCGTCGATGACGGGACAGCCGAGCTTCTCAAGCTCCCGGTAGACCTCCGGCCCCACGCCGTGGCTTCTTATTATGACGGGCTCCCCCGGGCGGAGCTCCGCCGTGGTATTTACGGTGCGTATCCCGAGGCCCGCCAGGTACCTGACCACGTCGTCGTTGTGGATGAGCGGCCCGAGGCATGCGCAGGCTCCGTATTTTTCGGCGGCCTCCTCGGCCAAACGTACCGCTCGCCTGACGCCGAAGCAAAAGCCTGCCGTTTTGGCGGTGATTATCTCCACCCTGCTCTCTCCTTTACCCGCTCAATTAAAGATTATTCCCCATTTGCGCGATCTTATCCATGAGCTCGTCGGCAAGCTTCTCCACATCCTCCCGGGAAAGCCGTCCCATTGAGGACACGTCCATGGCGTCACCCACCACGATCGGGTTGCGGCGGAAAAATTTTTTCTTCCGCGGTATGTACATGGGTATGATCGGAGCGCCGGTCTTTTGGGCGATCCTTATGGCTCCGGCCTTGGGGCTGACTGCGCCGTCCTCGCTGGTCCTGGTGCCCTCCGGGAAGATGCCCAGCTTCTTGCCGGACTTCAGGACCTTCAGGGCGTTTTTCATGGCCTCCATGTCCCCGGCGGACTCCCGGTTCACGGGGAAGGTCCCTATTCCGCGAAGTATCCACCCCAGGGGCTTGAAATCGAAAAGCTCCCGCTTGGCCATAAGGCAGAGGTGATATTTCGGCGGCACGGCGAAGGCCATATAAAATGGGTCGGTGAAGCTGGAGTGGTTGGCGCATATTATGGCCGGCCCATCGGGTATCTTCTCCCGGCCGATTATTTTAAAGGGCTTTACGAGGCTCACCGCCACCATGACGATGAACCTCAGCACCCGGTACAGGACCATCTTCCCGTCCATATCACACACGCTCCCCGATTATGGACCTTATGAGCTCGAAGCTCTCCTCAAGGTCGTGCTCCGTGGTGTCGCACATCACCGAGTCCTCCGCCGGACGCAGAGGCGCTATGTCACGGCTCGAGTCGTTCCTGTCCCGAAGCTCGATGTCTCTTAAAACGTCCTCGAACTCCGCCTCCACTCCCCGGTCGCGAAGCTCCCGCCAGCGGCGGCGGGCCCTCTCACGGGCGGAGGCCGTCAGGAATATCTTCACCCGGGCGTCGGGCAGGACCACGGTGCCTATGTCGCGGCCGTCCATGACCACGTCGTATTTTTTCGCCATGTTCCTCTGGGTGTCCATGAGGAAGCCGCGGACCGCCGGCAGGGCCGAGACGTCGGAGGCGGCCATGGACACCTCCGGCGTGCGGATGAGGTCCGATACGTCCTCGCCGTTTAAGTACATCCTCTGGACGCCCTCGTCGTCATAGCGCATCTCCACGTCTATCTCCGGCAGCAGGGCTCCCACGGCATCCGGGTCCCTCGTGTCGGCCCCGCGCCTCAGGACATAGAGTCCCACGGTGCGGTAGAGGGCCCCGGTGTCCACGTAGATATATCCGAAATGTCTGGCGACCATCCTGGCAAGGGTGGATTTTCCGGCCCCGGAGGGGCCGTCGATGGCAATGGCTATGTGGTTCATGCTCGCTCCTTTCCCGCGCCGGAGGCGGCCGCGAAGGCCGTGGACCAGGCGATCTGCAGATTAAATCCTCCTGTGTAGCCGTCCACGTCCAGCACCTCGCCGGCGAAATGCAGGCGGGGGACTATCTTCGACTCCATGGTCCTGGGGTCCACCTCCCGGGTGTCCACCCCGCCGGAGGTGACGATGGCCTCCTCCACGGGCCTGGGGCCGGTTATCCTCACCGGGAACGACTTTAGAAGCTCAGCTAAAGCCCTGCGCTGTTCCCGGGTTATGGAGTTGACCCTGATGTGCGGGGGTATGCCGGACCTGTCGACAAGGACGGGTATCATGCTCCGCCCCGCCAGGTCGTCCAGGGCGTTTATGAAGTCGCGGTTTTTGTATTTTTCAAAATCTCTCAGAAGCCGCTTGTCCAGGGCCTCCATATCGAGGGCGGGCTTCAGGTCGATGTACAGCGTGTAGCTGGTGGTGTCAAAGCTCCTCATATGGGCCGAGGCGGACAGTATCACGGGCCCGGACACGCCAAAGTGCGTGAACAGCATCTCGCCGAAGTCCTCATACACGCGCTTACCGTTGCCGTCGACGACGGTTATCGCCACGTTCTTCGGGGCGAAGCCCTGCATCCTGGCGCAGTCGTCGCCTTCCGCCTCCAGCGGCACGAGGCTCCCCCGGGGAGGGATTATATTGTGCCCCAGGGCCCGGGCGAGGCCGTAGCCATCGCCGTCGGAGCCCGTCACGGGATAGCTCAGGCCGCCGGTGGCTATCAGCACACTGTGTGCCGGGTAGATGTCCCTGTCGGTCCTGACCCCGGCGGCGGCTCCGCCGTCCGTCAGTATCTCCAGGGCCCTCTCGTGGACGACGCGCACGCCGCCCTGACGGCAAAGGCGCCTCAGGGCCTCCACTATATCCGCGGCCTTATCGGACACGGGGAACACCCTGTTCCCCCGCTCGGTCTTGAGGGGTACGCCAAGCTCCTCAAAGAGCTCCATGACCTTTTGTGGCGGGAAGGCCGTCACGGCGCTATATAAAAACTTACCGTTACCCGGGATATTGGCGATGACCTCACGGGGCTGGCAGTTGTTGGTGAGGTTGCACCGGCCCTTTCCGGTTATGCCGAGCTTCCGCCCGGTGTATCGGGTCTTTTCCAGCACGGTGACGCCCATCCCCCGGCGGGCGGCCAGTCCGGCGGCCATAAGGCCCGCGGCGCCGCCGCCGATGACCACAAGGTCACTGGTCGTATTTTTCATAAACGTCAAATTCCGTCCAGATGTTCTCAAGTCTTGCGAAGGTCTCGCCCAGGTCCTTATTGGACTGCTCCGCCGCGGCGACGATAAGGGCGTTTATAAGGCTCAGGGGCGCTACGAGTGAGTCGAGGAAGGATACCATGTCGCTCCGGGCGTAGAGCTTTATGTCCGCAAGCTGAGCCACAAGGCTCGACTCGGAGTCCGTTATGCCGACGATCCTCGCGCCCTTGTCACGGGCGTAGCGCATGGCCATTATGGTGCGGCGTGAATACCTCGGGAAGGATATGGCCACCAGCACGTCGCCCTCGGAGATGTGCAGGATCTGCTCGTATATTTCGGAAAAGGCGCTCTGGGATATGACGCGCACATCCGGGAAGAGCTGATTTAGATAGAAGCCCATGAAGCTGGAAAGCACCGCCGAGGAGCGCACACCGACTATGTACACAGTCTTGGCCTCACTAATGGCGCGGGCGGCCTGCTCGAACTGGTCGCGGTCCAGCTCCTCAAGGGTGTGGCGGATCTTGACGATGTCGGAGTTGAGGACCGTCTCGGGCACGTCCGCGCCGGAGATCATGTCCTTCGCCACCTCGATGCGCTGTACGGTGGTGAGCCTGTTTTTCACGAGCTCCTGCATGGCGCGGCGCATCTCCGGGTAGCCGTCGTAGCCCAGGTCAGAAGCGAACCTGACGACGGTGGACTCGGAAACTCCCGCGGCAAGGCCAAGCCTGCCGGCTGTCATAAACGCGGCCTTTTCGTAGTTTTCATTGATGAACGCGGCGATGCGCCTCTGGCCCTTGGAGAACGTGGGCGAAAGAGTCTTTATCGCCGCGAGGACGTCATTGTTCATAACACATCCCGCCTTTGAAAAAATTTTACTTCCATGGGAAGGCTGCTACACTCACTCATTATATTTCTTTTGCCCGAAAATGCAAGAGCAAATTCATAAAAATTGCATTTTTTGAAACTGTACCCTGCAAATTCATTTCATCAGTGAAGCGACCTCGTCACCGGTGAGCTCCCGCCAGTGCCCCTTGGGGAGTTTTCCCAGCTTTACATCCCCCACCGATACCCGCGTGAGCCTGCGGACCTGGAGCTCCGACAGCTCGCACATGCGCCTTATCTGCCTGTTGCGACCCTCGTGGATGGTTATCTCCAGCGTACCCAGCCGCCCCTGGACCCTCAGCACACGGACCTTGGGCCTCGATATGCTGACCCCGTCCAGCTCCATGGGCTCCAGCAGCCGCCGCGCGCCTTTCTCGATGTCCCCGGTGACGAGCACCCGGTAGACCTTCTCCTTTTCAAATGATGGGTGGGTGACGCGGTTGGCAAAATCCCCGTCGTTGGTCATTATCAGGAGACCGTCGGAGTTTATATCGAGCCTGCCCACGGGATAGACCCTCTCCGGGATGTCGGCCACCAGCTCCGCCACGGTCCTTCTGCCCTTCTCGTCGCTCATGGTGGTGACATATCCCACGGGCTTGTTCAGGGCGATATAATATAGCCTCCCGCCGGAGGGCTTCAGGATCTTCCCCCGGAGGGCTATCTCATCGGTCCGCGCGTCGGCCCTGTCGCCGAGCTTCGCGACGGCGCCGTTCACGGTGACAAGGCCCTCCTCTATGTACTTCTCCGCCGCCCGGCGGGACATGCCCGCCCGGGCGGCGATTATCTTCTGAAGTCTCTCTTCCAATCATTACACCCCGTTCAGTATGGCGTCATCGAAGGCGCCCGACCTGAGTTTTCCCAAAAGTCCCGGCTTTTTCGCGGCGCTCCTCGCCACGTCTGCGAGAAAAACCAGCCTCACCCTCGTAAGCACCCGGCCCTCGGAGCTTATCTCCATAAAGCCGGCGAAGTCGCCGCGTTTCACCTCGGCGTATACAAATTCCGGCAAGCGGAAGCTCACGGTGAGCTCACCGTCCCGGGGCGCGGCCGTGGAGACGGCGTACTCCGGCCCCACCGGCACCCGGGAGCTCTCGCCGGAGATGACCGGCACGGTCGTCACGGCCTCGCCTGCTCCGGCTACCTCTCTCGACTCCCACAGACCGAAGCCCAGCTCGTAAAGGGCCTCATGGTCGCGCCAGTCGTCCCCGTCGTTCAGCGTAACGCAAATGAGCCGCAGTCCGCCCCGGCGCGCGCAGGTAACAAGGGTCCTGCCGGCTTTTTTCGTAAACCCCGTCTTTCCCGCCTCCATGCCCTCGAAGCTCCACATGAGCTTATTGTGGTTTGTATAGGTGACGGGGCCGAAGCTCACGCTCTTTGTGGAGGCGATCTGGGCGAAGATGGGGTTTTTCATCCCCTCCGCCATAATTTTCGCCAGGTCCCTGGCTGAGGAATAGTGGCCCTCGGCGTTGAGGCCGTGGGGATTTTCAAAATGTGTGTTCTCAAGGCCCATGGCCGCGGCTCTCTCGTTCATAAGCTCCGCGAATTTCTCCACGGAGCCCGCGATATGGCAGGCCACCGCCACGGCGGCGTCATTGCCGGACTCCAGCATCAGCCCGTAGAGGAGCCTTCGCAGTGTGAGCTTCTCCCCCGCCCTGAGATATATGGAGGTGCCCTCCACCCCCTCGCACTCCGGGGCGACGGTGACGATCTCCTCGGGGGAGCCGTTTTCCACGGCGACGAGGGCCGTCATCAGCTTCGTGGTGCTGGCGATGGGCAGTCTCACGTCCGGGTCCTTCTCATATATGACCCGGCCGGTGGACGCCTCCATCAGTATCGCGGACCGGGCGGATACGGATATGTCGGCCAGAGCTCCGGAAACGGTAAACGCCGCCATGATCGAGCAGGCGGCGGTTGCCGATATGACCTTTTTAAAAATTCTGGACAGCATGAATACACCACCTTTACAGGCGGTATTATGCCTCCCCGGACCGGGGGTTATTCCTCCGCGGCGGCGTCCTTCCCGGCCTTCTTCTTGTCGATCATCTCGGAGATCTTGTCCACGATCTCCGGCGCGCCGTCGATAATGCGGTCGATGGTGGTCGACGCGGGGGGCTCGATGGTCAGGACCCGGACCTGGCCGGCCTTTATGACGACGAAGGCGATGGGCTCGATCTTCACACTGCCGCCGGTGCCGCCGCCGAAGGGGCTGGCCTGGCCGTCCTTCTGGTGCTTGCCGGTGAAGTCCGAGCCGCCGGAGGCGAAGCCCATGCTGACCTTTGAAACGGGGATGATGGTTATGCCGTCGGGGGTGACGATGCTCTCGCCGATGACGGTGCTGACGTCCGCCATGTCATGGAGCTTGCCCATTACGGTACCCATGAGGTCATTTATCGGATGCTTGTCCATTTTTATCCACCTTTCCTTTTTTTGCCCCGGCGAGGATGGCCTTCAGGACGGGCCACACCGCCAGCGCGATATATATTATTTCCCAGATAGCTATGGTGAGCTGGGCGTCAACGTATATCACGTTCTCCTTCGCCTCGAAATCCACCGCGGCGCCCACGTCGCTATCCTTTATCCTAAAAGTGTTCTCCAGCACCGGCATCAGCGCCCCCACTCCGGCGGAGGCGTAGCCGAAGGTCATCGCCGCGGAGGCGGGGTCCTCCGACGCCACCGTGTAGTGGATGGTCAGCTTATCTATCGTAAGCTTCCGCCTCAGTCTGGAAAGGAGCTCCCCGACCGCCGTGAGGGCCGTCTTTATGAGCTCGAGGTCCACCTTTATTTTAGGCTTTTTCTCCTGTTTTATTTCCTTCTCCTCCGGGGGCTCAGGTGCCTTTTTGGGCGGCTTTTTCGCCCGGTCCTCTTTTTTGGGAAGGAGCTTCAGCTTTATGGGCCCGGCGATGATTTTGAGGTAAAATACGCTGTCCTCAAGGGTGGCCCTGGCGCCGACGCGGAGGGTGAGGATGAGTATGTCGATGAGCAGCGTGACGCCCAGCATGATAAGGGCCGCCTTCCACAGCCCGAAGCACGCAAGGATTATCATAACGATAAGAAAAACAAGTGTCATGCCCTCACCGCCTTGTTGTCTTTACTCCCCGTCAAGTCCCCGGCCGGAGTCGGTGTCATCAACGGAGCCCTCCATGGCGCTCAGCGCGTCGATGGACTCCTGGATCCTTAACTGCTCCATGTCCTCCCCGTCCTTTTGCGGCAGCTCCGGGAGCTCCTCGAGGGAGGAGATGCCAAATACCCTGAGGAAATTGTTGGTGGTCCTAAAGAGCGTTGGCCGGCCCGGGGCGTCCAGCGTCCCGCAGGGCTCGATAAGCCCCCTCTCGGTAAGCGTACCCACGGTGTAGCTGCTGTCCGCGCCGCGAAGCTCCTCTATATACGCCCTGGTCACCGGCTGGAAGTACGCCACAACCGCCAGGACCTCCAGGGCCGTCTGCGTAAGCTTCGGCGGCTTTCGCGTCTCGAGGGCCTGACGTATAACGTCCCCGTACTCCGGCGCGGAGCACAGCTGGAGCGAGTCCTCGAGCCTCAGCAGTCTGATCCCCCGGCGCTTATAGGCCAGCATGTCCGCAAGGTGCCGGGAGGCGTCGATGACAAGCTCCTCATCCACCGCCAAGACCGCCGCGATGCGCTTTATGGACACCGCCTCGCCCGACGCGAAAAGTATTCCCTCTATGGCGCCTTCCAAATCATTTATATCCATACGCTACCTTCACTCGTCCTTTTTGATGCACGTCACCGACGCGTCCCCGCCGTCGCCGTCCAGGTAAATGCTCCCGTCCCGGCAAAGCTCCAAAAGAGCTATGAACGTGGCCACAAGCTCCGTTCTGCTGTGGGAGGCCATGAATATGCCGCCGAGAGTCGTGGGCCCATGGAGCCGGAGCCTTTCAAGGATCTCACGGGTCTTTTCGGTGACGGAGTAGATGATGCGCCGCGGGAAGCGAAACTCGCTGGCCGAGCGCACGAGCTTCTCCGCGTCCTCCCTGTCCAAAAGCCTCGTCATGGCGAGGAGCAGGTCGCTTTTGTCGTGGCTGTACCTATATTCCCTGTCCACAGGCAGATATTCCGGGGGCTTGACCATCGTCCCCGCGCCCAACGTGAACATGTCGGAAAGCTCCGGGACCACGGCCCGCAGCTGCTCGATGACGTCCCGGTTTTTCAGCCTCTCCAGGGATTGGATGAGCTCCTCCAGCTCGCTTGTCTCCTCACCGGCGGAGATGAGCATACGGGCCTTGATATACACAAGGTGCGAGGCCATCTGGACAAACTCCGAGGCGATCTCCAGGTCCATGGCCTTCATCTCGTCCAGCCACGCCAGGTACTGGTCAAGGAGCTCCGCGATCTTTATGTCCTGTATCTCTATTTTGTTTTTCGCCAGAAGCTGGAGTATCAGCGTCAGCGGCCCCTCGAAGTCCTCCATGTCCTCCCGGGTCCGGACGACGCCCTCCAGATGAAAGGTGGGATTTTCCATTGTTCACCTGTCAGAATAGATTTCCGAGCCTGTCGCCGAGCTCGGCGAATACCCAGAGCTTATCAAGAGCCCAGTCCACCGCCCGGCCCAGGGTGCTGTCTATCGCCCCGGACAGGACCAGGACAAGGAGGATGATCATGCCGTAACGCTCATACCGCATGAGCTTATAATAGCTGTCCTCACTCAGGAATGAATACAGCACCTTTGAGCCGTCAAGGGGCGGTATGGGTATGATGTTGAAAACGGCGAAGGAAAGGCTCATACCGGCGGTCCTCAGTATGCCGGACACCAGATAGTACCCCGCCTGGCTCCTCAGCGAAAGCCGCCAAAAAAGGCCGTAGAGGAAAAGACACAGTACGCTTATGAGCACGTTCGCCGCGGGTCCCGCCGCGGCAGTCATCGCCATGCCGGCCTTGGGGTTTTTGAAGTTTCGCATGTCGATGGGTACGGGCTTTGCCCAGCCGAACCCGGCGAAGGCCATCATAACGAAGCCCATGATGTCAAAGTGCTTCAAGGGGTTTAGGCTGAGCCTGCCCATGTCCCGGGCCGTGGTGTCCCCGAGTCTCAGGGCCACGTAGCCGTGGGCGCACTCGTGAAGAGTCAGGCATATGAGCACCGGCACCACCGACATCAGGGCGTCCGTCAGCACCGACCAGTCAAGATTGTTCCATATATTCAGCATGATACCATTATATCACAGATCAAGGGCCCAATCAAGAGCTATACGTAAAGCTTCCCTCTCGGAGTGGGTCACGGCCGAGTAGTATAAAAGCGGCGTGTCCTCGGAGATGTCCAGCGTCTCGCGGACCCGGGCCACATTCCCCGGAAGCTCTGATTTTTTGCACTTGTCCGCCTTGTTGGCCACCACGATCACGTCACACCGGGCCTGCTTGAACCAGTTCATCATGGTCACGTCGTCCGCCGTGGGCTTGTGGCGGGAGTCGACGATCTGAACGCCCAGGGTGATGAGGCCGGAGGCGAAGTACTCCTCCATGAGCCTTGCCCACCTGTCGCGCTCGGCCTTTGACACGGCGGCGTAGCCGTAGCCGGGAAGGTCGGCTATATAGAATTTCTTATCCACCAGAAAGTAGTTTATCTGGTTGGTCTTTCCCGGCTGGGAGCCGACCCTGGCGAAATTTTTGCGCTGTACCAGGGAATTTATCACCGAGGACTTGCCCACGTTGCTCCTGCCGGCGAAGGCCACCTGGGGAAGGCCGTCCCGGATAAAGTCCCCGGGGCTGACAGCCGACTTTATAAACTCGACCTTTGTGAAGTCCATGGGCTCACCTGCCGTCTCTCACATCGGCCACGTGGCGCTGGGCCTTGACCGGCCTTTTGGCCGACGTCTCGGGCCTCGCCCCATCCGGGAATACGAGGACCGTGTCAAGTATGTCGTCGAGCCTGGAGGCCGTGACGAAGTTCAGGGCCCTGCGGACGGTCTGGTCGATCTCCTCAAGGTCCGGCCTGTTGTCCTCCGGGATTATGACGGTCCTGACGCCGAAGCGCAGTGCCGCCATGGTCTTTTCCCGAAGTCCGCCGATGGGCAGTATCCGCCCGGTGACGGTTATCTCGCCGGTCATGGCAACGTCCCGCCTCGCGGGTACTCCGGTGAGGGCGGAGATAAGGGCGCAGGCGATGGTGATGCCGGCGCTGGGCCCGTCCTTGGGCACGGCCCCCTCGGGGAAGTGTATGTGTATATCTCGGTTTTTGTAAAAGTCCCTGTCGATGCCGAGGACGTCGCACCTGGAGCGTATATAGCTCACCGCCGCGTGGGCGGACTCCTTCATCACGTCGCCCAGGTTGCCCGTGAGCTCTATCTTCCCGGTGCCCTCAAGGCAGGCGACCTCCACCTCAAGTATCTCGCCGCCCACCTCGGTCCAGGCAAGGCCGTTGACCACGCCCACCGCGTCGCGGCCCGTCAGCTTCTCGGGCTTATACTTCCTCGGGCCCAACAGCTCCTCAAGCTTCTCGCCGGTCACCGTAAGGCACCGGCCCTGGCCGGAAGCTATTAGCGCGTCGGCCTTGCGGCACAGGGCCGCGAGCTCACGCTCCAGCTGTCTAACGCCGGATTCCCGGGTGTAGCCGGAGATGAGGTCCCTTATGGCGTCGTCGCCTATCTTCAGGTTCTTGGCGGTGAGGCCGTGCTTCTTGCGCTGTTTGGGCAGGAGATGATCCTTGGCTATCATCAGCTTCTCCTCGTCGGTGTAGCTGGTCAGCTCAATTACCTCCATGCGGTCGAGGAGCGGCCGCGGTATGGTTGAGGTGGTGTTGGCCGTCACGATGAACATGACGGAGCTGAGATCGTAGGGTATCTCAAGATAGTGGTCCCTGAAGGTGGCGTTCTGCTCCGGGTCCAGTGCCTCAAGGAGGGCGCTGGCCGGGTCGCCACGGTAATCGGAGCCCAGCTTGTCTATCTCGTCAAGGAGCAGCAACGGGTTATTTGAGCCGGCCTGGGCCATGGCGGCCATGATCCTGCCGGGCATCGCGCCGATATACGTCTTTCTGTGGCCCCGGATGTCCGCCTCGTCATGGACGCCGCCAAGGCTCATCCTGGCAAGCTTCCTGTTCATGGCCGTGGCCACGGATATGGCGATGGAGGTCTTGCCCACTCCCGGAGGACCCACCAGGCACAGTATGCCGCCCTTGACCTCCGGCGCCACGCACCGGACGGCAAGGAACTCTATGATCCGCTCCTTCACCTTCTCAAGGCCGAAGTGGTCACGGTCGAGTATGCGCCTGGCGGCGTTAAGGTCAAGGCGCTCCTTTGTGTATTTGTTCCACGGAAGCTCCAGCACCGTGTCGAGGTATGTGCGGATAAGGGACGCCTCCGCCGAGGCGAAGGGCTGCTTTGCCAGCCTCTCCGTCTCCTTGACGAGCTTCTCCTTTACCTCCTTTGGAAGGCGCTTTTCCTCTATCTTATATCTGTAATCGTCTATCTCGGCGTAGTCGTCCTCGCCGAGCTCCGACTGGAGGACCCTTATATGCTCTCTGAGTATATGCTCCCTCTGGGCGCCGGCGAGCTGCTCATGGAGCTTCCCGGCGATGTCCTTCTCCACCTCCAGCACGTTCGTCTCGTACCGGAGCATCTCCATCACCGCGGTGAGCCTCTTCATCGGGTCAAGCGTCTCAAGGACGGTCTGCTTCTGGCTCCAGCTGAGCGGCACGTTCTGGGCGATGAAGTCCGCGGTGTAGCCCGGGTCGTTCCTGACGGACAGCGTCACCAACGCGTCGTGGGACGGCGCGCCGATCTGCTCAAGGTAAGCCTCATACTCCCCCAGGGCGCTTCTTAGCTGTGCCTCGGCCTTCACGGTCATGCGGACCTCCGGCTCCTGCACATAGAGGACCCTGGCGCCGATATATGTCCCGGCGTCGGTGACGGTCAGGAGCCTGCACCGGCGCACGCCCTCGACCATGGCCCGCATACCGCCGCTCTGGGTGCGTATGAACTGCCTTATCCGGCAAAGGACGCCCATCTCATAAAGGTCCTCCTGGAGCGGGTACTCCTTCAGCGCGTTGCGCTGGGCGGCCAGGAACACGAGCTTATCGGCGCTGAGCCCCGCTTCCAGGGCGGCAACTGAGTCCCGCCGCTCCACCTCGAAGCTTATGCTCATCTCCGGGAATACGCTCATGCCCCGTATGGCCAGAAGCGGCGCCTCTATCACCGGTACGTCATTGAAAAATTCGTCCATATAAGAATCCTTCCAGAAAATCGTTTATCAAAACCGTCAATACGCGAAAAGCCGCACGGAAAGTGCGGCCCTCGTGTGGATTTATATCCCGGCGGCCACGTCCGGGTCGATCTGCGGCTTCGGCCTGCGGTGGAGCTTGGGCCTGGCGCCCTCGGTGACGCACTGGGCGGTGACGATCACCCTGTCCACCTTGTCGTCGGAGGGTATCTCGAACATTATGTCCGTCAGTATCCCCTCCACAACGCTCCTGAGGCCCCTGGCACCGATGTCCATGGCTATGGCCTTGTCGGCTATGGCCTCCAGCGCCGCGTCCTCGAACTCCAAATTCACCCGGTCATAGCTCATAAGGGCCTTATATTGCCTGGTGAGGGCGTTCTTGGGCTCACGGAGTATCCGCACAAGGTCGTCCCGGGTAAGCTGTTTCATCGGCACAAGCACCGGCATACGGCCGATGAGCTCCGGTATTATGCCGAACTTGATAAGGTCGTGGGGCTGTATCTCCTTTAATATCTCTCCGACGTCCTTCTCGCTCTTGCGCATTATCTCAGCGCCGAAGCCCATGGACTTGCGGTCCAGGCGGTGCTCGATTATCTTGTCGATGCCGTCAAAGGCTCCGCCGCAGATGAAGAGGATGTTGGAGGTGTCGATGCTTATGAACTCCTGATGGGGGTGCTTGCGTCCGCCCTGGGGCGGGACATTGGCGACGGTCCCCTCAAGTATCTTCAAAAGGGCCTGCTGTACGCCCTCGCCGGACACGTCGCGGGTTATGGAGGTGTTCTCGCTCTTGCGGGCTATCTTGTCGATCTCGTCGATGTAGATTATCCCCCGCTCAGCAAGCGGCACGTTGAAATCCGCCGCCTGAAGGAGCCTTAAGAGTATATTCTCCACGTCGTCGCCCACGTACCCGGCCTCGGTGAGTGTGGTGGCATCGGCGATGGCGAAGGGGACCTCCAGAAGCCTTGCCAGGGTCTGGGCGAACATGGTCTTGCCGGAGCCCGTGGGGCCCACCATAAGTATGTTGCTCTTTTGTATCTCCGTGTCGTTGCCGGTCTGGCAGAATATGCGCTTATAGTGGTTGTACACGGCCACGGACAGGGCCACCTTCGCCCTGTCCTGACCTACGATATAGTCATCGAGGAACGCCTTTATCTGCGCGGGCCTTGGCAGCTGCCTTGCCAGCTCATAGGGGTCCACATCGCCGGCCGAGGCCTCCTCGGCCTCAAAGTCGTCATCGTCATAGCCGCCCATGAGGTTATAGCACAGCTCCACGCATTCCTCACATATATTCGCGTTCCTGCCGGTGAAGAGCCGCCTGCCGGCGGTCTCGGTCTTGCCGCAGAAATCGCATCTCACGCTGTGGTCGTCAATGTTTGCCATCAATTTCCCTCCGGGGCTTGTTACCTCTTGTCAATGACCTTGTCGATGATACCGAACTCCAGGGCCTCCTGGGCGGACATGAAGTTGTCCCTCTCGCAGGCGTCCCGCACGACCTCGACGGGCTTGCCGGTGTTCATGGCCATGATGGAGTTCATGCGCTCCTTTATCTTCTCGATCCGGCGCAGATGTATGGCCATATCGGTGACCTGTCCCTGTGTACCGGCCGAGGGCTGGTGGATCATTATCTCGGTGTTCGGCAGGGCTATCCTCTTGCCCTTGGCGCCGGAGCTTAAGAGGAACGCGGCCATGCTGGCCGCCATGCCGATGGCGATGGTGGAAACGTCGCACTTGATATACTGCATGGTGTCATAGATGGCCATACCGGCGGTTATGGAGCCTCCGGGTGAGTTTATATAGAACTGTATGTCCTTGTCCGGGTCCTGGGCCTCAAGGAACAAAAACTGCGCCACAACGAGGCTCGCCGTGGTGTCGTTTACCTCCTCGCCCAGGAAAACGATCCTGTCATTGAGAAGCCGGGAGAAAATATCATAGCTCCGCTCGCCTCTCGATGTCTGCTCAACTACATAAGGTACCAAGCTCATAAAAACGCCTCCTAACAGGTACTGTACGATACCAACTATAACCAATTTGCCCCGGGGATATTCTCCGGGATCACTCCTCGGCCTTGTCAGCCTTGTCGGCCTTCTTCTCCTTCTTCTCCGCGACGGCTGTATCCAGGACCAGCTTCTTGGCCTTCTCGAGCTTCAGGCCGGTCTTGACGGAGTCGGCGGTGACGGCGCGCTTTACCTCGTCCACGCCCATGTGGTACTCATCGGCGAGCCGCTTATACTCGTTCTCCACGTCCTCGTCGGACACGGGGAAGTCCTCGGTCTTGGCGATATGCTCGAAGGCCAGGTCCAGCTTTATCTGCTTTTCCGCGGTGGGCCTGGTCTCCTGACGGAAAGACTCAACGCTCATGCCCATCATGGAGAAATACTGCTCAAGCTCCATCCCCTGGCGGGCCAGGTTGTAGCGGAAGTTGTTGAGCATGGAGTCAAGGTGCTCCTCCACCATGTCGTCGGGGATCTCGCACTCCACGTTGTCGGTAAGGCGGCTCATAACCACCTCCTCGAAGGCCCTCTGGGCCTCATCGCGCTTGCGCTCGCTAAGCTCCTCCTTGACGGAGGCGGAGTACTCCTCCAGCGTGTCGAACTCCGACACGTCCTTGGCGAACTCGTCGTCCAGCTCCGGAAGCTCCTTGACCTTCACCTCGTTGACCTTCACCTTGAAGGTGGCGGCCTTGGAGGCGAGCTCGGGGGCGTAATTTTCCGGGAAGGTGACGTTCACGTCGACCTCATCGCCGGCCTTGGCGCCGATGAGCTGGTCCTCAAAGCCGGGTATGAACTGGCCGGAGCCCAGCTCCAGGTCGTGTCCCTCGCCCTTGCCGCCGTCAAATGCCACGCCGTCAATGAAGCCCTCAAAGTCGATGTTGACTATGTCGCCATTCGCGGCGGCGCGGTCCACGGACTCTATACGGGCGTTGCGCTGGCGGGCGGACTCTATCTCCCTGTCAACGTCCTTCTTTGTCACTCTTACGGCCATCTTGGGGGCGGCGATGCCCTTATATTTGGACACCTTCACCTCGGGATAAAGTGACACCCGGAACTTGAGGGTCAGGGACTTATCCTCCCCTATGTTGAAATCAAGTATGGAGGGGCGTCCGACGGTATCCAGCTCCTTCTCCCTGATGCCGGCGTCCAGCGCCTCGGGAGCCAGGGCCTCCACGGCGTCCTCATAGAAGATGCCGGCGCCGTACATGCTCTCGATCATGCGCCTGGGAGCCTTGCCCTTGCGGAAGCCCGGCACGTTTATCCTGCCGCGGTTTTTGATGTACGCCTTCTGAACGGCGGCCTCAAACTCCTCGGGGGTGGTCACCACGGTGAGCTCCGCTGTATTTTTCTCTTTCTTCTCAAATTCCTTGACGTTCACGTTTATTTCCTCCTATGTTTGTTCCTGCCATCACTGGACATCCAGCCCATTATAGCAAAAGCTTTCCGCAAATGCAAACATTATTATTTCTATTTTGAAAATCCCGCACAATAATGGGAAAATCACACGTCACGGTGGCATCCAGCCGTCAAAAAGCACACTATTTTACGCTCGACGGGCATTTTCATCATCCTCTCCAGGGCCAGGGCGTAGGCCGAGAGCTGTCCTTTATAGTACCTGGCCCGCTCGTCCACCGTCTCGGGGGTGACGTAATCGGTCTTGAAATCTATCACCGTGAGCTTCCCGTCCCGCTCCACACAGCAGTCTATGACGCCCTGGAGGAGTATCTTCTCCCCTTCGGCAAATCCGGGCAGGAGCTGGGAGTCGGCAAGCAGGGAGAACTTGAGCTCCCGCCACAGCCTTTCCGCACCGAGGATGAGCTTCCCGGGCTCGGTGGCGAAAAATCCCGAGATGATCTGTGGCCGCACTGCCGCGGCCTGCTCGTCGGAGATAGTCCTGTTGGCCCGGAGCCTTTCGATCTGCTCCGCCGCCCCGCTGACGGTCAGGCACCTTTCAAAATCGGCGTACTGCATAACCGTGTGCACGGCTGTGCCCCTCTGGGCCGGGGTAAGGCCCCCGCGGCCCTCCATGAACTGGGGACGCGTGGGCGGGCGCATGGCCTTCTCATCGTCTGAGGACATCGCCGCGGCCTCCTCGTTGGCCTCCACGTCCTTATACGCCCCCTTGAGCTCCGTGGCCGTGACCTTTGAGGGCATGGCGGTGGCCGCCTTATACGGATAGACGTATCCGAGCCTGTCCCGAAGCTCCTCGCTGACCTCTACATGTCGCGGGGCCTCAGGCCCCGTCCGGGGCGCCTCGCCGCCGGTCGGTGCCACGGCGCTGACGAGCCTTACGGCCCAGGGATCGCCCTCAGTGTCGCAGGGGACGTTCGGTATCCCGAAGCGGATGGCGTCGCTCTCCGGGCGTCTGAGGGCCGGGAGCAATATCCACTCGGCCATACTGCGGCACCCGGCCAACAGCTCCGCCGGCACGGGCAAGGGGGTGTTGGCGAGCTTGGCCACCTCGCGCTCAGCGTCGGAGTATGTCACCAGCATGACGAGCTTATCTCTGGCCCTTGTCATGGCGACATACAGGACCCTCAGCTCCTCACTGAGCATCTCCCGCCGAAGCCTCTCCATGACGGCCCTGCGGGCCACGGTGTAGTACTCGACGCGCCTTTCCGTGTCCGTGAGCTTCGGCCCAACGCCAAGCTCCGGGTGGATAAGGAGCCTGGCCCTGGTGTCCTCGGTGTTGAACCTGTGTGTAAGCTCCGCCAGTATGACCACCGGGAACTCAAGGCCCTTGGACTTATGTACGCTCATTATCCTAACGGCGTCGCCCGGGTCCCGGTCGGGCATGTCCGGCCCGTCCCCCTTTTCCCGCATACGCTGTAAATAACTGAGGAAGCCGAAAAGTCCCCTGTACCCGGAGCTTTCGCAGGTGTGGGCAAGCTCAATAAGGAGCATGAGGCTCTCCTTCCTCTCACGCCCCTCGGGCATGGCCGCCACATGGGCGAAGAGCTCGGTCCTGCCGAATACGTACCACAAAAGCTCCTCCGCCGTCATGTCCGGCGACGCGAGGCGCATCCGGCGAAGCTCCTCCACGAATTTACGGCACTTCTCATCCTCCCGGGCGGCCAACACCACGGCCTGCCAGAAGTCGTCATCGCGGTCATACAGCCTTATCCCCGCGAGCTCCTGGCTCGTAAAGCCGTATATGGGGCTTCGCATGACGGATATTAGTGGGATGTCCTGCCGGGGATTGTCTATGACGGACAGAAGCGACAGCGTAAGGGACACCTCGTGCCTTGTGAAGAAGTCCGAGGGCTTATCCGCCGCCAGGGGTATGCCCTCCGCGGCGAAGATCTGCTGCCACACGGGAAGGGCGGACCTGGGCGAGCGCATGAGAATTGCTATGTCACCGTACCGCACGGGCCTTACGCCGCCGTTGCCGTCGGGTATGACGGACGAGGATACGAGCTCCTTTATCCTCCCCGCGGCGAAAAACGCCTCCGCCTCGCTCTTCCCCGGCGCGTCCTCCGCCTCCTCATCATCGCCGCCGGACATATCAAGAAGGTCAAGCTCCACCTCCGGCTCGGCCGGCTCGGATACGGGGAGCCCCGGGCATAGGTACTCGCGCTGAGTATAGTCTATCTCCCCCAGCTCGCCGCTCATGCAGTTTTGGAAGATGAAGTTCGTGGCGTCGAGTATGCCCTTGCCGGAGCGGAAATTTTTTGATAGGACTATCTTCCTCGGCTCACCGTCGGCGGCCGCGCCGGCCTCGGCGAAGGTGAGGTATTTTTTCAGGAATATGGTGGGGTCCGCGAGCCTGAACCTGTATATGGACTGCTTCACGTCGCCGACGGTGAATATGTTCCTGCCCATCCTTGACACCGCGCTGAATATCGTCTCCTGTATAAGGTTCACGTCCTGATACTCGTCCACCATTATCTCCGTGAACCTGGCGGCGACGGCCCTGGCCGTGTCCGTGGGCGCTCCGTTTATGTCCACCAGGGCCCTCAGGGCCAGGTGCTCCTGGTCAGAGAAGTCCAGCACCCCCCGGCGTCTTTTGGCCTCGGCGTAAACCTCGTCAAATCTAAGTACAGTCCTCAAAAGGGCCGTGGAGGCCGGAGCCACGGCCCGCATATCCTCGATGGCCTTTTCCGAGTCGTCCCAGAAAAGGGCCGAGATCTTCCCCATCTCCTTTTTGCACCTGTTCCTCACGGCCTTCAGCTCGTCGTACCCCGAAAGCCTCCCCGTGGGGAAGTCTATGGCCGACGCCGCCCGGGCCGTGTCCCAGGTCCCGTCCAGGGCCGATATGAACGATTTGAGTGACCGGAGGGTGGCCCGGAAGCTCTCGCCGTAGCCCTTTTCGACCTTCGGGTCCGCGGCGGCCTCGTCGGTAAGATACTCCATCTGCTCGGCCCAGTACACCGCGGCCCTCCTCGCCCTCGCCATTATCTCCCTGCCCCATACGGTGGCGCCTATATCCGTGACGCCCTGAAGTGACAGGAGCTTCAGCTGTTTTTCCACCCACTCCGCGGGCGAGGGGTGGCTCAGGAGCTTTACGTGGGTGTCGAGTATAACGTCCATGAGGGCTGAGTCGTCCCTTCCCGCGCCCATGGTGTCGGCTAAGGCGTAAAAATCCCGGTCCCCGGAGTCGTAGAGCTCGTCAAGGAGCTCCGAAAGGGCCCCGTCCTTCAGCATCCGGGCCTCCGCCTCGTCGGCCACCCGGAAATCCGGCTGGACCCCCAATTTGTGGGCGTTCTCCCTGATTATGCCGCCGCAGAAGCTGTGGATCGTCTCGATGTGGGCGCGCCTTAAAAGCTCCGACTGGCGCCTCAGGGCCATATTGGCCGGGTCCGCGCCGATCCTCTCGTAGACGGCGTCCATTATCTTGCCCCTCAGCTCCGCTGCCGCGGCGTTCGTGTATGTGATGATGAGGAACCTGTCTATGTCCTCTCCGGCCAGCACGTACCCCAGGAGCCTTTCCACCAGCACCCGGGTCTTGCCGCTGCCGGCGGCGGCGGATACGAGTATCTGCCCGCCGCGGTCCTCCACCGCGGCAAGCTGTTCCGATGTGAGCCTGCTCATTTCCCCGCCTCCTCCAGGAGCTTCCAGATCTCCGCGGTCTGGAGCTTCGATAATCTTCTGTACCTCTCCCCGTTCTGACCGTCCACGAACCGGCAGGCGTCGCAGTACGGGCAGTACAAACAGGCGCTGTCGATCCTGGACCGCAGATAGGGATTTGCCGTGAGGGCCCCGGAGCGTATCTCCCTGGCCATATCGCCGATGAGCGTATCAACCCGCCGGGCCAGCTTCCCAAGCTGTGCAGCGTCGGCGATACTGCCCTTCAGCTCGCCTGTCCTCGAGGACACCGTAACGGGCAGGCGGCGCTTCTCGCCGCGCTCCATGGCCTCTATTACCTCGGGGTCATCCAGAATAAGTCCGCTTTGCCGTATAAGCTTCTCCCGGGCCTTTTCAAGCTCCTCCCCGTCAAGGTCCCTGTCGGACCTTACGTATTCGTCCCTCGCCGGGGAATAGAGCACCCCCGCCGGGACGATCTCCATCCCGTATCTGTCCTTCCCCTCCCGTTTAAGGGCGAAGAGATATATCAGCATCTGAAGGCCGATGCCGTAATAGACGTCTCTCAGGTCCATGGACTTCCTGCCGGTCTTGTAGTCCACGACCCTTAAATAGAGCCTGCCGTCCTTGACCCAGCCGTCGACCCTGTCGGCCACGCCCGTGACGCTGTCCCCCTCCTCCGTCATTACCGGGGGAAGGTCCCCGTCGGGGGCGAACCTGAGCTCGAAGTCCATGGGCACGAAATCCGACCTGCAAAGCTCCTCCCGCATGGCAAGGGCGACCCTGCCCGCGGCCCCGGCCAGCCTTCCGTAGAGGTACCGGAACCTGCCGGATTTGTTCTCAAGGCCCCCCAGCCGTGTATTGGCATACTCCCGCACAAGGCCCGGTATAAGCTTTGTAATGTCCTGCTCCGATATTTTATCAAATCCCCCAAGCCGCGAGGCCTCCCTGGCCACGCGCTCCAGGATAAAGTGGATGAAGGTCCCGGCCTCCGGGGCGTCAAGGGCCGCCTCCTGGCGGGCTTTGGCCTTGAGGCCGTATTGCAGGAAATAGGCGTAACGGCAGGAGTAGTACTTATCTATCCTCGACGGGGACAGGCTGAGCTTCCCGCCGTAGAGCCTCCGGGCCGTGTTGCCGTCAAGGCTCCCCCGGGTGACGGCTCCGGCCCGCTTCACGGCCTCGAGCCTCCCCCGCCATTCGTCGCGGCTCTCAAAATACGCCCTGAGCTCCGCGGCGGCGTCCCCCTGGCCTGAGGCCGCCAGCTCAAATGCCGCCTCGGGCGAGGCGGTATATATCTCCTCCCCGGGCCTGCGCTCCTCCTTGCCAAACAGCCTCTTCAGCCTCGTTATCACATAGGACGGCCGGCTCCCCTCGGGGTATGTGAGGGTCAGGCTCTCCGACGGCACCGTCAGGGACGCGTATACGCCCATGAGCTCCCTGGCCACCGCGTCGTCCCTGTCGTCCAGGGTGTCAATGCCCAGGCCCCTCAGCTCCTCCCGCTCGTCGTCGGAAAACACCCCGGCGTCCGCGGGCCTTTGCGGCAGTGAGTCGTCAGTGGCACCCAGGACGATAAGGTGCTTTACGCCCCTGGCCCTTATCCTGGACATGTCCCCGGCGCGGACGCTGTCCACCAGCGCCGGTATGACGCCCACCTTATACTGCCCCAGCGTGAGCTTCAGTAGCCTTATGAACTCCTCTACCTCCACCGGCGTATCGGCCAGAATATCCGAAAATTGCTGGAGCGCCCCGACGGTGATGTCCCACAGCTGCCTGTACTCCTGGGCAAGCTCCATATCGCCGCCCTCCCGCGTCCCGGCGGCCTTGGCCTCCAATGTACCGTAAAGGCCGATCTCCTCCATGAACGCGTATACGGCCCGGGCCTTGTCCGTGGCGCCCTCGCCATTTTTAAGCGCCCGGTGGAGCTGCGCGACTGGCGCGGCCACCGACGCCCTCAGCTCATTTATTCTCTCAAGCTCCTGTCTTACGCGGTCGTCCGGCTCCTTGCCGTAGCCCTCCGGCGACATGCTCCAGCCGCCCTCCCGGGTCCAGGCGGCCTCACCGCGGATGTTCCACTTGAGCACATAGTTCTCAAGCACGTCCCTGTCCTCCGGGGCGATGCCCGCAAGGTCGGTCTTTAAATACCGGAACACGCTGGCGTAGTCCCAGTTATTAGATATTATGTCCAGTGCCCCGGTCACCAGGGCCATCACCGGCTTTTCCAGTATGTCCGTCATCTGGGTCCTCGTCAGGGGCACACCGTATCTTTTGAACACGCCGTCCGCCACCGGCCCGTAGGCCCCCCACACCGGCGACACCACGGCTATGTCCCGAAATCTCCCGCCGGCCCTGACTATCTCCAGGGCCCTGGCGGAGGCCAGGGCGCACTCCTCCGCAACGCCGGCGCATCTCACAAGGTCCACACGGCTGTTGTCGCCCTCAAATAAGGGCGCTGAGTAGTCCGTCAGGTTCCTCTCCAGATATTTCAGGGCCGGGTCCTTGCCGTCCCCCTCCGGAAAGCGCAGTATCTCCACCTTTGAGCCGTGCTCCGTGGCCATGTTTATCAGCCTGTTCGCCGTTTTTACCGTGAGCCTGAAGGTCAGGTCCGTATCCGAAAGGTCCCCGCAGTTCAGGGCCACGGTGACGTCCGCGCCCTTTTTCAAAAGCCCCTCCAGTACGCGAAGCTCCTGATACGTAAAGTCCGTGAACCCGTCGGCGTACACCCGGCCCGAAGCCCCGACGGAGCTTTTGCCGATGTCCTCAGCCAGCCTCTCCAGCGTGTCCCTTATGTCCGCGCCGCCCCGCTCCTTCACCGCCTCGAACAGCTCAAATATCAGCGCCAGGTCCGAAAGCTTGCTCCCCAGGTCCCCGCCGGCGCTTTCCGCCGCCGACATGAGGTCCGCCCCGCCGAGCTCCGCAACCTTCAACTCGTCATATGTCGCCAGGAGCTTTTTTATGAAGTCCGGCCTTCTGAAGCCCACGTCATACACCCGAAGTCTCGGGCTGGCCTCCATATACGCCCGGCTCATTGCCAGCACCCGCCCGCCGGAGTCGAGGCTCCTCACCGCAAGCCCCCCTGTCTCGGCGAACACCCGGGAGGCGAGCCGCGTGAAGCTCAGGACCTCGGCGTGAAGGCACAGCTGATCCCCCATCCCCGCCAGGGCCCGCTCGCAGTCGTGGGAATACTGCTCCGGCACGATGAGCACATTGCCGCCGATGCCCGTATCCGACGCTTTTTTAAGCTCCCTGAGAATGTAGGACGTCTTGCCGCTCCCGGCACGACCAAGATAAAGCCTGAGCATACTGTTCCTCCGTTAGCATAATTCGCAAAAATTTCTGTTATGTAAACTTTCTTTACAGTTTTGATGCAATTATGTAATAAAATATCTTGCACAAAGGCCCGATTGTAGCTATTATATCATATTATGGCGCGGTTTGTAACAATTTGTTTATGTCATGTACTTTATTTTTTCGAGCCTTTGGATTATAATACCACCAGAGAAAAAAAGAAAGGCGTTGATCGAGATGAAGATAAAAAGAGTGATAGCCCTTATCCTCGCCGCTGTCCTGGCGCTTTCTCTCGCCTCCTGCAAGGCCGCGAACATCGCCCAGAACCGCAAGGACCCGGTGAAGGAAAACAATAAGGACGATAATAACGATAAGCAGCCCAACGGGTCAGACCCGGGCGAGGACCAAAAAGACCCCTCGGGACAGCAGGACCCCTCCGGGTCCGATGAGCCCTCCGGCCCCTCGCAGACCGCGACTCCCCAGGACAAGGACCCGGGTGAGTACGTATACACCTACAAGGAGTGGGACGAAAGCGAGCTCAGGGACTGGTCCGGCGCCGTGGACCACCTTTTCTTCCACCAGATAATCGCCTATCCGGAGCTTGCCTTTGACGGCGACAGCCAGGAAAAGGGCTTTGACGACTGGATGGTCACGGTAAACGAGTTTAACAAGATACTTGACAGCCTTTACGAGAAGGGCTATATTCTGGTAAACATGAACGACGTGTGGAGCGAGGTCACCGACGAGAACGGCGTTGCCAAGATGGTCCGCAACACCATCAAGGTCCCCAAGGGCAAAAAGCCCCTCATCGTGTCCATCGACGACACCTGCTATTACACGAGCTACCTCAACAACGGCTTCATGGAGAAGCTGATAATCGGCGACGACGGCCAGATCTGGGCCTACGGCCACGACCCCCAGGGCAACGAGGTCACCACTCAGGACCTGGACATCATACCCCTCATCGACAAGTTCGTCCGGGAGCACCCGGATTTCAGCTACAACGGCGCCAAGGCCTGCCTGTGCCTGACGGGCTATGAGGGCATCTTCGGCTACCGCACCAACACCGACACCCGCTCCTGGACCGAGGAGCAGGAGGCCAACCGCCTCAAGGAGGTGGAGGCCGTGAAGCCCATCGTGGAGCAGCTGAGAAAGACCGGCTGGTACTTCGGCTGCCACAGCTGGGGCCACATCAACCTTTCAACTCACGGGCTCAAGTCCGTCCAGGGCGATATGGGCCGGTGGCTCAACGAGGTGGGCTCCATCGTCGGCCCCACCAAGCTCTACTTCTATCCCCACGGCGCCCGGCCTGACGGCGACGACTGGCACAATACCGGCGAGGTGTTCAAATACCTCCAGAGCCAGGGCTTCCGGGTATTCGCCTCCGTGGGCGTCAATTCCTTCAGCTATATAAAGAAGGACATCTGCGCCGTCATTTGCGACCGCCTCCATCCGGACGGGACCACCCTGCGCCACGGCCGCAAGACCTACCTTCCCTTCTTTGACGCCAAGGAGGTATTCGACTACGATTACCGCCCGGATTACGGCTACGATTTCAGTTAAATATATGACCCACCGGCGGGTGCGTCCCGCCGGCGGGGATTTTCTGTTTTTTACGATTGGAGTTGATCTCTGAAATGGATTCTTCCGCACCTTACGAACCGCGCCCCTCTTATCCCTCCCGGAGGCCCCCCCAGAGGCGGCGCTCCCACCGCAGACGCCGGGGCTCTCCCCTTGTGTCCATGCTCTTTTTCCCCTGCGCCCTTTTGTACCACGAGCTTTTACTGCGCGCCTTTGACAAGGACATAACCTTCTTCGGCATGGCGCTTCTCAGGATACTGCTCTTCTCCGTGGCCGCGGGGATGCTCGTTTTCTTCATCCTTGACGTCATACCCAACAAGAAGGTATCCCGCGTGATCGGCGGTATACTTATCTTCCTCTTCATCGTCATACTCTGCGTTGAGCGCGGTATGCGCTCGAGCTTCGGCATCTATTACGGCATCCTCTCCGCCTCAAAGACGGCGGGCGGCGCGATGGAGGACTTCTCCGGCGGCATCGTCGACATATTTATAAGCATCCTGCCCTTCATCCTCCTGTCGCTCCTGCCGCTGATCGCCTTCGCGCTCATGCGCCGCACGGTGATCTACGAGCGCGGACAGCAGTGGCTCACAAGGATCTTCGTCATATTCTTTATGATAATCGCCCAGCTCTTCGGCTACATGTTCTCGAACATAGGCGAGGCCAAGGCCGACTACACCACGGACTTCGACGCCAACGCGGGTATACGCTCCTTCGGGCTCTTGACCACGATAAGGCTTGATCTTGAATACGGCATCTTCGGCCAGCCGGAGGCCGATATGGACTCCTTTGTGGAGGACCCCAGTAGGAATGACGGCCCGGGAACGCCCGGGAACAACGGCGATCCGAATGACCCCGACACCCCGGACGATCCCGACGATCCAAACGATCCCGACGACCCGAATGATCCCGACGATCCCAACGGCACCGTGGTGCCCGATCCCCCCAAGGAGTACGGCTTCAACACGCTTGACATCGACTTTGACGCCCTGGCGGCCAACGCCTCCGGCAAGACGCTGAAGTCCATGCACGAGTACTTCGGGTCCCTGACGCCGACCCAGCAAAACGAGTACACCGGCATGTTCAAGGGCAAGAACCTGATACTCCTGACGGCGGAGTCCTTCTCCCCCTACGTGGTGGACCCGGAGCTCACGCCAACGCTGTATAAGCTCACCCACGAGGCATTCGTCTTTAACAACTTCTATCAGCCCGACTGGTCCCAGTCCACCTGCGGCGGCGAGTTCTCCGTCACCACGGGAGTCATACCCAACTGGGTCAACGGCGACATCGCGGCCCGGGAGTCCATCGGCAATTCCATGCCCACCACCCTCGGCAATATGTTCAAGGCCATCGGCTACTCCACGCCCGCCTGGCATAACGGCACCTACACCTATTACAGCCGCGACAAGTACCTCGCCACCTACGGCTATGACTTCAAGGGCGAGAACGGCGGCGGTCTCGATCTGGAGTACGACGGCTGGCCCAGGTCCGACCTTGAGATGATCCAAAAGACCTGCGACGAGTATATAAACGACTACGTCCAGAACGGCCGGAATTTCCACGCCTACTATATGACCATCTCCGGCCACGGCAACTGGTCCTGGGCCAAGAACCATCAGGCCCAGAAATACCGCACCCTGGTCGAGCAGAAGTACCCCAACCTCTCCGAGCCCTGCCAGTCCTATATCGCCAGCAACATCGACCTCGACAGGGGCCTTGAGTACCTGGTACAGCGCCTGGAGGCCGCGGGCATCGCCGACGACACCCTTATTGTCATGGCCGCCGACCACTACCCATACTTCCTGGGCAACGGCAACAATAACAGTAACGACTCCACCGACTACTATAACGAGCTCACTCAGGCACTCATCGGCGAGACCGACTCCGAGGCCGTGACAAGCCGCTACCGCAACACTCTGCTCATGTGGTCCGGCTGTATCACCGAGCCCATCGTGGTGGACACGCCCTGCTCCTCCATCGACATCGTGCCCACGGTGGCAAACCTCTTCGGCCTTGATTACGACTCCCGCCTCTACTCCGGCCGGGACATCTTCGCCACCAACTACGTGGCCAACGAGTACTCCAGCGCCATACCACTGGTCATATTCGCCGACACCATCCCCATGAAGGGCAACAGCTGGATAACCCCCGCCGGGACATACGAGTCCAGCACAAAGACCTTCACCCCCAACCCCAATGTGACTCTGGCCGATCAGGACGCCTACGTGGCCTCGGTCAAGCGCCTGGTCTCAGGCAAGATCCAGAACGCCAAGCTCATCGTGAGCCAGGATTACTACGCGAAGGTATTCAACTGACACCGCAATAAAAAAACGCCCGGAAAGGCACACCGCTTTTCCGGGCGTTTTTATATCTGTCGGCAACCGATCCGGCACCGGTCCGGGCTCACCGCTTCAGCGCGAAAAAGGCCACGCCCACGGCTCCGGGGCCGGTGTAGGTGCCGATGGTACTGCCTATGGCGCTTATGGGGAGCTCGCTTGCGCGGCCGGCGTACAGCTCGTCGCTGTCAGCTATGTATTTGCGCAAAAGCCCGTCCGTAAGCCCGCTGTACCCCAGGGCGTAGGGCATGTCAAAGTCTATCCCGCCGGCCCTCTCCACAAAGGAGCGCAAAAGGTTGTTGCCGTTCTTGGAGCCCCGGGCCTTTCCCACGAGAACGACCTCGCCGTTCTCCACCGCCACCACCGGCTTTATGGACAGCACCCCGCCGGCGAAGGCCACCGCTGAAGATATGCGCCCGCCCTTCTTGAGATATTCCAGCGTATCGAGGAGCGCCAGTACCCTCACGTCACCTCTTCGCCCCTCGAGCTTTCCGGCGATCTCACCGGCGCTGAGCCCCTGATTCCGGAGCCGCGCCGCCAAAAGCACGAGAATTTGCTCGCCTATGCTCACGTTCTCACTGTCCACGACGTACACGCCGGAGTCCTCCTCCGCCGCCATGACGGCGCTTTGAAAGGAGCCCGAGAGCTTCGAGGACATGGATATGTAGACCACCGTGTCGCCCACGTCCCTCACCCGGCGGAACACCTCCTCAAAGCGGTACGGCGGTATCTGGCATGTGCGCGGGAGCTCGTCCGTCTCAATAAGGCGCTCAAAAAATTCCTGGGCCGTCATGTTCTCGCCGTCCAAATACTCCCGTTCGCCAAAAAATACGCTTATCGGTATGACTTCGACACCGAGTTTCCCGGCCGCTTCCCGGCTCAGGTCCGAGGCCGAGTCCGTTATGATCCTTACTGCCATATTTTCCTCCAATATTTTCAGCACACAGTGTGCTGGATTGACCGTAAAAAGGGACGCGAAAGCGCCCTTTTTTAAATTGCCGGGGGCTCCGGAATATCGGTTTATCCCCTCATGCCCCGGAGCAGCACCCCGAAGGAATACCGAAAGCCCCGGAGCGCCTCCTCCTCGGGAAGCTCCCTTGCCAGGGCGTCGGCGTTGTAACCCCTGATGAAGCACCAGATGGCGTAGCTCATAATATCCGCGTCCACGTCTTGGCTCACCTCGCCCCGGCGCTTCCCAAGCTCGATAAAGCTCCTTATCCTGTCCCGCCACCAGCGGAGATTTTCCGGCGCAACCGAGTCCTGGGTGAACACGTACTGGTTCATGCCCATCTTCAGCCTGTATGAAAGCTCCAGCGTCCCGGCGGCGATGTCCGTTATCTGGCCGATGAAATCCCCCTCCGGGTCGAATTTCGCGATTATGCTCTCCCGCATACGCACCGCAAGATCCTGATACACTATGGCCAGGACCTCGTCCACGTTGTGGAAGCGGTTATAAAATACGCGGTTTGTCACGTCAAGTGCCCTTATGATCGACCTTACGGTGACCTGCCCGGCCCCCTGGCTGAGGGCCAGCTTCTCCGCGGTCTCGACGATCCTGACGGACATCTCGTCCCTGATAAGTCCCCTGCTCTCCGCCACGGTCCCACGTCCTTTCGGCACATTGTGTGCTGAAATAATACCACCCCGCGGAGGATCTGTCAACCCCGTATCAACGGCCAAACAGGCCCATGAGCTTCCCCCACAGCTCCATGACGCGAAAGCGCACCACGTAGCCGCCGGAGTCGCCGGTCACGAGCTTTATCTGGTCCTCCGTGAGCCCGATGGCGGCGCTGGCGGAGCTGTCTATGACTCCCGAGTCACATATGGGCGGGAAAACGACGCACCACCAGTTGTGTCCGGCCCCCTCGCCGATGGTCACCCTGAGGGACAAATATTCCCCGGCGGGCAGGGCGAAATCGTCATATTCCGTGGTGGGAAAGCTCTCCCGGCACAGCGTGGCCCTGACGCCGTAGTCCCTGCCCTCGGCGTTTATGACGGCCCTGGCCGTGTCCTCGATCTCACCGAGCCTGTCCTCAAGGACCGTCCTCGCGGCCTGGCGGTCCCCGGCCCCCTCCAGGGCCGGCCGGAGCTTTTCAAGCACCGCGTCCCGGACCTTAAGCTTCAGGCTCTGGTCTGCGTCGGAGTCGGAGTTCGCCACCACGTGTAGCCTTATCAGCTTATCCGAAAGCTCCTTTGAGTCTGCCCCCGCCGCTGTCCCCACCGTGGCCGTGAGAACGAGGGACGTGATAAGGGCCCATTCCCATATCTTCAGCTTCATAAGTACCTCTCAAAGAAAAAATATCGGGCGATAAACGCGCCGTCCGCGCATATTATGCCCGATATTTGTGATATTATTCACCGCTTTTGAGAGGTTTTACGAAAAAAACGTCACCAAATCCCGATAGTCCAGCGGGCCTCACCGTGCTCTCAAAGATCCCGAACACCGCGGACCCCGTGCCTGTCATGGACGCGCCCAGCGCCCCGGCGGCAAGGAGGGCGTCTTTTATATCTTGGACCCTCCGGCCCAGATCCTCCGGCAGGACCTCCTCAAATACGTTCACCGTGTATGGCCCGAGCCCCGTAAGCTCCCGGGCGTTGAGGGCCTTTAAAAAGCCCCCGGTGTCGGGCCGGCGGAGTACGCGCTTGCTGTCCAGCGCCGCGAAGAGCTCCGGCGTGGACACGGAAAAATCGGGCTTTACAATGACTATCGAGCAGTCCGGAAGCTCCGGAAGCTCCGTCATTATCTCCCCACACCCCCGGCAGAGCCTTGTGCCGCCGAGCAGGCAAAATGGCACGTCTGAGCCCACCCTGCCGCTGATGTCAAGAAGCTCCGTCTCACAAAGGCCCGTATCGAGTAGCGCGTCGAGCCCACGTATCACCGCCGCCGCGTCGGAGCTTCCCCCCGCAAGGCCCGCCTTGTCCGGGATGCGCTTATTTATGTAAACTTCAACGCCCTGATCGGGTAAGTTAACATAACTTAAAAATACCTGTGCCGCTTTTCCGGCAAGATTATGTAAATCTCTTGGCAGGTCGTCTCTACTTATGTCAACCTTTATCCCCGGTCTGTCCGTTAATGTTATGTAAACCTCGTCCCGCAGGTCCACGGACTGCATCACGGTTTCGAGCTCGTGGTATCCGTCCGGCCTCTTCCCCAGCACATCGAGGATCAGGTTGAGCTTCGCCGGGGCGAGCTCAAGTATCCGCCCTTCCATCAGCTCCTGAGCCTTTCGAGGAACGCCCTCAGGCGCTCAAGGGCCGTCTCGATATTTTCAACGCTGGAGGCGTAGCATATGCGCGTGTAGCCCTCTCCCCCCTGGCCGAAGGCCGTACCGGGGATTATCGCCACCCGCTCCTCCTGCAAAAACCTGGTGCAGAACTCGTCCGACGTAAGGCCGAAGTCGCCGATCCTCGGGAACATGTAAAAGGCGCCCCTGGGCTCAAAGCACTCAAGGCCCATATCCCTCAGGCCTTTTAAAAGCAGTCTGCGGCGCTTGTTGTAGCTTTCCCGCATGGTCTCTATATCCGCGTCGCCGTTGCGAAGGGCCTCGATGGCGGCGTACTGGCTGGTGGTTGGGGCCGACATTATGCCGTACTGGTGTATCTTCAGCATCTGCTTCATTATGGCCCTGGGCCCGCACACGTACCCGAGCCGCCAGCCCGTCATGGCGTATGCCTTTGAAAAGCCGTTCACCAGCATGGTCCGGTCGTAAAGCGCCGGTATGTTGCAGGGCGAGACGTGCTTTTGGCCGTAGGTGAGCTCGGCGTATATCTCGTCGGAGAGGACCATTATGTCCGTCCCCTCAAGGACGCTTGCTATGTCCTCAAGGTCCCGGCGCTCCATTATCCCGCCGGTGGGGTTATTGGGGTACGGCAGTACAAGCAGCTTCGTTTTCGGCGTTATGGCCGCCCGGAGCTCCTGGGCGGTGAGCTTAAACTCGTTCTCCGCCTTCGTCTCCACATACACGGGCACACCGTTGGCCATGGTCACCAGCGGCCCGTAGCACACAAAGCTGGGCACGGGGATGATGACCTCGTCGCCGGGATCAATAAGGGCCCTTACGCACAGGTCTATGGCCTCCGACCCGCCGACGGTTATGAAAATATCCGCCGGGTCGTAGCCTATGTCGAACCGGCGCTTCAGATATCCCGACACGGCCTCCCTCAGCCTTATAAGGCCGGCGTTGGAGGTGTACTTTGTAAAGCCCTGCTCCAGCGAGTATACTCCCGCCTCCCTGATGTGCCATGGGGTCACAAAATCCGGCTCCCCTATCCCCAGGGATATGGCGTCCTTCATCGTGTCCAGAATGTCAAAGAACTTCCTGATGCCCGAGGGCTGGAGGGTCTTGACGTTCCGGGACATTATCCTGTCATAGTCCATCATATAAACAGCGTCCGCTCCTCCTGCTCGGGCTCCACCAGGAACGCCCTGTGCTTATCCTTGTACCGCTTCATTATGAAGTGGGTGGCGGTGCTGATTACACCCTCGATGGGCGCCAGCTTCTCAGATACGAAGCGGCTGACCTCCCTCAGGGACTTGCCCGTGACGATGACGGAAAAATCAAAGCTCCCGCTCATAAGGTAAAGGCTCTCCACCTCGTCGTACTGATATATGCGCCTGGCTATGCGGTCGTAGCCGTCGTCCCGCTGTGGTGTGATTTTCACCTCGATGAAGGCCGTCACCGCCTCCTCGCTGGTCCTGTCCCAGTCGATGAGGGCCGTGTAGCCGTTTATGATGTGCTCGTCCTCGCACCTTTTGACCGTGTCCCGGACATACTCCTCGTCCTTTCCGGTCATGGCGGCGATCTCCTTCGCCGTGTACCTGCTGTCCTCCTCAAGGAGCTTCAATATCTCGTTCATATCCGCGCCTCCTGACATTGTTTTGCGAATTAAAGCCCAGTATATCACACACAAGCTTAAATTAAAACCCCTTTTTGAACTTTTTTATTTTTGATGTCGCCCCTTGACACACTATACTATGCGTGATATAGTATTATGCGTCAGGAGGTGTACAAATGGACATCCAGCTGCGCCGTGGGATACTTGAGGTCTGCGTCCTTAAGGCTCTTAGCCGCGGTGACTCCTACGGCTATCAGATAATAAAGGACATCTCGCCCTATGTTCAGATGAGCGAATCCACCCTCTACCCCATTTTAAAGCGCCTTGAGGCCGCCGGGGCCCTCACGTCCTTTTCCCGTGAGCACAACGGCAGGCTCCGCAAGTACTACGCCATCACCGGCTCGGGCCGGAACAGGATCGACGCCTTCCTCCAGGAGTGGGAGGACGTAAAAAGAGCCTACGATTTCATTAAAGGAGATATGTAAAATGACAAAGAGCGAATTTCTTGACGGCCTGTGCCGTGGCCTTCGTTTCCACGCCGATCCAAACGAGATACAGCGCATGGTGGACTTCTACTCCCAGTCCATCGACGACCGCGTGGAGGACGGCATGACCGAGGAGGAGGCCGTGGCGGCCATGGGGGACCTTGAGCATATAATCAGCGAGGCCAAAAGCGCCTGGGAGCGCGAGTCCTCCGGCTCGTATACCGGCGCGGAGAAGCTCGTGTTCCGGGCATCAGATGTCCTGAGCCTCTCCGTAAACGACACCTCGGGAGATGTGCGGATACTCCCTTCGCCCGACGGCGATATACACGTGGAGTACGAAAACTCCCCCCAATGGCGCTATGATGTGGGCCTTACGGGTACGGAGCTTTCCGTCCGCAGGGTCAGGACCGGCGCCAATGACAGCAATGTGGACTTCAGCGTGTTCGGAAAAAGGTTCAGCATCCCCATCCCGCGCATGGACGGCCTTTTTGAAAGCTCCCTGCGCCTCACGGTCAAGCTCCCCGCCGGTACGTGTATAAATACGTCCGTCAACATCGCCGGCGGCAGCGTGAAGGTGTCGGACACCCGCGTCCGGACCCTATTCGTCAAGTCCGCCAGCGGGGATATAAGCGTTGAGAACGTGACTGGCGAGGGAAAAATAAGCCTCATCACCGCCAGCGGCGACATTGACATCGCCTCCCTCACATCTCCCGAGCTCACCGCCTCCACCGTCAGCGGCGACGTGGACATCGGGGGCCTTAATTGCGCCGCCTTCGGCGTCAAGACCGTCAGCGGCGACATGGAGCTTGCCGGGATAAACGCCACCCAGCGTTCAAGCCTCTACTCCGTCAGCGGCGACACCGGCCTTCGCCTCACCATCCCCTGCGCGGAGCTCTCCGTCGAGTCCGTAAGCGGCGACGTGGACATAGACCTTCCCGGCTTTGAGAGCCTCTACACCGTGAACGTCCGCACCCGCTCAGGGGACACGAACATAAACGGCGCGGCGTGCGCGGGGCCCAATACGGTCTCTGTTAGAAGCGTTTCTGGGGACGTGGATATAGACTTTTCGCGGTAAATCGACGGAAACAGCCTTGCGGGCTTTTCCGACGCGGGTTCAGGAAAAATATCGATTGATACTCTTTTGACAAGCTGATCAATTTCCTCTCGAATAATGGCGATTTAATATAAGATTTATAGATTGACATGTCTTTTTCAACTTGGTATAATTCAAGTGGCAACCTATGGCGTTTTACGCCTAATCAACATAAAAAGAAGGGAGTTTCACATGATCTATTCCGCAGAAGTTGAAAAAATGTGTCCCGTCGCCAAGGGCGCGTATCACGGCCCGGCCCCCATCCCCGAGGAGGGCAAGTGGGTCCAGGCCAAGGAGATAAAGGACATCTCCGGTTTTACCCACGGCGTGGGCTGGTGCGCCCCCCAGCAGGGCGCCTGCAAGCTGACCCTCAATATCAAGGAGGGCGTCATCGAGGAGGCCCTTGTTGAGACCCTGGGCTGCACCGGCATGACCCACTCCGCCGCCATGGCCGGCGAGATCCTCATCGGAAAGACCATCCTTGAGGCTCTTAACACCGACCTTGTGTGCGACGCCATCAACACCGCCATGCGTGAGCTCTTCCTGCAGATCGTCTACGGCCGCAGCCAGTCCGCTTTCTCCGAGGGGGGCCTGGCCATCGGCGCGTCCCTTGAGGACCTGGGCAAGGGCCTTCGCGGCCAGGTGGGCACCATCTTCGCCACCAAGGCCAAGGGTCCCCGCTATCTGGAGCTCACCGAGGGCTACATCACCCGCCTTGCTTTAGATGAGGAGAACCAGATCATCGGCTATGAGTTCGTACATATCGGCAAGATGATGGAGGCCATCAAGAAGGGCACCGACGCCAACGAGGCCATGAAGGCCGCCACCGGCACCTACGGCCGCTTCCAGGATGCCGCCAAGTACATCGACCCCCGCCACGAATAAGAAGGAGGACGGAATAATGGCTCTTTTTGAAAGCTACGAGAGAAGAATAGACAATGTCAATGCCGTCCTTAACGAAAACGGCATCGCTTCCCTTGAGGAAGCCAAGAAGATCTGCGACGACGCCGGCGTTGACGCCTACAACATCGTCCGCGGCATCCAGCCCATCTGCTTTGAGAACGCCTGCTGGGCCTACACCGTAGGCGCG
>CANRLF010000002.1 GCA_947631395.1 uncultured Oscillospiraceae bacterium
AATGTGTATCAGTTCCTGCTGTATTTTGATAAGCTGTACGATAAGTTCAGCGATGCGGAGAAAAAGGAGTTTATCAGTAGCTTTATTGAAAGCGTGGAGATTTATCCGGAAAAGCTGCCGAACGGGCGATTCCTGAAACGGATAGAGTTCCGCTTCCCGGTGTTTTTTAATGGTCAGCAAGTGAATATGTTGAGCTGGGACGAAGAAGGTACAGTTGAGACGGTGGCATTGATGGCGAGGGGTTGAAAACGGAGGGGGAGAGATGGAGGTTTATCGGGGCGTCGCGATAACGGACGGGGTTAACAGGAATAATCAGTTGATGCCGTTAGACACTATCATCAGGGCTTACCGTGACTCGTGGGACGATTTTATCCCGATGAATTTGGGGCACGACAGGACAAAGCCCATCGGGTACAGCGCCATGACAGGCATATACATGGAGCCGGGGAGGGCGTATTTAACGAACAGCGTGTCCATCGTGGAAACGCGGGAAGAGCACAGGGAGCTGCGGAAAATGATCGCGGCCTATGATGACAGGGTATTTTGTAAGGAGCGCAGGGCGGAGATAGACGCTCTTGCCGAAAGCTTGGGCGGCGCTTTGAGCGACGGGGCGGGTGTGGCGCCGGTGGGTCAGGCGGTGGCTATAGAGGATAAGGGTATTGTAGAGCGCGTTTTTCCGGAGCTTGCGGAAATGATGGAGGACGGGCTTATAGACGCGCGGGAGCTGGAGCCTGTATACGCGAAGAGCTCGAACGGGGAAAGGGGAGCTCTCGTGCCGGGGGTCTACCGCAAGGGCGGCTATTTACTTTTCGCGCACCGGTTTTTCCGCAGGAGCTTATCTATACGAAACACCACGAATGAGGAATTTTTCAACGCGTTTGAAAAAATCCGTAATGACGGGACCGTTGACATGAGGCTCGCGATAGACATGGATATGATCGGACTTTCCGGTACGGAGAGTCTGGAGGCGGAGCTTCAGTATATTCGGGGACCGCGCTTCGACGACGACCTTAGCCGCATCCCTGAGGGCGTCACATGCCATGAAAACGAGCATTATGACAATATTTTTTCCAATTTACTGAGTACTCAATTTTATTGGCATATCCAGGACGGGATAAGGACCTTTGAATGTGAGGAGCTGTGCGACAGGGAAAATATCGTCCGGGATGGCGGAGAGACACGGTTGTGGGGCTGCAGATATGTCCACAGCATGATAGACCCGGGCACAGGGTCGCCGTCTCACCTTGACGGGGCGATAAGGATCTATGATGACGGGCAGATAATCGAGAGGATAGATCCCAAAACGGATATAAGCAAATACGGGAAAAACTCGGAATACATAAAGCTATGGAGGATAGACAACGCCTTCCCCGTGAGCGTGTGGAAGGAGCTAATCAGCGCGTTTTACAGAGATAACGGGCTGATAGGCGAGTATTTTGGCGGCGTCGATGAGAAATTTGAGCAAATAAAAAGGGAGAGAGAGGAAGCCGGCAAAAAAAGACCGGACAGGTCCGAGAGCGTTAAGCTGGCCGAGGGGGACGGCGCGCGGATATACTTTAAATATACCGATAGGTTCGACATGCCCCCGGGCGACGACGTTGAAGTGGACAACAAAAATTCCTTCATCTCCGCAGACGGGGAGGAGGTCGGGATACTTGAGGCGGACGCCGTCGCTCTTTTGGAATGCTTGAAAGACAGGGGACTTGGTTTGCGTGTGCCGGACATCCCCGTTGTGGAGTTTGAGGATACGGTGGTCAATTTTCCGATGCTTCGATGCGGAAGTCTATGTGTGGCGGACGCGGTGATCTCGGCGGTAGGGGGATTGTGCAGGGCGTGGATGAAGGAGGGGAACGACAGGCTGATCTCCTTTGGTATCACGGTAAATTCAGGGGACAAAGCGTGTCGCGTATCTTTCGCGGGCCACGTAAATGACCTTGCCGGGCTCCTTGACGCGGTCCCTAAATTGGCCGGTACGGAGATCGAGGAGTGGGTCGACGCCGTATATCGGGAAAACAACAGGTTCAAAAAGGGAGAGGATCGCCCCGATAAGTTCAGGATGATCCACGGCGACGAGGTGCGGTTTGATCGCGCCATGCTTTGACCGGATAAGGCCGGCAGGCTGTGACGGGATGGGCGCGGAGAGGCGGCGATGGGAGGAAAGGACGTGAGAGAGCGCGTAAGAGCCAATATCGACGGCAAGGAGATAAGCCTTTTCAGGAACGGGCGTGACGGCGTTCCCACGGTGTACGCCAACATGTACGCCGATGTGGGGGAAGAGGTCCTGGATCAGTGCGACTTGCTGGGGTGCGGGCCATTTCACCTTGTAACCGTCACAAAGCTGCGCTGGGAGCAGGAGCTTTCGCCCTGGGCATGTGGCCCGGTAATATCAAGGGAGGACAGCTTTACCGGGGAGGCGGACGGGTATGTGCGCCTTATGGAGGACAGGATCGTACCGTTTGTAGAGGGTGAGCTGAGGGCCACGACGTACCGCGTAATAGCCGGGTATTCCATGGGCGGGCTATTTGCGATTTACGCGCCATATGTGACGAGGCTGTTCTCCGCCTCGGTCTCGGCGTCGGGCTCGGTCTGGTTCCCGGAGATGTTGCCTTTCGTGAGGGCCCATGATTTTATGAAAAAGCCGGACGCCGTGTATCTGTCCATAGGGGACAGGGAGAGCCGCGGGAAAAACCCGTATCTCAGCATGGCCGAGAGCCGGGGGAGAGAGCTTTATTCGATATACGGGGGCATGGGGATAGACTCGGTATTTGAGCTCAACCCCGGCAACCACTATAAGGACGCGGAATACCGCCTGGCCAGGGGGATAACCTGGATATTGAAAAGGCACGGAAAAGAGGCTATTCCTCCCGCCGGGGCCTGATAAAAAGAGAAACCGGGCTTCGGACCCGGAGGAAAAAATACTTGGGAGCTGTATTCATGGACAAAGGAGATAAAAACGCGCCGGACAGGATCGTAATACGCGGTGGGCGGGTGCATAACCTGAAAAATATCGACGTAGATATACCGCTGAACAGGATAGTGGGGATCGCGGGGGTATCCGGCTCCGGGAAGTCCTCGCTGGCGCTGGGGATACTGTACGCGGAGGGGTCAAGGCGGTATCTGGAGTCACTGTCCACCTACACACGCCGGAGGATGACACAGGCGGAAAAGGCGCAGGTGGATGAGGTGCTGTATGTCCCGGCGGCGCTGGCGCTTCGTCAGCGGCCGGGCGTACCGGGTATACGCAGTACCTTCGGCACGGGGACGGAGCTTCTGAACAGCCTGCGGCTTATGTACTCAAGGCTTGCAAGTCACCGCTGTCCCAACGGGCATTATGTGCCGCCGTCGCTGAATGTGGCGGCGGGACTGCCGCTGACGTGCCCTGTATGCGGGGAGCGTTTTTTCGCGCCGGGGGCGGAGGAGCTGGCCTTCAACAGCCAGGGCGCGTGTAAAAAATGCGACGGCACGGGAATAGTCCGCACGGTGGATGAGTCGACGCTGGTGCCGGATGAGTCGCTGTCGATAGACGAGGGGGCGGTGGCGCCGTGGCAGACGCTGATGTGGTCGCTGATGAAGGACATAGCCCGGGAAATGGGGGTACGCACCGACGTGCCCTTCAGGGAGCTTACAGAGAAGGAGCGGGACATAGTTTTCCACGGCCCCGCCGTGAAGAAGAACATAATCTATCAAAATAAGACGAGCGGCGCCGCCGGGGACATGGATTTTACCTACTTCAACGCCACATATACCGTGGAAAACGCCCTGTCAAAGGTGAAGGACGAAAAGGGCATGAAGCGGGTGGAAAAATTTTTGCGGCAGGACGTGTGCCCGGACTGCGGCGGGACAAGGCTAAGCGACGAGGCCCGGGCGCCGAGGCTCCGGGGCATATCGCTGGCGGAGGTGTGCGCTATGACGCTGTCGGAGCTTGTAAGCTGGGTCGACGGCGTTCCGGAGTTACTACCGCCGGAAATGCGCCCAATGGCGGAGAGCATCTGCCAGTCGTTCCGGGGCGCCGCCAAGCGCCTTACGGATCTGGGGCTTTCGTATCTCACGCTGGACCGGGCCGCGTCCACGCTGTCCACCGGTGAGCGTCAGCGGATGCAGTTGGCCCGCGCGGTGCGCAACCGCACCACCGGAGTACTGTATGTCCTGGATGAGCCGTCCATAGGACTGCACCCGTCGAACCTTGAGGGGCTGAAGGGTGTCATGCGCGACCTGGTGGCAGACGGAAATTCGGTGGTGCTGGTGGACCACGATACCCAGGTGCTGTCAGAGGCGGATTGGCTCGTTGAGCTGGGGCCGGAGGCCGGCGTGGGGGGCGGGATGATCATCGCCCAGGGGACGCTTGAGGAAGTGAAAAATGACCCGAGGTCGCGCATAGGCGGGTTTCTCGCGGGGAGGACCGTAGTCCGCGCCGGGAAGCGCGTACCCCGGGAGGAGCTGTTTTCACTCGGGACCATCCACCTGTCCACATCGCGTATCCACACTGTAAAGCCACTGGAGGTAGATTTTCCGAAGGGGCGGCTCATAGCGGTGACGGGCGTCTCGGGCTCCGGCAAGACCACGATGGTGCTGGAGAGCCTGGTCCCGGCTCTGGAGGCGTCCGTCCGGGGAAAACAGCTCCCCGGGCACGTGAGGGCTGTCTCGGCCGAGGGGATAGCTCAGGTGAAGCTTATAGACGCCACGCCCATAGGGATCAATGTGCGGTCCACCGTCGCCACCTACGCCGACGTGCACGATGAGCTCAGAAAGGTGTACGCCAGGACCGGGGACGCCAGGGAGAGGGGCTATAAGGCGGGGGATTTTTCCTACAACACGGGAATGCTGAGGTGCCCGACCTGCGACGGAACAGGCACAATCGACCTGGACGTCCAGTTTTTGCCGGATGTGGAGATACCCTGCCCGGACTGCGGCGGCTCACGCTACGCCAGGGAGGCGAGCCTCGTCCGGCGCGTACCGAAGCACGGGGGAAAGGCGTGTACACTGCCGGAGCTGATGGATATGAGCGTCGATGAGGCGCTGAGCGTGTGCGAGGACCTGCCGGTGGTGGCACGGAGGCTCGGGGTGCTGAAGGAGCTGGGACTGGGGTATCTGACGCTTGGGGAGGAGACGCCGAGCCTCTCCGGCGGGGAGGCTCAACGGCTGAAGCTCGCAAGCGAGATGGGAAAAGGGCAGGCGGATGCGGTGTTCGTCTTTGATGAGCCGACCATCGGACTGCACCCGCTGGATGTGGAGACGCTGCTTAACGTGTTTGAACGGCTTATCGAAAACGGCGCGACGGTGATAGTCATAGAGCACGACATGGACGTTATAAGGAACGCGGACTTCGTCATAGACATGGGGCCGGGCGGCGGAGAGGAAGGCGGCGAGATCGTGGCCGCCGGTACGCCGGAGGAGCTCACGGAATGTGAGCGCAGTAAGACGGGGGCGTATCTGAAGCGGTACATGTGACATAAAAATGATAAACTATCCTTTCAGACCGTTGACAAACTGTAAATATTTTTCATAAGGACATGCGCCCCATGCGGGAGGGAAATGAAGTGAACCATGGGGCCGGGCGGTACGGTAAGTATATGGGCGCAACATGCCGTGAAAGTTGCGCCCATATTTTTACGCTATTCAAATACTATGACCGTAGTGAGATTTTGCGCGGATCGTATTTAAATACAGCCGCAGGTAATATAACTATCAAAAAAGAGTTACGGTTGTATAAGCGTATATCATGGTTCCTTTTTTGAAAGAGTAATCTTTACAAGGAGGAAATCATATGGAAGGCAAAATGTATGGCTATATCCGCGTATCGACAAGAGAGCAGAACGAGGACCGACAGCTCATCGCCATGCGGCAGTTTGGTGTGCCGGAGAATTGCGTCGTAATGGACAAGCAGTCGGGGAAAGATTTCGAGCGTCCCGGTTATAAGAAGCTCCTGAGAAAATTAAAGGCCGGGGACACTCTTGTGGTCAAGAGCATCGACCGGCTGGGGCGCAATTATGAGGAGATTTTGGAACAGTGGCGGCTCATCACCAAAGAGAAGCAGGCCGCCATGGTGGTGCTGGATATGCCGCTTCTGGACACGCGACAGGGGAGGGACCTGACGGGGACGCTGATCGCGGATATAGTACTTCAGCTTCTGAGCTATGTGGCCGAGACGGAGCGTCAATTTATTCGCCAGCGCCAAGCCGAGGGCATCGCGGCGGCGAAGGAGCGCGGTGTTCAATTCGGGCGTCCGCCGATAAGCAGGCCCCCGGGATTTTCTGCCGCGCTGGAGCGATACACCTCCGGGGAAATCAGCTCACGCCAAGCGGCAAAGGAGCTGGGGATCTCGTACAACACTTTTTTGCGTTGGGCAAAGGAGGCTTCTGTTACAAAAAGTACACCTTTTGGAACAGGGGCGAAAAGCCGAAATTTGCACATTGAAGTTAAGAAAAAAACTACATAACATTGTATCATGGGGCGGAAATAAATTCAATAGGGCCTGTTAGAAAAAGCGTACCTTATTGAACAGGGCGATGCCGATCTGAGTGAGGTATCCGCCATATGTTCAAATCAGCCGAAAGAAAAAAGAGCCAGGGATTCACTCTGGCCGAGGTCCTGATCGTCGTGGCAATTATCGTGATCCTCCTTGCCGTGGCGATCCCCAACATCATATCCTATTACCGTTCCATGAAGCTGACGGAGCTGGACGACAGTGCCCGCACCATATTCATGGCCGCTCAGAACAGACTGACGGCGATGAAGAGCGCGGGGGAGGATCTCTCCGCCCTCAGCGATATTGACGTGGACGAAAACGCCGGCCCAGGCACCGGCACGGGCAAATATCTCGCGGTGACCGAGGCTCAGGCCGACAGTCTCGCCTCCCTGGTGCCGGGAGGCTCCATCGAGTCTCAGCTTCACGATAACCACTATGTGGTGGAGATCGACCCGAAGACCGGGGCGGTCTACGCGGTGTGGTATTGGGAGAAGGAGGACTTTGACTATAAAAACGAGTCATACGACGAGGTGAAGCCGGAAAAGGACAAGAGGCTTGACGCCGGACGTATGGTCGGCTACTACGGCGGCTCCTTCGTTGTCCGTCCCAACATCGGCCAGACACCTATGCCGTCAGCGCAGGTGATTAACGCCGAGGAGCTTAAGCTGGAGATAACCGTACCGGGCTACACCGGAGGTTCAGCTCCGGTCATCAACGCTACCGTTACTCTTTCAGACAGAAGCGGCCATAAGGTAACTATCATAAATGAAGCAAAATTGGATTATGATAGCGGGCCTAAAAATATCTACTCGGGTACAATAGTACTTGATACACTTGATGATACCGAATATGACGGCGATGGAACGGCCCCCTTCGCCGGCAAGACCAAGGGCAAGCCGTTCAAAGAATGGGTAGAAACCTATCCGGGCTCAGGCATCTACACAATTGAACCCGGAGCGAATTTCGATATTGAAGTGAAGGTCACGGCTGTCGATTCAGCCGGCAGTAAGGACTATCTACCACAGTACATATATTGGACAGATGTGAACAGCCTATTTGAGAGCGTGGACGGGGGCATCGCAAAGATCGCATACGGGCGGCATTTGCAAAATCTGGATAATTCATCCGGGGTGACGAGTAGCATCACCGGGGCGGTGCAGGTGCGGGACATTGACTTTGACGCCACCGGAGTGGATACTGTTTACTCATGGTTCGACACCTATAAAAAGACAGCCGGAACACAACGCAAGTTCACGCCGATAAAAAATGACACTCTCACCTCCTACGACGGCGCGGATCACACAATCAGCGAATTAATTATCGACGAAACCGGCGAAAACGTCGGCCTGTTCACCTCCACCGACGCTAAGCTCGATAACATCCGCCTTGTGAACGCCGACGTCAAGGGCGGCAACAACGTGGGCGCGCTGGCCGGGCAGTACAACGGCTCCGCCATCACCAACTGCGGCGCTTATGTGGACGAAGTCAGCAAACCGGCCACCGTTACCGATTCCGCCTACGACACGTACAAAGTCACCGGTACCGGCAACTGCGTCGGCGGACTTGTCGGCAATATAACCTCTGCGGCGGCTTTATCCCAAAGCTTCGCCTCCGTGAAGGTGACCGGCGCTACCGACGTCGGCGGTCTTGTCGGACAGGTAAATTCCGATTCCACCTTCACAGACTGCTACTCCGGCGGACACACCGAGGGCGGGACGTATAAATCAGACGCAAACGTTACCGGCACCACCGGCGTCGGCGGTCTGGTTGGCTCAGTCGCAGACGGTAAGTCCCTGACCCTTAATAAAATAAATTACAGCACCTGCTCGGTAAAAACAAGCGGCACTGCGTCGGATACCGGGTTGTTCGTGGGCACCCATACGGGAGCTAATGGGACTGTTATAAAAGGTTCTGACTTCGAAAAAGCTTACGCGACGGGCGAAGCGTTTGGTTTGACCGGGGCCAAAATCACGATCGGCCTCCACGACGAAACCGCCTACCTCGACACCGATCGCGGCACAAACACGGTGTCCGACTTTATAACCGTCCCTTACGACGAAACGCTGAAAACCACCGTCTATCCCTACGCCACGAACCTCAAAATGCACTACGGCGACTGGGTGAAGGAAACAGCCACCGCCAGTTCCCTGTGCTACTATGAGGGGTATGTCGGCGGCACCGAATATAACCTCTGGGGCTACATCTCCCCCGACCCGACGACCGTAGCCACGCTGGTGAAAGGGCTTGATGGTACAAGCGGCAAGCTGGTAGCGGAGGACGGGTACTGCATACCGGTGTTGCAAGGCCAGCCGGCACCGACAAGTGTGACGGTGGTCAGTGTCGACAGCACCAAACGCCCAGCAGAGACTACTACCAATACCTATGACAAATTTACAAAGATCGGGACGTACACTTATGGCGGAAATACATATGACCTTTACAAGATCGACAAACTTCTTGACACCGCCGACGGCGTTAAGATAGACAACGATTATTACCACGAGATCGACCTTGGCGGCGCGAAATACTGGTTCAACCCGTTCTTTGCGTGTGAGATACAAAAGGACGAACCGTCAGACAAGACCAAGCCCGGTGCCAAGGAGGACGCGGCGGGTACCGGTAGTACGTTGTCCGGTGATTTTGACGGCAAAGTTGTGATCCGTACCGCGCGGCAACTGGCCAATCTTGCGGATGCCACGGGGAGCGTGTATAACAAAGGCACCGAACCACAAAAAGATGCCCAAGAGCGAGAATATGTCCAGTTGCTGGACATCGACTACAACAAATACGATGGAAACGATTTGAAGGTAGGCAAAACAAGCGCCTCCCGTCAGAAACCGGCTTCACTGAGTACAGGCAGTTACGACGGTAGCCATTTCTTAATTCGTAATCTGTATCTTGGCGATTCAACCGGAGAAGAAGCGGGGACCGGACTGTTTGGGCGGACAAGGGGCGAAATGAAAAACATTCGTCTGGTGAACATAAGCGTCACCGATGCTAACAGCGCGAAGAAAGGATATGTCGGTGCATTGGCCGGTCGTTTCCAAGGGGATACCGTCACAGATTGCGGTGTTTATGTGGATAATACTGCTGACAACAAGCCATCCGGCATTTCGGATGCCTACACCGAATTTAAGATTGAAGGCGCTGATAGCCGTGGTGGAAGTGACTGCGTTGGCGGGTTGATTGGCGGCGTTAATTCCGAGGCTGTGGCGACGTTTACAAGCTGCTTCGCCGCAGTGAAAGTAGAGAGTCAAGACGGCGATCGAGTCGGCGGACTTATAGGGAGTTTCTCCGCGTCCCAGGGTGACGGTAAGCTGATCAACTGCTACGCCGGCGGCCACACAAGTGGTGGTTCATATGACGGTACCAATGCAAACGTGATCGGCGCAAAGCAGGTCGGAGGTTTGATAGGTTATGTTCCCGGAAGTACTAAGACGCCACCCGACTCGCATACTGTGACAATCTCCGGCATCAATTACAGCACTTGCTCAGTAAAATCCAATGATAATAAAATTGGGCTACTCATCGGTGATGTGGACATCGATCATAAAGCGTCGGTCGAGGTTGACACAGCGGTTTCCTCCACTGCCTACGCCATCGGCGCAGCGTATGGCTCCAGCGGCGAGGCCAATCCGCGCGAAGAGACTTACCTCACCTCTCCCCAGGAAAATACCCAAACCGATTTCAAGACCCACGCCTATGACGGTACTCTCACCGGGGATTACCCGTATCAAACGAACCTCGATGAGCATTACGGCGACTGGCCGCCTCCGGTTCAGGCGCCGGGGAACTAATATGAATGCAATTACGATGGTAGCGGGGACATAGGATTCCGGATCGTCGAGATTCTGGACGGAAACATCACCTATATACTTCAGGAGCATGTGTTTCACACAGGCTTTTGACGGAAAATTGTAATTTGCTTATAAGGTTCAAAAGGAGCGCCGGTCCGGGCGCTCCTTTTGATGTATGGGGGTGGGCAGGGAGCACGAAAGACGGGGGAGAAAAATTTAAAAGTTTGTTCACCCTTTAGGGGGGCGTTGGGCTATAATTGAAATGAATAAATTATGTGAAACGGGATGGACCATGCTTAAACTTACTAACATCACCAAGACCTACATAACCGGGGACCTGAAGCAGCAGGCGCTGGACGGGATCTCGATATCCTTTCGCAAAAACGAGTTCGTCAGCGTGCTGGGCCAGTCGGGCTCGGGCAAGACGACGCTGCTCAATATAATCGGGGGCCTTGACCAGTACACCTCCGGGGACCTCGTTATAAACGGCAAGTCCACCAAGGAGTACAACGACGCGGACTGGGACGCCTACCGCAACCACTCGGTGGGCTTTGTGTTCCAGAGCTATAACCTCATCCCCCACCAGTCGGTGCTGAGGAACGTGGAGCTGGCGCTGACATTATCCGGCGTACCAAAGGCGGAGCGGCGCAGAAGGGCCATGGAGGCTTTAAAGGCCGTGGGCCTGGAGGATCAGGTGAACAAGCGGCCAAACCAGATGTCCGGCGGGCAGATGCAGAGGGTGTCCATCGCCAGGGCGCTTATCAACAACCCGGACATACTCCTGGCCGACGAGCCCACCGGGGCGCTGGACTCAGAGACAAGCATACAGGTCATGGAGCTTTTGAAGGAAATAGCCCGGGACAGACTGGTCATAATGGTCACACACAACCCGGAGATCGCCGAACGCTATTCCACCAGGATCGTGCGGCTTCTGGACGGCCGGATAACCGACGACTCGGACCCCTATGAGGACGAGTCCACCGCCCAGGTGCTGACCAAAAAGGAGCAGAAGAAGCTAAAGAGCGAGAAGAAGAAAAAGTCTATGTCCTTCTTCACCGCCCTCTCGCTTTCACTAAATAACCTGATGACGAAGAAGGGGAGGACCTTCCTCACCAGCTTTGCCGGGAGCATCGGCATAATCGGCATAGCCCTCATACTGTCGGTATCAGCCGGGTTCCAGGCGTATATCGACTACGTCCAGGAGGAGACGCTGTCGAGCTACCCCATAACCATAGAGGCCGAGAGCGTGGACATGACGGCAATGCTAACGAGCTTCATGGGCGCCAGGGACCGGGACGAGACGGAGGAGCGCGACCCGGACAGGGTGTACTCCGCCACAGTGATGTACGATATGCTGTCCTCGATGATGACGGCACAGACGAAAACCAATAACCTGACCGCCTTCAAGGAGTTCCTTGACGCCGGCGGGAACGGGATAGGGGACATAGCGAAGATATACTACGCCTATGACTTCAAATTCGACGTATATACCAGGGATACCGACGGGAACATCCTGAAAAGCGACGTAATGAGCATGATGGAGCAGGCCATGACCGGCATGTTCGGCGGGGACTATTCCTCGTATTTTGACACCATGGGCGGTATGTACGAGCGCATGGACGTGTGGAACGAGCTCCTGCCGGAGTCCGACGGCACAGGCGTGGCCGGGCAGGTCCGGGAGCAAAATGAGCTCCTTTACGGCCACTGGCCGGAAAATTACGACGAGATAGTCATATTCGTCGACAGCCACAACGAGATCTCTGACCTCATGCTCTACGCCCTGGGGTTCATATCCTCTGACAAGATGACCGAGACCATGACGGCGCTGATGTCGGGGAAGCCCGTGGAGGCAGAGACCATGAGCTGGAGCTACGCGGAGCTGTGCGATACGGAGTTTAAGTTCATACTACCATCGGAATATTACCAGTATGACCCGGCCACCGGCACGTATGTGGATCTGTCCGCCACCGAGACGGGCATGGATTATCTGTTCTCCAGCCCGGACGTGGGCGTACCGCTGAAGGTGGTGGGGATCGTCCGGCCCGACGAGGAGTCCGGCGGCGGACGGGTGTCCGGACAGATCGGCTACACCGCAGATCTGACGCGCTACGCCATCGAGACCACCCAGCAGCAGGAGATAGTGAAAAAACAGCTGGCCGACGAGACGGTGGACGTATTCAACGGACTGCCCTTCCGGACCATGGACATGACCGAGCCCGATGACGCAAAGAAGGCCGCGGATCTCAAGGCGTATATCGACACCCTGGATACCGCCGACAAGGTGGAGCTTTTGACGAATATGGCCTGTGTGCCACCGGAGGAGGTGGTACAGTCCACCGTTGACCAGCAGCTGGCGGATTTCGACAGACAGGCCCTTACGGATATGATGACGGAAAGCTACGCCGAGCGTATGGGCGTCACGGATACGAGCCAGATAGAGAGCTACTTTGCCCAGCTGAGCGATGAGGAGCTGTTCGAGCTGGCCGAGGCCGGAATACGTCAGACGGTGGAGCAGATGTACGCCGCCCAGATCCGCGGGCAGCTGGCGGGGCTCCCGGAGGAGGCGCTTCTGGCGACCCTTTCGCAGACGGAGTACACAGACCAGCAGTACGGCGTGTTCTATGACCGCTTTATGCCGCCCACGGTGTCGGATTCGAACTTCGAGCAGAACATGGATAAGCTCGGATATGCCAGGATAGAGTCGCCGGACACCGTCAGCCTTTACGCCACGAGCTTCGAGGACAAGGACGAGATCGCGAGGCTCATAGAGGTGTATAACGAGGGCGTCGAGGAGGACGACAAGATAGATTATACCGACTACGTGGCGCTTCTGATGGACTCCGTCACAACGATCATAAACGCCATAAGCTATGTGCTCATCGCCTTCGTGTCCATATCCCTTGTGGTGAGCTCCATTATGATCGGTATAATAACCTACATCTCGGTCCTCGAGCGCACCAAGGAGATCGGCGTGTTGAGGGCCATAGGAGCCTCGAAGCGGGACGTGGGCAGGGTGTTCAACGCGGAGACGCTTATCGTGGGCTTCGGCGCGGGAGTCATAGGCATACTCGCGTCACTGCTCATCATCGTGCCTATAAATCTTGTGCTCCACGCCCTGACGGGCATAGAGGAGCTGTCAGCCCAGCTTCCTGTGGTGGGCGCTGTGGTACTGGTCGTTATAAGCATGCTGCTGACCTTTATCGCCGGACTTGTGCCGTCGCACCTGGCGGCCAAGAAGAACCCGGTGGAGGCGCTGAGGACGGAATAATTAAAATAAGCCAATGTGAAAATGACAGGGCGGGCCACAGGCCCGCCCGCTTTGCAATAAGTGCCGTAAGGCGGGACATTTTGATGGGGTAGAACCCCTCAGTCTCGCTGCGCTCGACAGCTCCCCATTGAAACGGGGAGCCTTTTTCGCCTGCGGGCGGGGGGAGGTGTGAGACCGGTATATGAGGAAGCACTTAAATAACCGCACCCGCAAAGTCTGGTGAAAAGGGCGTAATCGGCGAAATCGCATAGCAAGATTTACAATGTAAGGCCGCAACATACACTATTTACCTTGCGAGAAAAATGCTTATAATTAGGGGCGTTGTGAGGAACAACATAACTAATCTTTGGAGGCATTAACTATGAAAAAGCATGATACTAACAAGAAAGGAAACGCCAGAAGGAACACCGTTAGCGTTGAGCGTGAGCTCACGGGCGGTATGAATTTCGTGGCCGTCATCGGCAGCGTTGAGCGGCTTCGGAATCCTGAGTTCTGGAGATAAGTTCCGCCGGCCGGTGTGTTACGTTTGGTATCACGCCGAGACATAATTGAATATTGGTACCTAAAACCGGTCCGCCGAGGTTGGCGGACCGGTTTTTGTCGCGGGTGGGATAAAAACATCGAAAAATGTTTGCTGTTTCGGTTACATGTGCTATAATATAGAAGTGACAGTGGCGGGCGCGCGATACGCGTTTATTCTTTTTTGGGGGTGGGGATATGTCGACTCAGGTGATCACCGACAACAAGCACAAGATAAAACGGGGATTTTTTACTATAGTTACCGGCCGGACATTTGTTGTGGTGTTTTTGCTCCTGCTGCAGATGGGGCTTCTGCTGTGGGGGATGGAGCGCCTGGGGGAATATATACATTTAGGGTCGGTGATCATCACGGCGCTGATGCTCATATATGTGGTGAACAGCCGGTCGGACCCCACGGTGAAGCTCACATGGTGCTTTGTCATAGCACTGGTGCCGGTGGTGGGGATACCCCTGTATTTCTATATAAAGCTTGACATCGGCCACAGGACGGTGCAGAAGGCCGTGGCCAAGGCACAGAAGGAGACGGAGGAGCTTTTCCCGGACTGCGCAGAGGTCGTAAAGAGGATAGAAAAGGCGGACCCGAAGGCGGGGCTCTTGGCAAAATACCTGGACAGGACAGCGGGATTTCCGGCCTACGCCGGGAGCCGCACAAGGTATTTCCCGGTGGGGGAGCTAAAATTCGAGGCGATGCTGGAGGCGTTGAGGTCGGCGAAGGAATTTATCTTCATGGAGTACTTCATCGTGAGCCCCGGGCGGATGTGGAACACCATACTTGGCATTCTCGCGGAGAAGGCGAAGGCCGGGGTGGAGGTGCGGTTCATGTACGACGGCACCTGCGCCTTCGGGAGTTTGCCATACTCATACCCCGAGGAGCTGGAGGCCATGGGCATAAGGTGCAAGATGTTCGCGCCAATGAGGCCGCTGGTGTCCACACACTACAACAACAGAGACCACAGGAAGATACTTGTGGTGGACGGAAGGGTGGCCTTTACAGGAGGGGTCAACTTAGCCGACGAGTATATAAACGAAAAGCTCAGGTTCGGGCACTGGAAGGACACGGCGGTGGAGATACGCGGACAGGCCGTCAGGAGCTTTACGCTGATGTTTTTGCAGATGTGGAACGCCTCGGAGAGGACGGGCGGGTGCTGTTACGACAGATACCTGCCGGCGCCTGAGGACATAGGGACGGAGGACGACGGGTTTATAATACCCTACGGCGACAGCCCCATGGACATGGAGAGAGTGGGGGAGAGCGTATATCTCCACCTTATAGACACGTCAGAGAGATACGTCTATATCATGTCACCGTACCTGATACTTGACGGCGAGGCCACAAGGTCGCTGACCTTCGCGGCGAAGAGGGGAGTGGACGTGAGGATAATCCTCCCACATATCCCGGATAAGAAGTACGCATTCTGGCTGGCGAAGAGCCACTACGCAGAGCTACTTGAGGCGGGGGTGAGGATATACGAGTACACCCCGGGCTTTATCCACGCCAAGGTGGTGCTCAGCGACGACACCAGGGCCGTGGTGGGGACGGTGAACTTCGATTACAGGAGCTTCTACCACCACTTTGAGTGCGGCGCGGCGCTTATAGGTACAAGGTGCGTGGACGATATAAGGGAGGACTTCAGGGATACACTTGAAAAATCCCAGGAGGTCACCATGGAGGACGTGAAGCATGAAAAGCTGACGGTGAGATTTTTCGGGAAGCTTTTGAAGATAGTGGCGCCCCTTATGTGACGGACGCCGGTCCGGAGGTGGATAAAATGGTAAAAATATTACACGCGGCGGATCTGCACATGGACTCGCCATTCGCCGCCTTGCCGGAGGAGAAGGCAAAGCTCCGGCGGCGGGAGCAGAGGCAGCTGCTTGACAAGATAGCCGAGCTTTCAAAGGACGCGGACATCGTACTGCTGGCGGGGGATCTTTTTGACTCCTCGGCAAGCTACTGGGAGACTACCGAGGCCCTTTCGTCGATGCTCACGGAGATAAAGGCGGAGGTCTTTATCGCCCCGGGGAACCACGATTACTGCGCCTCCCGGTCGCCCTACGCGTTCATGGAGCTGCCGGAGAACGTACATATATTCAAAACGCCACAGCTGAGGGCCGTGGAGCTGCCGAAGCTCGGGGTACGGGTGTGGGGAGCGGGGTTCACCTCCGGCTCCTGCGAGGGGCTTTTGAAAAATTTCACGGTCCCGAAGAGCGACTACATAGAGCTCATGGTGCTCCACGGGGATCTGGCTCCGGAGTCAAGATACGATCCGGTGACCGAGGCGGACATCGCGGGCTCCGGCCTTGACTATCTGGCGCTGGGACACACGCATACATACTCCGGCATCAAAAAGGCCGGGGGGACTTTCTACGCGTACCCCGGGTGCCCGGAGGGCAGGGGCTTTGACGAGACGGGCCCGAAGGGCGTTATAACGGGCACGGTGTCCAAGGGCAAGGTGGACCTTGAGTTCACGGAGCTGCCGGGACGGAGGTACAGGATCGTTGAGGCGGACCTGATGGGGGAGACGGACCTCTCGACCGCCGTGAAGAAGGCGGTGGGCCAGGGCTTCCCGGATGACGTGGTGAGGCTGGTGCTGAAGGGCCAGTACTCGGGAGATGTGGATACGGAGGCGCTGAGACAGAGCCTGGAGGACAGGTTCTTCCACCTGACGGTGAAAAAAGAGCTGAAAAAGACGAGGGGCCTCTGGGACGGCGCGGGCGACGACACGCTGACGGGGCTGTTCCTTTCGAAGCTGAGGGAGAAATACAACGAGGCCGGTGAGGACGCGGAGAGCCGGGAGCTCATAGAGCTGGCGGCAAGGTACGGTCTGGCGGCCCTGGAGAGCAGAGAGGAGTGGAGACCGTGAGGATAAAGAAGATGACGGCCACCTTCGGGAAGCTCAAAAATTCCACGCTGGAGCTGGACGGGGGGCTGAATATAATCACCGCCCCCAACGAGTCGGGCAAGACCACGTGGTGCGCCTTTTTGAACGCCATGCTTTACGGTATAGACACCGCCGAGCGGGACAAGGCGGGACATTTGTCGGTGAAGTCCAAATACCGCCCCTGGGACGGCGGCGGGATGGTGGGGACGCTGGAGCTTGAGAGCGCCGGCCGGGACCTGACCGTCCAGCGCACGACGAAGGGCGCAAGCCCCATGAAGAATTTTATCGCCGTGCGTACCGGCACGGCGGATTTCCAGAGGGACATGGACTCCGAGAACGCCGGGGAGAAGCTGACGCACGTGCCGAGGAGCGTCTTTGAGCGCACGGCCTTCATAAGCCGGCCTGACATACGGGTGAACCAGACCTCGGAGCTGGAGCGGAAGATAGCGGGCATCGTCTCATCGGGGGACGAGAACACGTCATATACGGAGTCAGCCGGCCTTCTTGGCAAATGGCAGAGGAAGCTGAGATACAATAAGATGGGCTCACTCCCCGCCGCTGAGGCGGAGCTCAGGGAGGCGCGGCACGACATGGAGCTCATCGAGTCCTCGGCCGAGGATATAGCGGGACTCAGGAACCGCATGGCCCGGGAGGCCAAGCAGATTGAGCTGATGGAGGAGGACCTGAAGATCCACGAAAAGCTGGACGCCCGCGCCCAGGCAAAGCGCGTGGAGGAGGCCCGGAAAAGCGCCGAGGCCGCAGAGGCCAGGGTGGAGGAGCTGACCGCCGCCATCACGAAGAACGGCCATGAGATGACGCGTGAGGACATTAACGCCATCCGGGAGTCCGCCGCCGCCGTCATGCCGCTGAAAAGGGTGGCCCAGGAGGCCGAGCGGACACTGTGGCGGGCGGAGAAGGAGCTGGTGGACGCCACCTCACGCCGGGAGGCAAGCCCGCTGTCCGGTAAAAACGACAGCGACGTGGAGGCCGATATAGCCAAGGGCCGGGAGCTGGAGGGCCGCGCCAAGGACGTAAAGCCCCCCAGGGTCCCGCTGGTCGTGCCGATAATCATCTGCGTTCTGGCCGCGGTGGGGCTGGTGCTGTCCATGGGCATACTGGCGCCGATGTTCGGCGGCTCCGCGGCGCCGGAGATATTCAAGCTGAGCGGCGCGAGGATACTTATCGCCTTGCTGATGGGCGCGCTGGGGCTGGTGCTGTTCTTCATAAAGCTGCCCCAGAAGAGGACGGCGGCGGACGAGCTCAGGGAGCTGCTTGAGGGCTACGGCGTGGCCAGCGTGGATAAGCTGGCGTCACTGAAGGCCGGATATGTTATGCTGCTCAGGGATGAGGAGCAGAAACGGTCGGCCAGGGACGCCGCCAGGGAGGCCTACGAGTCCGCCGGGAACGCCGCACAGGAGGCCGGAAGGCAGGCGGTGGAGAAGATCGCCGCCTTTATGCCGGAGGTGACAAGCGGCGAGGCGGTGATAGAGGCCCTTCAGGAGACGGAACGGCACATCGAGGAGCTGACGAAGGCACAATTTGACGCCACCGCGGCCCGGAACGTGTATGAGACGCTTTTGGCGGACTTTGATCCCACAACGCCCGTGGACGACAGCTATCTGCCCATGCCCCTGAGGAGCCGGGAGGATACGGTTACGGCCCTGGAACGGGCGAGAGCGCAACTCACGGAGGCCACCAGGGCCTTCGACCTGGCCACCGGTGCCCAGAGGACGCTGGGTGACCCGGCGGTCATCGAGGGGCGGATAGAGGAGCTGAAGGAGCGTATAGCCGGGGACCAGAAGCGGTACAGCGCCCTCACCCTGGCTATGGACACCCTGTCGGAGGCCAACAGCGAGCTCCAGACGAGATTTTCACCGGAGGTCAGCCGCCTGGCCGGGGAGTACATGAGCCGCCTGACCGACGGCAAATACGAGAGGCTTTATTTCGACAAGGGATTCGACGCCTCAGCCAAGGAGGCGGTGAGACCTGAGACGAGGAACGTCCTGAGCCTGTCCGACGGCACGGGGGATGAGATATATCTGTCCCTGCGCCTTGCCATGTGCGAGCTTATTTTGGGCGGCGAGGACCCGTGCCCCATCGTCCTTGACGACGCGTTGGCGAATTTTGACGACGCGAGGTGCCAAAGGGCCCTGGAGCTTTTGCGGGAGCTTGCCGAAAAGAGACAGATAATCCTGTTTTCCTGCCACTCGAGAGAGGCGAGGATGATGCGGGGAGAGAAGGGTGTAAAGGTAATCGAGATGTAAAGCTTTCGGGCAAAGGCTATTGGGCCTTTGCCCGAAAAGGGAAACGTGCGGACCCGGGATTTGAAGTTGGAATTTCAAATCCCGGGTCATTTATGATTTATTTAAAATTTTCTCTTGACAAACGGGGAAAAGTGTATTATTGTATTAAGCGGTTAATACAATAATACAAAAACAAAGGGGGCGCGAGATGGAGTGGAGGTTTGACTCGGGCGCGGCGATATACGCGCAGATGGTGGCGAGGATAAAGGAGGCCATCGCATCGGGGGCGCTGGCGCCGGGGGCGCGATTGCCGGCTGTGCGGGAGCTGGCGCTGGAGGCCGGGGTGAACCCGAACACGGCGCAAAGGGCCCTGGCGGAGCTGGAGAGAGAGGGGCTTATTTACGCGGTGCGGACCTCGGGAAGGTTCGTCACCGAGGACGAGGGGGCCATTGAGACTGTCCGGCGGGAGCTGGCGGATGCCCGCGCCGAGGGCTTTATCACGGCTATGGCGGCTCTGGGCTATACCGGGGATGGGCTTGAGGCGTTTTTAAAGGACTACATCAGGAAAAAGGAGGAGTGAATATGGCCGTACTTACATGCAGGGGCCTTACGAAAAAATTCGGCTCCACGGTGGCCCTGGACGGGGTGGATATTACCGTGGAGCCCGGGAGAGTCGTGGGACTGTTGGGCCCAAACGGCTCGGGAAAGACCACGCTTATAAAGCTCGCCAACGGGCTTTTGACGCCCGGGGCGGGGGAGATACTCATTGACGGCAAAAAGCCGGGGGTAGAGACGAAGAGGATGGTATCCTATCTCCCTGAGCGGGCGTGTCTGCCGGACTGGATGACGGCGGAGGGGCTCATGGGGTTTTACAGTGACTTTTACGCCGACTTCGACCGGGACGCGGCGGCGGGGATCTTAAGCCGCCTTTCCATTGAGGGGAAGCAGAAGATAAAGCACATGTCCAAGGGCACCAGGGAGAAGGTACAGCTAATAATGGTGATGAGCCGCAGGGCGAAGCTGTACCTCCTTGACGAGCCCATCGGCGGGGTGGACCCGGCGGCCAGGGACCTTATTCTGGACACCATAATCTCAAACTACAATCCCGAGGCGTCGGTGGTCATATCCACACACCTTATCGCCGACGTGGAGAAGGTGCTGGACGACGTCATATTCATAAGCCACGGGAAGATAATGCTGGCCGCTCCGGCGGATGATGTCCGGGAGCAGAGGGGCAAGAGCGTGGACGAGGTGTTCAGGGAGGTGTTCAGATGTTAGGGAAGCTTTTAAAGCACGAGCTGAGGGCCACGGCGCACACCATGCTGCCCATATTCGGCGTGATGCTCCTGGTGTCGGCCATGGCGAACGTCTGCGCCAGGCTAACGAACAGCCCGGGGGACACGCCGGTGGTGCTGATGATCATATTCACGCTGGTGGTCATACTGTTCGGCGCGGGGCTTTTCGCCATCGGGCTCGTCACCGTGTTCATAATGGTGCGCAGGTTCCGGGATAATCTCCTGCGGGACGAGGGGTACATCATGCACACCCTGCCGGTGTCAGTACACGCCCAGATATGGAGCAAGGTGCTGGTGTCGTCGCTGTGGTACGCGGCATCCAGCGTGACGATGGTGCTGTCTATATTATTGGTCTCATGGGACGTGGACACCATAATGGAGATCGGGAACGTAGCGGGGGAGATCATCAGGGCCATGACGAGAGAGGATCACGTGGCGGAGATGATCGCGGAGGTGCTGGCGCTTCTGGTGCTGGCGTCGCTGGTGACGAGCCTCAGCTTTGACGCGGCGCTGAGCATCGGACACTCCTTTGCCAAGAACAAGATGGCCCTGTCGGTGCTGACCTTCGTGGGGCTTTTGGTACTGGGGGAGATATTCACCTACTACACACTGGGCAAGGGGATCGATTACGCGGCCCTGAGGACTGTGGACTTCATAGAGGGCTGGCGCGTCACCTGCGCCGCGGGCGCGGGGATCTTGCTCGCCATGGGCGGCGCATGTTACGCCATAACGGCGTTCTTCCTGAAAAGGAAGCTCAATCTTGAATAAAATCAAATCCCCGGAGCGATCCGGGGATTTTGATATATCCGGAGGAGATTTTTTGCTTCCGCGGGAGATGGAAAGCTATCAAAACGGGGCTTTTTTCGGTGCTTGAAAAGGGGGAGGATATATGATATTATGGATCTGGTTAAGATAAATCTGGCTCTGGGGGTGAAGATATGACGCTTTATGAGAAGTCGCAGGCTATATTGGAGCTGCCGGCGGTGCTGGAGATGCTGGCCGCCGAGGCGGTGAGCGACGGGGCAAAGGAGATGGCGGTGGAGCTCAGGCCGGTTTCGGACAGGGCCGAGGTGGAGCGGAGGCTCCGGGAGACCACCGACGCCAAGGAGATGATGGTGCTCTATTCCTCACCCTCCTTTTCCGGGGTGAAGGACATCCGGGACAGCCTGAAGCGGGCCGACGCCGGGGGGATGCTGAATACCCGGGAGCTTACGGACATAGCCCATGTTTTAAGGGAGGCGAGGAGCGCCATAGCGTATGCCTCCGGGGACGAGAGGGGAAACAGGAGCATAGGGTATCTGTTCTCGTCCCTCCACGCCAACAAGTATCTGGAGGAGAAGATAACAAACTCCATAATCGGCGATAACGAGCTTGCCGACTCGGCGTCGGCGGAGCTTGCGGATATACGAAGGGCCATGCGGGTGGCCGGAAGCCGGGTGAGAGAGGCGCTTCAGAAGATAATTTCCTCGCCCACATATCAGAAGGCCCTGCAGGAGCCCATCATAACCATGAAAAACGGCCGCTACGTGGTGCCGGTGAAGGCCGAGCACAAGGGGGCCGTGCCGGGGCTGACACACGACGTGAGCTCATCGGGGGCGACCTTGTTCATCGAGCCCATGAGCGCGGTGAAGGCAAATAACGAGATAAGGGAGCTGTTGGCCCGGGAGGAGCGGGAGATAGAGCGCATACTGCGGGAGCTGTCCGCCGAGGCGTCTGATTTTTCCGAGAGCATAAGCCTGGACTATAACCTGCTTACACAGCTCGACCTCATATTCGCCAAGGCGAAGCTGAGCTATAAGCTCAACTGCGTCCTGCCGGAGATCTCGGAAAAAGGCGAGATGGTCCTTAAAAAGGTCCGTCATCCGCTGTTAAGGCAGTCCGAGGCGGTGCCCATCGACATAGAGCTGGGCGGGGACTTTGACACGATAGTTATTACAGGACCGAACACGGGTGGCAAGACCGTGAGCCTCAAGACACTGGGACTTACGTGCCTTATGACGCAGTGCGGCCTCCACATCCCGGCGGGGGAGGAGAGCCGTGTGCCGCTTTTTGATAAAATACTCGCGGACATAGGCGACGAGCAGTCCATCGAGCAGTCACTAAGCACCTTCTCCTCCCACATGACGAACATCGTGGGGATACTCTCTGAGTGTGGAGAGGGGTCGCTGGTGCTGTTTGACGAGCTGGGAGCGGGGACGGACCCGGCGGAGGGCGCGGCCCTAGCCATGGCCATAATCGAATACGCCAGGAGCGTCGGCGCGCGCATCGCCGCGACGACCCACTACGCGGAGCTGAAAATATACGCAATGACGGAAAAGGGCGTTATGAACGCCTCCTGCGAGTTTGACGTAAAGACACTGAAGCCCACATACAGGCTGCTTATGGGCATACCGGGAAAGTCCAACGCCTTCGCCATCTCGGAGAGGCTGGGGCTTCCGGAGCACATAATCGAGGACGCCAGGCGCAGGCTGGACAAGGGCGACGCGGACTTCGAGGAGGCCCTGACGAGGCTGGAGGAGAACCGCAAGGCCGCCGAGGAGCGAAAGGCCGAGACGGCGGAGGCCCTGAGAAGGGCAAAGGAGGACCTGGACGCCGCGGAGAAGGAGCGGAAACGGGCAGAGGAGGAGCGGCTGAAATTCACGAAGAACGCCCGGGGCGAGGCCGAGAGGATCATCGAGGACGCCCGCAGGGCCGCGGACGAGGCATTTAGAGAGATAGACAGGATGCGCCGCGAGGCGGCGTCGGACACCGACTGGCAGAGGCTCAATGAGGCCAGAGCGAAGCTACGCCAGGGCCTCAACGAGGCGGCGGAGAAGGTCACGCCGGAACGGGAGGCACCGATAGAGCGCAAGCCGACGCGGCCGGCCCAGAAGGGCGACACGGTGGAGATAATATCCATTGGCTCCAGGGCCACGGTGCTGGAGGTAAATCCGGACGGCTCACTGAGGCTCCAGGCGGGCATAATGAAGGTGACGGCGAAGCAGAGCGAGGTCCGGGTGGTGGAGCAGGAGAAGGTCAGCGTAAAGCCGGCTCAGGTGTCGGTGCCGCATTCCTCCGAGGCCGCCAGATCCGAGCTGGACGTCAGGGGGATGACGGCGGATGAGACGGTGGCGCTGGTGGAGCGGTTCATAGACGGGGCTCAGATGCGCCATATGAACACCGTGACCATCATCCACGGCAAGGGCACGGGCGTACTGCGTAAGGCCGTACACGATTGTCTTAAACGCTCAAGGCAGGTGAAGAGCTACCGCCTGGGGCGCTTTGGCGAGGGCGAGAGCGGAGTCACCATTGTGGAGATAAAATAGTCCGCCGGGGCCTATTTGTGGGGGATTTGTCAAAATGACGCTAAACATCGCGAAAATCTCTCCAATATTCAACACTATTATTTATTGACGGCGGGTTAACACTTTGGTAAAATGTCTGTATTGATTGAAGATACAGCGGTGGCTTCGGCCATGCACTTTAATGAGGAGGGGCATCCATGTTTGCTAAAACAGTTGAGGTAAAAAACCAGGTCGGTCTTCGCGCCAGGCCCGCGACATTTTTCACCCAGAAAGCCAACGAGTTCAAGTGCCAGGTCTGGATCGAGAAGGAGGAGCGCCGCGTCAACGCCAAGAGCCTCCTGGGTGTTCTGTCCCTTGGCATCATCAAGGGCATGAGCGTGACCATCTCCGCTGACGGCGAGGATGAGGAACGGGCCGTTGAGACCCTCTGCGAGCTCATCTCCCACGACTTCGCCGAGTAAAGAGAACCAATAATAGAGACGGCCTGTTTCAATAGCTGAAACAGGCCGCTTTGTTGTAGAGACTTTGGACAGTGAGCCGGGGAGCGCGTCCGGCGCTTATCACCGGGGGGAGGCCGCGGGGTGAACAGGAAGCTTGACGAATTGCGGGAAAAGGCCGCGGCTTTGCCACTGAAGCCGGGGTGCTATATCATGCGCTCCGCGGACGGGACCGTCATATACGTGGGCAAGGCAAAGGCCCTGAAAAACAGGGTGAGCTCCTACTTCCACGGCTCCCACAACCTGAAAACCGAGGCGATGATCTCAAACATCGACGACTTTGAGGTCATCATCGCCAAATCGGAGTTTGAGGCGCTGGTGCTGGAAAACTCACTGATAAAGCACCATAAGCCGAAATACAACATATTGCTGAAGGACGATAAGGGGTACCCGTTTATTAGGCTCGACATAAAAAGTCCATATCCGCGGTTTTCCATCGCCTCAAGAAGGGCAAGAGACGGGGCGGAGTACTTCGGGCCCTTCGGCTCCAGGGGCAACACGAAGGCGGCGCTGGAGATGCTGTTGAAGGCGCTGAAGCTCCCGACCTGCTCCAGACGATTCCCGAGGGACCTGGGGAGAGAGAGACCGTGCCTCAACCACCACATGGGCGTCTGCGACGCCTGGTGCCGTGGGGTGCTGACAGAGGACGACTATAAGGCGCGGGTGGACGAGGCCGTCATGGTGCTGAAGGGCCGGGGCCGGGAGCTGACGGCGGAGCTGACGGAGAGGATGAACGCCGCGGCGGAGGAGCTTAAATTTGAGGAGGCCGCCAGGCTCCGTGACACGGTGAAGGCGCTGGAGTTGCTTGAGACGCGTCAGACCGTGCTGAATAAGGGCGCCTCCGATACGGACGCCGTGGGGTATTTCGAGGGGGAGGCCAAGTCGGCCTTCGCCGTGCTCCACTACGTCCAGGGACAGCTGCTTGCCAAGGACTGCGAGCTTCTGGAGGACCCGCTGGGGGATTTCAAGGAGTCGGTGTCACTGCTGGTACGCCAGTATTATATGGACGCGGAGCTCATCCCCGCGAGGGTACTGCTCCCGATGGAGACGGAGGACCTGGAGGAGCTTCAGCAATTCCTGGCGGAGAAGGCCGGCCACGCCGTAACCGTCGCAGTCCCCCAGAGGGGCATGTACCGGGAATTTATCGCCGCCGCCATGGAGAACGCCAGGGAGGAGACGGAGCGCAACACAACAGCCACGGAGAGGGTGTCAAAGACGGCCCGGTGGCTGATGGACGCCCTGGGGCTCGCGGCCCCGCCGAGGAGAGTGGAGAGCTTCGACATTTCCAACACCGGCACCGACGACGTGGTGGCGTCCATGGTGGTATTTGTGGACGGGAAGCCAAAAAAGAGCGAATATAAAAAATTCAAAATGAGGACAATAGATGGGCAGGACGACTACGGCTCCATGCGTGAGGCCGTGGGGAGAAGGTTCGCAAGGTATGTATCCGGGGACGCGGGCTTTGCGGAGCTTCCGGATATGCTACTCATTGACGGCGGCGACAGACACGCCGAGGTGGCGAAAAAGGCCCTGGAGGAGAATGGCGTGAACGTGCCGGTATTCGGCATGGTGAAGGACGACCGGCACCGGACGAGGGCGCTGGTGACTCCGGAGGGACGGGAGATAGGCATACAGGCAAACCCGGCGGCTTTCGCATTTATCGGGAACATCCAGGAGGAGACGCACCGCTTCGCCATTGAGTATCACCGCTCACTGAGGTCGAAGCGGGTGAAAAAATCCCGGCTTGACGGCCTAGAGGGCGTGGGGGAGAAGCGAAAGGCGGAGCTTTTGCGGCACTTCAAGAGCGTGAAGGCCATAGGAGAGGCGAGCCTTGAGGAGCTGGCCGCGGTCATACCGAAAAACGCGGCAAAGGCCGTATACGACGAATTTCACAGGGGAGAGGAACAATGAGAGTGATAACCGGCTCCGCCCGGGGCAGGAGGCTCCGGGAGCCAGAAAATTACGACATACGCCCCACCACCGACAAGGTGAAGGAGGCGATGTTCAATATAGTCCAGTTCTCGGTGCCCGGGGCAAGGGTGCTGGATCTCTTCGCCGGCACGGGCCAGCTGGGGATAGAGGCGCTATCCCGCGGGGCCGCGGAGTGCGTATTTGTGGACAGGAGCCCGGAGGCGCTGAGGATCGTGAGGGAAAACCTGAAGGCCACGCGGCTTGAGGGCCTGGCGAAGGTGCAAAAATACGACTCGATCGCCTATCTTCAGACGGCCAGGGACTTTGATCTTGTGTTCCTGGACCCGCCATACGCCACGGATCTATTGGAAAAAGCGATAAAAATCGCCGGAGGGTTTGACATATTGAGCAAAAATGGTATAATGATTTGCGAAAGCCCCCGGGAAAAGGAGCTCCCAGAGCTTCCGGAGGACAGATTTTCACGCAGGGAGTACAGCTACGGGCGGATAAAGCTGACCACATTCACGAGGATTTGAAATATGAAGATCGCGGTATATCCCGGCTCCTTCGACCCCATAACTCTGGGGCACCTCAATATAATAAAGCGCGCCTCCAGGATATTCGACAGGGTGGTGGTGTGCGTGGCGGTAAACTCCGCCAAGCGGCCCACGTTCACGCTGGATGAGCGGGCGGACTTTGTAAGGCGCGTCACCGGCAAGTACGGCAACGTGGAGGTCGCGACCTGCGACGGACTGCTGGTTGAGTTTGCCCGGGAGCAGGGAGCCGGATTTATAATAAAGGGTCTGAGGGCCGTGTCGGACTTCGAGATGGAGTTCCAGATAGCGTTGCTCAACAAAAAGCTGGCCCCGGAGATAGAGACGGTGTTCCTCACCGCCGACGAGAAGTATACATACCTCTCCTCCACCATCGCCAGGGAGATGGCCACATACAACGCGGACATCTCAAAGGTGGTACCCAGGGAGATAGCCGACGATGTGCTGAGGAGATTGTCAAAGCAGTAAAAATATACAGAAAGGACATACAAACATGGGAAACGACGTTCAGGAGCTCATAGATATGCTGTACACGATGATCACTGACGCCTGGGGACTGCCCCTGGGCGCGGAGAAGTGCGTCATCGAGAGGGACAAGGTGCTGGATCTCTTGGATGAGATCAAGGCACAGCTCCCCGGGGAGCTGGCCGAGGCCAAGAGACTCGTGGCCTCCCGCGCCGAGTACGTCAGCAACGCCAAGCGCGAGGCAGAGTCCATGCGCAAGGTGGCCGAGCAGAGGGCCCGCCAGATGGTGGACCAGGAGGAGATCGTTCGGGCCGCCAAGATACGGGCCAACGAGATCATCGCCGCCGCCGAGGCCAAGTCCAACGAGCTGAGGAGAGTCGCCAACGACTACGCCGACGACGCCCTGAGGCGCACTGAGGAGGCCATAAACGAGGCCCTGGGAGAGGTCCGGGATTCCCGGTCCAAGTTCCGCGCCGCCTCCGCCAGTGTAATGCCCCAGCAGTCATCCAGCCCAGCCAGCGCCACCGACATCGAGCTGTAAACAGGGAAAAATACTAAATAATGGAAAACACCCGAGGATTACATAATCCTCGGGTGTTTTTTATGTCCACTGACAGACAGCCTGAAAATGGCCTATTCTGACGGAATTGGCACATATTGTGGTTTGCCCATTATGTAAACACAAAAATTTAAAAAAATTTTGGAAAATTTAAAATTTACTCTTGCTTTTTTCCAGCCGCACCCCTATAATAAAACCATCCCGAGTGGGGAGAAGTGGGGAGAAGTGTTGAATATCCCCAAGAATATACGGAGAAAGGGGGGCTGGCTGATGACCGGCGTATACAGACACAGCATCGACACGAAGGGCCGTCTTGCCATGCCCTCGCGTATCCGTGAGGAGCTGGGTGAGGTCTTTTACGTGACCATATCCATGGAGCGGTGCCTGACGGCATACTCCTCGGAGAGCTGGGAGCGGTTCATGGACAAGATAAAGGCCATGCCCAGGGTCAAGCAGATCAAGATGCGCCCGCTTTTTGCCCACGCGGCAAAGTGCGAGCTGGACAGCCAGGGGAGGATACTCCTGCCCCAGGCGCTGCGGGATTTCGCCGCGCTGGACAAGAACGTCGCCATTGTCGGCGCCGGCGAGTGTGCTGAGCTTTGGGATGAGGCGGCATGGGATGCCATCGACACGGTGGAGACCACGCCGGAGAACATCGCCGAGGTTCTTCAGGAGCTCGACTTTTAATGGGCGGAGCCCACGTACCGGTGCTTCTTAACGAGTGTATAGAGGGGCTTCGGTTGAGACCTGACGGCACATATGTGGATGGTACGCTCGGGCGGGGCGGCCATTCGGAGGCCATATGCCGGAGGCTTACCACAGGCAGGCTCATCGGCATTGACCGGGATGAGGCGGCGATCGTAGAGGCCGGGGAACGACTCCGGCCGTGGTCCGGGCGAGTGACACTTGTCAGGGACAATTTCCGCAGGCTCGGCGGCATACTGGACGACCTGGGTATAGAGAAGGTCGACGGTATGCTCTTCGACCTGGGCGTGTCCTCGCCCCAGCTGGACGACGCAAGCCGCGGGTTTTCCTATATGGCCGACGCGCCGCTGGACATGCGGATGGACAAGTCCGACGGCCTCACGGCCTACGAGGTGGTGAACACCTGGGACGAGGCGGAGCTCAGACGGATATTCTTCGAGTACGGCGAGGAGCGGTACTCCGGGCGTATCGCCTCGGCGATAGAGAGGCGCAGACGCTCATCTCCCATAGCCACCACACTGGAGTTCGTGGAGGTCATAAAGTCGGCGATGCCGCCGGCGGCCCTCCGGGAGAAGCAGCATCCGGCGAAAAGGTGCTTCCAGGCCATACGCATCGCGGTGAACGATGAGCTCGGGGCGCTGAGGGAGATGCTGGACACGGCGCTTGACAGGCTCGCGACGGGCGGGAGGCTTTGCGTTATAAGCTTCCACTCACTGGAGGACCGGATAGTCAAGAGCGCCATCCGGGCCAGGGAGAACGGCTGTACCTGCCCGCCGGAATTTCCGGTGTGCGTGTGCGGATTTAAAAAGACGGTGATGAGCGTGACGAAAAAGCCCGTGACGCCCGGCGAGGAGGAGCTGAGCTCCAACCCCAGGGCACGGAGCGCCAAGCTCAGGATAGCCGAGAGACTTTGATACATTACCCCGAAAGGATATGTGGACATGGCAATGACAGCAACCACCAGATACGCCTCCGGAGCGGTTTACGGGAGCGTCGCCTATGACCTGGACCGGGTGGAGCAGGAGGAATACGAGCTTCCCCGGGAGCAGACACCACAGGGCGACGAGCTGGCCCTTGAGCGGGCAAAGACCCGTGCCAGAGCCCGTGCCCGGGCCCGTGAAGAGGCGAAGGCCAATACATACGGCCTGCCGCTGCTGGCGATGGTGGGCGCGGTGGTCGCCGCGGCGATTTTTGTCCTGGTGCTTTTGGGACATGTGCGTCTGGCGGATGTGTCAGGCAGTATAAAGGCCGTGGAAAGCGACATCGCGGAGCTCGAGGAGCGCCGCGAGGCACTGGAGATAAAGCACAACATGGTCTTTAACATGAATGAGATCGAGACCTACGCCGTCAACATACTTGGCATGGTCAAGGGGGACACGGCGAATGTCACGTATCACAACGTGATACTTTCCGACAGGGGAGAGGTCCTGGCGAAGGACGAGACGGCCACGGTAGCCGCGAGGGTCTCAAAATTCGTGACCTCTATCCCGGAATATTTCCGGTGAACCGAAATATAGTAAAAAGCGAACAAATCTTCCGGCACGATTTAGGAGTTTCGACATGGCACGTTCCAAAGGGACCCAAAGACCAAATAAAATGATACTTGGCCGCACACTTATCCTGGCTTTAGTGTGCGGCATAGTTGCTTTTTCCGTTCTCGCCTGGAGGCTGTATAAGCTGATGATAGTCGACCACGACTTCTATGAGGAGAAGGCCGTGGACCAGCAGACGAGGACCGTTTCGGTGGCGGCCTCCCGCGGGACTATATATGACTCGAACCACAACGCCCTGGCCCAGAGCGCCACGGCGTATAACGTGTTCATCTCGCCCTATGAGATACAGCTGTACTCCACCAAGGAGTACAAGGAAAACGAGAAGCACTACGGCGACGACCCGGAGCTGATAGCCTCCGGCCTTGCCCAGATCCTCGGCGAGCAGGGCTCCACCCGCGAGGAGATGCTCGAGATGATGAAGGACACGAAGAGCTGGTATAAGACGGTGGCCACGAAGCTGGAGGCCGAGATGACCGACCAGGTCAGGGCCTTCATAAACGAGCACAGTCTGGCGGGGGTGCACATCGAGGAGAGCTCGAAACGCTATTACCCCTACGGCTCCATGGCCTGCCACGTGGTGGGCTTCGTGGGGACGGACAACTACGGCCTTGAGGGCATAGAGAGGATATACGACTCGAAGCTGGAGGGCACAAACGGCTCGGTGGTGCGGCTGGTGGCACGGAACGGCACACAGATGCTGTTCGAGAATTATCAAAACTACAACGACGCCATAGACGGCAACGACGTGACGCTGACGCTGGACGCCACCATACAGTCCATCGCGGAGAAGTATCTCCAGCAGGCGATGAAGGCAAACTACATCCAGAACGGCGGCTGTGTTATCGTCATGGACGTGAAAACCGGGGAGATATTGGCCCTGGCAAACGCCAACGCCTACGATCTGAACGACCCGTTCTCCCTGCCGGAGGAGAAGCTGGAGGAGATCGCGCTCATAGAGGACGAGGCGGAGAGGAAGAAGGCCATACAGGACGCACAGTACGCCATGTGGCGAGATATGGCCCTCTCCGACACCTACGAGCCGGGGTCGGTATTCAAGATAATCACCATGGCCATTGGCCTTGAGGAGGGCGTTGTACACGAAAACGACAACTTCCGCTGTAACGCCAAGATACCGGCCAGCAGCATACCGGGACGTAAAACGGACCTGAACTGCTGGAAGCGCATCGGACACGGGGATCAGACGCTGAGGGAGGCCGCCATGCACTCCTGCAACGTGGCCTTCGTGAACATAGGTCTGAAGATAGGGGCGGAGAAATATTACGAGTACGTGGACGCCTTCGGCCTCAGGGAGAAAACGGGCGTGGACCTCTCCGGCGAGACGAACAGCCAGTGGTGGCCCGACGCTGATTTCATGGATCCGCTGGATAAGTCCTCCCTGGCCGCCGCGTCCTTCGGGCAGACCTTTACGGTCACGCCCATACAGATGATAACGGCCGTGTCCGCCGCGGTGAACGGCGGGTACCTGATGGAGCCGTACATCGTAAAGGAGATAGACGACGAGAACGGCGAGGTCATATACTCCCGGGAGCCCACCGTGGTGCGCCAGGTGATCAGCGAGGAGACGAGCGCCCTGGTGGCGGACATCCTCCGGTCCGTGGTGGCGGACGAGGGCGGCACGGGCTCCAACGCCTATGTCCCCGGCTACAACGTGGGCGGGAAAACCGGCACGACGACGAAAACGGTGATAGAGGCCGCCGAGGAGCGCAAGGAGTACATGGTGTCCTTCTGCGGTGTGGCGCCCACCGAGGACCCGGAGATAGCGGTACTGCTGGTGCTCGATAACCCCAGCAACGAGAGCGGTATTTACATAGGCGGCGGCCAGATGGCGGCCCCGTATGTGGGTAAAATAATGGGCGAGGTACTGCCGTATCTGGGCGTACAGCCACACTACTCCCCGGAGGAGCAGGCGCTTCTGGATGTGACGGTACCGAGGCTCACCGGTATGGACATAGTTTCCGCAAGAGAGGAGATAAACGAGCTCGGCCTTACGGTCAGGGAGATCGGCGAGGGCGATACCGTCACGGCACAGCTCCCGACCCAGGGGGCGCAGGTGGCGGCGGGCAGCCAGCTCATAATCTACCGCGGAGAGACGGAGGAGCACGAGGACGTGGAGGTCCCGAACCTCTCCAACAAGACGGTGAAGCAGGCCAGGAACACACTGCAAAATCTGGGCCTGTTCCTTGACACCTCCGGCGCCTCGCCGACGATAGACGGCGTGAAGGTGGCGTCCCAGGCGGTGGAACCCGGGACCATGGTGCCCTACGGGGCGGTCATAAGCGTGACGCTGGTGGACAGCACCAACGTCGGGGAATACTAAAGTTTCAATATCCGGGCAGGTGAGCTTATGAAGCTTCGGGAGCTTATTGATGGACTTGATATAGTGAGCATGGACGCGGACCCCGATACCGAGGTCACGGCCCTTGTGGCGGACTCAAGAAGGGTGACGCCCGGGGCGGTATTCGTGGCGGTCAGGGGCTACGAGAGCGACGGCCACCGGTTCATACCGGCGGCGGTGGCGGCCGGGGCAGCCGTGGTGATAGGGGAGGAGGCCCCGGAGGGAACCCCCGCGGTGATCGTCTCAGACTCACGCCGCGCCATGGCGGTGGCGGCCGGGAACTTCTACGGCAACCCGTCCCGCCGTATGCGGATGATAGGCGTTACCGGCACGAACGGCAAGACCACCACGACGAACCTTATAAAGAGGGTCCTGGAGGAGACTCTCCAGGTGAAGGTGGGGCTCATCGGCACAAACAGGAACATGATAGGCGACGAGGAATTTGAGACCGACCGCACAACGCCGGACTGCCTGGAGCTCCAGGCGCTCCTGTCCGAAATGGAGAAGGCCGGATGCGAGTACGTGGTGATGGAGGTGTCCTCACACGCGCTGAGCCTCGACAGGGTCTACGGGATACGGTTTTATCAGGGCATCTTCACGAACCTAACCGAGGACCACCTGGATTTCCACAAGACGATGGACGCCTACGCCCAGGCGAAGGCGAAGCTCTTTACCATGTGCGATACGGCCATAATCAACATCGACGACCCCTGGAGCGACACCATGATAAAAGCCGCTACCGGACGGGTGTACAAATATTCGGCAAGGTCCAACGAAGCGGACCTGACGGCCAGGGACATAAAGCTCCACGCAAACTCCGTGAGCTTCTGCGCCCTTATGACGGGGAAGCTTGAAAAAATAAGGCTCGGTATCCCCGGGATGTTCTCGGTCTATAACGCCCTGGCCGCCACGGCCTCGGCTCTGTCCGCCGGGGTGACGGTGGACAAGGTCCGCGCGTCTCTGGCATCCTGCTCCGGCGTGAAGGGCCGGGCGGAAGTGGTGCCGACGGACACGGACTACACGGTGCTCATAGACTACGCCCACACGCCGGACGCTCTGGAGAATATTTTAAAGACAGTCAGGGATTTCACAAAAGGGCGGGTAATAGTGCTCTTCGGCTGCGGAGGGGACAGGGACCCGATAAAACGGCCGATAATGGGGGCCATCGCCGAGAGGCTCGCCGATTACGTCATAGTGACGTCGGATAACCCGAGGACCGAGAGACCCGAGGAGATCATAAGCCAGATAACGGCGGGCATCACCGGCACCGATAAGCCCGTGGACGTGATCTGCGACCGGCGGGAGGCAATAGCCCACGGCCTCAGGATCGCGGGGCCCGGGGACACGCTGGTGCTGGCCGGCAAGGGGCACGAGACATATCAGGAGATCGACCACGTGAAGTATCATCTGGACGAGCGCGAGGTCGTGGCCGAGGCTCTTAAAAACGCTAAAGCAATGTGAGGATGGGAGAAATGATCTTAGATCTTATCTGGGCCTTTACGGGCTCTTTCCTGGTCACTGTGGTGGTGGGCATGGCGCTCATACCGGCGCTCCGCCGGATGCACGCGGGGCAGACCATCAGGGAGGACGGCCCCACATGGCACTCCGGCAAGCAGGGCACACCCACGATGGGGGGCCTTATGTTCATCGCCGGGATTTCGGTGATGTGCGTCATCGGCGGTCTGGATGAGATCCTGGCCGGGGACTGGCGGCATATCATCATACTTGTCTTTTCCCTGCTGTTCGGCCTTATCGGATTTCTTGACGATTACGAAAAGGTGAAGAAAAAGCGCAACCTGGGGCTTACGGCCATACAGAAGCTGCTGCTCCAGACGGCCGCCGCGGTGGTGCTGATACTTCTTCTCAGGCTGGAGGGGCACCTTAATTTCCAGGCCCTCTATATCCCGTTTTTTGACGTGACATGGCGTATACCGTATCCGGTATATCTGGCCCTGGCGGTGTTCATCATCGTCGGGTGCGTCAACGCCGTCAATATAACCGACGGCATCGACGGCCTTGCCGCGGGAGTCACAACGCCTGTGGCGCTTTGCTACGCCGCTATCGCGGCGGTGTGGGGATACAGCTCCGTGGGGCTTTTCGGCGCGGCTATGGCCGGGGGGCTCGTGGGCTTTCTCATCTTCAACTTCTATCCCGCGAAGGTATTCATGGGCGACACGGGGTCGCTTTTCCTCGGGGGCGCGGTGTGCGCCACGGCCTTCGCCCTTGATATGCCACTCATTTTGGTACCGCTTGGCCTCATATATATAATCGAGACCATGTCGGATATACTTCAGGTGGCGTATTTCAAGCTGACCCACGGCAAGAGGCTTTTCAAGATGGCGCCGATACATCACCACCTTGAGCTGTCCGGCTGGGGCGAGAGACGCATTTTCCTGGTGTTCGTGGGGGTGTCCGCCGCCATGGCGGTGTTGAGCTTCTTCGGCACCTATCTCAGGTTCAAGATCTGAACAGGATGTTTCCCGAAAGGAGGGGAGGATATGAAAAAATACAGTACCATGCCCGAGAGCGCCGAGACCGCCGAGGCCGCGCCCCGGTACGCCGCCCGGGAGCTCAGGGACAGGACAGAGGAGAGCCGCACCGAGCGCGGTCCCATGGATCTGCCGTTTTTCCTCCTGACCCTTCTTATCCTCACCATCGGTGTGGTGATGGTCCTGTCGGCGAGCTTCGCGAGAGCTTATTATTCCGAGGGCAACGCCACGGAATACTTTGTAAAACAGCTCGTATTCGCCGTGACGGGCGTCGTGATGATGATAGTGGCGTCGAGATTTTCAACGAATTTCTACCGCCGCTGGTCCATGCCGCTTTTGCTGTTCACGCTTCTGATGCTGGCGCTGGTGCCGTTTATAGGCGTGGGTAAATCCACCGTGGGCGCGAACCGCTGGTTCGACCTGGGGTTCACCACCTTCCAGCCATCGGAGATAGCGAAGCTGGCGGTTATACTGTCCTTCGCGGACCTCATATGTAACTACCGCAATCTGATGGGGACATTCAAATACGGCGTTCTGCCCTTCGCGGTGATATTGGTGGTCGTGGTGGGCCTTCTTTTGCTGGAACCCCACATATCCGCCTCCGTTATAATTATCCTCATCGGCGCCATAATGATGTTCGCCGGCGGCACACGCTGGCAGTATTTCGCCGTCGGGATCGTGGTCGTGGGTCTGGCCGGATGGCTCATCGTCACAAAGATGGCCTACGCGTCCTCACGTATAACCGCCTGGCGGGACCCCTGGTCCGACCCGTTGGACACGGGACTTCAGACGATACAGTCCCTCTACGCCATTGGCTCCGGAGGACTTCTCGGCCTGGGCATCGGCCAGGGCCGGCAGAAGTACATGTATCTGCCTGAGGAGCACAATGACTTCATATTCTCCATAGTATGCGAGGAGCTGGGCTTCGTGGGAGCCATGCTCATCCTGGTGCTTTTCGCTCTCCTTATCATACGCGGCTACTGGCTGGCGCTTCACGCCAGGGACCGTTTCGGGGCCCTGGTCATAACAGGCATAACGAGCCTTCTTGCCATCCAGGTATTTTTGAACGTGGCCGTGGTCACAAACCTTGTTCCGTGTACGGGTATCTCTCTGCCGTTCTTCAGCTACGGAGGCACGGCGCTGTGGATACAGCTGATAGAGATGGGAATAGTTCTGTCCATATCAAGGGATATTCCGTTAAGAAAAAGGAAGGGCGAAAAGGACAAATGAAGTTTCTGATGGTTTGCGGCGGGACTGCCGGACATATAAACCCGGCTCTCGCTGTGGCGGGCAGGCTCAGGGAGCTAATGCCCGAAAGTGAGTTTCTGTTCGTCGGCGCGGGCAGGGAGCTTGAAAAGCGCCTTATACCGGCGGCGGGCTATGAGCTGAGGAACATAACGATCACGGGCTTTGCCAGGGGAATAAAGCCCCGGGATATAAAGCACAATATCAATACGGTGAAAAACCTGTCAGTATCAAAGAAGGAGTGCAGGAGCATCCTGGACGATTTCGCCCCGGACGCGGTGATCGGCACAGGAGGGTACGTGTGCTATCCGGTGCTGAAGGCCGCGGCGAAGCGGCGCATACCGACACTGATACATGAGTCGAACGCCGTGCCGGGACTGACGACGAAGATGCTGTCCGGCAAGGTCGACCGGGTCATGGCGGCCTTCCCGTCGGTCAAGGAGCACTGCAAAAAACCGGACAGGGTGGTCATAACAGGCACGCCGATACGGGAGGACTTCCTGCAGTATAACCGCGAGGAGGCCAAGCGCAGACTTGGCATCGCCGGGAAGCCGCTGGTCGTGTCTTTCTGGGGGAGCCTGGGGGCGGACAACATGAACAGCATGATGGCCGACTTCATACGCCTCAATTCCCGTAGCGGCGCGATGCACCACCTCCACGCCACCGGCAACGGCGACACGGGGGTAGCCCGGATGATCGAGCGCCTGGGGGAGATGGGGGTCTACGGCCTTCCCGACTGGGTGGACCTGCGGCCGTACATCGACAACATGGGCCTTGTGATGACAGCGGCGGACCTTATACTCTGCCGGGCCGGGGCGTCGACGCTGGCGGAGATCACGGCCCTTGGCAGGGCGAGCATACTTGTACCGAGCCCCAACGTGACGAACGACCAGCAGACGAAGAACGCCAGGGAGCTCGAGCGCGCCGGAGGCGCGGTGCTGGTGACTGAGGCGGGACTTACCGGAGAACAGCTTTATAACACGGCCGTGAGCCTTATACGCGACAGGACACGCCTTGACAGTCTCGAGCGCGCCAGCGCGAGGCTCGGTGTCCGGGACGCCTCGGATAAGATAGTGGAACAGGTCCTCAGCTTTGTGAAAAAGTGACCTGAAAACACATTACGGCATAGTATGACCTGAAAACCTTATGCTTTTCGGGGGGTACTATGAGCATCTTGAAGATCGAGGGCGGCAAGTCCCTGAGCGGTGAGATCCGCGTCCAGGGGGCGAAGAACAGCGTCCTTCCCATATTGGCGGCGACCATACTCCAGAACGGCGAGAGCGTCATAAGGAACTGTCCGGATCTGACGGACGTCCACGCGGCCATTGACATCCTGCGGCACCTTGGCTGTGAGGCGCGATTTGAAAAGGGGACCGTCTGGGTAAATTCCAGGGGCATGACCAGCTGTGACATACCTGATGAGCTCATGCGCCGGATGCGCTCCTCCGTCATATTCCTGGGAGCCATCCTGGCCCGGTGCGGAAGGGCGACGATCTCCATGCCGGGAGGCTGTGAGTTGGGCCCCAGGCCCATCGATATGCACCTGGAGGCCATGGGCCGCCTGGGGGCGGAGATTCGGGAAAATTCCGGGGATCTCATCTGCCGCGCGCCGGCACTTCGCGGGGCCAGGATAGACTTTCGCATACCGAGCGTCGGCGCCACGGAGAACAGTATGCTGGCCGCCGCCGGAGCGGCAGGGACCACATTTATCACGAACGCCGCCCGCGAGCCGGAGATACGGGACCTGGGGGAGTACCTTCGGGCACTGGGAGTCAGGGTCACGGGAGCCGGGACCTCCACCGTCACGGTGGAGGGGGGAGAAATGAGACAGTACGCGGAGCACACCGTTATCCCGGACAGGATCGCGGCGGCCACGTACATATCCGCGGTGACAGCCGCCGGCGGCGACATATGCCTGTCCGGCGTGAACGCCGGGGACATCGCCGGGGTGACCGGGGCGTTCCTCAAAATGGGAACGGAGCTTACGTTCCGGGGAGGGGAGCTCCGATGCCGCCGGGTAAAAAGACCGACCCCGCCGGGGACGGTGACCACCGGGCCGTATCCCGGGTTCCCCACCGACGCCCAGCCGGTGCTGATGGCGGCGTCGACGGTGGCGAAGGGCGCAACGGCCTTCGTAGAGACGATTTTTCAAAACCGCTACCGCCACGTGCCGGAGCTTCTGAGAATGGGCGCCGACATAAGTGTGGACGGCCGGGTGGCCATAGTCCAGGGCGTGGAGAGGCTCCACGGCGCCCAGGTGCGGGCCACGGACCTGAGGGGCGGAGCGGCACTCATCGTCGCCGCGTTGGCGGCGGAGGGCACAAGCGAGATCGGCGAGATACGGCACATAGACAGAGGGTACGAAAATATCGCGTCCTGCCTTGAGCAGATCGGAGGGCGCGCTGAGAGAATAGAGCGAAAGGACGAGCAAGATGGGTAACAGGGGCTATCGCCGCGCCGGCGGAACGGCGCTATACGTGACAATCGCCGCGGCCTTTTTAGTGATCGCCGTGATACTTGCCATGGCGCTATTTTTTAAGATCTCGGACATAACCGTGGAGGGGGCGTCGAGATATACCGGCGGGCAGATAGTGGAGGCATCCGGTATAGAGCTGGACGACAGTATATTCTTCGTCAGCACCGGGAGCGCGGAGATACACATAAAGGACGCCCTTCCGTATATCGACTCAGTCAGCGTCACCCGGGATCTTCCGGGCCGGGTGGTGATAAAGGTCACCGAGAGCGTCCCGGCGGCCACGGTACAGAACGGCGGGTCAGTTTTGCTTCTTGACGCGGACCTGCGTATACTTGACGAGATAGTCGCCGTCCCGGCGGGCACCGTGGAGATACGCGGCGTCACCCCGGTGGAGCCGAAGCCGGGGAGCGACCTGGACCTCGGGGAAAACGAGAGCGCCAGGCTCTCGTCACTTCGGGAGTTCATGGTGGCACTCAGGGATAACGGCGTGATAGGGAGCGTGAAATGGCTCGATGTGAGCAATCTGTCATCGGTGTTGTTCGACTACAACGGATACACCGTGAATTTCGGCAGGGTGGAGGATCTGGCCAGGAAGTTCCAGCTCCTTGACCACTTCACAAAGCAAAATCCCCAGGCCGGGAGCGGACAGAATGTCATATATGACGAGGGACAGGGCGGGAGGCTCCTGTATACGGCGTAAAATTCCGGCCGAGTTTTGTCGATTTTCGCTGGCGCGGATGGGCTTTTGTGAGGAAAAAGGCCGGCGGATTTGATAAATTGCGTAAAAATTCCATATAAACTATTGACCTTGGCACAAAAAGAGTTTAAAATAATCATGGTATTATATATTAAAGAACTGCCGAGGGCGGCAAGTTTATCAGGAGGATAGATCATGCCTAATACATTAGAGTCGGGTCCCGACAATGTTGTTGAGATAAAGGTCGTCGGTATAGGCGGCGCGGGCAATAACGTGGTCAACCGCATGGCCAAGGCCGGTTCCGCCGGCGTTGAGCTCATTGCCCTCAACACCGATAAGCCGGCGCTGTCAAATTCCGCCGCGGACACAAAGGTCCAGATCGGCGAGAAGCTGACCCACGGACAGGGCGCGGGCTCAAACCCCGAGGTCGGCAAGAAGGCCGCCGAGGAGAGCCGGAACAATATCTCCAAGGCCCTGGAGAACGCCGACATGGTGTTCATCGCCGCCGGAATGGGCGGCGGCACCGGTACCGGCGCGGCCCCGGTGGTCGCGGATATTGCCCACGAGATGGGCATACTCACCGTTGGCGTCGTCACGAAGCCATTTAGCTTTGAGGGCAAGCGCAGGATGGACCAGGCCAACTCCGGTGTTGCAAATCTTCTCGGCAAGGTGGACGCCCTTCTTATAATCCCCAACGACCGGTTAAAGCACGCCACCGACCAGAAGCTCACCTTCGCCAACGCCTTCGAGATAGCGGACAGCGTCCTTCAGCAGGCGGTGTCCAGCATATCCGAGCTTATTAAAAATACCGGCTTTATAAACCTCGACTTTGCCGACGTCACCGCCGTTATGAAGGACGCGGGCTATGCCCACATGGGCGTGGGCAAGGCCGCCGGCAAGGGCAAGGCAGAGGACGCCGCCAGGGCGGCTATCTCCTCGCCGCTCATGGAGACATCCATCAACGGCGCCAGGGGCGTACTGATCAACATCACCGGCTCCATGGACATGGGCCTGGACGACATCGAGGCCGCCGCCACATTGGTGCAGGAGGCCGCGCATCCCGACGCCAACATCATCTTCGGCGCCGCCTTCGATGAGACCATGGACGACGAGATCCGCGTCACCGTCATCGCCACGCGCTTCGATGAGAAGCCCACAATGAAGCCCGCATCCATGAAGGGCGGCCTTTATACCGAGGCCCGCGAAAAGACCGAGAGCGAGGAGCCCAAGGCGGAAGAGCCCCCCAAGGAGGCGCCCCCCGAGGAGGATCCCTTCGATACCATCTTCAAGATATTCAATAACAAGTAATGATATGACAAAATATCATGCAGCCCCAGATTTTTAAAAGCACATAAAAAAACAAATATAAAAAATGACACGAATTTTGAAATTCGTGTCATTTTTTGCTGTTTTAAAGCTTCCGAATCCTATGAAGGGCTCCGGGTATCACTCCGCCACGATGATACGGACTTTTCCGCCGGTGGAGGGGGTGCGGTCGTAGTAGGCGGTGTAGGAGGAGAAGCAGATGAGGAACAGCTGGGGGTCGTCGTACCAGGTTCCGGTGTGTGGGTCGTAGCACTGCACATTATCGGCGATGGGTATCACCGTCTTATCCGTAACAAGAAGCCTGTGGGTCATGCTGAAGCCCTCTGTCTTCAGGTCTCTTATGGGGTTCAGGCTGACAAACCCGGCGGCCGTTGTGTAGGAGTCAAACTCCGGGTCCGCTGTTTCCCAGGGCGACGCCACGCCGCCGCCGTAGCCGCTGAAGGGCCAGCCGACGGACAGCTCCAGGCTGCTGTCGCCATTGGTGATGGTGGCAATGTTGCCCACGATCTCCACGGGCTTGCGGTCCTCACCGGAACCTTCGGGATCGTTGCTGTCTATTTTATCGCCGTTCTCATCTATTTTATCGCCGTCCTCGTCCCGCAGATAACCTATGACCTCGCGCCTGGTGGACATGAGACCGTAGGTGTACATGTCGCCGGTCACGTCGTTGAACACCAGCAGGTCCACCTCGTTTGAGGCGTTGAGGTGCGCGTAGCTGACCTTATAGGAGGGGACGGAGGAGAGGGCGATGTCCCCAAGGGCGATGCGGGAGAGGTAGCCGCCGTAGCCGGCCTGCTCGTAAACGGCGATGTTATCGGCGAAGGGCCTGGCACCCATTTTGCGCCCGACAAGGTCTACATCGCCGGTCGACGCGGCCGTGGCATAGGACAGGTAAAGGTACGTTTGCTTGCCATAGGAGCTCTCGGACACGCGAACAGGGCCGCGCATGTAGTTTCTGGCGTCCACGCCCTCAGGCATGTTGCCGGTCACGCTCCCGAGCCCCTCGGGAGCGTTGATAAATTCTACCGTCGCGTCGGAGCCGTCGGAGCTTGAGGTGACGACTCCGATGGCGTTGGAGCTTATGCCGTAGTCCCTGGTGAGACGCGCGATACTGCCGTCCGGCGCGAACATGGCCACCACGGTGGAGCCGGGGGAAACAGTACCGATAGTGGCGAGGGCGCAGTCGGCGACGTTGAAGCTCTGGCCCAAAAGCTCCACCGTGGAGGGGAGATTGGGGCTGGGAGAGGCGGAGGCGTACACCGCCTGGACGCGGAAATCGGTGACGTAGAGAACGTTCTTGTCCTGATCGTAAAGGCCCACGTCGTTTTTCGCGATGGTCGAGGCCGGGACGGAGCAACCGTTCTTCACCACCTGACAGCCGGTGCTGGGAATGAGGCTTCCGAAGCCGTAGATGCCGGAATCATCGGCGATCATGGTGATGCCGTGGAGCTGAGACATCTCCTCCACGAAGATGTAGTCCACATAGCCATCGGCGGTGTAATAGACAGTGAGCCTGAGCCCGGGCCTGTTAAGGCCCTTAAAGCACTCGCCGTAGGCGGCCTCCACGCCGTTACGCATGACCGTAGTCCGTGGTGAGACGGAGATCTTTGCGCCGTCGGAGCCCACCAGCTCCGTGGCCGTGGCGCGCTCGACAGTGACGGCCCTGCCGGAGGAGCCGGAGTCAGGCAGGAAGGTTACGAGCCGGCCGGACTCGTTTATGACCGCCATACCGATGCGGCCCACGAGGAAGGACGCCGGGGCATTGACCGCCGGCCTTACGGTATCCTCGGAGGTGGACAGACGTACGCCAGAGGCGGAGGTGGACAGGAGCACCGCGCGCTCAGTCACCTTGCCCAGAGTGGAGGCGAATATGTCCTCGGAATCCTTGGGCTTTGTCAGAAGAAGATTGCGGAACATGAGCGCGGCCTCGCCCCTGGTTATGGTGGCGGAGGCTGTGTGGGAGCTTATATCACGGTCGAGCCTCAGCGCGGCGGCCTGACCCATGGCGCCGTAGGGCCAGTTGTTGTTAGACTCGGCCCCGTAGCCCAGTACACGCAGGAGGATGGTCACCGTCTCGGCGTAGCTGATGGCCCGGGAGGGGGCAAAGGTGCCGTCGCCCACGCCAAGGATGAGGCGGGAGCCGCCAATCTCGGTGGACACCGCAAGGTTTATGTAGCCACGGGCCCAGTGGCCGGAGGACACGTCGGGGAATACAGTCCTGGCCTCGTGGGCCGGGACCTCGGCGCCCTTACCCATGGTGAGTATGATCATTTTACAAAATTCAGCCCTTGTCAGCGTGCCCTGGGGATCGAACAAGCCGTTGCCGATACCGTCAAGGACACCCATCGTCCGCAGAGCCTCCACGGCCTGGCCGACGTCGGCGTCCCAGATGTCGGTGAAGGTGGATACATCCCCCGAGGCTGTGGCCCAGGACCCGAGGAGCCCGGCCATGACACAAAGGACCAGCAAAACCGAGATCGATTTTTTTAACTGTCTCATAAAATTCTCCTCCGTAAGATCAGTCGGCTCTAAGCGCGTCCACCGGCTGGAGCCGGGACGCCTTGGCCGCGGGGTACATGCCGAAAATGATGCCCAGGGCCACGGATATGGCGAACGCTCCCGCCGTTATCCCGGCGCCGGGTATGAGCACGAGGCCGAAGGCCAGCTTGCCCACAATGAGCGTCCCCAGATAGCCCACGCCAATGCCGATGACGCCGCCGATGCCGCAGATCATGGCTGCCTCAATGAGGAACTGGGCGATGATGCTCCGCCTCTCGGCGCCGATGGCCTTGCGTATGCCTATCTCGCGGGTCCGCTCGGTGACGGTGACAAGCATGATATTCATAATGCCCACGCCGCCCACCAGGAGAGAGATGGCGGCGATCCCGCCCAGAAACATCTGCTGGAGGCGGTTGGCCTCATTCTCCTCCTCCTGCCAGACACCCTCGTTCGTCACATCACACCAGCCGTAATTAGGGTCGATGATGCCGGAGAGGAAGGCCTTGATGAGAGACGCGGCCCTCTTGGCCGAGGAGGAGTCAACGGCCTTGACGATATACCTGTCAACGGGCTGGTTGTTGTTCAGCGTGCGGGTCAGGGTGTAGGGCATGACAACGATCCTGTCCATGCGGGTCATCTCCACCTCCTGCCAGTTTTCACCGTCCTCGTCATACTGGGTGGTGCCGTTGCCCTTGGCCTTGTATACGCCGATGACGGTGAAGGGCTGGCCGCTGATGGACACGGTCTTGCCGATGGGATCGATCATACCGAAGAGAGTGCTGGCAGTGGCGGCCCCCAGGACGCAGACCTGATTGTATTCCCGGACGTCCATACTGCTCAGTTCCCGGCCCTTCGCGATGGTGTAGTTGTTGCAAAGGCCGAATTGCTCGTTGCCGAAATAGAAGGAGGGCATGGTCTCGTAATCGCTCTGGTCCATGGTCTGGAAGCCGTACTTTATGTTGATCTGGCCCATGGCCTCGCCCATGGGCGTAAATCCGGCCACGCAGTCGGAAAGCCTCCGGCAGTAATTGGCGAGCTCCTCCGAGACGTCCAGTCCACCCTCAAAGGTGGAGGCGTAGACCGTCAGCTTGTTCTCGCCCAGGCTCTCGTAATACTTTTGCATGGCCATATTCTGGCCCTGGGCGTAGCTTACCAGGATAATGACGGCGGCGAGGCCAATTATGACGCCAAGCATCGTCAGGGCCGAGCGGCCCTTGTTGGCGGAGATGGACTTTGCGGCCATCTTAAGCGCCTGTGTTATCTTCATGCCGTCGCGCCTCCCTCATTTGCCGGAGCCGGGTCGTTTTTTGAATCCGCCACGATGCGTCCGTCGGAGATGCGCACGATCCTGTGGGCGGTGGCGGCTATGGAGCTGTCGTGAGTGATGAGGATCACCGTCGCGCCCTCGCTCTCGTGGAGGGTGTGGAGGATTTCCAGCACATGGAGCCCCGTTTTGGAGTCCAGAGCACCCGTGGGCTCATCAGCCATGATTATTGGGGGCTTGGCGGCTATGGCACGGGCGATAGCCACCCGTTGCTGTTGGCCGCCGGACATCTGTCCGGGCTTGTGCTTTGCCCTGTCGGCCATGTTCACACGCCTAAGCGCGTCCATGATCATATCGCCGCGCTTCGTGATGCCCACGCCGCGGTATATGAGCGGCAGCTCCACGTTCTCGTAGGCGTTGAGGGCGGATATGAGATTGTAGCCCTGGAATATGAAGCCTATCTCCCTATTGCGGATGCGCGCCAGCTCCCGGTCCGAAAGCTCCGTCACGTCGGTGCCGTCCAGGTGATAGCTCCCGTAGGTGGGCACGTCAAGACAGCCGAGGATGTTCATAAGCGTGGACTTCCCGGAGCCGGACGCCCCGATGATGGCCACGAACTCCCCCCGGTCTATCCGGAGGCTGACCCCGTCCAGGGCGCGCACCTCGCTCTCCCGGCCCTCGTTATATATCTTGAACACGTTTTCGATCTCAATGAGCATACGGCCACCTCATCAAGCGTAGGCGCCGCTCATCTCGTAGACGCTGAAGACCTCGTCCCCGGCGTTGAGGCCGGAGGTGATCTCTATGCTGTACCTGTCCGAAAGGCCCGTCTCCACCGGCACGGGGTAGAAGCCCTCGCTCCCGGAGGGGTAGGACGGCGTGCCGTAGTAATCATCTTCCGGAGGGGTGAAGTCCACGGCGTTCTCCGGCCGGGTCTCGGATTTCAGGAACACCACGGTCCGGGGCTCGCCCTGGTCGTCCACGATGGACTTGACGCACTGGATTGGCAGTGTCACGCAGTCGACGGCTTCGCTTGTGACGAAGGAGTAGGTGAGCCACATGCCCTGAAGTAACGTGCCGTCGTAGTTTTCAACGGACACTGTCACGGGGTACCTGGTCATGCCCATGGAGCCGTCGCCGGAGGCTGACATGTCGATATTGGTGACGGTGCCGATGTACATGGCGCCGTTCCAATCGGTCAGCTCCACGGTCATTCCCGGCGTCACAAAGGGGATGTTCCTGTCGTCAACGGTGATTTCCACCAGCATATTCGTGGTGTCGATGATGGTGATGACGGTGGCGCCGCCCTGCACCTCCTGGCCCGGCGCGATGGTGCAGGAGGTCACCGTGCCGGAGATGGGGGCCGCCACGTCGAAGCCGCCCAGCGCCTCCTGGGCCGTCACGAGGGCCGCCTCCAGCTCCTCAAGCTTCGCCTCGCCGTCCGCGACGGACTTCTCCGCGGCCTCCACGCCCTCGCGGGCTGACTTCACCCCGTTAGAGAGGGACTCTATCTGCTTATTGAGCTCCTTGGCCGACTGGACGAGGAGCGTCTCTCCGGCGGCCACCGTGGCGTAGTTTCTCAGATTTCCCACTGTCGTGACCTGGCCGGACTGCTTGGCGACTATGGTCGCGGTGTTGTTATATTTGAGCTTACCGCTGCCGTAGGGGTATATGTCCGCGCCGGCGGCGGTGCGCATGGTGGCCGAGGCCTCCATATCCTCGGTCAGGGTGTGGGGATTTACGAAGGACAGGGTGACCTCAAAGAATTTGCCGCCCTCAGGGGATATGAAGTCCACCTTATGTATCTCCTCCACAACGCCCTGAGTCAGGTACATCAGGACCGGGACGGAGACCTCCGCCGGCTGGCCCACATACACGTCGTTTTCGTAGGCGTAGCTGAAATAGAGCGTCAGCCTCATGCGGCTGTCGTCCACAAGCGTTGCGAGGGTGGAGCCCCCGGCGAGCTCAGCGCCAGCGGTGACCTCGGTGACATCGGTGAGCTTACCGGCGAAGGGGGCCTTCACCGTGAGCTCCGACCGGAGGGCCGTCGCCTCGCCGAGGGCCTTCTGGGCGTCCTTAAGCACGTCATTGGCGGAGGTTACGGACTTTTTCAGGCTCTCTATGACAGCCTTCTGGTCCTCAACGGCCCTCTCCGCCGCGGCGGCCTGCTCCTCCGCGTCCGGGCTCTTGGCCGTGTACAGGGGCTGGTCCTGGTACACCGTGTCGCCCACGTTCACCAGCACGTCACCTATTATGCAGTTGGCCTGCGTGGTCAGCGCCGCGCTGGCCCCGGCCATGGCGTTGCCCTCGCCCTCCACACGGCTCTGGATAGAGCCAAGCTGGGCGATCTCGGTTATCGCCGCGCCGGAATCCTTTTTGTCACGAAAAAGGAAGAACCACACCGAGAAGGCGACGGCGCACACTACCGCCACGATCACGGCCGCCGTGACGATCCCGCGTGTCCGCTTGGACAGCCCCGGCTTTTTCGGGGCCTTGCCGTGCCGGGGCCCCACCGGCTTATTCCCTTGCGCCCCGGCCGGAGCCGCGGCCTCACCCGGAGTCCGGGACGCGATCTCATTTTCAGCAGTTATCATCAATTGACCTCCTTTGCGCTCTCACGGGTCGTATATACATCACGAGGATACTATATCCCACCTTCTGGCAAGTTTCAAGGTCAATGGGGAAACTGTAAAAAATTTTAAATATTTGATGCTGTTTTGTTACACCTCCCGCACAAAAGCCGCCTTTATCACGCACGAATGATGCTCTGTCAGGCAAAATTTAAATCGGCGATCAAGTCAAACGATGATGATCTGATAACAGATTTAATAGGGCGGCATACTTTTATATAAAATAAATCGAAAATTTACACTTTATTAAAACTCCCGGGACAAAAGATGACTACAATATATGTATCTAAGATGTATCAAAAGAGAGGAGGGCGGAATATGATAAGGCGGTTTTTGTATAATTTCTTTCAAGGCCGGAACGGTATGGACGCCCTCGCCAAGGTGTGCTGGGCGCTGACATTCATCTTTATTCTCCTCTCGCTTATCCCGGGCGTTACGGGGATCATATTTTACTTCCTGACGATGGCGTCCATGGTGTACACCATGTTTCGCATACTCTCCCGTAACGTATACAAGCGGGCGGAGGAGAACAGGAGGTTCCTTGAAAGGGTCAGGCCCATACGCCAGTTTTTTGCTGACAGCAGGGTCCGTTTTTCCCAGCGCAAGGAATATAAATTTTTTAAATGTCCCACCTGCCACACCTACCTGCGTGTGCCGAGAGGGAAGGGGAAGCTCCAGATAACCTGCCGCAAGTGCGGCAACAGATTTTCGGGTAAGACCTGAAAAAGCTTTTTTTGAATGACGAAAGCCGCCGCGATTTTTCGCGGCGGCTTTGCTGTGCTTGTAAGCCTTAGATGCCCAGCTGTATCCAGAGGTTATTGTAGAAGGCTCTGGTGGGGCGGGGGAGGACGATGTACATCTCGCACCGGTCAAGGACCTCCTGGGGGGCGGCCATGATCTCATAGATCTCGGGGTCCAGCTCCTCGCCGTACTGCTCCTCATACCAGGCGGGATACTGCTCCAGGGCCTCGGTGTTGGGGCTGGCGTACCAGATGTAGTCCATGTTCCGGAGGTTGGAGTCAGTGGAGGCGATGAAGTTTATCCACTTCATGGCGTTATCGAAGTTGGGGGCGTCCTTGAGGACGCACATGGCGTCCACGAACCAGTTGGAGCCCTCCTCGGGGACAACGAACTTCAGGTCCTCGTTGTTCTCCAGCATGGACAGGTAATCGCCGGCGTAGTAGGTGGCGATGGCGGCGTTGCCGCCCTCCATGGCCTGAAAGACCTCGTCCATGACCTTGCCCTGGAACACGCCCCGGTCATTGGCGTCGGCCACCAGCTCATAGGCCGCGCGTATCTCGTCCTCATCGGTGGTGTTCACGGAGTAGCCCAGGTACTTGAGGGCTATGCCGAAGGCGTCACGGGAGTTGTTGATGAGCAGGACCTGGCCGGCGTTGGAGTCGTCATAGAGGGAGGACCAGCTTGTTATATCCCCGTCAACCATGGTGGAGTTGTAGATTATGCCAACGGTGCCCCAGGTGTAGGGGACGGTGTACTTGTTCTCCGGGTCATAGGGTAGATTGCGGAAGCGCGGGTCGATCTTCTCAAAATTCGGTATCTGGGAGTAGTCCAGCTCCTCCAGCATACCCTCCTCGATAAGCTGGCTTATCATGTAGTCCGAGGGCACCACCACGTCGTAGTCCGCGCCGCCGGATTTCAAGAGGGAATAGAGGGTCTCGTTGGAGTCGGTGGTCTGGTAATTTACCCGGATGCCGGTCTCGGCCTCAAACTCGTCGATGAGGTCCTCGTCGATATACTCGCCCCAGGAGCAGACGTTCACGACAGGGCGGCTCTGGGTGAAGGCGGTGAGGAAGCCCACGGTGCCGATGAATATGACGCAGGTGACAGCCGCGGTGAGGCGCCTTGCCAGCTTCCCGCGGGGAGTGGTGAGCCACGCCTTGAAACGCTCCACACGGGGATTTTCCCGGACGGGCTCAAAGGACGCCCTCCTGGCGTTCAGCCGGGCCTGCTTGGCCGAGCGGATGTTGTTGATGATGAGGACGATGAGCACCGCTAAGAACATGAGGGTGCTGACGGCGTTCACCACCGGGGTCACCCGCTTTTTCGTCATGCCGTATATGGTCATGGGCAGGGTCTGGGTGGCGGAGCCCGCGGTGAAGTAGCTTATGACGAAGTCGTCCACCGACATGGTGAAGGCTATCAGCGCGCCGGATACGATACCGGGCTTTATCTCGGGCAGGATCACCTTGAAAAACGCCTGCATCCAGGTGCAACCCAGGTCCTGGGCCGCGTCCACCAGGTTTTTGTCCATCTGACGCAGCCTGGGGGCCACGTTGAGGATGACATAGGGGATATTGAAGGACACGTGGGCGATTATCAGCGTGGTCAGGCCCAGGGTCATGCGGGTGGGGAATTTTATAAGGCTCTGCCAGGAGTTGAGCCACCGGGCGATGCCGCCCCAGCCGTGGAAGAAGGCCACAAAGAACAGGCAAAGGGAGATACCGGTCACGATGTCCGCGTTCATCATGGGGATGTCGTTGACGACTAAAATGGGGTCGCGCCACTTTTTCGTGAGGCTGTATATGCCGATGGCGGCGAAGGTCCCCGCCACAGTGGCGATGGCCGTGGACAGGAGGGAGACAAGGAGCGTCGTGGCGAGGCTCTCTATGACCAGCCTGTTGTGGAAGAGCTCACCGTACCAGTGGAGGGAGAAGCCCTGCCACACGGCGGAGGACTCGCCGGCGTTGAAGCTGAAGAAGATCAGCAGGAATATTGGCAGGTACAGGAAGAGGAAGCACAGGCCGATAAGACTGCGTCCTCCGAAGCCGTTTTTCTTCATCAGAGCATCATCGCCTCCTCCCCACCGTCGCCGAAGTGGTTCATAACCACCATGCAGATAAGGACGATGACCATCATTACCATGGATATGGCCGCACCAAGGTGCGGGTTATAGGCACCGCCAAGGAACTGGTTCTCGATGAGATCGCCGAGCATGGTCTGCTTGCCGCCGCCAAGAAGCCGGGATATGGCGAAGGTGGACACCGAGGGCACGAAAACCATGGTGACGCCGGAAACTATGCCCGACAGGGAGAGGGGCAGGGTCACGCGCCTGAACACCGTGGCGGAGTTGGCGCCCAGGTCCGCCGCGGCCTCAATAAGGCGGTTATCCAGCTTAACGAGCACGGTGTAGATGGGCAGTATCATAAAGGGCAGGTAGTTATAGACCATGCCAAGGACCACGGCGCCGGAGGTCCTGATCATCTGGAAGTGGTCAATATCACTTCCGGTCAGGCGGTTATAGAGTGAGATTATGCCGAGCTTCGCGAAGAGCTGGTTCAAAAGGCCGTTATTTTCCAGGATAGCCATCCAGGAGTAAGTCCGAAGCAGGAAGTTCATCCACATGGGTAGCATTATGAGGGCCATTGCCACCCGCTGAAAGCCGGGGCCCTCGCGGCTCATAAGGTACGCCACAGGGTAGCCGATGAAGAGGCATATCACCGTGGCGATGAAGGCCAGCCAGAAGGACCGCCCGAACACGCCGGCGTACAGGGCCATGCCCGTGAAGTTCTCAAGGGAGCCCTGAAGGACCTCGCCGTCGGCGGTCTCCACCGGGACGGTGAGGGAGTAGATGAGCACGATGATGATGGGGATCACCACGAAAATCGCCATCCAGATCACATAGGGGACTGCGAAAAGGGAGCGTTTATTCTTCATCTTCCCCGCCCTCCGCGCTCTCCTCATCAATGAGGGTGGGGTCGTTTATCTCGTCGTACTCCTCGGAGTAGGAGGAATAGTCCCCGAACATGCCGGAGTACTTGCTCTTTTTCATAACGTGTATCCCGTCGGGGTCGATCTTTATGCCTATCCGGCTGTCCACGGGGCAGTAGTCGGTGGTCTCGATGAGCCACTTAAAGCCGTAGAAGTCAACTATGGTGTCATAGTGGACGCCCTTGAAGGTGACGGAGGTCACAACGCCCTTCAGCTGTCCCTCGGCCTCGGAGACGATGTCCACGTCCTCGGGCCTTATGACCACGTCCACGGGCTCATCCTTCTCAAATCCTCCGTCAAGGCAGGCAAAGCGACGGTTGAATATCTCCACCACGCCGTCGGCGCGCATTATGCCGTCGACGATGTTGCTCTCGCCGATGAAGTCCGCCACGAAGGCGTTCTTGGGCTCGTTATATATGTCCTCCGGGGTCCCTATTTGCTGTATGACGCCCTCGTTCATAACCACCACGGTGTCGGACATGGCCAGGGCCTCCTCCTGATCGTGGGTCACGTTTATGAAGGTTATGCCCATCTGTTGCTGGATGCGCTTGAGCTCCTGCTGCATGTCCTTGCGAAGGCGCATGTCAAGAGCGCCAAGGGGCTCGTCAAGCAACAGGACCTTGGGGCGGTTCACAAGGGCGCGGGCTATGGCCACGCGCTGCTGCTGGCCGCCGGAGAGGGAGGCGATGGAGCGGTGCTCAAAGCCCTTCAGGGACACCACCTCAAGCATCTCCCGGACGCGCCGGTCCACCTCGTCGCGGGGAAGCTTCACCTTCTGCTTCTTGCCGTCCGGTCCCTCGGCCTCACGGGGTATGCGCAGGCCGAAGGCAACGTTGTCATAGACGTTCAGATGGGGGAAAAGGGCGTATTTCTGGAACACCGTATTCACCTGCCGCAGGTGCGGAGGAACGTCGTTTATCCTCACACCGTCAAAGAGCACATCACCGCTGGTCGGCGTCTGGAAGCCGCCGATTATACGGAGCATGGTGGTCTTGCCACAGCCAGATGGCCCAAGAAGTGTGAGAAATTCCTTGTCGTTGAAGTAGATGTTTATGTCCTTCAGGACGGTCTCGCCGTCGAAGGTCATGGTCACGTCTTTGAGACGTATGAGTTCTTTGGACATTATCCTCCCCCTCTTTTCGCGACCGCAAGCACGGCCGAACAGATTAGTAAATCCGTGAAGACCCCCAGCTTCAAACCAAGACTCCTCACGGATATCGAAATAAATATACAGATTAAATAACCTGTTGTCAATAAATATTTGAGTGGTTTACGATTTTTTTCGACAAGAACGGGAATTTGCCGTCACGACCGGCAAAAATAAGTTAAATTAACGAACCGAACGTGAGAAGATTTGAAAACAGGGGGAATTGGAAAGGCTATTGAAAAATCGGGAAAATATAGTACAATAGTGCTGTCGACCCGCGCCGGGAGCCCGGGCGCAAAGCAAAAGGAGAGGAAACCATGAGAAAACGCGTCTTATCACTTGCGCTGGCTATGTTGCTGGCGCTGGCCGTGGCGGTACCGGCTATGGCCGATGAGCAGACACCGAGCGTCACAGTCAGCACACTTATCGGGGCGAGATATGAGGACGCCGGCGTCTTTACCGACGGCATGGCTCCGGTGAAGAGCAACGGAAAATGGGGCTGTATCGACGAGATGGGCAGGGTCGTTGTGCCATTCAACTACACGTTTATCCACAACTTCAGCGATAACGTGGCGGTGGCTGTGACCGAGAGCGCCAGTGAAAACTACATCAGATACAAATATTGGCTCCTCAAGAAGGACGGTTCAAGAGTACCGCTCACGTATTTCGAGGAGTATGAGGCCGTGACGCAACAGTACAAAAAAGCATGGTATCCGGAGGATGGATCATATGATTTCAAAAATGAGGCAGCGTACGCGTATGACGGCGTTCTGGCTTTCGGCGGGCGTGCCTTTAATACAAATACCGGCAAGGCTATCGAGATCAATAAGAGCGATCTTGACGCCCTGTTTAAAAGGGCGAAGCAATATTTTGGGTCAGATGAGAGCCCGGATTTCTATTATGTCACGGCTAACGGCAACCCTTGTGTTGACGGGATTATCCCTATGTGTATCGAATCTTCTGATGTATGGGCATGTGTTCTGGTGAACAAGGACGGACATATCGTTAAGGATTATATTGACAAGATCAACATGGTGAAAAACAGCGACGGTTGGGGCTACGACAAGCTTGAGGTGCTCGATAGACTCACGGCGCCAAAGGACGGGCTTGTTGTCGCGGCCATGTATGACGTGCTTTATGATACATATAAATTCGGGGCGTTTGATTACGCCACCGGGGACTGGGTCATAAAGCCGACTTACAGTGGCTTCCGCTATTATCTTAGCGGCACCTTCTTCAGCAACGGCCTGTGGATAGTTCAGAACGAGGCCGGTCTGTACGGCGCCGTGGATAAGAAAGGCAATGTGGTGATACCCTTCAAGTACGATTTCCTGAATGTATTCAACCAGGGCCTTGCCGCGGCCTCAAAGGACGGCGAGTGGTTCTATATCGACACCTTCGGCAACCGCTATGATGTCGGCCTTCCCGGCGGCGGTGTGGCGACGGATATTGCGGTGGCCAACTCCTTCAGCGATTTGGGAGTGGCCCTGGTGTATGACCGTGGCACCGACGAGGCGTACCTGGTCATGGACACCCCCGTCAACGGGGTCCTGCCGGCGATCAAGGGCAGTGAGGGCGTTTCCATCAGTACATATTTCCCCAACTATGACGGTACCATAGAGAGCTTATCGACAACCAACAACGTTGACGAGATAGTGGCCTTTGAGGATAACGGCAAGTACGGCTTCTATAAGCTGGACTTCGACCTTGAGGGCGCAAACCCCTATGACGACGTGCTTCCCGGCGCGTGGTACTATGAGCCCATCATGTGGTCCGTGAGGGAGAACATCACCGAACCCGCCAGCGAGACCGAGTATGATGTGATCTCCAGCTCCCCCAGGAGCGACATAATCATTTCCCTGTGGCGGGCCGCCGGGATGCAGGAGCCCACGCTGACAGAGAACCCATTCAACGACCTGAAGGAGACCGACGAGTGCTACAAGGCGGCGCTCTGGGCATATGAGAATAAGATCACCACAGGCACCGGCGGCGGGAACTTCAGCCCGGATATGCTGGTCAGCCGCGAGCAGATCGTGACCTTCCTCTGGAGGGCCGACGGAGAGACCCCGGTGACCTCGGGCGAGACCTTCTCCGACGTGAAGGCCGACGATTACTTCGCTGAGGCTGTCCGGTGGGCGGTGAAGGAGAAGATCGCCAAGGGCACAGGCGGAGGACTGTTCAGCCCGAAAAAGAACTGCACCAGAGGCGAGCTCGTGACCTTCCTTTACAGGCAGTTTGCGGAAGATTAAGTGCCGCATACCGACCGTAGAGTCACACCCTTGAAAAGATGTATCCCCGCCGCTTTTAGCGGCGGGGATATTTTAAAAATATTTGGCGACAAAATCGGGATCGGGAAGCGTGAAGGAGCGGCCTGAGAGGTAATTTAATATACCGGCGTCGGTACTGAAGGAAAATACGAGCTTATAGGAGCAGAGCGCCTGACCGGGAAGGTCCGGGGATCTGCCGTCACGGCCGTACTTGCCGTCCCCCAAAAGGGGGTGGCCGGCGTGGGAAAGCTGTGCTCTTATCTGGTGGGTGCGGCCGGTGAGGAGCTCGCATTCGATGAGCGACAGGCCGTCTTTGCATTTCAGGGTCCTATACCGTGTTCTGGCGGACCTGGCCCCCGGCTCGGGCTTTTCCCGGACGTAGACGCGGTTTTTTACGGAGTCTTTGAATATATATCCAGACAGCTCGCCGTCGGGGGGCTCCATCCTCCCGTGGACGGCGGCCAGGTAGTACTTGTCTATCTCGCGGTTTTTTATCTTCTCATCCATGATCCTGAGAGACTCGGCGTTTTTGGCGGCGATCACGAGGCCCTGGGTGTTCCGGTCTATCCTGTTGCACAGGGCCGGGGCGAAGGAGTTCTCTGCCTTTGGGTCCCACTGGCCGGACTTATACAGATACGCCTTTATGTTGGAAATGAGGGTGTTGTACTCTCCGGCATCGCCGGCGTGGCAGAGCACCCCGGCGGGCTTGCTGGCCAGGAGGATATTTTCGTCCTCATATACCACTTCGACTCTCGGGGTGTTTATCCTGAGCCAGGCGTTCTCCTCCGTGGGCTTTTCAAAAAACTCATCGTTTATATACATTGAGACCCTGTCGCCGACGGCGAGCCTCACGTCGCGCTTGGCGCCCTTGCCGTTGAGCTTTATCCGCTTTAGGCGTATATATTTTTGCAGCAACGCCTCCGGCAGCAGCGGTACGGCCTTGGACACGAACCGGTCCAGCCGCTGGCCGGCGTCGTTTTGGTTGATAGTAAATTCCTTCAATGTGGGGTCATCCTTCCGAAGAGCTACTTTTGGCATTGCCATAAAGCTCAAAAAACTCTTGCCAACTAAGATAAAATGCGGTAAAATAAACACGAGAAAAACAAAATAGCGGCGGAGTGAAGGGGATTGCGGCCCCTTCACTCCTGCGCGGGTGTCGTAGCCACCCACACAACAGAATTACTCTGCACCATGTCTATTTTAACTTGTAGCTTGAATTTTTGCAAGTATAATTAGGCTCGTGTTGCTATGTTCGCGTGTGTGTCGGGGTCTCCTTGCCCGCCACGCGCGATTTTTGTTTTTTCTCACGGCAAAAAATACCGGGGGGAGCGGTCGCGCTTTCCCCGGTATGCCGGGAGGAAAAATCATTATTATCAAGGAGGAAAAGACATGAAAGCAAAAAAACGTATTTTGGCTATGACCCTCGCGCTCATACTCTGCGCGGCGGCCGCGACACCGGCCCTGGCGGCGGGAGGGAAAAAGCTCGATGTAAAATGGTTCGATGAAACGGTCGGTGAAGATTGTAGCCTGATTGACGCGAGCTACGTAAGAGAACTTGGAATATTATCCCTGTTTCTTGCCGACTCGAAAGGATGCAGAGCAATGAACATCGACGTGGCGACGGGACGCCAGACGGACAAATACGGGGATTATTTCATCTATCCTTTCAAGGACGGCCGAACGCTGATAGGGGCTGTAGATAAAGATGTAGAGGTTATTGAGGCCTATGGCTATATGGACACCTCCGGAAAGCCGGTCCAAGAGCCCGTGTACTATGACGCGTCTTGCTTCTTCGACGGATATGCGGCGGTTTCCAAGTATACGGCCGACGAAGGTGCCAAATTCGGGTATATTGATTCCGACGGAAATGTGGCATATCCATTCGAGCTCAAGTATGCCGATATTTTCAGCGACGGAGCTGCCATCGTCCAGACTGAGGACGGCTACGGGGTCATGGACACAAAATTCAACTATCTTGTAGAGCCGGGGACATATAGATTCATCAACCCGTACTATGACGGCATAGCGGTCGTAATGGACAATAACTTGAAGTATGGCGCCATAGACACGACCGGCAAAGAGGTCATACCCTGCGAATACGATTCGATGAACTTTTGCTACGAAGGCCTTATTGCCGTGGGCAAAAGGGACGGGGCAAAGACGCTGAAATACGGATACGTGGACAAGAACGGAAAAACGGTTCTTCCTATCAAATATGACGACGCTGGAAATTTCAACGAGGGCTACGCAACGGTCGACGAGGGCGATACCGTCAGCGTGATAGATAAGACCGGAAAAATCATATTCTCATTCTCCCAGAATGACTATGAGGGGTATTGGACAAGTGTCAGTGAAGGCCGCGTACGGGTAGAGGTTTTCGAAAACGACAGATATTGGGTAACAATGCTCGATTTTACCGGCAAGGAGATCATGCCAAGGATCAGCTCCGTACGCATGAGCGGCTTCGACAGCGGTCTTGCTGTGGTCTATGGCGATGACGGTAATTATTACGTCGACCGGGACGGCAACATAGTTATCGGGCCCGGTGACTATGACGATGTATGCTTTGCTTACAGTGACGGGACCTTAACTGAGGGCTACGGCACATATGTGGTCGTACTCAAGGACGGTAAGCTTGGGTATTTTGTGAACCCTTATTCAGACGAGGCTACCACTCCCGTAACTCCCGCCACTCCCACTACACCCACCTTCACTGACGTGCCTGAATGGTGCGCGGAGGCGGCGGAGTATATGGCGGAGCACAACCTGATGAACGGTACCGGCGCGGGGAAATTCTCACCCAACGTGACCACCACCCGCGGTATGCTTATGACGATCCTTGCCCGGGCTGACGGCGTGGATACCGCCGGCGATCCCTGGTACAAGGTCGGTATGGAGTGGTGCGTGGGCGCCGAAATCTCCGACGGTAAGAGGCCCGAGGCAACTGTGACACGTCAGGAGATTGCCACCATGCTCTGGCGGTATTTTGATGAGCCCGCCTGCGACAAGACGCCGGACTTCCCCGACGTGGACTCAGTTGACAGTTGGGCCGTGACCGCCGTCAACTGGTGCGTGGACAATGGCATAATCAACGGAAACGACGGGCGCCTCAATCCCGACGGCCCCGCCACCCGCGCCGAGGCCGCAACCATGGTCTACCGCGCCCTTACTAAATTCGCTGTCTAAACAAGATATAAAAAAGGTGAGCCGTCTTATCGCGAGGCGGCTCGCCTTTTAAATATGCGCGGTAACCGGCGAGAATTTCCCATCTTTTTTATTGTTGCTTTAAAAAACATATTGACATTTTCGACTGGATTTATTATAATATCAAGGCGCGACTTGGAAGGGGTGAGCTTTGTGAGGATGGATCTCAGGGAGCTTATCGCCTCGCCGGGGAAGAGCTTGGACTTTGAGTTTGAGCTTCCGGTGGAGGACCTTGACTTTGACGGGGTGCTGGAGTATCAGACGCCCATGACGGTCAGGGGGCGCGTGGAGAACCACGCGGGACTTTTAGAGGCGCGGTATGACATCAGCGCGGACATGCTTTGCCAGTGCGCCAGATGTCTAAAGGAGTTTTCAAGGACTTATCGGCTGGAGGGCGCCGCGTACCTCACCGAGGAGCTTGAGGACGAGGACAACGCGGACTACTATCTCCTTGACGACGGCGTGGCCGATCTTACGGAGATAGCCAGAGACGCGGTGATCTTCGATTTTGAGCCGAGGCTCTTATGCAGGGAGGACTGCAAGGGACTCTGCTCCAAGTGCGGCAAGGATCTGAATGAGGGACCCTGCGATTGCGGGGATGACCCGGACCCCAGATGGCTCGCTTTAGGGCAGCTTCTGGAAAAAGAATGAATTTGCTTAGGAGGTGTCATTATGGCGGTACCGAAGGGGAAAGTTTCAAAGGCGAGGAGAGACAGAAGGCGCGGCTCCAACTGGAAGCTCAGCGTTCCCGCTCTCGTGGCTTGCCCGAAGTGCGGCGAGCTCCATCTGCCCCACAGAGCCTGCAAGGCCTGCGGCACATACAATGGCCGTGAAGTCGTTTCTGTGAACGAGTAATAGCGAACCTTTGAAAAACGGCGGGCAGATACCCGCCGCTTTTTCATTTGACGAACAGTTCAGCGGCGAGGGGAGGCGCGATACATGTCTGGCGAGCGAAACAAAATAAGCTCCGTCGCCCCGGGGTCGCCCGGGGAAAGGGCGGGGATACTTCCGGGGGACAAGCTTCTGAGAGTTGACGGCAACGCCATCATTGACGTGCTGGATTACATGTACTACGCCTACGACGCCGAAAGCGCCTTCACCGTAGAGCGCGACGGGAAGGAGCTGACCGTCACGGTGGACAAGGAGCCCGGCCAAGACGCGGGACTCGATTTTCAGGAGTACCTGATGGACGGGATGCGCTCCTGCGCCAATAACTGCGTGTTCTGCTTTGTGGACCAGATGCCGCCGGGTATGCGGGAGAGCCTGTATTTCAAGGACGACGACGTGAGGCTGTCGTTCCTGACCGGGAGCTACCTCACCCTTACGAACATGGGCAGGCGGGAGGTCCAGAGGGTGATAGACCTTAAAATATCACCCATAAACGTATCCGTCCACACGATGGACCCGGAGCTGCGGTGTGAGATGCTCGGCAACAAAAACGCCGGCCGGGGCATAGAGATACTGAAGAAATTCGCAAGGGCTGGCATAGAGCTCAACTGCCAGATAGTATGCTGTCCGGGCCTCAACGACGGCCGGGAGCTCGACAGGACGATGCGAAGGCTGGCAAGGCTCGCCCCGCAGGTCCACAGCTGTTCGGTCATCCCCGTGGGCCTTACGAAATTCCGGGAGGGGCTATACCCATTAAGGCCCTTTGACAGTGAGCTTGCCCGGAGGACGGTGGAGCAGGTGGAGGCGTTTTCGGAAAAATGCCTCAAACGCCACGGCGGGCGTATATTCTTCTGCTCGGACGAGCTCTACCTGAAGGCGGGACTGCCCATACCTGAGGACGATTTTTACGAGGGCTACCCACAGCTTGAAAACGGCGTCGGTATGCTGAGGCTCCTCTACACGGAATTTGAGGAGGCCCTGGACATGGCAGAAGGCCCGGCGCTGGGCACACGGGCCACCATCGCCACCGGGGTATCCGCCGCAAGGACCCTGACGGAGCTCCGGGACATGGCTCGGGAGAAATTCCCGGACATACGAGTGGAGATAGTGCCCATCGTTAACGATTTCTTCGGTCATACCATCGATGTGGCGGGACTTATAACCGGCCGGGACCTTTTAGCTCAGCTCAGCGGCCGGGACCTGGGGGAGAGGCTGTATATAACCAACCGGATGCTCCGGGACGGAGAGGGCGTCTTCCTGGATGACGTGACGGTGGAGGATGCCTCAAGGGCCCTCGGAGTGCCGGTCACACCGATGGATAACGGCGGGGAGCCGCTTTTGAAAGTATTTATGTCCTGACCCCGAGGGGGCCGCGCCGGCCCGGGGAGGATCTGGAGGTATAAATGAGACCGTTAGTTGCCATAGTGGGCCGCCCCAACGTGGGGAAGAGCCTCTTATTCAATAGACTGGCCGGACAGCGCCTTTCCATAGTGGAGGACACACCCGGCGTGACCCGCGACAGGCTGTACGCCAAGTGCGAGTGGTCGGGGAGGACCTTTGACATCGTGGACACGGGCGGCATAGAGCCCAGCACAGACAATGAGATACTCGCATTTATGCGGGAGCAGGCGCTTATCGCCATCGACACCGCCACCGTCGTCATCTTCGTCGGAGATATAAAAAGCGGCGTCACCGCGGCGGATCAGGAGGTGGCCGATATGCTCCAACGCTCCGGCAAGCCCGTGGTCCTGGCGGTGAACAAGATGGACTCCGTGGGGCCGGTGGACCCGGACATATACGAGTTTTATTCCCTGGGTCTGGGGGACCCCATACAGCTTTCGGCACTCCACGGCCACGGCACCGGGGACATCCTGGACGAGTGCCTTAAATATTTCCCCCCGGCCGACGAGGAGGACGCCGACGGCGACGCCGTGAAGCTTGCGTTCATCGGTAAGCCCAATGTGGGCAAGAGCTCCATCGTCAACAGGATACTGGGGGAGGAGCGAGTCATAGTATCAGATGTGGCCGGTACAACCCGGGACGCGGTGGACACGCCATTTGAGAACAGCTTTGGCAAGTATATCCTCATCGACACCGCCGGTATGCGCAGGAAGTCCAGAGTTGACGACCGGGTGGAGAAGTTCTCGGTCATGCGGGCACAGCTCGCAATCGAGCGGTGCGACGTGTGCCTAATAATGCTCGACGCCCGCGACGGCGTGACTGAGCAGGACACAAAGGTGGCGGGAATGGCCCATGAGGCCGGCAGGGCCAGCATCATACTGGTCAACAAGTGGGACCTGGTGGATAAGGACGGCAAGACCATGGACAAGCTGAAGGCCGACATCCGCCGGGACCTGAGCTTTATGCCATACGCGCCAATACTGTTCGTCTCGGCACTGACGGGCCAGCGGGTGGACAGGATATTCTCAATGGCAAACGACGTAAATGAGCAGGCAAACCGCCGCATAACTACGGGCCTTCTCAATAACGTCCTCGCCGACGCACAGGCCCGTGTCCAGCCGCCGTCAGATAAGGGCAGGCGGTTGAAGATATTCTACATGACGCAGGTCAGCACACGACCGCCGACCTTCGTCGTATTCTGCAACGACTCGGAGCTATTCCACTTCTCCTACCAGCGGTATCTGGAAAATCAGATAAGATCGGTGTTCGGCCTCGAGGGGACGCCCATAAGGCTGATCATCCGCGAACGTGGGGAGCGGGAGGATACTTGATTCGCCGACGGACCGGCGGCGTGATATATGTACAGGAGCTTTCGGACCGCCCCATGACCGGGGCGGACGATCAGATAAGAGAGAGGTAAGCCAGTATGTTATCTGTTGTGATACCGGCCTTCAATGAGGAGGCAACGGTCGAGAGGACGGCGGAGGCCATTTCCAAAATTTTACTGGGGGGGGGTCACTTACGAGCTGGTCTTTATAGACGACGGCTCAAGTGACGGCACCTGGGACGCTATTCTGCGGGCCCATGAAAGGGATCGGAATGTCCGCGGGGTGTCCTTCTCACGGAATTTTGGCAAGGACCGGGCGGTGTTCGCGGGGCTCGCCGAGGCCCGGGGCGGCTGTGTGGCCGTCATGGACTGCGACCTTCAGCACCCGCCGGAGAAGCTTCCGGAGATGTATGACCTGTGGCGACAGGGCTTTGAGATAGTCGAGGGCGTAAAGCGCGACAGGGGAGAGGAGTCGGCTTTCCGCAAGATGTGTGCCGGGGCGTTCAACTTCGTTATTTCGAGGCTTATGAAGCTGGACATGAAACGCTCATCGGATTTCAAGCTCATGGATCGCAAGGTCGTGGATACGCTTTTGGCCATGCCGGAGGAGGACGTTTTCTTCAGGGGCCTCACCGCATTTGTGGGATACAGGCGCGCCGAGGTGGAGTTTGACGTGGCCGAGAGGACGGGGGGAGCGTCAAAGTGGTCCTTCAGGTCCCTGGCCAGATACGCCGTGTCCTCCGTCACGGCGTTTTCAACAGCGCCTCTATATCTGTCGGCGATCCTCGGGGTGCTCTTCGGCCTTGTCGCCGTGGTCACCGGCATCCTCTACGCCACCGTGGGTAATGACGCGAACGGGTGGCTCGTGTTCCTGGGCGTAATGGGACTTCTGGCGGCGGCCTGTGTGCTCATGTGCCTGGGCGTTATGGGCTATTATCTGGGACGGACCTTCAGGCAGAGCCTGGGACGGCCCAGATTTGTCATATCCAGGAGGTGCGGGGAGTGAGGGAAAAGTACCAGGCGTTCATCGCCCGTTTTTTTGACAAGACCTTTTTGAAATTCCTTCTTGTCGGCGCGGTAAATACCATCTTCGGCACCGCCATCATGTTCGGGGCATACAATCTCCTGCATCTGAGCTACTGGATCTCCTCGGCCGCCAACTATTTCTTCGGCAGTATACTGAGCTACTTTCTGAACAAACACTTCACCTTCCGGAACAGAGAGAAGGGGCCGGGGACGGTCATCCGATTCGCGCTGAATATAAGCGTCTGCTACCTCATCGCCTACGGAGCGGCCAAGCCGCTGGCGCGTCTTATTTTGTCGGGCGCCAGTCAGACGGCGCGTGACAACATCGCCATGTTCGTGGGCATGGGTCTATTCGTGGTACTCAACTACATAGGCCAACGCTTCTTCGCGTTCGCGGAAAAGGACCGGCGCTCCATTTCGGGGGAGGAGAGATATATGGCGCGTATCAAAAAGCTCAACGGCTCAAAGAGGACCGTACTTGTCCTGGCCGCCCTTGTTTGGCTCTTTATGCTGGCACTCAACCTTCTAACGCCATTTGTGGCCGACGATTTCGTGTACATGGTGGATCTGTCCACAAAAAAGCCGCTTTCCTGCGTACTGGACATATTCCCGTCTATGGCGGTCCACGCGGTCCGGATAAACGGGCGGCTTATAAGCCACGGGCTGGGACAGCTCTTCATGCTCATGCCAAAGGCTGTTTTCTGCGCCGTGAACGCCCTTGTTTACACCGGGTTTATATGGCTTCTCTACCGGGTCGCGAGTCCTGAGGGAAAACACAGCGCCATTCTCTTCGCCGGCATTGCCATGGCCTTCTGGTACTTTGTTCCGGTATTCGGTCAGGTCGCGCTGTGGACTATCGGTTCAGTCAACTACCTCTGGGCTCTGTTTTTCGGACTTTTGTATATCGCCCCGTATGTCCGACATTTCCTGACCGGCGAGGAGCCTGTCAGGAGGACATGGCTGAAGGTCGCCTTTTGCGTTCTGGCCGTGCCCATGGGAATGTACACGGAGATTACATCCTTTGTGGCGCTATTTCTGGCCGCGGCGCTACTGCTCCTGTCGCGCCTTGTCCATAAGCGGACGCTCAAAACCTGGCTGTGGGTCCCCGTGGCCTTGGCGGCGGTGGGATATATACTACTGATGGCAATGCCGGCGGAGCTTGCGGCCAAGAAGGCCGACGGGTCTCTGGGCGGGTTTGCTCACAACCTGGGCGTTGCCCTGAGTATGCTGAAAACCCACGGCACAGTGCCGCTGTGTGTCTGCGGGGCCATTTTCGCCGTGGCGCTGTTGTCCGGGGCGGACGCTGACCGGCTGATACTGTCGGGCCTTTTCGCCTGCGGAGCTCTGGGCGGGGCCATAATGCCCGCGGTGGCAAGCTATTACCCGGAGCGGTGCTTCTGCACAACGACGGCGCTACTCATCCTGTCCGCGGCTGTGCTCGTGCCGGAGCTTACGCGCCTGGGGATGGAGCGGACAATGGCGGCGGGCTTCGCGGTGCTGGCGGTCCTATGGACCTTCTCCGCGGTATTCGGCGTAAGTGACGTGCTCCGCGTCCATGGACGGATGGAGGAGCGCACGCGGCTCGTGGAGGAGCAAAAGCGCGGCGGCGCCAGGGTGGCATCTGTGCCGATCATTGTTCCGGAGACGAAGTACAGCGCGCTTTACGGCCTTCAGGATTTGAGCGCAGATCCCGATGATTTTCCAAACTTCCACATGGCCGAGTGGTATGGCCTGGAGGGTATAAAACCGGAATAAAAAACATCCCCATCCGAAAGGATGGGGATGCGCGGTTTTAAAGATCGCTTGCCAATTATACAGCGCGGGTGACCTTGCCGCTGCGGAGGCACCGTGTACAGACATAAACGTGGCGGGGAGAGCCGTCTACCACGGCCTTGACACGCTTTACATTCGGTTTCCAGGTGCGGTTGGATCTCCTGTGGGAGTGGCTCACCTGAATACCAAATGAGACGCCCTTACCGCAAAATTCACACTTAGCCATCTGCTGCACCTCCTTGCAGAAAATTTAAGCCTAACATAAGCCTGACATAAGCTTATATATAATAGCAGAACTTATCAGAAAATGCAAGAAAAATTTTTGCGTGAGAAGAAAATATTTATATGGCGTAAACTATTGCCAAAACGACAGTTTTTGTATAAAATTATAGTGTACCTGTTGTAACTATTGTTTATGGGAGGGCGAATACAAATGGATACTCTACACGGGATGCCACTTAAAATGCTGGTGGAGCAGGTGGGCCTTGAGGTGCTAAACGCTTCAACGGACTTTGACAAGAAGCTCATCACCACCGCGGTCATAAACCGGCCGGGGCTTCAGCTGACGGGGTTCTATACAAACTTCACCACGGAGCGGCTTCAGATACTCGGCTGGAACGAGGACGCGTACCTCCAGCAGTTCTCGGAGGAGGAGCGCCGGGCGAAGCTCGACAAGCTGATGGCAAGCGGAGTACCGGCAATCATCATCGCCCACGACGTGAACATACCGGAGGGGACGCTGGACTCAGCCCGTGAGCACGATATGACCATACTCAAGTCACACCGGGAGACGTCGGAGCTGATCATCGAGCTGACCACGAAGCTGAATAACGCCCTGGCCCCGCAGATAATGCGCCACGGGGTGTTCCTGGAGGTCTACTCCGAGGGGGTGCTCATTTTAGGCGAGAGCGGCATGGGCAAGTCCGAGACGGCCATAGAGCTCATTAAGCGCGGACACCACCTTATCTCCGACGACGCGGTCATAATCAAAAAGGTCAATTCCACTACGCTCACCGGCACGGCGCCGGACCTTATACGCAACTATATCGAGCTTCGCGGCATAGGCGTCGTTGACGTGCGCAGGATCTTCGGCAACGGGGCGGTCAAGTGGAGCGAGAAGGTGGACCTGGTCATAAAGCTGGAAAACTGGAACGCGGAGAACGCCTATGACCGGATGGGCACGGACACCGCGGAGATAGACATCCTGGGGGTGAAGGTGCCGTATATCGTGGTGCCAATCCGCCCGGGGAGGAACTTGGCGGTGATAATCGAGGTGGCGGCAATGAACAACCGCCAGAAGCGCATGGGACTAAACTCCGGCAAGGATTTTGCCGAGCAGCTTGACGACTATTTTGACAGTTTGGAGAGCAACTGATGGACCGTATTGAGTCTTTTGCCAGGGATCTTAACGCCGGATTTCCCGGTACGGGCATATTTTTCGGCGAGCCGATGCGAAAGCACACCACCTTCCGCATCGGCGGCACCGTGAGCCTTTTTGCCGAGCCGAAGAGCATCGAGGCCTTCGTATGGGCCGAGAGGGAGCTCCGGGGCCGCGGCATCGAGCACATGATACTGGGCAACGGCTCCAATGTGCTCTTTTCCGATAACCCCCACAGGCTGGTGGTGCTGAGCACCGCAAGGCTCGACACCCTGAGAGTCAGCGGCGACAGCCTCATATCCGGCGCCGGTGTACTGCTTTCAAGGTTAGCCGCCGCCGCGGCCCGGGAGGGGCTGACGGGGCTGGAATTTGCCCAGGGCATACCCGGCTCGCTGGGCGGCGGGATATACATGAACGCCGGGGCCTACGGCGGGGAGCTGAGGGAGGTCACCGAGGCGGTGACATATCTCGACGTAAACGGGGTACTGCGCACGGTACCCCGGGACGAGTGCGACTTCGGCTACCGCCACAGCCGCTTTGAGGACACGGGCGAGGCAATACTCTCGGCCACACTGCGCCTGCGTCCCGGGGACCCGGAGAAGATCCGGGAGCGGATGGAGGAGCTGGCCGCGATGAGGCGGGAAAAACAGCCCATGAACATGCCCTCGGCCGGCAGTACCTTCAAGCGGCCGAAGGACGGATTCGCCGCGAAGCTGATAGACGATGCCGGACTGAAGGGCCTTACGGTGGGAGGAGCGCAGGTATCGGAAAAGCACGCGGGCTTTATCGTGAACACGGGGAACGCCACCTACGACGACGTGACGGCCCTTATGGAGCTTGTAAAGCGCGGTGTGTACGAAAGCTCCGGCATAACACTTGAGCCGGAGGTAAGGCTCATACCGTGACGAGGCGGGCTCAACTCAGGAGGCGATCTTATGGAAATGCTTATAATCTCCGGCCTTTCCGGGGCGGGCAAGAGCCGCGTGGCCGCGGCTATGGAGGATCTGGACTTTTACTGCGTGGATAACATGCCTGTGGCGCTGATCCCTAAATTTGCCGAGCTGTGCGCCGCCACCCGCGGGCGCTATGAGAGGGTGGCGCTGGTGTCGGACATACGCTCAAGGGATAGCTTTGACGAGCTGTTCAAGGCGCTGGACGAGCTGAGCGCGGCGGGGTTTGAGTACAAGATACTCTACATCGACGCCTCCGTCGACACGATAGTCAAACGCTACAAGGAGACGCGCCGCAGGCATCCGCTGGATGTGGAGGGCGGGGGACTTGAGAACGCCGTCCGCCGGGAGATAAAGATGCTTGAGGGCGTCAGGGGACGCGCCGACTACGTGATCAACACCACGGGCCTCACCCTTGGCAGGCTCCAGCGGACGCTCCAGCGGCTGTTTGGCGCCGGGGACACGGAGAAGCTGAGAGTGTCGGTCATGTCCTTCGGGTATAAATACGGCATACCCATGGAAGCGGACCTTGTATTTGACGTGAGATTTCTGCCAAACCCATTCTATGTGCCGGAGCTTACGGAGAAAAACGGCCTGGACGACGACGTGTATGACTACGTTTTCAGCTCCGACCAGGCCAGGGAGTTTTTGGGGAAGCTCGAGGAGCTTATTGACTTCCTTCTGCCGAACTATCAGGAGGAGGGGAAGATGAACCTGACGGTGTGCATCGGCTGTACAGGCGGACACCACAGGTCAGTTGCCGTGACCGAGGCCCTGTCAAAATATCTGGAGGACCGGGGCCACGAGGTAGAGTGCATCCACAGGGACATCTCCAAATCGTAACGGGGTGAGACAATGTCGTTTTCCTCAGATGTAAAGGCCGAGCTGTGCCGCGTGGGCCTGAACTCCCGGGCCCAGGCACTGGCGGAGTGCTACGGGGTGATGCTCTTTTGCAACACCTTCGATAACCGGGAGATACGTGTCGTCACAAGGTCGGACTGCTTTGCCCAGAGGCTCCCGAAGCTCCTTCAGCGGGCCTTTTCCCTGAAATTCGACGAGCAGCCGGAGGGCGGAGGCCAGGGGACATTTGTGGTGAGCTCAACGGAGAGCGTCGCCAGGATACTTGATGCCTTCGGCTATCTGGGCGGCCTTGTCAGCCACCATGTCAACCTGGGCCTTTTGGAGGATGAGAGCTCCCGGGCCGGATTTCTGCGGGGGGCGTTCCTGGCCGGCGGCAGTGTGACCGACCCGGAAAAACGCTATCACCTGGAGCTGGTGACCGACCACTACATGGTCAGCCGCGAGATCACGGCTCTGTTCCTGGACATGGGCTTCGAGCCAAAAAGCGTGTCAAGGGGCGGAAATTACATCATGTACTTTAAGCAGTCCTCGGTGATAGAGGACCTGCTCACCACCATCGGCGCGCCTCTGGCGGCCATGCGGGTGATGGCCGCGAAGATCGAGAAGGACATGACGAACCAGGTGAACCGGAAGGTCAACTGCGACACAGCCAACGTCACAAAGACCGTTGAGGCCAGCGCCGCCACAATGGAGGCAATAAGGAAGCTCAGGAGCTCAGGGACGCTTGAAAATCTCTCCCCGAAGCTCAGAGAGGCGGCGATCCTTCGGGAGGAGAACCCGGAGCTGTCCATAGAGGAGCTGGGGGCGCTCTGCGACCCGCCTGTGACGAAATCGGGAATAAACCACCGCCTCCGCCAGCTTCGCCGGACGGCGGAGGAGATAAAATAACGCTTACGGTGATGATATATGTCGTTCACTCACTTACATGTTCACTCTGAATACAGCCTCCTGGACGGTGCGTGCAGGATAAAGGATCTCCCCCGTCGGGCGAGGGAGCTTGGTCAGACGTGCCTTGCCATAACCGATCACGGCGTCATGTACGGCGCCGTGGCATTTTATAAGGAGTGTAAAAAGGAGGGCGTGAAGCCCATAATCGGATGTGAGGTCTATGTGGCGCCCAGGACCCGCTTTGACAAGGAGCACGGGACGGACTCCGTGCGCTATCACCTCATACTGCTGTGCGAGAACGAGACGGGCTACAAAAACCTGTGCTATATGGTCTCTATGGGCTTTGTGGACGGTTTTTATACGAAGCCACGTATCGACATGGAGCTTTTGAGGGAGCACCACGAGGGGCTTATCGCCCTCTCGGCCTGTGTCCAAGGCCAGGTGCCGCAGTATATCCTGCAGGACAGGTATAACGAGGCGAAAAAGACGGCCCTGGAGTTTTTGGAGATATTCGGCGAGGGCAACTACTACCTTGAGATACAGGACCACGGCATACCCGAGGAGCGCACGGCGGCGACGGGCCTTATAAAGCTGTCGAAGGAGACGGGGATACCACTGGTACTGACGAACGACGTGCACTATCTTGAAAAAAAGGACGCCTATGCCCAGGACGTGCTGATGTGCATACAGACCGGCAAGACGGTGGACGACGACAACCGCATGAAGTTCAACGGCGACGGGCTGTACCTGAAAAGCGAGGAGGAGATGCGCGCCCTCTATCCGGACCTCCCGGAGGCCGCGGACAACACCGCAGTCATCGCGGACAGGTGCAACATGGAGTTTGAGTTTGGACACTACCACCTGCCGCTTTTTACCGTGCCGGAGGGGTACACGTCAAGGGAATATCTGGAGAAGCTCTGTGACGAGGGCTTCCGGGAGAGGTATCCCAACTCCCCTGAGGTGAAAAAACAGCTGAGATACGAGCTCGACATGATAGACCGCATGGGCTTTACGGACTATTTCCTCATCGTCCAGGATTTTGTAATGTACGCGAAAAAAAGCGGCATCCCCGTTGGCCCCGGCCGTGGCAGCGCGGCTGGGAGCGTGGTGAGCTACTGCCTTCATATAACCGACGTGGACCCCATAAAATACAGTCTGTATTTTGAGCGGTTTTTGAACCCGGAGCGGGTGAGTATGCCGGATATAGACATGGACTTCTGCGAGCGCCGCAGAGGCGAGGTGGTGGACTACGTAAAGCGCAAGTACGGGGCGGACCGGGTGGCGCAGATAATCACCTTCAACACGCTGAAGGCAAAAAACGCCGTCAGGAGCGTATCCAAGGCCCTGGGGCTCACCTTCGCCGAGGAGAACGAGCTTGCAAAGACCATACCCACGGATCCTAAGATAACCCTGGACGACGCAATCCGCACCTCAAAGCAGCTCCGGGACCTGATGGACTCAGACCCACGGTACAAAAAAGTTATCGAGACCGCGCGGGCGCTGGAGGATATGCCAAAGGACTCCGGTACCCACGCCGCGGGTATAGTCATAACCCGTGACCCGGTACACACATATGTGCCACTGGCCCTTTCAAAAAAGGACAACACCATCGCCACCCAGTACACCATGACCACCATCGAGGAGCTGGGCCTTCTGAAGATGGACTTTCTGGGCCTTCGGAACCTGACGGTCATCGACGATGCCGTCCGGGACATCCGCAACAAGGAGCCGGACTTTGATATATCGAAGATACCTGACGACGACAGGGATACCTATGACATGCTGGCCGCGGGTAAGACGAGCGGAGTGTTCCAGCTGGAGTCCGCGGGAATGACCGGCGTGTGTGTTGGTATGCGGGCGAAGAATATAGAGGACATCACCGCCGTCATCGCCCTATACCGCCCGGGGCCAATGGACTCCATACCAAGGTTCCTGGAGGCCAGCGTGAACCCGGACAAGATAGTATATAAGCACCCCATGCTGGAGCCCATACTGAACGTGACATACGGTTGCATCGTCTATCAGGAGCAGGTAATAGAGATATTCAGGCGGCTGGCGGGCTTTTCACTGGGGCAGGCGGACATGATAAGAAGGGCCATGTCCAAAAAGAAGATGGCGGAGATACAAAAGGAGCGCGAGACCTTCATCTACGGCGACGAGAGTCGGGGGATACACGGGTGCGTCAAAAACGGCGTGCCGGAGGACGTGGCCGGGAGCATATACGATGAGATAACCGACTTTGCAAACTACGCCTTCAACAAGGCCCACGCCGTGAGCTACGCCATCGTGGCCTATGAGACGGCGTACCTCAAGTGCCACTATCCAAGGGAGTATATGGCGGCGCTGATGAGCTCCGTGCTGGGGTACGCCGAGAAGGTGGCCGAGTACACCGCGGAGTGCCAGAGCATGGGGATAAAGCTCCTGCCGCCGGATATAAACCACTCCAGGAACCGCTTTACCGTGGAGGGGGACAATATCCGCTACGGGCTTGTGGCGGTGAAGAACATAGGCTCCAAATTCATCGAGGGCGTGATGGCCGAGCGGGAGGAGAGAGGACACTTCACGTCCTTCCACGACTTCTGCCAGCGCATGTTCGGCGGGGATATGAACCGCCGGGCGGTGGAGAGCCTTATAAAGGCCGGGGCATTTGACTCCCTTGGCGTCAAGCGCCGACAGCTGATGGAGGTGGTAGGTCCGACACTGGACGCAATAGCCGACACCCGCCGGCGGAACGTGGAGGGCCAGATGGACCTCTTCGGCATGACCGGGGTGGACAGCGGGAGCTCCGGCGCGGCCGTGGACCTTCCGGATGTGGAGGAGTACACCGCCGCTGAACGCATGGCCATGGAGCGGGAGGTCACGGGCCTGTACCTATCCGGACACCCAATGGACGGATACAGGAACGCCGCGAGAAAGCTTGGGGCCGTGTCCATCGGCGGGATACTCGCCGACGCCGGAGAAGAGACGGAGGAGCACCGCTACCGGGATGACCAGGACATCGTATTGGCCGGAGTTATCACCGGGGTGAAGATGAAGTCCACGAAAAACGGCGGGATGATGGCATATGTGACGTTGGACGACGGCACCGGGGATATGGAGATGTTGGCCTTCCAGCGCGTACTGGACGCCTCCGGCGTGTATCTGCGGGAGGGCGGACTCGTCACCGTAAGGGGCAGGCTGTCAATACGGGAGGAGAAGGAGCCACAGGCGCTTATAAACGTCCTCCGGCCGCTGACGGACGTTGGCCCGGACCCGGTACCCGAAGCGGGGACGACGGGGGCGAGGAAGCTGTATGTGCGGCTGAAAAGCCAGTCGAGCCCGGAATTTGAGCGCATAAAGCTGCTTTTGGAGATGTTCCCGGGGGAACAGCAGCTGGTAATATATTTTGAGGACACCCGCCGCCGCCTGGGTGCGAGCTGTATAATCTACCCGTCCTTCGTCACGGAGCTTCGCGAGATGCTTGGGGACGAGAACGTGGTATTGAAAAATTGAAAAGAGGGACAGGAGCATGGTAAATATGTACAGCGAGAGGACATGGGAGTGCCGCGCCTTCGGCCAGTCCACGGACCTCAATATGACCTCCACGGTCAAGCTTCCGGAGTACAGTGAAAAGGTGGGCGTCAACGGCTCCAGAGTGAGCGATGACGGCTCCGTCACGGTGGAAAGTCGCGGCGGCAAGATCGCCGGAGGCCACGACGGCCTTGCCTTCCACTATACTAAGATCGACCCGAACAGGGAAAATTTCCGTCTGTCGGCAAGGGTCGTACCCGTAAACTACGGGCGGCTCGGGACGCAGGACTCACCTCAGCAGTGCGGCTTCGGCATCATGGCCCGGGACAGCCTGGGTGTGGCAAGGCGCGATCCCTTTGACCCGGGCTTTCAGGAGCTTCCCGCCGCGTCGAATATGGTGTTCGTCGGCGTTTTGGCCGGGGATAGAGACGAGAATACGCCGCAGATCGTGTTCCGGCGGGGGGTGGAGAATATCCACGACCTTGTGGGCGTGGAGCTCACCGCTACCGATGTGCCCGGTGCTTCGAAGCTTGTCACCGGTAGCCGGGGGCTTCGTATGGAGCTTGGCCGGGACGACAGGGGCTTTTACGCCGCGGTGGAAAAGCCCGACGGCACCATGGGGGAGCGGGTATATCCCGCAGGGTGCGAGGTGAACCTACTCCAGCAGCTGGAGGAGGGGAGCATGTACGTGGGCTTCTTCGCCTCTCGCAACGCCGAGGCGAGATTTGAGGACATAGAGCTGGAGATAACACCGTACACGCCGCCGGCGGTGATGCCGGAGCTTTGGCGGCCGGTAAATCACAACGTGACGCCCAAGCTCTTCCTGCGCTCCGGCACCAGGAGCACAGGGGAGAGGTATGTGCTGACGCTCCACGGCAACAAGAGCGGCTTTGTGTACGTCAGCCGCGACGGAGAGGAGCTTGGCACTGTGGAGCTTCTGGACAGGCACCCGGCCAACATGACCGTCGAGCTCCGTGAGGGGGAAAATAAGCTCCGGTGCGTTTATGACTTCCCCTCAGGGAGCATCACTGAGGTGTTCAGCGTTACATATGAGCCCTGCGGATATGCCACCAGCGTGGTGTACGCCTCGCCAGACGGCAAAGAGGACGCCGAGGGCTCCAGGGCCGACCCCGTGTGCCTTCAGGAGGCCGTGAGGCGGCTTGCCCAGGGCGGCACCGTCTACCTGCTGGACGGCACATATACGCAAAAGCTCCTTCTGGGCCCGGAGAGCTCCGGGGCGCTGGAGGCCGTAAAGACCATAAAGCCCGCGGACGGCGCGAAGGTCGTATTCCGGGACACCTGCCTTACGTCAAGCGCGAATTTCTGGCATATCTACGGCATTGAGTTCAGCGGTAAACGATCTGACCTTACGGGGAGCTTCAACGTGATCGAGAAATGCTCCTTCCACCACTGTGACGAGACGGGCCTTGTGGTGGGCAACGGTATGCCGGAGGGCTTCCAATTCGCATGGCCCTGCTATAACCTTATCAAGGACTGCGTGTCCTACGGCAACCGGGATAAGCGGAACATGAACGCGGACGGCTTCGCGCCGAAGCTGGGCGTGGGGCCGGGGAACGTGTTTGACGGGTGTGTGTCCTACGGCAATGTGGACGACGGCTTTGACCTATATAACAAGGTGGAGAAGGGCCCCAACGCGCCTGTGACGCTCCGCAACTGCGTGGCGTACGGCAACGGCATCTGGACAGATCCCGAGGACCCGGAGCACGTGATCTTAGGCGGCGGTGGCGGTAACGGCTTTAAGCTCGGCGGCGAGGGTATGCCGGTGGGACATATAGTGGAAAACTGCGTGGCCTTCAAAAACGCCATGGCGGGCTTCTCGGATAATTTCAACCCCGGCGGAATACACCTGACCGGCTGTGTGTCCGTGGACAACGAACAGCAAAACTACATATTCCGGAATAACCCCCTCTCACGCCCCAGGGGCGTCTATCGCGGCAACAAGTCCATACGCACAGAGGAAAGCGACTGGGTCGACGCCATAACAGGCGACGTGGATGCCAGCAACATGCTCTACGACCCTAAATAAACATTGCGCCCCGCCGCATTCGCGGCAGGGCGTTTTTCGCAAGGGGTTGTCAGGCTTATAAGCTTTATTCCGCCACGGGGGGTTCGGCGGTGGCGAGCTGGATCACGATCAGGTGTACGGATACGGGGTCCTCGCCACCGGCAGTGGGCGTGACGGTAACGGACGAGTTGGCGCTGGCGGGGTTGCGGACCTGAAGGGTGGAACCTGCCGGGAGCTCCTGGATGCTCATGCCGATTATCTGACCGGTGCCGCTGGTGCGGCCAACGGTGGTGGAGGCCACCTCGCTGCCGTTGACGGCCAGTACCAGCTGAGAAGAGCCGGTGACAGCGGCCTCGAAGAGCACAAGGTAGGTGCCGGCGTCGGCCACGGTGAGGGTGTCCGATCCATTGGAGGTAATGTTGCCGCCGTCATTGGCACCCTCCACGGGGAAGTCTATGGCATCCCCGGCGGCCACCGGGTCGTCGTTGGACCCGGGCACCAGGCCGTAATAGTCGGCGTAGCTGGCCACCGCGGTGTCACCGGCGGGGCCGGTCTCGCCCTGGGGACCCTGAGGACCTTGCGGGCCCTGAGGGCCGGCGGGTCCCTGAGGCCCCTGGGGACCGGCCGGGCCGGTCGCTCCGGTAGCTCCGGTGGCCCCAGTGAGTCCCGTGGCTCCTGTGGCGCCTGTGGCTCCGGTAGCGCCGGTAGCTCCTGTGGCTCCCGTGGCCCCGGTGGCGCCCTGGGGGATAACAAAGTTCAAAATGGCGTTCGTATCGGTACCGGTGTTGGTGACGCTGGCGGGAGTTCCCGGAGCGCCGGTGGTGACGGTGCCGATCTCGATCGTAGCCGCGACTCCCGCGGGGCCCTGCGGCCCCTGGGGGCCGACAGCTCCTGTGGCTCCGGTGGCGCCGGTAGCTCCCGTGGCTCCGGTCGCGCCTATGGGCCCCTGAGGTCCTTGAGGTCCCTGGGGCCCTTGAGGTCCCTGGGGGCCGGTCTCACCCTGGGGTCCCTGGGGACCGATGGGACCGGTAGCTCCTGTGGCTCCCGTAGCGCCGGCGGGGCCCTGAGGTGCAGTGATTTATGCTCAACTAAGAGACCTGCTCGGCGCTATTGAAGCGGTTATTGCTTTCATTGCTTTTAACAAACTCTAAAATGCGCTGGTACTGGTCTTGAAAGTTAAATTCGATCTCTATTTCTTTATTCTCATGTACATAGATTGTTTTTACCAGTTCTGCCAGCAGACCCCGGGATAATGTCTGGACATTGCGATATTTTAAAAATGCTGTCAGGTAGGGGTCCTGCGTGTCCACACCATTGGCTAACTTCGCGCGCTCGTTTTCAATGTGTGAAATAGCGGTTTTCAACTGTCCGACCTGGTCTGTCAATTTAGGCTTCATACGGAGGTATTGCTCGTGACTGATGTCTCCGCTTTTCCAATCCAAGTAAAGACTGTCAAGAAGACCGGTGGCCTTTTCAAGCTCACGTTTGCGATCTTTCAGCAGGTCATTTAGGCGGCTTGATTCGGTATTGACCACTGGCGCGCTGTTGATTTCCTCTATGATGTCCTCCAGACCGGAAACAAGCTCGATTTGCTTTTTTATCGCGGTCAACACGGCGCTCTCCAAGATGTCCTCACGGATGGAGTGATTTCCGCACTGCGATTTTGATTTTTCCCGAAATGTGCGACACACATAATAGGTGAGATTCTTTGAGGTCTTGCGTGACATACTCTTTTTGCAGTCGGCACATCGGATAAAGCCGGAGAAAAGATAGAGCTCAGTCCCGCCTGGGGGCGTCCTTGTGTCCCTGCAATGCAGGCTCTGAGCCATGTCGAAAATATCTCGTGAAACAATGGGAGGTATGATGTTTTCCACCACATACCACTCATCCTCCGGGACAGATTTCCGTTGATGCACCTTGTAACTGACGACCTTCTGCTTGCCCTGGGTCATGGTTCCGATGTAGGCGGAGTTTTTGAGTATCCTGGCGACCGAAGCTGGACACCACAGACCGTCAGACTTGGCTGCCTGAGGACATTCAAAGTGGAATCCCTTTGCGCGCTTGTAAGCTATGGGGCTGGGAATTCCAAGCTCATTGAGCCGCTTTGCTATGCCGTTCTTACTCATTCCTTCGCAGAACAATTTGAAGATGTCCCGTACCACCTGCGCGGCCTCCTCGTCGATAAGGAGCGCGTTTCTGTTTTCGGGGTCCTTTCTGTAACCGTAGGGGGCAAATGCCCCGATGAACTCACCGTTCTCCCGTTTATGCCGGAAGGTGCGTCTGATATCGGCGGAGGTCTTATAGGCGTACTGCTCGTTCATAAAGCCGGTGATGCTGACCTCAAGGCTGTGGACGATCTCCGGGTCCAGAAAAGTGTCGATGCGGGGCTGGTAAAGGGATATGAACCGAGTGCTGTATAGGGGGATAAACTCCTCCAGGAAGTGTCCTTGATTTGCGCTGTTGCGAAAAGCCCTGGACAGATTCTTGACTATGATACAGTTGATTCGACCGCTCTTTACGTCACATACCATGCGCTGAAAAGCGCCGCGTTCGATGTCCGTTGTTCCGCTGGTACCGTCATCAATGTACGTGTCGATAACTTCATAGAAACCGTCCTCAAAGAAGTTTGGAATTTCATCTTGAAGTATCTTATCCTGGTTGACGACAGATTCAGAGATCACATTTCCGTCTTCCCGTGAAAGGCGGATGTACTTTCCGACCTTCCATATTTTCTGCCTCTTGGTTTTAGCTTCAGGTTCGGTAGACTTGCGTATTCTTGGCATTTTGGGAGCCTCCTTGCCTCCCTCTATAACAAAATCATTTTACCAGAAGGGGAGCTGAAAATCAACATTTCAGCCCCAAAAAGTATGTTTTCAAGATATTTTCCAATGTCTTACCGCTCTCATTGAAGCGGACTTTGACCACAGTCTTGCCGACTCTGAAGTGATAGGGATCGCCGATTTGGCCCAGAAAGCTTTCAAGCCTTTGAGTGGGCGTATCACCTCGGATCTCAACATCGAGAATGTCCTGTAGTTCATCTGCAGTTACCTTCCTGTCGTCCTTTTGCAATTCCTCTAACTTTTTGCCGCTTATCATCGGCGACCACCTCCTTATAAAACATTCTATGAAAATAGGTGATAGGTATGTATTTATTGCGGTTTCTATAAACGCCGTATTATCAGACGGCGGGGCCGTCCTACTGCTCACCCCCGGCGTGGGAGTATGCAAGCGGTCTGCGGCAGGCAGACGGCGCGGTACCGACGGACGGTGGCGACAGGTGACTTAGCTGTCCGGGCCGATCCCACAGTACCCCTCTTTTACCCTGCGGTACGGGAAGCTGCGCTATACCGCATCACGCTCTGGGCGCGGCCAAACGCCGGATAACAGCTCTAAGTTGGTCGCTCGTGCCGACAGGCTTAACGCTCCCGGTAGGGTAGGGGAGAGTAAGCTGATGGCAGTCCTCGCGTCTGAAGCTGTGCCGCGATGCGGAATTAACTTGCATACTGATATGAGCGGAAAGCATTCCCACTGTTTGACAATGTGCATCGCTAAAGCTCATGGGGAAAATTTAAAAAGGATGCTATCCATTGTTTCAAGCTCCTCGCCGGAGAGCTGCTCTCTCAGCTTTTTGAGCAGCGCGGCTTGCTTGATAGTGAGGGGTTCGATTCTGGACGGCCGGTAGTTTGGCCTGTACCATTTTGCCACCCTCACACCGCCGTAGCGCCCACTGACGGTCTCAACCGGGTAAGAACAGGTGAGGGCCATCACATCACGTCGGATCGTCATCTTGGAGACATTGAACTCCCGCGCCAGATTCTCATATGTATCCTGTCGCCTCAGGCAAAGCACTTCCAAAAGGCGTTGCCGGCGCTCAGATGGTCCCACGTTCTCACCGCCTCTCCACATTGGACGTCACAAATGTTAGGCGGCAAAGTGTTCTGGTGATGAACACTTTAAAACAGAATTTTCAACTTTTTTGAAAAAGGCGGTCTGATTTGCGGGGTGCTTAACGGCGCACGTCGGTGAGAAAAATATAGACGGGACGACAGACTGATTCCGGAATTGTCTGTCGTCCCGTCCAAAATAATTTGTATACGAACTAATGACGCACTTTATTGCGCTAAATAATGCGCTTTTGCAAGGCGAAATATTCCTGCTGGCGTCATACCTTTTTTTGGAACTTCTACCTGATGGAGGATAAGCGTTATTATGCTGCGACCATCCATTGCTCTCCTTTCTTGGACACCTATGGTTGAGTGTCCGCTCAAATTAAATAGATTTGGCTGGTTCGCGAATACGCATTATAAGTGTAGATCATAACGTTCTGTTAATGTATTTATAAACTGGACATCCCACGGTAAAATTAACGTGTGGTGATGAAAATGCCAAAAGTGAAAAATGTTCCCTACGACGATTTGCGAGATTTGGGGGGCTATATCAAAGCGGAAAGAAAAAAATGCGGTCTCACGCAACAGGAGCTCGCCGACCAGACAGGAGTCGGCTTTCGGCATATTCAGAATATTGAAAAGGGCCTGATCAATCCGTCATATGAGGTGCTTCTTCCAATCGTTCGTCGATTGGGTATGTCCGGAGATATACTGTTCAATCAGGAAATGCCAAAGATAGAGGAAGAATCAAGGCATCTTCTCAACAAGCTGGCTGTATGCACAGATGATGAAAGGAAATTTATTTTAAAGACAGTGGACTTTATGGTAGAGGAGTTTTTAAGGAAAAGATAAAGATTATATCTTATTTTTTATATTATAATTTTATTTATTCATTTTTCAATATGAAAAGGGAGTGACCCGGCAAAGCCGAGGCATCCCTTTTCTTTTTTTCTCAATCATTTAGTGTCTAATTATGAAAGACTGTTTGATATGATGACATTACCATGTGACAAGTTATTCCGTCCCATCTTCCACCACAACGCGGACGCGATCCTGATTTAAAATCTGCGTAAATATATCACCGGGATGGCGGTTGGAAGCGACCTTGATCACAGGGAAGTATGTTCCGGGCTTGGTGAAGATGTGGGTGGCTGATGCATTCGCGGTATGTCCATCGTCATATAGCTTCAGCGTTCCACAGGGGGTAAAGTCGTCGGTTGCCTCGAAGTCCCAACGGACGCTCTCGACCGTACCGCTACCATCGGGGACGGATATGGAAGCAGTAAAGGTCACACATTCACCGGGACGGACAACTGCCTTTTTTTGCCCGTTTGCCAAGAGCTCCGATACGGGCTGGATGCCTCTCCGCTCGCCGGCAGACGGAGGAATTATGACCTGAGCGCCGTCAAGACTGTAATGGCTGCTCTGCGGAGGCTCGATGCCGAGCTCCACCCAATCACTGAGGTCCAAAAGCGCCAGCCAGAGCGCACCGAGATAACTGACGATATGCTGGTGATCTCCGCCATTGCCCTCCTCACAGTCGGTGTGCATACAGTTGTCCATATACCATAGACGGAAATCATGGTCTCCGCCTAAGTTTTTTATGACCTCCTGGCGATACCAGTCTGCCTGCCATGGAAAAGCACTTTCATCCATCAGGCTTTCGATTACGATCATCTTGCAGGTTGGACGCCCATTTTGGATGCTTCCCGCACCGGAGGTGCTGATTTGAGGCCCGATAATTACATCTCGCTGAGGATATATTGGCGCTCCGCTTATCTGGCGGAATTGATCCCAGCCGTGATATTCTGGACTTTCCGGTACCTGATGCCGGTGATAGGTTTGGATTGCGATGTAATCGGAGTTATCCAACTTCACATTGTCTCCGGGGGATAACGCCGCAAGGATCCCGGAAACGTCTGTGCCGACAGAAGCGGCATCGACTACAATGGCGTCGTTTTCCATTCTCACGGCAAAGCTTTTGCCCTCCGCCGCGCCGGAAAGTACCGTTAGCTTGAGTCCCTTGAGATACTTGGTTTTTGACGGCATATCTTGCAGGTAGATCACCGCATCTCCGACGTGCGCTAACTGTTTTTTCCATGCCTCGTCCACACCATAGGCGTTCTTATCATTACTTGTCAAGTCCGACTGATTGACGGATGCGATTCTTTCCACTTGTGTTTCCAAAAGAACTCTGTCGCGTATGGCGCTGCTGTTTTCTTCCGCGCCAAGATACCCCGGAACTGACCAGAAATCCTTATAATAGCCGGGGTCCCTGAAGCCGATGGCAGGGGAGAGTACAGGCAGAGCACCGTCCCCCAATGTGGGGTAGACACACCAGGTTTTAAGGGGGAAGCCCATGAGTGTCGCTTCTTTAAGTGCTTCAGCCTCCTCATCGGTGAGGCCTTCATATGGGTCACCGCTTCCGCCGGGCTCCAACGCGTCCCTGATCCTGTCCAGATTATTTCTAAGAAGTCTCATGGCATGAACCCGGACAGTAAAGACATAGGGCATGGCCATAGGGGAGCCAATCACAAAAGGAACTGCGCCGTCCCATACCCCGATGGTGTTTTCTACACAACTGATAGTCTTATAAGCGCCACCGCTCCCGCCAAAGAGATACCCGAAGATCCTGCTCATACCGTACATTTTCTCAGCAAGAACGCGTGAAAAAACGGCAGCACAGGCATTGGCCCTGTACACCAGTGTCGAATCTCCGCCTCTATTCACAGGACCTCCGTGATTTGTCTCAACGAAGTAGGCACCGTGTGAAAGAGCAAACAGAAGCTTGTTTTCTATACCTGTTTGCCGTTGAGCCTCGGTTTCATCACCTACCACCGGAGCCAGGAAATGAAAAAACCGACCAAGGAAGTCTTCGACCGGGGGAAAATGAAAACTGAACTTTGTATTGGTTCCATCAAATCCACCATGTACATAACGATGCATGGAGGGCTCATCTCGCCACTCGTCTATGTCGATAAACGGTTTTTTGAATTGTTCGTCATCCTTGCCGGTATATAATATCTTTTCCATTTTACTATCTCCATTATACTCCGGAGTACGCCGCAAAGCCGGCGTCGATGGGCAACACCACGCCGGTTATGGCGCTGGCGGAGCGGTCGTCGCAGAGGAAGAACACGCCGCCAAGAAGCTCCTCCGCGTCCACGAAGCGGCCCATGGGGGTGCCGTTGAGAATTTTTTCGCTTCTCGCCGTGGGCGTGCCGTCGTCGTTGAAAAGGAGCTTGCGGTTCTGGTTGCTCACCAAAAAGCCGGGGGCTATGGCGTTACAGCGGATACCGGACTTGGCGAAGTGGGTCGCCAGCCACTGGGTGAAGTTGCTGATTGCGGCCTTGGCTCCCGAATAAGCGGGGATTTTCGTCAGCGGTATGTAGGCGTTCATGGAGCTGACGTTGAGAATAACGCCGGATTTGCGCTCCACCATGTCCTTTGCGAAAATCTGAGTGGGCAACAAGGTCCCTTGGAAGTTGAGCTTGAACACGAAATCCACGCCGGAGGGGTCAAGGTCGAAGAAGGTCTTCTGGCCCTCCTTGGCCTCGTGCTGGTACTCGTTATCGGTGGTGGCGCGGGGATTGTTGCCGCCCGCGCCGTTGACTAAGATGTCCACGGGGCCGAAGTCCTCCAAAATCGCCTCGTGGGCGGCCTTGATGGACTCAGGCTCCAGCACGTTGCATTTGTAGCCGTTGAGCGTGAAGCCCTCGGCCCGCACCTCGTCGGAGAGCTTCTTCACGGCCTCCTCGTTGAGGTCCAGCGCCGCCACCTTGGCCCCCGCCTGAGCGAAAGCCCGCGCCATAACGGAGCACAGCACCCCGCCGGCCCCGGTGACCACCACGGTCTTGCCGGTAAAATCTACATTAAGAGGGAGATCAAGCATCTATACCATCCTTTCCTTTTTATTCGATAGTCCCGCCGTTGGCCTCGATGAGGCCGTTGAGGTAGGCGGAGCCCAGCGCCCGGTCAAAAAGCCCGTACCCCGGTTTTCCCGTCTCTCCCCAGATCATCCGCCCGTGGTCCGGGCGGAAATAACCGCCAAAGCCCGTGTCCACAAGCGCCTTCACAATGGCGTTCATGTCCAGAGAGCCGTTTTTCGTGAGGTGCCCGGACTCCTCAAAGGAGGTGTCGGGCAAAATCTTCACGTTGCGAAGGTGCATGAACCCGATGCGCTTCATGGCGGAATACTTGCGCACAAGCTTGGGAATGTCGTTGGCGGGAGAGCACCCCAGCGAACCGGTGCAGAGACACAGGGTGTTGGAGGGGCTGTCCACGATGGAGAGGTAGCGGTCGATGTTCTGCTCATTTGTGACCACGCGGGGCAGGCCGAAGATGGGGTAGGGGGGATCGTCCGGGTGGAGGGCCATAACAACGCCGCATTCCTCCGCCACGGGAATGACGCGCTTTAAGAAGTACTCGATGTTGCTCCAAAGTCCCTCCTCACCGAGGTCGCCGTAGGCGCGAATGAGGTCCCGTACCTCGTCCTGAGTGTAGCTTGAGTCCCAGCCGGGGAGGTGTATGTCGTCCTTCAGGGGGTCCAAGCCCTTCATCTGGTCCCAGTACATGACGAGAGAAGTTGAGCCGTCCGCGCCCTCTTTGTCAAGCTGCGTGCGCGTCCAGTCGAATACGGGCATGAAGTTGTAGGTGACGCACTTGACGCCGTATTTGGCGCAGCGGCGGATATTCTCGCAGTAATTTTCAATGTGCCGGTCCCTCTCCGGGCGGCCCAGCTTGATTTCCTCCGTGACAGGTATGGACTCCACCACGTCGAAGATGAGCCCATGCTCTTTACACTCGTCCGCAAGATGCTTTATGCTCTCCTCCGGCCATACCTCGCCGGGTTTCACGTCGTAGACGGCGGACACAATGGAGCGCATACCGGGTATTTGCCGTATTTCCTCCAAGGTCACGGGGTCGGAGTCCCCGTACCAGCGGAATGAGCTTTTCATATTATTTACCTCCCTGAGACAGGTTCCGAATGAAATCAGTGGCCTTCTCCCTGCCGTAATTTTCATATTCGCCGGAGGCAAGGAGTTTAACGGCCAGCGAAAACTCCCGCCAACTTTCCGTTTCGTGGCGAACGAGGATGGGGTAAAAATAGACGCCGTTTTTCTCAGCCGCGTCCATATCACCGGGGGCGTCGCCTACCATGAGAATACTGCTCTCGCCGTAGCCCTTTTTCCTGAGCTCCGCGATGCAGTGAGCTTTGCTTCCGACGTCCTGACAAAGGACCAGGTCCACAAGCTCCATAAGGCCAAATCGCTCCCACTCCTCTTCCACCGCATCCCGGTTGGCACTGGAAACCACGGCGATGTCGGCAAACCTTCTGGCGGCCTCAAAGCCCTCCTTTACGCCGTCAAAGGCCTGCTTGACCTCCCACGGCAGTGCGGCGATGGATGCGTTGACAGCCTTCGACCAACGCAGGGCTTTTTTCAAAATGGGCGCGTCGTTACGGGCTATTTCAGCTTCCAATGCGGGGTTGGAGAGCTCTTTTGCCTCTCCGGCCCATTTTTTCAGGACGCCCAGCCCCTCTATCGGCGTGAACGCGGCATCCGTGTCCTCCAGGGACATGGCGAGGGCCTTAAACCGATTGATACCGCGGGTCATACTATAAAGATTGATTTCGTCCCAGCGGGCCAAAACCGCATCTTTCCACGGTTCCAATCCCCACTCATCGACCATGCACGGTCCGAAGCACCGCTTGTGCTTGATGTCCATGGTATCTACCGCGCAACCGTCGGAGTCCACACAGATGAGAAATTCATGTTTTTTTGTAAAGTCAGAAAGTGCGATAGACATATTGACCTCCTAAATCTCCAATATAATTGAAAAGGTGACCGCTGTAATGAGCCCGGCCAAGGTAAGGGAAAACCCGCTGACAGCGCCGGCAAGCTCGCTCAGCTCCAGTGCCTTAGAGGTGCCGATGGCGTGGGAGGCGGTGCCGAAGGCCACACCCTTTGATATGTCGTCCCGGAATCGAAAAAGTTTGCAGAGAAGCAGTCCGGCCATGTTTCCCAAAACACCTGTTACAATGATAGCCGCAGTAGTAAGGGCCGCGATGCCTCCGGCCTCCTCGCTCAGGGCCACGCCAATGGCAGTAGTGACACTTTTTGGAAGAAGCGTCCAAAGCATGGTATCATCCATTGCGAAAATCCGGGTGAGGGCGGCGATAATTCCCATGCTGGCGACGGTGCCGGCAAGGACACCGGCGAGGATGGCAAGAATATGTCCGCGAAGCTCACGGAGCCTTGTATAAAATGGTACCGCAAAGCAGACGGTAGCCGGGGTCAGGAGGAAGCTCAAGGGCCTGATATTCTCCTGATAGTCGGCGTTGGGGATACGAAAAGCCACAAGGACTGCTCCGGTAATAACGGCGCCAATGAGGATGGGATTAAGTAATGGGCTTTTAAAGCGTTTTTGAAGGCACCTGCCCAGCTCAAAGGAAGTGACGGTCAGAAAAACGGCGAAGAAAGTACTGCTCGACAGGAACTTACTCACGCTTATCCTTCCTCTCGGAGAAAAGCCTTGTAACACTGCCTGACACCGCAAAGGTAACCACGGTCGAGAGGACGACAATAACAAGGACCGGCAACAATACCGGCAACGCCTCCCGCCAGCAATCTATGAGATTGACAGCGGGAGCCACAAACAGGAGCGGTATGATCTCCAACAGGAAGGCGCTGACGGATTTTACGCTTTCTACCTTGACGATCTTCAGACACAGCGCCGCGAAAAGCAACACAAGCCCGTAAATCGATGCCGGGATCGGCAAAGGAAGAATGGCATGGAGGACCTCCCCAATAAGAGAGAAAAGCAAAATAAGGCAAAAGGGCTTTAAATGGCGCATGATACTGTTTCCTTTCCTTTTGTCCGGTTTAACACGGTGCGCCGGAGCCGTTAAGGGAGATTGGATACGTCGGCCTTATTATTACTCCGTCAGTTATTTAACTGACGGAGTAATAGGTCATGTTATGCGGTTACCGCGTAGCGGAGAGCTAAACGGCATTTATAAATATTACATCCACTCGGAGGGATCCTTCCAGCCGCGCTTCCCAAAGTACTTTTCCAGGTCCATTTTTTCAATTTGTTCCTTTGTCAGCTTGGAGTTCATCATCCTTGCCCAGCCGCCCTCGGCCTTGCCGTCAGAGACGGCATCAGAGGGGCGCATCAGGTTGAGGAGCGGCTCACCGGCCTCAAGGCGGCGGGCGTTCTCCCGAATGATCTCAATGCTCCTGCCGGCCCTGTCAGGTACCTGGGGCGTGGAGTGAGGGGTTATGTATACATTCGGAAGGTCCCACAGAGGACTGTCCTCCTCTAATGGTTGGGACTCAAATACGTCCAGTCCCGCGCCACCCAGCTTTCCGCTTTTCAAAGCATCAATGAGGTCCTCCGTGCATACTACGCCGCCGCGGGCCATATTCACTAAGACCGCGCCGTCCTTCATTTTTCCGATTGTCTCGGCGTTGATCATGTGGTAGGTCTCGTCAGTGAGGGCGATGCACAGGATCACAAAGTCACTTTCCTCCAACAGCGGTTCGATTGTGTCCCCCTCGGAGGAGGTGAGCTTCTTTTCCACATATTCAAAGCCTTTTACCGGGAACTTGTCGTAGGTGATCAGCTTCATACCGAGGGCGTGCAGGCGAGAGGCCAGCATTCGGCCGTTGTTACCCATACCGACGATACCGGCTGTCCGCCCATACAGGCCACGCCAACCCTGCATACCTTCTACGCCCCATTTATGATCTGATTGGGCATGGAGAAGCTCTTTCGTATGGTAACAGCTCTGGAGCATGAAGTAGATACAGTGCTCAGCCAAGACCGGGGCGCTGCGCCCGGCGGCCCCGGTGACGGGGATGCCCCGCGCAAAAACCTCCGGCCGGGCTGAGCCGTTGAGCCCCGCGTGGTCGCAGTGGATCCACTTCAGAGAATTTTCACCGAGAAGGCAGGGGTCCACATCGCCCATGAGGATCGCGGCGTCCGCGTCTTTGGCCTCACGTTCAAGCGATTCCTTGTCATAGAAATCAACATAGACAAATTTTGCCTCCGGGAAAACACGGCGAAGCGCGTACATATGCTCCTTGTCGTACCATACGGTGGTGACGACCTTGCTTATTTTCGGCATATGCTCCTCCTTGATCTTATCTGCCTATCTTTATGCCGGTCAGATGCTCGTAATATTTGGCAATGGCACTGTGGTCACAACCGCCGCAACCCTCATTGTGGAGCCACTGGAGTATCTCCTGTACCTGAGCGGTCATGGGGAGAGGGGAGCCAACCGTATGAGCGCAGTCAAGAGCGTTGTTGAGGTCCTTGATGTGAAGGTCTATCTTGAAGCCGGGCTTGTCGTTGCCGGCAATCATCATGGGGGCCTTGGCGTTCATTACCGTGGAGCCGGCAAGTCCGCCGCGTATTGCCTCAAACACCAGCGTCGGATCAACGCCGGCTTTCTGTGCCAGAGTCAGGGCCTCGGCCAGAGCCTGGATGTTGCAGGCCACTATGATCTGATTGGCAAGCTTAGTGGTGTTACCGGCCCCTACATCGCCGCAACGAACGACGGACGCGCCCATGGTTTCCAAAAGGGGCTTATATTTGTCAAAGACCTCCTGCTTGCCACCCACCATGAAGCTGAGCGTCCCGTCGATGGCCTTGGGCTCACCGCCGGACACGGGGGCATCCAGCATTTCAATGTTCTTTTTCGCCAGCTCCGCCGCGATCTCCTTGGAGGCTACGGGGTTTATGGAGCTCATGTCTATAAAGGCTGTGCCGGGGCGCATATGCGCGGCAACACCGTCCTCGCCCAGCATGACGGCCTTGACGTGGGGGCTGTTGGGGAGCATTGTGAGTACCACGTCGCAGCTCTCACCAATCTCGGCGTTGGTTGCGGCCTTAGCGCCGGCGGCGGCTACTTCCTCAACGGCGGAAATGTTGAGATCGGAGACCAAAAGATCCGTATAACCGGCCTTGAGTATGTTTTTGGCCATGGGTTTGCCCATGATACCAAGTCCAATAAGTCCTATTTTCATAATTAAATACCTCCTTAGTATTAGATAAACTTATATTAGCCCTTGACGGCCCCCTGAGCCATACCTTTTTCAAGCCGCTTGATAAAGAGCGGGAACATGAGCAGTATGGGCAGAGTGGCGATGATTATGACGCAATAGGATACAAGATAACGCGCGTAGTCGGGATTAGTCCAGTTAAGGAAGTCCTGATTTCGCGCCACGAGGTCACGTATCCAAAGCTGGAGTGGCCAGCGGCTGCGGTCGGTGGGGATGTAAATGGATGCGGCGAACCAAGCGTTCCACGTGATAATAGCGGTGTTCACCATGGTGACCAGAGAGAAGCTGAAGCACTGGGGCAGCATGATACGGAACATGACGCCGAAATGTCCCGCGCCGTCGAGCCTCGCCGACTCAACTGTCTCCTCAGGCACGGACTCATAAGCCTTCACCATCATTACCATGAAGGCTCCGTTGGTGCAGTGCGGGAGCATCAGGGACCAGCGCGTACCCACCATACCCAATGAGCGGACCACCATGTAGAGGGGAACGGTACCGCCGGTGAAAAGCATGGTGATGGTGATCATGATCATAAAAGCTGATCTGAGTTTGCATTTGCGGCTAAGGACATAACCGCCGATGGAGTTCAGGATAAAGCCGAAGAAGGTGGCGCCGAATACATATAGAAGCGTATTGCCGTAGGCGCCAATAACGCTGCTGTCGTGGAGCGTCGCTTTGTAACCGTCCAAGGTAAAGCCGCCCACAGGCTTAATGATAAGACCGTCAGTGGCAAAGAGCGTCTTGCCGTCTGAGACAGAGGACATCAGAGTGTGCCAGAGGGGAATGATGCAACAAAAGGCGACAATGCCGAGGACGATAATGATAATCGCGTCTGCCAGATAACTCCATACGGAATGGCCCTCTACCATTCCGGAATGGGGCTTTTTCTTGCCGGCCGGCCGCATTGCGACGGAACGTGTCATATTTTCCCCTCCCTTATATCATGGATGTGCCGGCGATCTTCCGGCTGAGCTTATTCGAGACAAGGAGCAAGGTAGTGCCAATAAGGGACTGGAAAAGTCCCGACGCAGTTGAGATACCGTAGTTTATGGTCTGCCCGAAAGCCATACGGTAGGTGTAGGTATAGAGACAATCGGAGACATTGTAGGTGGAGGGCATATAGAGAAGGAGGACCTTGTCAAAGCCCTGCCGGAACACGAGGCCGATCCGCATGGTGAACATTACGATTATGAGAGGCAGTATACCGGGGAAGGTGATCTTCCACATCCGGTCCCAGCGGTTGGCCCCGTCGATGGCGGCCGCTTCGTGGAGCTCACCGTTGATATTGGCGATTGCCGCCACATATATTATGGCTCCCCAGCCGGCACCCTGCCAAATCTCCAGGAAGGTGTTGATAAGCCAGAATACGGGGATATTCGGATTTGCCAGCCAGTTTTGAGCGTCAAAGCCGAACCAGGTGAGGACCATCGTCAGAGCGCCGGTGCTGGAGAGAAATTCGCTTGCCAGAGTCGTGACCACGACTGCCGAGACGAAGTAGGGCATATAGGAGATTATCTGCACGGTACGGGTATATTTTTTATACCGAAGCTCCGAGATGAGCATGGCAAGGATCACCGGCGCGGCGAAGCCTACGGTCAAATTGAGGAAGGCCATAGCCGTTGTGTTGCGAAGGACGTTTAAAAACGTGTCGCCGGTAAAGAGGTCCTTGAAATTGTCGAACCATACCCATTCACTGCCGAAAACTCCCTTAGAGGGGCGGAAGTTTTCAAATGACATGAGAAGGCCGAACATGGGCGCGTAATGGAATATCACGAAATAGACTATTACCGGGATAAAAATCACATACAGCTTCCAGTTGCGCCAGAAATCGTACTTCCACGGATGTGTTTTCGAGTCGATCCTGATTGGCTTTGGAGCTTTCGGCGGTTTTGAACGCTTAAGCGCCACTGTCGTTGTGCTCATTTAGTTCTCATCCTTTCTTATGTATTACATGTTGATTCGTTCTCTCCGAGGTAAACTCCGTCTTCTTTGAGCTTGTCACGGAGAGTTTTGAATGGTACTTCGCGCGGAGGAACGCCGGAGAGGGCCGCAAGAGCCGCCAACGTTCCGGCCGCCTGCCCCTGCGCCATGCAGGAGACGGTGTTGCGAGTGGACATATAGGCGTAATAGTCAGTGGAGATCATCATCCCAACGGCAAAAAGGTTATCCAGATCGCGTACCAGAATGGCCCGTAGAGGGATACCATAGGTGCCGTCGCCTCCTACGTGCATTTTTGGCGCGCAGTCGTGGAAGCCGAAGTATGCGATATCGTCCTCAAAATGGCGTCCCGCAAGAATATCGTCATTACTGATGCCATAGTCGCAAATGATGCTTCTGCCACGTCTTGTACACAGTGTCGGAGCGGAGCGGGCGATGAAGGCGTTTTCACAGCCGGGGATGTACTGTTGTAGGAGCTTAAGCGCCTCGCTCTGCTTGCGGCGGAGACTGAGCTCTGCCTTTGTCATTTCCGCTTGGCTCGTAAGGCCCTTTTTCATCACCTGATTGAGTTTCAAGTACATAAAGTAGTTGTCATGCATGGTGGTGAAGCCGAGAGTCAGCGCCAGAGCCGCCATTTTCTTTTGAAATTCCAGCGGGATACGGTTGCTGTCCGCCTCGTCGGCGACAGGCTTTCCGGTAGCCATATTGTGCTGGGCCATAAGGGTGGAGAGGACTTTTTGAAACGGCGCTCCCACTCGGACGATCTGGCCGTCTTTGCCGTCCCTGGGACCGTAGGTCACGCCGGAGAGCGCGCCATTGTCACGCAGGTACTGGGTGTATCTCTCCACGTCGATACCGCCGACACCGACGCTGTTGGCTACGGAGTATTCCTCAGGCTGCGTGTACTGTGCCCCGGCATACGCGGAGAGGTCGCCCCAGCCGGTGGCGTCCACGAAGGCGGCGGCCTTGAAATAGAGCCGCCCCTCTACACGGCTTTGCACGATGATGCCGTTCACATGCTCAGCCGTAACGTCCGCGCCTGCCACGAGGGTGTTAAAATATACGGTGACGCCGGCCTCCTCCAGCATTTCCGCCGCCACGAGCTTGTACTTCTCAACGTCGATAAGAGTACAGTGCTCGTCATAATCGCAGTTTATAGCGTCCGTAAGATGCCCTGTGGAGCCGCCAACGGCCACGAGACGGTCGACGATCTCCTGGGCGATGCCCCAGACCACCTGCTTTGACTCCCGGTCAAAGAGCTTGCCAAGTGTAAAGAAGCTGTGGAGAGTCGTGCCGCCTTCCAGCATGGTCCCGCCGACATAGCCCTTGGCCTCAATGAGCACCGTTCTGGCTCCGGTCCTGGCCGCGGCAAGAGCGGCAACGACTCCGGCTGTGCCTCCGCCCGCAACTGCCACATCGAAGCATTTGGCGGGAATCGACCTTGCCGGTTCGGTATAAGTCTTCATCAGGTCCCTCCTATCCTTATATATTTTCTATAAGTATAGGATACGACATTATGGTTATTTTGCAAACAACTCCCTTGAGTTTGTGTCCGCTCATTCGTTCACTTTTCACAAATTATTTTCAGTATGGCTGTAACGGCCTTGGCGGCGTCACCATTACCGGCAAATCGAGAATTGGCCCGTACCATCATAAGCATCGGTGTCCCAGCCTCAACGGCAAACCAATCATAGAGCCGTGGGAACGAGGCGTTGTAGGCATCGTCCTCCGGATCATAGAGGATGACCGCCAGCTTTTCTCCGTGTTCTCCTTCAATGTATTTCGGCGCAAATCCGAGAGCGTCCGTAATAGCGTTCGGGTCGAGCGGCGAGGCATCTCCGTAATAGACACCATCAAAATATGTTTTACCCAGAACAATGACGTCCGCGTCAAAGGTACCGTATGTCGCCAGGTACTGAGCAACATCCTGAGCGTTCAAAGTGTTGGAGTAGCCAATCTCAACGCCGGCAGTATCGGAGATCAGCGTGTCCATTTCCTCATTGTGGACGGGAGCGCAGACGGCCAAACGAGGCACGTCGGCGACGGCGCTTCCGTTCGCCACGGTGTGGATCACAAGCCACAAGAGCACAGAAAGCAATAATATCGCGGCGATCACGTATGACGGGAGCGCGTGGGCGCCTTTTTTTGCGCATACAGGACCTCCCGAAAAAGCGGGGTGTGACGCGACGACAAGGTTCTCCACAGTCTCAAGCTCCACCCTGTCTCCGTCTTTGAACGGGACATTGGCGCATATAGCGGGGAGCTCCAGCTCACGAGAGTAGCTTTCATTCCTGAACCTGTCGCCGGCGTCGACATATATCCGCCGCGTGAATATGCCGCCGTGGACTCCCAGCGTCTCACTGTATCCCCGGAAAGTGCCTTCGACCCGGAGAATATTATCCTGGTCGAGCGCGGCCAAAAGCTTTTTCACCCGAAGTAACGGCAAAAGACGCTTTTGCCAGACCCAAGCCGCCAAAGTCAGCGAGACGAATGTAAAAAACGAGCCTGACAAAGCCTTTGCCATTGAGATGTGACCGCTGAAAAGGATAAAAACATCCGCCGCCGTTCCAAAAAACAATACTGCAGCGGCGGCGGATATACACTTTATTAACTCTTTTGACAGGGAGCGCAGAAATCTCTCATCATAAACCGATCCCATTACATCACCCCGCGCAAGTTTCTGCTAAATTCAGCGTAGAATTGTTCGTTCAGCTCCAGAACCACTTGCGCCGGCCGTAGCTTACGTCCGACTAAACACTCCTCAAGGTCCGCGAGCATCCGACGCTCCGCGTCGTCGTTGAGACTCAAATTCACGGCTCCGCGGGGAGGCGTGTCCTTTAAAGGTTTAAAAGTACGGACGGAGGAAAATTCAAAGCTCACGTAGCGTTTCCTCCTGTTGCCGTAGACCTTGTAGGCTGAGAAGTGGCCGCTCTGAAGCTCGTAGTCATATTGAAGTGTAAGCTTGTGGATAGGGTATTGAAGCCCAATGATGAGGAAAGCAAGCGGTAGACCTACCACGGCCATGTGGAGACAATACTGCCAAAAAGCGGTTCTGTCAGTGTCCCAGAGCACACCGGACAGAGATAGCCCGAAGCCCTCCAAAATCACGAATATAAGCAAAAGAATACATTGAAATATCCTGAGCCCTTTGCCCCAAGCACGGCTGTAGGAGCTGTTTTTTCTGGCGATCACATCTTCAAGCATTTCCTTCACCTCACATCTTCAGCTCTATTGCCCTGTAATCTGACGGCCACATCCCGGTATGTTGTTGGAACACCTCAGAGAAGTAGCTGCGCGAGCAATAGTTAAGCATATCGCTTATATCCTGAATGGAATAAGACGGGTCGGAAAGGAGCACTTTTGCCCGCTCTACCTTGCGACTATTTATGTAGTCCCATACACTGACGCCCATTTCGCTTTTGAATTTGCGGGTCAGATAGTATTTGGCGTATCCGGCCACGTCAGCAAGCTCCTCAAGCTCGATCTTGTCATAAACATGCATCTCAATATAGTCACAACAGGCCTGCACATATTTGGAGATATTGGAATTTTGGCGGCACCGATGAACACGGTGTACGAAATCGTCAAACATGGTGTCCAAGATGTGCTTGGCCTCAGTGAAGCTCTTGCAATTTGCTACCGCTTCCTCATAGGCGTCTCCTACGGAGTAGGCGGTGGAGGGCGGAAGGCCCCCGCGTATTGCCGCACGAACGGATAGCGTGATAAAAGTTATGGCGACAGTCATGATTTTGTCGGAGGACTTTTTATACTTCGTGTTGCTCAACGTCGCCTTGTTCACAGCGTTGTTGAGGGCATGGGTATAGTTGATGTTGCCCTCCTCAATCATTTTGAAAAGCTCCTGCTCCGCCGCGTAGACTCCGGGATGACGGGAGGCATCGATATTCTCCTCCTCGTCGTCGGGAAACAGGAGTGGTGATTTGCGCTTTGGGGCTTCCTTTTTCCACTCAAACTGCAGATCCGTAAATGCGATCTTCTCCCCGGTGACACACAGATGCAGCATCTGTACATAGGGGTAGAAGCGGGTGGCGGACAGGACAGGGATGGCCATGAACTGATTGATGAGCTTTCTGCGAAAGCGCAGTGACATGCGCTGCTTGTCGCATTCACGCTCAACTTCCTTAATGTTGGTGTCTGAAAAGCATACTGGCCCCAGAACGTGGATCGCGACAACATTTCCGTTCTCTTTTTCAAACACGTATGCCCATGTGGCGCCAAGAGGGACAGAGCACACAAGGGGTTCATTCCGGTCGGCCGCATACTCCATGGCCATGTCGAGACTGCTTGGCTTGCCGGCGGAGCTGTTTTTGAAAAGGGTCCTGCTGAATACCTCCGGGCTTTCGTTATTAGATTGCAGGAGATTGGATTCAGTGTCAAATTTCCAGTAGTCAACCTTGCGAAAACAGGAGATAAGCTCTAAAAGTACCGTGATCTTGTCCGATATTTCCATTGCGTACCCTCCGATCCATAAGTTTCACCAACTGACGGACAGCTTGTATAAATAATTATACAATCAAATAGGAGGGAAAGTAAATAACTATTTAGCTTTTACGTATGCCAATTAGTGACAAAACGACATAAGATTACAAATTTTATAAAGATGTCGTTACTCAGGCGGTCAAGGGCCGGCAAAAGTTAAATTTGGCAGATCATTCACTTCACGCAACGGGAAAAAATGACATGCAACGCAAAAAACTCCGCCGGAAAGAGATTTCCGGCGGAGGATCCATATTTAGTTACCCAAGATATTCTGATATATGGCAGTGACCTTCTCCGGGCCGTATTTATTGAGCATAGTGCAATAGTCGTCCCAGGCCTTGCCGTTGAGGTCCAGCTTGCCGCTGATGAATTGCGGGATATTAGATGCCATGTAGGTGTCGATATTGGCGTAGACCTTGCTGTAACGGGCGGATTCCTCGGAGCTGAACTGGCCCTTTTGAATGTCATTGGAGGGGTAGCCCGTATTCACATAGTAGTCCCACATGGACATGGCGTTGTTCGCATAGACGGTATAACTGTCGTTGAGCGCGGGGACGAAGCCGATGTCGTACATCCCAACGGACATGCGTTTGCCCGCCACGGCGGAGGCCAGGTTGTTGTCCTCCTTTGTAGCCGGATTGCGGATATACTTGGGTGAGCCGTCCTCATTTTGCTCTACGGTATAGCCGGAGGTGAGACCGAACTTCTTATAGGTGGGGTCGTCTGTCTCCTTGACCTGATCTTCATTGAGACCGAGGCAAATGAGAAGGCCGCCCTCAGTGGTATAGAAGTAATCCATGAAGGTCAAAAGGGTGGGCAGGTCCTCCTCAGAAACTTTCTTGGTGATGACCTGGGATCCGCCGACGCGGTTGTACTGATAGAAGGAGTAAGGCGTCTGGTTGCGGGTCTCCTCGGCACCGTAGAGGTCGTTGATTGGCTGGGGCGCGCCGTAGACCATGATGCCGGAGGTGAGCTTGTCGCCGTTGTCCAGAAGGTTGCCGGTCTCGGCGCGGCGGCCAATCCACATTCCCACCTTGCCGCTGTGGCTCTTGGCGGTGTCAATGGCGTAAGCCTGATCGCTGGTGTGCTCTGAGAAGGACTTGTCCAACCACCCCTTCTCATACCAAGTATTGAGGCACTCAAGATAGGACTTCATGCTCTCGCTGGCACCGTTAAAGACCATCTGTCCGTCAGGCTGGAGGCACCACAGCGGACAGCCGCCGCCGAAGGCGCAGAAAAGGCCGCCGTCCTCGTTATAACCCTTGTAGTACTCAGAGATGGCGTAGCCGTCGGTGATGCCAAGGTCTGCCATGGCCTTATCGAAAATCTCGAACATCCACTCCCAGTCGGATATATACACCGGGAAGGTCTCACCGCTGGGGAATACGACGTCGTCATAATAGGATTCCCTGTCATTGGGGTCGGAATAGCCGTAGGTGAAGGCCTCGCCGGTCTGGGGGTTCGTTCCGTATTTTGCTACCCAGTCGCGGCGGTAGAGGAAGCCCATGAAATTGCCGGTGATCTCACGCTTGATCATGCACAGCTTCAGGATGCGCTTTTCGCCGTTCACATTGGAGTAGACCAGATTTTCAATTTCAGGGTATTCGGAGATGAGGGCTTTGTAGTTGGGCATATACTGGTCCACATAGTCCGTCAGATCGTAGATGACATCATCCTCCAAAAGCTCCGTCACAGCGGTATTGGAGAAGGCCATATCCATGATGTCGGTGTACTCCTCGGTAGCCAGCAGCGTATTGAAGTTGTCCAGCTCCGCACCCGCGACGGGGGTGACATATTTAAGGTCGATCTTCTGCCCGTTAAATTCTTTGGTCTCCAAATATTTCACAACGGGGTTTTCGTCGTAGCTGGGATAATACGTGGCATCCTCGCCAACGCCCAACCACCATGTGATCTCCAGGGTGTCCCCACTGCCGCCTTCCTTGTTGCAGGCAACGAGAGAGAAGGTCAGCAGGACCGCGAGGATCAATGCCAGTGCCTTTTTCATTTTTCGCATCTCCTTTTTAAAATAATTGATTACTTTACGTTTTGGGTGACTGCGCATTGGCGTTTTTACTTTTCACGCCTGAAGTGTTTATTGTGCACAAAAAGGCGCGATAAGCCATGCTCGATGTTGTCATTTTATCATAGCGAACATGGGCGGTAAAGCAACCAATTCGTTATGTGGTAAGGCGATTTGATATTGTTGGCCGCCGCTCGACAGCAAATTCGAAAAGTAAGCAAAAGAGCTTACGCCTAAACGAAACTGTTGATAGTCAAATGGTACCAATAGCATATATAATAGGACCATCAGAAAAATACGAAGGGAGTTTTTACTATGGTAGATTTAAAAGCCAGGCCCTTTTATCTGAGCGACGAGCAAATCCGGTGGGTGGAGGACAATATCGCGTCCATGACCGAGGAGGAGAAGGTAAAGCAGCTCTTTGTCCATCTGACCGGCGCCGGCGACGACGAGGAAGCCGTCCGGGATGAGGCCACGGACATGAAGATGGGCGCTATCCGCTTCAATCCGCGCTCAAAAGAAGAAATGTGGAACATGAACCGCCTTTTCCAGAAGTACAGCAAAATCCCTGTACTTTCCGCCGTCAATGTGGAGGCGGGCGGCAACGGAGCCTCCAGTGACGGTACAAATGTGGGGCAGGAGATAAAGGTCGCCGCCACTGGCGATCCCAAATACGCATATGAGCTGGGCAGGATCTGCGGCATCGAGACACGCGCTACCGGCTCCAACTGGGCTTTCGCGCCAATTGTGGATCTGATCCTCAACTGGCATAACCCCGGTATCTCCACCAGGGCCTTCGGGCGTGACCCGGATATGGTGCTCCGGCTCTCCAAGGAGTACTTCCGCGGTATCTCCGAAAGCGGTATCCTTTGCGCTATGAAGCATTTCCCCGGTGACGGCATGGACGAGCGCGATCCCCATGTGGCCACCGCAGTCAACAGCCTTTCCTGCGAGGAATGGGACGCTACCTACGGCAAGGTCTATCGTGGAATGATCGAAGCGGGCGTGCAGTCGTTGATGCCCGGACATATCATGCTCCCTGCCTACCAGAAGAAATTTAACCCCGATATGCCAGAGGACGGGTATCTGCCAGCCACCATATGCAAGGAGCTCTTAACGGACCTCCTGCGCGGGCAGCTTGGCTTCAACGGCCTCATCGTCTCCGACGCCAGCCATATGGTGGGCCTCACCGGCAGGGCAAAGCGCCGCGATCTGGTCCCCCAGGCCATTATGGCGGGGTGTGATATGTTCCTTTTCTACAACGACTACGACGAGGACATCGCCTTTATGACTGAGGCGCTGCATGATGGACGCCTTACGGAGGAGCGGCTCCACGACGCGCTTTGCCGTATCCTTGCCATGAAGGTACTGGCCGGGCTTATGAACTTCACAATGGACAAATTCCCGCCCAAGGAGGGGTTGAGTGTAATCGGATGCGAGGAGCATCGCAAGATTGCGGAGGAGGTCTCCAATAAGGCTATAACTCTGGTCAAACACGTTGGCGAGGAGATATTCCCCATCACGGATAAAAAGCGTGTCCTCATCGTCCCCGTGGGCCCCAAGCCCAGCCCCATCATGGCTATGGCCGGCATGGGCGCCGACGGCTCCAAGCTCTATAAGGACCTCACCGAGGAGCTGGAGAAATACGGCCACACCGTCACTGTCTTTGAGGACCCCATGGAGAAGATCATGAAGATGATGGCCGGGATGACCAATGAGGAGCGTACTGCCGCCTCCAAAAATCTGAAGAAGAAGGGCGCTTACGGCATGAAGAACAGCGTGGAGGCCCTGACGAGCCAGTACGACCTGGTCATCTGCGTGGCCAACGTCTCCGCCACTATGCGGACCACCCAGCGTCTGGAGTGGAGCATCAGCAAGGGCGGCTGGGATAACCCATGGTACGTCAATGAGATTCCCACCATCTTCGCCTCCTTCAACTGCCCCTTCCATCTGGCCGATGTGCCTCAGGTGAAGAATTACATCAACTGCTACGATGCCCAGCGTTCTTCCGTCCGGGCATTCGTGGAGAAGTGCGAGGGAGTTAGCCCCTTTACCGGGGTAAGTACCGTTGACGCCTTCTGCGGCATGATGGACACCCGGTTCTGATAGACTTATCAATAAAATACGACCCGCACGGCCCGTTTAAGCCGTGCGGGTTATTTTTTAATAGCTGATAACTGGATCAGGCAAATGAAAACGCTCCGGATGCCGGGGCGTTCTCTATCTGAACTCTATCTATGTATGATCTCAAGCTATCTCGCCGGTTAAATGTTTTATCGCTACGGAAAAGAGTTGACGACTCTTTGTCACTTCGTCCAAACGGCAGTAGCCTTTACGCCGTCCCCATCCTCGACGAAATGGATGAATTGCATCACATCGCCCACGTCCTTCTCCCCAGTGGCTCTGTCGGTAGAGGTAAAGCGGTAGTGGATGGCCGCCCAGTCGCCGCTGACGATAAGGCTGTCAAAGGAGACGCGCTTTACATCTGCGGAAGCGGCATGGCTCGCCACTGTTTCCTTATACTGGGTCAGGGAGAGCCCCACAAGACCGTCATTGTCCCGTGTGTACTGGAAATCGGCGGCGCAGAAGTTATCAGTCCATGCGGACCATGCTTCATAGCCCCGGTTGAACTGGTCAAAATCCTGCAGGATAGCGTCTTGTATTTTCCTGCACAGAGGTGTTTCGATGGGAGTGGGATAGGTCACAGGATATTTTACCGCCAAATCGTCCGTGTCGGGGATCACTGTATTCAAGACACCATTCAGAATCTTGTCCTGTACCTCTTTTTCCGCCGGACGCTGGATCATAGACAGGCCCCGGAAGTCGGCACCCTTGGTGCCTGCCCAGCCCTCCACCACTCGCACGCCAAGCTCAGGGCCGTAGTCCGCGAACTTCACGAACTCCATGACGGTCCCCGGCTTGACCGCGCCGGTTTCACGGTTGACGTTCGCAATGTCGTAATGGATGGCCGCCCAATCGCCGCTGATGAGCATATTATGAAAGTCGCCCATCTGGATGTCGTTGTTGCGCAATGTAGCGCGCATGGCGGTCTTATACCCGTCCATGGTCAGGCGGACGGAATGTACGTTGTAGATGGATGCGTCGGTATACAGGGTGCCGCACCACTTCTGCCAGGCCTCAATGCCCCGGTTCCAGTTTTCAAAGCCGTTCAGGAGCCGGTTCTGAATGCCCTTTTCCATCTTTGACTCGATGGGTGTCGGATGGATGACCGGAAATTTAGCGGCCATCTCCGCCGTGTTGGTCGTGCTGGTCACGATCTCGATGTTATCGCTCATGACAAATACCTCCATGCTTTATTTTGTGTTTTTTGATTATGGGTAAATTATATCAAAGAATCGTTTGTGAATTGTTCAAGAAATGTTTCTGTAATATTAAAATGCAAATGTAAGGCGGATTTTTCCAATCACACCGTCCAGGAATCCTTCCACTGAATGAACACCCGACCGTATTCCAGACTCAGTGGTAGCCACACATAGTCGGCGATGCATGTTTCCGCGCTCTCCAGCACGTTGGCCGCGTACATCTCCTTCCGCTCCGCGTCCGTGGCATGGTACTTGTCGGGGGCATAGTTGCCGGCGATGGCGCGGGTGAAGATGTCTGCCAGCCGCGCGTCCACCGGCGTACCCGGCAACCATCGGTCGGCCATGGCGATATAGAGGCCATTCCTGCCTTCCACCTTAAATATCTTGGAGATTTGGCTGTTGAAGGAGGCATTCGTCCCGTCGTCCACATGGGGGTTTCCGATGCTCTCAAAGGCCGCGTCCCAGCAATCCGAGACGGCGGAGTCGCTCTTGTTGGGGACATACCCGGTCATGCCGCTGGTGAGCATATACTTTTTCCCGTTCGACTCAAAAAGCGCCGGGGCCTCTCTGGTGAAGGGCGGGTGGAGGTCCGGGTAACTTTTCGCAACCTCACATTTGGCGTGGAGGTAGTCCTCCGTAAGCTCCATACACAGCATGGAGGCGTGATCCGCGTCAAAGTATATATAGCCCTTGCCTGTATCCCGGTCTGTGACCAAATCAAAATCTCCGGCCTTGTGTCCTCCGGGGTTATAAAGCGCCTCCACCATCTCATAGGGACCCAAAAGCTTATCCGCCTGCCAGACGGTGAAGGCCGCCTCCGGGCCGGATAGCTTGATCCAGCAGACATATTTCCCCGTGACGGGGCATTTGAGGATGTGGGGCCGGTCCACACGCTTCGCGGGAAAGAGCGGCGAGTTGGGATCATCCAAAATAGGCGGGATTAGAAAGCCCTGGTCCTCCCAATTATATAGGTCGGTGGAGGTGTAGACCTTGATACCCCAGGTCCAGACGCCGTTTTTTCCGTCGGTGTGCGCCTTGTTCTCCCCGTACCAGTAGTAGACGCCGTCCTCAAAGTAGACCGCGCCTCCGTGGGCCTGGATACGCTCGCCCTTGGTGTCAAGCCATGGCTTGCCGGGATAAATGGCGTTCTGGACATGAGAGCCGGACGTTTTACCGGTTCTCTCCCTGTCCTGCCGGTCAAGCTCCTTAAAGTATTCAATGAGCTTCGCCTCATGGGGGCTTATCATGTTTTCGGGGGTGTTGAGCTTGCTAAGCGCCTCGCCCATGGCGGCAAGAATACTGTCACCATGGGGGAGGCGTGTATAGCGGACAAGCTGTTCAATGGACAGGGAGCCCGCCTGGGGATTGGCCTCCGCCATCTTCCGAACGCCGGGGAGGAATTTATCAAAAAGGGCTACTCCCTCCGGGTTATCAAGGAGGTCGGAGAGCTTCATGCTGACAGAGAAGATCATACATTCACCTCATTTTTTTATTTTCTGCAAAGCGGCGTTGAGCTGACGTGCCTCCTCAGGCGGGAACACATTTTCTCCAGCCTGACGGATGAGCTCCTGAAGGCTCATGCCGTTCATCATCTTTAGCAACTCCACGTTTTTCAACGCGGACTCGGCCACATCGCCGCGGCTGGCGGCGGCCTTTTCCAACAGTTTACCTACAATTCCGGCTGTATCCTGATTTTGCAGAAGCGTTCCAATAGTGTCCCGTAAGGAGTAGCGGGAGGAATCAAAATCGTCCTCATCGAACCAATTTGCTACCCTGCCGGAACTGCCAAGAGAGTAATCCGAATTTGGCTGTTCGGCCCGGTGAACGGTGATAGTATCGGAATATTCTCCGGATCTGGCCACAATGATGTGTTCACTGGTAAGAGGGATCGAGAACGTAAAGGCGGTGGCCCCCTCTTTGCAGGCTACTTCCTTCCCATCCATCAGGAGCTTAATAGGGGAGAGGTTCGAGTAGACCTTGACCTCGGTGACATCCTCCGCCCGGTCCACGTAGCGTCTGCCGCAGATATGTACGAAGGGATCGCGCTTGTTCCAAGCGGCCTTGTAGAGGAAGAAGGCATCCTTTTTGAGCTTTCTGTCGAAGGTCACAAGGCCCTTCTGATTCTGACCGTTTTTGTCGCCCTCATCCCGTCCGTCGGCGGCGAAGTCAAACATATTCCAGACATGGGTCGCCCATAGCCATGGGCGGGCTTCAATACATTTTAAAAGGTGTTCGTGGTAGATGCACTGGAAGGACTCGGTGTAGTCCCCGCGCTCAGGACAGGAAGACTGGTACTGCGGGTTTGCGTCCGCGCCGTACTCGGATAAGCCGATGACCCGGTCCGGGTGGGCGGCGTGGTACTCGTCCAAAAAACTGTCGTTCTGGGAAAGCTCCCCTAAGTACCACCCAAAATAGAGGTTCCAGCTCCCGATGTCGGCGATGTCGATAAGGGGGCTCGACTTGTCCAGCATAAATGCGTGGGCCATGGTTGTGGGCCGTGTCTTGTCCAGCTTGTGGCAGAGGTCATTTAAGAGCCGGTGGTTTTCCATGAGGTCCTCGCTCATGCCGTGTACGGCGATTTCGTTGGAGAGGCCCCAACAGACGATGGAGGGGTGATTATAGCACTGGGTGATGAGCTCTTTCATCTGGGAGAGGGTATTTTCCCGCCCCGCGTCCATGTGCTGGGTTATGTACGGGATCTCCGCCCAGACGCACATGCCGTACTCGTCGCAGAGATCGTAAAACTCCTGGGCGTGCTGGTAGTGGGCGAGGCGAATCGTATTCGCTCCGATCTCCCGGATGAGCTCCATGTCCTCCCGGTGTTCCTGGACCGTGATGGCGTTCCCAAGTCCCTCCCTGTCCTGGTGGCGGGAGACACCCCGCAGGGGGTAGGGGCGGTTATTGAGGATAAAGCCGAGGTTGGGGTCAAAGCCGATCTTGCGGATGCCGAAGCGGGTGGAAACCTCGTCGCCGCTGGCAAGTCTCGCCGTGACGGTGTAGAGATACGGGTCCTCCGTGCCGGCCCAGAGGTGGGGGTTTTCAAGGTTGAAAACGGCGGTATCCCTGACGGTCCGCGTCTCGCCGTTTAAAGTTATTTCAACCTCGTTTGCGTTGTGCCACGTCTCCACCGTGACCGTGGCGGCTTTGAGATCGTCGGACAGCGCCGGCGTCACCTTGATGCCCGACGTGCCATCCTTCACAAGCTCGAAGTGCTCCGCCGGGACGCAAATCAAATTCACGCCCCGGTAGAGCCCACCATAGAAGGTGAAGTCGGCCTTTTGCGGGTAGACGCGGTCGTTTTCAGAATTGTCCACCGCCACGGACAGCGTGTTCTCGTCCCGCAAGGCGTCCGTAATGTCTACCCGGAAGGTAGAGTAGCCGCCCTCGTGGTGGGCAAGGCGCTCACCATTCAAATACACGTCCGCCGTCATCGCCGCGCCCAGAAATTCAAGTACCGCACGGCCACCCGGCTCCAGCTCCGGGCGCGGGAAGGTCTTTGCGTACATGGCGGTGCCCCGCCAGTAGTCATTGCCGCCGTCCTGCCCGTCCACCGCGTTCCATGTGTGGGGCAGGGTGACGCTCTCCCAGTCCGTCGGGGGCGTGTCTGGGGCTTTATCGGCCTTGGCAAAGCGCCAGCCCGCGTTAAAATCTGTGATGTTTCTCATGTGTCTCTCCCTATTTGCTCTATTTGCTCTTAAGCGCCGTGTTTGCGCGGACCAGGCGGAGGATACGGGCGGCGCTGCGCTTCAGGTCCTCGATTTTTACCGTCCCTGTCTCCAAACCCTTCGTGAGTGCCTCAATCTGGTCGGGCCTTCCGGGGCACACGAGGTCGCACTGGGCGGCGTGGGCCTTCTGCACGTTGCCGCTGACGGGGACCGTGGGATCGACCCGGTCGGCCTTCATGGCGTCCCAGTCGCTCATAACGAGGCCCTTGAAGCCCCACTCACAGCGGAGTACCTTTACCAGCAGGTCATAGTTGTTGGTGCAGTAGACGCCGTTTACCTTGTTATAGGCCGCCATGACGGTGCCGGGGGCGCTCTCCCGGACGGCAATCTCAAAGCCGCGAAGATAGAGCTCCCGTAAGGTCCGCTCGGTCATGTTGGAGGAGGAGAAGTTCCGTTGCAGCTCGCAGTTATTGGCGGCGAAATGCTTGACGCTCATAAACTTGCCGGGGTGGGACTGGACGCCCCGAACGATGGCGGCGGCCATTTTGCCGGAAATCAGCGGGTCCTCGGAGTAATACTCAAAGGTCCTTCCGCACAGAGGGTTGCGGTGGATGTTCATGCCCGGAGCCAGCCATACGGTGACGCCGAAGGTCTCCATCTCCGCGCCCACGGCACGACCAACCTCCTCCAAAAGCGCCTCATCGAAGCTCTGGGCCAAAAGCTGACTGCAGGGCCATGCGGTGGCGTACTGATAGTGGACAGTCCCATCCTCCGGCTTTGCCATCTGGCTCATAAGGGCCATCCGGGAAAAGCCAAAGAGATACCGTTTGTACGCCTCCATTGTCTCAGGGACACGGGCGGCCTTAACGGAGCCGTCCGGCATCTCCACCACCTGACTTGTGAGGTTCAGACCCGCAGGGCCATCGGAGAGGATGACATTGGGTATCCCCAGGGTGTCATAGAGCGCCGGCGTGGTAGTGCCCGACGCGCCCATGGCCATGACCTGGAGCTGCTTGTTGCTGGTGCCGCCGCCTACCACCAGAGTTATCAGATCCTCTGGCGTCATGGTTTCCACCAGGGCGTCCGCCGCTTCCTCCGGCGTATCATAGTTATGGGCCTCAATCTCCGGCAGGAAGCCATCCATGGAATAAACGGGCAGACCGGACGTATCCTCCGCGGGCCTGGCAGGCGGCGCGATCTCATCTATATCATGCTGGGGCGGGCACACGTTTACACACAGCTCTATGGCCGCGTCCTTTTCAAGGGTCAACACAGCCGCTGGCGCCGCGCTTTCGGCGCTGTTGCCAATCCGCAGAATGTACTCTCCACCCCTGAGCACCCAGGCGGCCCTGCTCTCGTCATAGCAGGCCAGTTGCTTCATGGGTACCTTTAGCGTGACGTGTGTACGCTCACCCGGTTTTAGCTCTTTCGTCTTGGCGAAAGCGGCCAGCCGCTTTGCCTCCGCGCCTGCCGTTCCGAAGGGCACAGTGGCATACACTTGCACTACCTCCCGGCCGGGGACAGCGCCGGTATTGGTGACGGCGGTAGTCAGCTCAACACATCCATGCTCCATCGAAGTCCCTTCATAATCAATAGCAAAGTCCGTGTAGCTCAGGCCGTACCCGAAGCTGTATCGGGGCTTTACACCGAAGCTGTCAAAAAAGCGGTAGCCCACATAGATACCCTCGTTGTACTCCTGATTGTGGGGGTCGCCGCCCAAATAGGAGTAGGTGGTATTGGAGGGAATGTCCTCAAATTTATAGGCCCAGGAGGTGGCCAGCTTTCCGGAGAAATTCACCTTTCCCGAAAGCACGTCCGCCAGGGCGTTTCCGCCCTCCTCGCCGCCCTGGACGAAGTAAACAAGGGCGCTGACGTGGAGTGCATCCAGGAAGCTTACGTCGATGACGCCCCCGGCGTTGATGATGACGATGAAGTTCTTATAAGCCTTGGACACAAATTCAAGGTTCTCCCGTTCCACATCGTCAAGCCGGTAATCCCCCTGCTCGTCCCGGCGGTCATTGCCCTCTCCGGCCTGACGCGCCAGGACGTAGATGGCCGTATCGCAGGCGGAGGACTCCACATCTTCACGCGTCACGGGGATACCGGTTGGGTGGCGGAAGGGCGGAATCATGCCGAGTATTTTGTGAAACTCCCGGATTCCCTCCACCTTTTCCTCCATGGATTGCCGGTATTCCTCGTAGGTATCGGCGTAAAATTTGTCAAAGCGGTCAAGCCAGTCCTTTGTTGTGATCTCAAACCCGGCGGCCTCTAAACCCTGGGCCACGGTTACGGAGTACCGCTCCCGCACAGCGCCGGAGCCAGTGCCGCCCTTGACGGTCATCCGGGCCCCGGAACCGTAGAGGGCGATTTTCTTCTCCCGAATCGGCAGAACGCCGTCGTTTTCCAACAGTACAAAGCCCTCGGCGGCGGCGCGGCGGGCCAGAGAGCGGTTTTCAAGCTCCAGAGCGGAGGGATCGGCAAAGGTGCCGCCTTTTATGATCGGTTTCATATTACATTCTCCTATCACAAAAAATCAGGACGCGGGCGGCGGCAAGAGCCGCCGCCCGCTTTATCGGTGGATTTTATTTGTTGTTCTTCTTGTTATTCTTGATAGCCTTTTTAGCGTCGCTCTTGTCGTGTCTTGCGGCCTTCAGCTCCGCCTTGGCCTTTTTCTCGGCGCGCTTGGCGAGGACTTTTTTGTTTTCCGCCTCAAAATCCAGGCCCTGCTTCTGGCACTTCTCGCGCAGTTCACGGACCCTGATCTCCTCGGCCATGCGGTAGGCCTCCTCACGCTCACGGCGCTCAAGCTCGTCCGCGGGTATGTACTCGATGCCAAGGGCAGCGCACTCCGCTACCTTGCGCTCCTGAAGCTCACGGGACACCTGGGGCAGGTGCTTCTCGATGTCAAAGAGGAAGAAGAAGATTATGAACACCAGAATACCGATGAGGATGTAGCTGCCCTGATAGGCGATATTGATCCAGGTGGTGGCGGCGGCGGGCTGGTCGGCGTAGAGGGCGATGTCGCCGTTCATGCCGATCTGCTGGGGCTGGGCGTACTTGCTGACCATCAATCCCAGGTTGAAAAGGCCCTGGGCGATGCCCACCGCGAACATCATGGAGGCGCTGGAGACGCCCCCGGTGAGGCCATCGCAACGGACCTTTGTTTTCCACTCCACATGGTCGATGACGTCGCCCATGTAGGAGGTGATGACATAGGAGAAGGCGATGTTTCCGATGGCCGCCAGAGCCGTTCCAATCATGATCATCATGCGGCTTCCGGCGTTCATATACGCAAAGATGGAGCCGATCACGGTGAGGATGGACCCGCCCCAAATGACGGTCCGGCGTCCGAACTTCTTCATAAGCGGCAGGAGCAGCAGGATGCCGGGGCCCATGGGCGAGAGCGCAATCATCTGGAAGCTGGCCTGGATGGCGGCCTTCTCGCCGTAGGCGTTGCCCCGGACTACCCAGCCAGAGTAGTAGATGAGGGAGATATTGCGCATATTGGTGAGTATCTCGGTGACAAGCAGAAGGATGATGAACATCACCCAATATTTGCTCTTGAGGCAAGCCTTGAGCTGCTGGAGCATGGGGGCCTCGGTGTGGGCCGCGACAGCCTTTTTGGAGGTGTCCGCGATGCCGGACTGGTTGCGGCGCTCCTCGGTGACGCGCTCACGGGTGTAGAAGTACTGGATAAATGCAAGAGGCACACCCAGAAGGGCGAAGAAGAACATGGTCACAAAATATCCCTGGGCGTCGTTGCCGTGCATGGCGGTGCAGACAGCCGACAGGATCATGGGGAACAGGATGGACACAAGGCCCGTGCCAACGTTCATGGTGATGCGGGCCGCCATGGCGTTATTTTTCCGCTGGTTCACATTACGGGTGGACAGGGCGGCGGACAGCTCCTTGGACATATTCCACATGGTGTAGGCCACGCAGTAATAGAGGTTGTAGCTGACAATCACCCAAATGGCCTGGGCCATGGTCCCTTGGAATGGCATCCAGAACATGAGGATGATAGAGATAGCCACAAGCGGCGCTGAAATGATCATCCAGGGCCGGACCTTGCCCTGGCGGCAGGTGGTCATGTCGATGAGCTTGCTCATCACAAGGTTCGTCACCGCGTCCAGGAGCTTTGAGATCAACGGGAACAGCACCATGAAGGTGGCGATCCACGCCGCCTTGTCCACGGTGAACCCCAGGATGTCCGTCAGGTACTGGTTGAAGTAGCTGTTGACGATGGACTGGCCGATGAGCATCCCATAGGGACCCAAGACATAACCCAGCCACATCTCTTTGCGGGTGGTGTTTGCGGACTTGATGCGCGAGTCCCATTTGGAGCTTGAAAAGGCCCCGGACAGCAAGCCGCGTTTTTCTTTGACCGCGTTCATTGAATTTCCTCCTTTGTAGTTTTTCCGAGTTTATCTGTATACAATTATATCGCCGGCAGGAGGAAACCTGTTAACACTTTTTCGCTCAAATTTGTGATTATTAGTTTACTTTTTGATTTTTTTGACGAAATTGTGAGGGAGTCATACCCTCAACACGTTCAAATTGATGAGTAAAATAGCTTTGGGAGGAAAATTTCAGGCTCTCGCTTATGTTAAGAACGCTCATCTCCGTATTGATCAGCAGGCACTTCGCCTCATCTATCTTGGTGCGGAGGATAAAATCCTTCACGGTGAAGCCCGTCTCAGCCTTGAAAAGTCTTGTAAAATAGTACGGGGTGTACCCCAATCGCTCCGCCAGCACCTCCACAGTGATGGCGTCCGTAACGTGCTCCTCAATATAATTTTTGGACGACTGGATAGGACGGGAAATACAGGGGGCGCTCCGTATCTTATGGACACGGCGGATATAATCTTCGTACATGGTATGGCTCACCGCCGCGATCTCGCTGATGCTCCGGCAACCGTCCACCATTTCCGTGTAGGTATCGGACAGGGTGTACGCCACGTCCGCGGACAGCCCCCCTTCAATGGCCGCCCTGGCGCATAGCGTAATGAAGGCCGCCACTGAATACTTGGCCTGCCGTATGGGGTCTATGCTCGCGCGGATGCCCCGGCTCCCCGTTCCAGCCGTGGCAAGAGCGCCGCGGAAATCAAGATTTCCGCTTTTGACGTGGCCCAGCAACTGGTACTCATTGATAAGAGGGGAGTGACTTCGTTCTTCCGCACTCTCATGTCTGTACTCCGTGGGCATATCGTATATAAAATCACTGACACTGACAGCACTGCCTGTAACATACCGGTGCAGAAGGGCAGTGAATTGGAAGAAACTCACGGTAGATATGACCGGTATGTGCATAACGCAGTCAATAAGTCCGCGCTTGTTGAAAAAGGAGAGGTTATAAGGCTCTATGAGCTTCTCAGCCATGCTCCAGGTGACCGGCTGAGTGAGGATAGGCCCCAGTACATAAAGCTCCCGCCGCCCGTCGCTCTGCCCTGTAACGATGGACCACAGTATTCCTATCTTCGCTCCGACGATAAGAGGTGCGGCACCTTTGCCGGTATGACCTTCAATAAACGCGATCCGCTCCGGTGTCAGCAGTAGCTTTCGGTGCAGATTCGGAATGATGGAGTTGGAGGTAAGCATATTGAAGCTTTCATCAAACCGGCTGCTCCAAAGGCCAAAGCAGTCCGAAAGAGCATCAAGAAAGGTGGCCAGGCTGTCCTTTTGACACAAAGTTCTCCCCTCCATATGATTTGTTCCCTGGTTTACGATATTTACCGTTTTTTTGGGTCACAAGTTTTCGGGATGTCTGTCTTCGTTTTCTACGTTTTCCGGGTGATCCTTTTAAGCTCCCGGTTAGCTCTGACGATCATGTAAATAGCTATGAGTATTATTATTACACAAATGACACCGCCTTCCGATGTGGTTATGACCTGACGAAACATCGGGTCGTCGTCGCCGCCAAAGCGCGCAAGCATTGCCGTGGTCAGGGATAGGAGAGAAACCAGCGCGGCGACAAAATCGATCGCTTTCGCCGCGGAGAATACCGGACTTTCGTGCCTGCGGGATTTTGTCACATTGATCGTTGCCTGAATGACCGCGAAGAAGGAATAGAACGCCATTGCGTAAATCAGCGCGCCCGGATAGTTAAAGCCCCTGTTCTGATGGACCATGAAGACAACGATACCCACAAGCGCCTGGTTCATAAGAAGTAACATGATCCCGCATAGTCTGTACCGGCGAAGCTCCATCGTCTCATCCCGTGTGTTCATACGGTGAAGTAGCATGAGGCGTACCAGGGCGAGCAGGATATAATACACCGCCAGCGAGATAAACCAGGCGGATTTGTAATAGATGCCGGATATAAGCTTTATGACTATATACAGGAGATTTATAAAAAAATTAATTCCAAGGAAGACCCCGGCACGGAAGCGAAAATCTGTCAAATACCGTTTTACTATTGACGAGGATCGAAACCTGCGCACAAGCGGGTGGCCGGTGAAATACCGTTTTGCGTTTCCGTACAGCCCTTTTAAATGCGGAAGTCCCGCGACGGACACAAGCAACGCGTAGGAGGAAAAATGTATGAGGAGAATTTCAATTCAGGATCATCTATGTCAAATACGGTCACGCAGAGCACGAATCCAAAGCCAAAAATAACAGCAAAAAGAGCTATCATCGGCGGGGGACAGAATACAGTTTTGAGTATTTCCTTCAGCTTCTTCATCTGCTGACCTCCTGATTTTTACGGAAGATGTTCCACTCTGACCAACCGTGCCTCCAATGGAAGAACTGCCCGCATAACGTCAATAACGCACCAAACAAGCACAAGTCCAATACCGGCTCCCAATGCGGTATGGGAGTTTTACTCAGATAGGATTCTCTAAAAAATGGTTTGTTCCTCCGGGAAGATACCGCAACCGGTGCAAGTCACCAGTACCACAGCCTCATCTTCCACGGTGCCGAGAGATACGAATAATCTAACACAATCGGGCATGGATTTCAAGGCGTTGATAAATAGGCTCAACCACAAAGGACCCGCACAGCTTACCCGTGCGGATCCTTTTTCCGGACATCACGTATTCTGATTTTGTGAAGACTTGTCATCGCTTTTCTCCCTGCGCAATTTGTGAGATACTAAAACAACTTCTCCGTGATGTCTTATCCGCTCACGAGTACTACAGCCACGTCATTGACGTTTGTCCCGGTGGGACCTGTGATAATAAGACCGTTGACCGCTTTAAGAGCGTGATAGGCATCGTTGTCCGCCAACACCGTGTGGACATCCAGTGCCGCCGCTTTGAGAGCGGACAGAGTAGCGCCGTCAACATAGCCTCCGGCGGCATCCGTGGGACCGTCAGTTCCGTCACTGCCGACGCTGAATACGGCGCAGTTGAAGCCATCTATTTCCTCAGCGGCGGCAAGGGCCAGCTCCTGATTCCTCCCGCCAAGGCCGCTGCCGGTGAGCTTTACAACAGTTTCTCCTCCCGCTATGAACGCAAGCTTTCGTCCCATCCCGGCATGAGTGCGCGCAACGCTTCCCAGAAAGCTCCCTGCCTCCCGTGCCTGACAGCAAAGCCTGTCAGTTAAGACCGTCGGCTCATAGCCCAACGAGGAGCACTCCCGCGACGCCGCTTCGCAAAGCTCGCTGACGCTTCCGGTGACGACGTTCTCCACATCACAAAGCTCATTGGGTGTTTCACGGTTCAAAAGCTCCATGGCGCCCTGAGAAAGCGTGAGGCCATATTTGTTTACCACAGCCAGGGCGTCGGCGCAGGTGCTTCTGTCCGGAACGGTGGGGCCGGAAGCGATCATGTCAAGAGGATCACCGATGATGTCACTGAGAATGACTGAGTATACCCTCGCCGGGGCGCACGACAGAGCGAAGCGGCCGCCCTTCACCGCCGAAAGGCGCTTGCGGACAGTGTTTATTTCTGTGATGCCGGCGCCGCAGGAAAGGAGCATATTCGTGATGTCCTGCAACTCCTCCGCCGGTAGGAGGGGGAGCTCAAACAGGGCGCTGCCACCGCCGGAGAGAAGGAAAATAACCGTGTCCTCCGACGTCAGGCCACGGACAAGCTCCAACGCCCGCGTGGTCCCGGAAAAGGAATTATCGTCCGGCACCGGGTGGCCTGCCTCGACAAGTTCGAGGTCGCCTATCGGCCCCATGACGTGACCGTATTTTGTAATTACGATGCCGGCATCAATGAGCTCACCCAGTACATCATGGGCGGCTCTCGCCATGGACCATGCCGCTTTACCTACCGCCACCAGAATGACCTTACCTGAAAAACTGTGCCCATGAAGGGCCCTTCTGACAGCGGCGTCCGGCCTGACAGCGGCGATAGCCCCGGTAATAATTGCTTGAGCGTCACGACGCAGGTTGGAATTTTGATCCATGAATAACACCCCGAATGTCTTAAAATCGCACAAGCCGGTCCTTGCAGGAGCCGGCCTGTGCTTCAGGAGGGAAAAATGAAAAATCAGACAATGTTGATTTGCGCTCCGTCCATCCACGCGCGAAGGTTCTCAAAGACGATACCGGCGCGAAGACTCATGGATTCCTTTGTCGCAAAGGCCACGTGAGGGGTCAGGATACAGTTCTTCGCGCGAAGGAGCGGCTCAGTGTTGGGAAGGGGAGGCTCGACATCAAATACATCAACGCCGGCCCCGGCTATGACGCCGGAGTTCAGAGCCTCGGCCAGGTCCGCAGAGTTCACAACAGGCCCACGGGCCAAATTGAGAAGCACCGCTGTTGGCTTCATCAGCGCCAGTGCCTCTTTCCCGATTAAACCGCGAGTGGAGTCGTTGAGAGGGCAGTGGAGCGATACCACGTCCGAGTGCCGCAGAAGCTCCTCCAGCGATACCTCCTTAACATATTCCGGACAATCGGAATGTGTAGAGCGGCTGGTGGCGACTATCTCGCAACCAAAGGCGTGATAGAGCTCAGCGGCACGGCGGCCGATTTTGCCAAGGCCAACGATGCCCACGGTCTTGCCGCGGAGCTCACACCCCACAAGGCCGTCCTTCGTCCCGCCCTTGCGGCAGCGGGCCTCGACCTTTGGAATATTACGCAGGAGACCCAAGGCGAGAGCGACGCTAAGCTCCGCCACGGCCTCGTTTGAATAACCTGAGGCGTTGCTGGCGGCGATGCCACGGGCTTTCAAAGAGTTCATGGCAACGTGGTCTACGCCGGTAAAGGCGATGTCTACGAATTTTAACTTCATGCAGGCGTCGAGCACCTGGGCCGGCATGGGCATATTGGCCAGAATCATCACGTCGGTGTCCTTTGCCTCATCGATCAGCGTAGAGACGTCCGCAGTCCGGGGATACTCACGGAACACATGGCCCTGGGCCTCAAAGGGCGCCTTGAGCGCGTCCAGTTCATTGGCTGGGACGCCCAAAGATTCCATGATGACGATATTCATAGTTTGAGCCTCCTGTCATTATCTTTTTTTATATACTTATTTTATACCTTGTTGAATTTATAGGCAATATGTTTAATTGCGATGCTGTACATCAATTGGATAAATTTATGTTCTCATTTCGGCGAATACGTTTTGCGTGTAGAGCGCAGAGCCATATCCCAAGTCCCACGCAGATAAAGGTCGCGATGGAGGAGGAATAGACAACACCGATAAAGCCAAACCAAATATTTCCCGCCACCAATAGCGGAATATGTACGGCCTGACGGGCGGTAGCCAGAAGTGTGGAGAGCCCCACGCTGCCTGTGGCCTGGAGGTAAGAGGTACAAAGCTGATAGATGCCTTGAACAGGACCGCTTATCATGGTACCCAAAATCATCTGACTTCCGTAGGCCACCACTGAGCTATCGTCGATGAAGGCCGCTATCACGCCGTCCCGGAAGACATAGAAGACTATGGATAATATAAAACCGATCACTGTGGTGGTGACGGCGGTGACACGGATGATCCCACGGAGCTTTTCGTGGTTTTTTGCCCCGTGGAAATAGGAGATGGCCGGTTGTACTCCCATGCATATCCCCATGACCAGCATCGTCACGATCATACGGAGCTTTGAGGAGACACCGTTCGCGGCGATAAGCAGGTCATCAGCGCCGCCGAGGAAGCGGTTCGTCAGGACTCCGGAGAAGCTGGAAAGGAGGGTGCTTACCATCATAGGCACTCCCAAAAGCAATACCGCGCCGGTGAAGCTCCATTTTGTCGTGATGAGCCGTGGATCCGCCGAGAACACATCTCTTTTGCGACGGAGTATCCCTACGAGCCACATACAGTTTATGGCGTTGGCGATGACCGTGGCGAAGGCCGCGCCCTGGACGCCCCAATGGAACCACAAAATGAATACCGGGTCCAGGGCTATATTCGTGACGGAACCGATGATGTTGCCATACATAGGTGAGCGGACCTCTCCGTCCGCCCGGAGGAGGCTGGACATGGCCTGCGTGAACAGCATCAGCGGCACACCCAGAAGCATTACGGTGAGATACCCCCGCGTGTGCTCCCAGGTATCAGCAGAGGCACCCAGCAGTTGCATGAGCCCGTCCCTGAAAAGGAGCATCCCTACAGACAGGATCACGCCGGTCACCACTGAACCCCACACACAAAAGGCGCTGACGCGTCGGACGTCCTCAAATTTTCTCTCTCCCAGCAGGGTAGAGCATCGGATGCAACCGCCGTTGCCAAAGAGCATCCCAACGCCGGACAGGAGAGAAAAGACCGGAGAACACAGTGACACCGCCGTGACCTGAAGTCCGTCGTGAGTCTGCCCGATGAAAAAGATGTCCGCCAGGTTGTACACCAGCATTATCATGGTGGTGATCACTGTTGGAACGCTGAGCTTGACGAGAAGCCCCAAAGCGGAACTTTCGTCAAATATCCTTGTTCTGGCCTCTTTATCCATACTATTGCCGCCTCCCTGTCCATAACCGTCCTTATTATTATATCCGCTCCACGGACACCACGGCAAGCCGTCAGTTTGCGCCGGCATATGGTCATTAGCGACGTTTACTTTCAGCGCAATCAACAAAAAAATTGTCTTTTTTGTAAAAGCAAGCGAAAGAATGAACAAAACATCTAACCGCCGTACTACACAAAATGTAAGTATGGGTTACAATATAGACACCTTGGGGGCATTTTTGAGCCTCGTACAAAAGAATGCACATTAAATTTTAAGGAGGAAAAAACATGAAAAAGCGCGGACTAATTTGCTTGCTTCTCATTCTCGCACTTTGTCTGAGTCTTGCGGCCTGTGGCGGGAACAATGACCCGGCCGAGACCGACGGCTCCGAACCCAGCGGCACTAAGCCCGAAGATAACAAACCCAGCGACACCGAAACGGACGGGACAGAGCCGCCCGCTCCCTCAACCGATCCGCTAAAGATGATCACCGAGGGATATTACTACCACGCCTTCACCGCTGAGGGATACGGCGAATTTGTACACTATTTCCACTTCTATGAGCCCGACCCGGTCCTTGGCGCGGTATTCTGCGCGGGCCTCAATAACAACCGCACGCTTATCGCCGGTACATACACAGTAGAGGAAGTTCCTTGCGACTACGCCTGCTTCCCTGACCGAGCCACCAAAGAAGACCCGAACGCCGAGCCTACCCCCGGTACAGCCCCCTACACCGTGACCTTCTTTGACTGGGACGGCAACGAGCTTGGCAAGGTTGGCTACGACGGCGACATCCTCTATAACACCATGGATGAGGGAGATCCCATATATGCCTCCGGCTCCGGTACGGTCTATTACCTCCACGATACGGAAAATTCCAAGCCCACCGCCTATGAAGGGGAGCTGGGCGTCCCGTTCCTGAGCTTTGTCGCCGACGACGAGGCTACCTCCACCCTCCAGATAAATCACAACAAGACCTACACCGACCTTGTGGGCGCTATGATAGAGGGCACCTGGACCGTGGAGAAGAACGCCGACGGCGGCCTTGATTTCACGCTTACACCTGACGATAGCATGGACGCCGGCGCCACGGTCTCCGTTTCCGCAGATAAGCTCACCTGCACCTACACGCCTGACGGCGGCGAGGCCATTGCCATGAGCAGCGCAAGCAGTGTTCCCGAAGTGGCCTATACCTTCACCGGGACTCAGCATATTGAGTCCTACGGCGTTGATGCTGACGTGGTTTTGAACCTCTATTCCGACAATACCTGCGTTGCCACCATGAGCGTGGCCGGAAGCTCCATGGAGCTTGCCTCCGGCGCGTATGAGCTGGACGGCTATACCTTCCACTTCGCCTTTACTGGCCTTGACCCTGTGGACTCCTCAGTGGACAGCACCGGTACAATGACTGTACAGCTCAAGGTCGCGGGAACTCAGGTCGGTGATGTGGACACAACGCTCACCCTTCAGAAGAACGAGCCGGAAATTGCCTACACCTTCACCGGAACCTATCACATTGAGTCCTACGGTGTTGACGCGGAAGTGGTATTGAACCTCAATTCTGACAACACCTGCGCCGCCACAATGAGTGTCGCCGGAAACTCCATGGATCTTACCGCCGGTACTTATGAGCTTGAGGGTTACACCTTCCACTTCGCCTTTGATGGTCTCGACCCCGTGGACTCCTCTGTTGACGGTACCGGTACGGTGACCGTTCAGCTCAAGGTCGCGGGAACCACGGTTGGAGATGTGGACACCACACTCACTCTCCAGAAATAATCTTTCCAACAGCTAACGACTCCCCCTTTTTATGAGGCCATGCGCGTATTCCGATGCGCGCATGGCCTCTTTATATATTTCCGTATGGCGGTAGAGTAAGACCGGCTCCAAAAACAGGGAACGGCGGGGCAGTAGATTTATTCGGCTGTATGTCAGCTCCACGAATATATAAATATCCCCCATGTAATTTCTCACTTAAAACTACATGGGGGATATTTACACGATACCGTTAGCTGACAGTGGGAAGCCCGATTATTCCTCGTCTTCTTCCTCGATTTTTGGAGGAAGGGAGTCGGGGGCGAGAACGGAGATGAGCTTGTTGAAGTTCCTTGAGAAATAACGGCCCTTGAGATAAGCCGGAAGGGAGAAGCCGCACAGCAGAAGCACGATCCAGTAGGGCATATCCGACAGGATAAGGAGCTGGAAGGTTATGCAGACCGCCTCAAGTATGAGCAGCGAGGGCAGGTACCTCACAGTGAACAAAACGGCGTTTTTCAATAGCACACGGCGGGGATTCTCAAAACGCATCTGGAGAGCGAATACCCAGTCGCAAAAAAGGATCAGTAGCGCGGCGATCGCTCCGAGAACGATGTATATCCAGGTGACCGGCTCGCCGCCCCATGCGCCTAAGCGGTTCATCAGTATAAGGTAACCCAAAAAAACGCCATAAATAAGCGCGACGGCCCAAATTGGAGTTACGGCGCGGAAATTATCCTTGAAGCCATTCCAAAAATCCTTCAGAGGCTGATTGAAGGTGCCGTCGGCCATGCGGACGGTGGCGTAATAGAGAGCTGAGGTGGCGGCGCCTGCTGTAATCACAGGCAGGCAAAAGAGTATGTAAAGAAAATTCAGGATGACCATATCGGCGATCCATATCAATGTCCTGCCAAGAAAATTATTCGGATTTAATATGTTCCACATTTCAATGATCACCCCTTATCCGCAGTCGATCTCGAATGCCGCGACAGAGCAGGGGGGCAGGGCGGCGGTGAAGCGACCACTCTCTACCCGGACGGAGCTCATGCTCACGGGCTTCACGGCATCGGGTCGGTCAAAGGCGTTGAAGGCGTCGGTCCTGCCGGTGAGGAGCGTACCCGCGACGGTGGCTCTTGCGCCAATGGCGTCAGACAGTACCTCCAGAGGCGCGGAAGCCTCGTCGCTGAGATTTACCACGGTTAGAAGCAGCTTCCCGTTACTATCCTCGCTGGCGGAGACGTGTATATCCGGCACACTCCAATCGCCGTGGGAGATAAGCTTTGTCTCGGCGTAGGACTCCACCTGCCTCGCCCCCTGATGGCGTTTGTACATGTCAAAAACGTGATAGGTGGGTGTCAGGAGCATCTTTGAACCTTCTGTCAGCGCCATGGCCTGCAGGACGTTCACCGTCTGTGCGATATTGGCCATCACAACGGTATCGCAATGATTGTTGAATATATTCAGGTTCAATGCCGCCACAAGGGCGTCGCGCATGGCGTTTTGCTGATACAAAAAGCCCGGATTCGTCCCCGGCTCCACGTCGTACCACGTGCCCCATTCGTCGACTACAAGGCCAAGACGGCGGCCTTTTGGCTCCACACTGCGAAGTATTCTTCCGTGTTCGGTGATGAGCTCCTTCATGCGAAGTGTTTTTGCCAGAGTAGAATAATACTCCTCCCTGGTGAAGGCTGTGGCGGAGCCCTTATGCTGCCAATCGTCATTGGGCAACGTGTAGTAATGGAGAGAAACAGCGTCGATCGTTTTTCCGGCGATCTGGGCGACCTTTCGCGTCCACTCGTAATCATCGACATTTGCGCCGGAGGCAATTTTGTATATCATGTGATCCCAGTCATATACGCGAAGGTAAGTGGAGTACCGCATACAAAGGTCCGCGTAATACTCCGGCCTCATGTTCCCGCCGCAGCCCCAGGCCTCGTTGCCGATGCCCCAGTATTTCACGTTGAAGGGCTCCTGGCGCCCGTTTGCCCGCCTGAGGTCCGCCATGGGCGACACGCCCGGCATGTTGCAGTACTCCACCCAGTCGGAAAACTCCTGAACCGTGCCGGAGCCCACGTTGCCGGAGAAGTACGCCTCACAGCCAAGCTGGCGGCAGAGCTCCATAAACTCGTGCGTCCCGAATCGGTTGTCCTCGGTGACCCCGCCCCAGTTTGTGTTGACGATGGTCTTGCGCCCAGAGACCGGCCCCACGCCGTCCCGCCAGTGGTAGGTGTCGGCAAAGCACCCTCCCGGCCAGCGCAGGACGGGGATATTGAGCCTCTTGAGGGCCCCCACCACGTCGGACCGAAGGCCGTTTTCATTTGGTATGGGGGAATTTTCGCCCACCCAGAGGCCCTCGTAAATACACCTTCCCAGGTGCTCCGCGAAATGCCCGTATATATTGGGGTTTATGGTCCCCACGGAGCGGTTGGGGTTTATGACTATACGCATACAAAACTCCTCCTTCGTGATATTACAGCGGGAAAAATTCGGTTATCTCCTTGCGGGAGCGAAGATATTTCACGATCATGCAGGACAGCAAAATAAGAAAATGATCCTTTTCGTCGAAGGGCTTGTGACCCAATACCTCCTCGATTTTATTCAGCTTATTGGATACCGTATTGCGGTGCATATATAGAGCTTTGGCGGTTAGAGTCAGGTTCTGCGCGTTTGTCAGATATGCCTCAAGCACATCCAAAAGGGTGTTCTTATTTTCAAGATCGTAATAGTAAAGCCGAATCACGTCGGGATGGGCAAGATAGACGATATTGTCGGTGTTATGTATCTCCTTAAATTTTTGCGCGGCCAAACGGATTAGATAATAGGGATTGTATTGGTAATAGCTGTATATCCGTTTTAAATACGGCTCCATTTTCAACGTCTTTCCAAGCTTAACGGAGGCGGAGGCGGTGAGGTACATGGTGCGGTAACGCTCAGGAAGCTGGCAGGCGTAGCTGATGCCCGCGCAAAGATTGTAGCGGTCAAGCATCCGGGAAAAATCGGGATAGGAGATGTCCAATTCTACGGAGGTGTCCTTTTCCTGAGAGTAAAGTACGATCCATTCCTTGTTGTAGCGGAACAGATTGGTTTCCGGGAAGAAGCTCCGCAGGGCCGACTGTACATCCTGTATTTGAAGTGGGTCCAGGTCAGGTGTGTCTGAGGTGACGACGATACAGGCGACATGGGCGTGCATTGGATATGGCAGTTGCCGCAAAGATTGCGTCACCTGCTCTCGCCCCTCAAGGGCCCCGTCCATGACGGAGTGCCAGAAATCCGTATACAGAGCGGACTGCTCGGTATCGGAAAAAACAGATTTTCTCATCAGAAGTCCGGTCAGCTTGTGCAGAGTAGTTTTAACAGAGGCATTGAGGATCAGGATATTACATTCGCTGTTTTCTGGTGGCACCGGCAGGGAGGCCTCCCCGTTGGTGCAGACAAGGTATGTACACTGCGGATAGACAAAGTTATTTTCGCAGAGCATCCGCCACTCGGACAGCGTTCCGGCAAATACGATCCCCGGCACCGGGGCGTTTGGCGGAGGAGACATAAACCGTATACCGTCCTCAGGCCGGCATACCTGAGCCGGCGTCTCGGCGTTCATAACGATGTCCCTGAGGCAATTGACAAGATGCGCTGTTTTCATAGGTCCACCACCATGTCCTTTGTTTTTTCCATTATAATTCAAAGATCGACTAATTACAAGAAAACGCCGTGCGGTGTGTGCAAATTTAACAAGAAATGTGCATCGGCCACAAGCTTTTCTGCTTAAATCAAATAATGTTTGCCTTTGGATTTTTTGGGAAATATAATGAACTCAAGATTTCAGCGCCAACTCGTGAGGAGGGGGTCAATGAGCCGAGAAGATAAATTACGTTCCATGGGAAGGGACAAAAAAATAATACCACGTTAAATCAAAGGAGGATAAGCGGACCAAATGAGAATGAGAAATAAGCAGCAGACACAGCTGACAAAAGCTCCGCGAGGGCAGACGCTTCTCAGAAATGTCAAAAAGAACCGGACGATGCTCTGGATGCTCGTCATCCCGGTGACCATGTGCTTCATTTTCTGCTATATACCCATGCCGGGCGTGATAATCGCCTTTAAGAAGTACGATTATATGAAGGGTATCTTCGGCAGTGAGTGGAACGGCTTTGACAACTTCCGGTATCTGCTTATGTCCAAGAAGCTGTGGACACTGACCAGGAACACGCTTTTATACAACATCGTGTTCATCATCACCGGTACGATTTTCCAGGTGGGACTTGCGGTCATACTCAACGAGATGCTTCATCTGAAGTTCAAGAAGATATCTCAGTCCCTGATGTTTTTGCCGCACTTCATCTCCTGGGTCGTGGTGGCGACCATCATGCTCAACATCTTCGGCGACCACGGCGTTCTGAACCAGGTCCTGAATAAGCTCGGCCTTGAGAGCGTCAGCATTTACGCTTACGAGAACGCCAGCAAGTGGCCGATAGTCATGGTGCTGCTGAAGATTTGGAAGGGCGCCGGATACGGAAGCGTCGTGTATCTCGCGGCGATCGTGGGAATAAGCCCGGAGATAAACGAGGCGGCGAAGATCGACGGGGCGAATATCTGGCAGAGGATATGGTACGTTACATTGCCCAGCTTAAAGCCGACGATCATCATAATGACCCTTCTCTCCATCGGCGGCATCTTCCGCGGCGATTTTGGAATGTTCTATCAGCTGGTCAAAGGACAGCACCTGATGGCTTCCTCGGACGTGCTCGATACATACATTTACCGCACCATGATGTCGACCTCGAATATGGGCTGGTCAGCCGCGGCCGGTCTCTATCAGTCGGTACTCTGCTTCATCACCATCAACATAGTAAACTTCGTGGTGAAGAAGGTAGACCCCGATTACGCGCTCTATTGATGGAGGTGAATGAACATGAGTAAGCTTCATTCCTCACGAACGAGGATCAAGACTTCATGGGACACAAAGGCCTTCAACGTGATGGGCTACACCATCGTGACCATCTTCGCCCTCGCGTGCGTGATACCCTTTATTCTTGTCCTCACCGGGTCGTTCACGAGCGAGAAATGGATACTGACCCACGGCTACAGCCTTATACTCCGGCCGGAAAACTTCTCGCTTGAGGGCTATGCCACGATCTTCAGGTCGCCGGAGAAAATACTGAACGCCTACGCGGTGACCACCTTCGTCACGGTAGTTGGTACGGTCCTGTCAATACTTCTTGTGACGATGACGGGTTATGTGCTTTCCCGCCCCAGCTTTCCCTGGAGAAACGGAATATCCTTCTACTTCTTCTTTACGACACTGTTCAGCGGCGGTCTTGTCCCTTACTACCTGCTGTGCACCCAGTATCTTAATTTCAAGAACCACCTCTACGCGCTCATCATACCGGGGCTGTTCTCGGTGTGGAATATGATAATCGCTAAGAGCTTTATGAAGGGGATACCGAATGAGCTTGTTGAATCGGCGAAAATCGACGGGGCGGGGGACCTGAGGATATACTTCCAGATCATGATGCCGCTGTGCAAGCCGATGATCGCCACGCTGGCTCTATTCACCGCGCTGGGCTATTGGAACGACTGGTATAACTGCATGCTGTTCATAAGTGATGACACCAAGTATAACCTCCAGTACACCCTCCAGAACATGCTGAGGAGCGCCGAGTTCATTACAAAGATAGCCCAGGAGCAAGGGAGAACGGTGGCCTCAGTACCGTCAGAAAGTATGAAGCTGGCTATGACGGTCGTGGCCATAGGTCCCATAGTCGCGCTATACCCATTCCTGCAGAAATTCTTTGTCAAGGGCATAACCATCGGCTCCGTAAAGGGCTGAGGTAAAAATAATTATTTAGGAGGAAGATATGAAAAAGTCACTTTGGAAGAAGCTGGCGGCTCTCACGCTTGTCCTTATAATGGTCATGAGCCTTGCCGCCTGCGACAACAGCAAAAAGCAGAATGATGACGGCGGCGGTGGCATCGTGGCTGGAGATGACAACCCCGGCGGCAACAACGGCCTCTCCGAGGACAGCCCCTACAGGGATAAGGGCTTTGACCTTTCCAAGCGTGAGACGGTCGTGATGTACGCCATCGGCGAGAAGCCCACCGATATGGACAAGGTCATGGAGATCGTCAACAAGCAGTACATGGAGCCCTGGATCAACACCACGTTGGAGGTCAAGTTCCTGAGTTGGGGCGAGATGGGCGATAAGTATTCGCTGCTCCTCACTCCCGAGGGCGACCAGGTGGACCTGATGTATACCTCATCCTGGTGCAATTACTCCTCCGAGGTCGCCAACGGCGGCTTCAAGGAGCTGACTCCTGAGTTCCTGCAGAAGTATATGCCGTACAGCTACCCCATACAGGCGCCTATAAGCTGGGAGCAGGTCTCCGTGGCAGGTAAGATATACACCATCCCCAAGAACAACGCCACCTTCAACAACTACAACGTGTTCGTCGTCCGCACGGACCTTCTGGACAAGTACGGCGACTTTGAGATCAACAGTTGGGATTCCATGAAGAATGCCCTTATCACCCTGGCGGAGAACGAGCGGGCCAACGGCATCTACGCCAACGGCCAGCGCGGCACTGCGGAGTTTGCAGATCACCTTTGGTGGCAGAATGTCGGGGCAGAGCCTCTTGCGTCCGGCTACGCTTTCATGTATTATACTCATGGGAACGAGGACCTGCCCGATTGGGACAAGGACGTGTTCTATAAGTTCATCAGCGACGACACCCTGCAGCTCTACAAGGAGATGGCCGAGATGGCCAAGGCCGGCGTCTGGTCACCCGACCGCATCAACGACACCACCGATGCCGTTGATAACTTCAAGAGCGGCAAGGTCGCAAGCCTCATATGGAACGCCTCCGCTCCTACAGCCGGTCAGGACATGGAGAATGCCGGCGTGGGTACATACGATGTGTTCGATGTGACTCCCGACGCCAAGGCTCAGCGCGGCAGCTACGCCGACGACACCGTGGCCATCACCGCCAAGAGCAAGCTCCCTGAGCGCGCCGCCCTTGTCATGGACGTGCTGAAGGGCTTTGACGAGGTCAACAATCTCGTGGTCGGCGGTATCGAGGGCACCCACTACATCATGACCGAGGACGGGTACAGGAAGGACGGCCCCGACGCCGCCAACTACAACTGGGGTGTCTGGGCATGGGGCATCACCGGAAAGAACAGCCCCTCCTCCTATAACCCCGACCCGCGTCAGAACAAGTTCGCCGAGATTTGCGAGCCCAAGGAGTACGCGCCCATCGCTTCCACCTTCACCTTCGACAAGACCAACGTGGAGGCCGAGCTTGCGGTCATAGACGGTATCGTGGGCGAGTATGAGCAGAGCTTCAATCTGGGCCTTTTCGGAGACGATACCGAGCTTAAGTACAATGAGATGGTCCAGCGTTTGAAGGACGCCGGCATCGATGCCATTATGGAGGAGTGCCGGACTCAGTACGAGGCCTTCTGCGAGAGCCATAAATAAGAAAACGTTGTAATTTAATAATTTTCAAGCGGTCGCGGGCAACCGACAATTTGTCGGCTGTCCGCTTTTCAGTAACCGAAGGAGTGAACAGTAGTTATGAGGACAGAGTCTGACTTCAACTCAGGATGGCTTTTTGGATTGGATCGTGAGGGCAATTGCGCCGGGACCGGATTTGATGACAGCTCATGGTGTCCGGTGACACTGCCGCATGATTGGAGCACAGAATTTGCACCGTGCCGGGACGCGCCCACCGGGGGCGGCGGGGGCTTTGCCACGGCGGGGATCGGCTGGTACAGAAAACGGTTTGATCTCACAGATATTGGGACAAACGAGCGTGTCAGCCTCAAGTTCGACGGTGTTTACATGGACGCCACGGTCTACTGTAACGGTAAAAAGGTAGGCTGGCACGGCTACGGATACAGCTCCTTCACAGTCGACCTCACCGATGAGCTGGTTTTCGGACAGAATGTTGTGGCCGTGCGGGTGGACAACTCCCATCAGCCGAACAGCAGGTGGTACAGTGGGTCCGGGATATATCGCCGTGTCACATTGACACGCGTGGACGCTGTCCACATAGAACCATGGGGAGTACGTTGCAGTACAAACGGCATTTATCCAACGCGAAATACCGCGGCTCTGCAGATACGCACCCAAATAAGAAACGACGGGGACAAGCCTGTACGCGCCGAGGTCCTTCATAAGCTGTTTGACCGGGAGAACAGGGAAGTATCCGCATCCGGCACCCTGCTTTGGCTGGAACCTAAGGATACTGCCGACTGTATGACACGTCCGGAGGTGAACGCCCCTCACCTGTGGACAGATACGGACCCCTATTTGTACACGCTTGTCAGTACCGTTTTGGTTGACGGAGAGCCGGTGGACGAGGTAACAAACCGTGTTGGGTTAAGGACCGCGGTATTTGATTGCGACAGGGGATTTCTGCTGAACGGCGAGCAGGTCAAAATAAAGGGCATGTGCCTTCACCACGACTGCGGCATTACGGGCGCGGTGGGGTATCCGGAGATATGGCGAAGGAGGCTGACGCTGTTGCGGGATATGGGCTGTAACGGCATCAGATGCGCCCATAATCCGCCGGACCCCCAGTTTTTAGATATGTGCGATGAGCTTGGATTTCTCGTTATGGATGAGATATTCGACGAGTGGATGCTCACCAAAAACAAGACGGAGAATTTCTATTCCCAGTCATTTGCGTATGGGCCAAGTCAGTTTTTCCACAAATATTCTGAGTCAGAGACGGTTTCCGTAATACGCCGGGATTTCAACCATCCCAGTGTTATCCTTTGGAGCATAGGCAACGAGATACCTGAGCAATCCTCCCTTGACGGTGGGAAGATCGCCCGTTATCTACGTGATATATGTCACAGGGAGGACGGCTCACGAATGGTCACCGCGGCCTGCGATAATATAGGAGCTCCCGAAAACAGCAGGACTCTTGATGATTACATGGATGCCCTTGATGTTGTGGGATACAATTATGCCGGACGGTGGGGCAAACGCGCTGAGACCTTTTACGATGAGGACAGGCACGACCACCCCAAAAGGCGCATCCTCGGCTCTGAGAACCCGTCCGTTGGCGGAACGCGCGGCAATTACTCAGGACAGGGCTTTTTTGGCCGTTACGCTGACGCCACCTTACACCATGAGGCGCTGTGGCGCTACACTGCAAGTCACGACTTCGTGGCCGGGGACTACCTTTGGACGGGCGTCGACTATCTGGGCGAAACAAGGTGGCCTTCCCGTGGCGCGCCCTGCGGGGTTATTGACACGGCGGGATTTCCAAAGGACTCATATTACTATTTTAAATCCATTTGGAACAGGGACGAGATCACATTACACCTTCTGCCCCATTGGAACTGGCCGGGGCAGGAGGGGACCTTCAAGCAGGTGGTCTGCTATACAAACTGCGACAAGGTGAGCCTGTATTTAAATGACCGGCTTGTAGGGACAAAAGGATTTGAGTGCCCAAGGCAAGGCGCCGTAAACGCGTGGAACGAGGGATTTGGCAGATTTCGGACCACAAACGATCTCCACCTTGTGTGGGATGTCCCCTACGAGCCGGGGACGCTCCGGGCGGAGGGATACCGGGACGGGAAGCTCGTGGCTGCCGCGGAGGTCAAGACCACCGGAGAGGCGACAGTCATTGAGGCGGTGGCTGACAGAAGCCATATACACGTCGGAGAGCTTGTCCACATCGACTTAGGCTTCAATGATGAGCAGGGAAATCAGGTCCCGGACGCCGAGCCCACGGTGTGTTGCCGGATACAGGGCCCGGCGAGGCTTGTAGGAATGGACAGCGGGGACCTCACCGATTTGAGCCTGTACTCATTGCCGCAAAGGAAGGCCATGTCCGGGCGGCTTCTGGCGCTCATTCAAGCGACCGGTACCGGAAAGGTGAACGTCATATTCAGCTTTGATAAATTAAATGAGAAAAGTGTAGACTTATTTATTGAATGAGGTTAAAATATGTTTGTTCGTAAACTGGTTGATCAGGTCATCTGCGATCATGGCGTCGCCGAGGTGGACACCCGGCAGGGGAGACTGAGGGGCGTTCTGTCTGAAGGGACATTTATATTCAGGGGTATACGGTACGCGAAGGCGAGACGTTTTCATATGCCTGAGCCGCCGGAGCCGTGGACCGGTGTCCGGGAGGCCACAGTTTACGGTCATGTCTGTCCGGAGCTTACGACGCCGATCCCCCACGACCAATATACGGTCCCGCACTATTTCTACCCGCAGAACGAAAACTGCCAGTACCTGAATATATGGACCGGGAGCCTTGACCCTAAGTCAAAAATGCCGGTTATGGTGTGGTTGCACGGAGGCGGGTTCGCGACCGGCTCTGGCGTGGAGCATTTCGCGTATGACGGGGAGAACCTTTGCCGATTCGGAAAAATTGTGGCGGTGACGCTTAACCACCGGCTCAACGTGCTGGGTCATCTGGACCTTTCTGCTTATGGGCCTGAATACATCAATTCCGGAAACGCGGGACTTGCCGATATTGTGGCGGCGCTTACATGGATACACGAAAACATAGCCGCGTTTGGGGGAGATCCGGACAATGTAACGATCTTCGGCCAGTCCGGCGGCGGAGGAAAGGTGGCCGCCCTGATGCAGATGCCGTCCGCCGACGGGCTGTTTCACCGCGCGATCATCCAGAGCGGCGTCACGAGAAAATTTGGGGAGGCAACGCCGGAGGAGTCCCGGACTTTTACGGGGCGGCTTTTAAAGCAACTGGATATTGCCGGAGATGAGCTCGATAGGCTTGAGGCAATGCCATATTATCGGCTCGCGGAGGCGATCCGGGAGCTGGACCGTAGCGTATGGTCACGCTTTGGACCGGTCAATGACGGCAGGTACTATCTTGGGAATATCTTTGAAAACCCGATCCGAGATCACGCGAAGAAGATACCGGTCATGGTTGGCAGTGTTTTCGGGGAGTTTTCGCATAACTATAATTTTACGTTGGATGATGGAAGGAAGAACAGCTGGGACCCTGTAAAGCGGCAGCGACTGGTCGCGGAAAAACTGGGAGGCGCAAGCGCGTCGGCCATCCCGGCTTTTGAAAGGGCTTATCCTGAAAAAAACATTGCGGATATTCTTTTTATGGATACCATGTTCCGCGCCGGGGCGCTGGAATACGCCAGTATTCGAGCCGTCAACGGCTGCGCGCCGACCTATAACTACATATTCAACTTGGAATTTCCGCTTTACGGCGGTACGCTTGCGTGGCATAACGCCGAGATACCTTATGTGTTTCATAACGCCGATTACATTGAACCGGCTTATATACCGGGTATCACAGAGCCGCTTCAGGGTATGATGTGCTCGGCTTGGACGGATTTTGCGAGAAACGGGTCGCCCTCGGCATCCGATATGCCGAAGTGGGAGCCATACGGCGCGGCAAGGCCCGTGACCATGGTATTTGACAAGGACGTAAGAGTGATGCGAGGCGATGACATTGAGCTTTTGCGCGTCCTCCATTACGTCAAGATCGAACTGCGGCCGACGGAACGAGGCGGAGATATTGGATTTCTGAGCGGTCCACGCGGAGAATAAAGGAGGTTATCATAATGGAAGTCGCGACCTGCCGTCAAACGGTATTTCGGACTGTGAAGAAGGAGCACACGATAAATTACACCGATAGTCAGGGAAGGAAAATATCACTGTATGGTGAACTCTATGCCCCGGAGAAGAAGGGCAGATACCCTGCGGTGATCCTGAGCCACGGGTTTAACGGCCATTACAGCGATTTTCCCGCAGAATGTGAGCTCTTTTCCAAAAACGGATACGTCTGCTACGCCTTCGATTTCTGCGGAGCGCAGGCAAACGGGAAAAGCGTCGGCAGAACGGCCGATGAGTACACCCCTTTTACAATGGTGGAGGACCTGAAAGCGGTGATAGCGGATATGACGGTATTGGAGTGTGTTGACGGGCAGGTGTTCCTTTTTGGCGGAAGTCAGGGAGGCTTTGTCAGCGGCCTCACCGCCGCCGAGGGCGATGTAAAAGACCGTATCACAGCCGTCGCGATGTATTTCCCCGCCTTTAATATTCCGGATGACTGGCGCGGCGCTCCGGCGCGGGAGACACCGTTGATGGGGTACTCAATAGGGGAGAAGTACATAGGCTCTGTTCAGGCTCTGGATCCATTCAAGGTCATATCGGGATATAAGGGCGATGTCTGTATCGTTTACGGCGACAGGGATACCCTGGTGAAAAGAGGCTATATAGACGAAGCTGTCACGGCTTATGGGGAGGACCGGGCGGAGCTTACCGTTATATCCGGCGCGGGGCACGGGTTTACAGGTGACGCCGTGGGGATCGCCGCCGCGACGGTACTTGGTTTTCTTGAGGCGCATACGGCAAAAGAGCGAATATGAGGGAAGAAAAATGAGCGATTTGAATATCCTCCTTGAAAAAATATACGAAAAGACCATTGCCGTGGCGGCGAGAAACGCCCATAAGATACCCTACACAACTGACGAGAACGGCCGCTTTGACGACATGACGGAGAAGAATATCTCATGGTGGACCAACGGCTTCTGGGCGGGGATGCTCTGGCAGCTATACGGGTATCGGGAAAATGAGCTTTTGCGTAAAATAGCCGTGGAGATAGAGGAAAAGCTTGACCGAAATCTGATGGACGCGGGAGGGATGGACCACGACAGCGGGTTTAAGTGGCTCCTCACATCGGGGGCCAATTTGACGTTGACGGGGAATCCTGACAGCCGCAACAGGCTACTGCTGGCCGCTGACAACCTGGCGGGGCGTTTCAACCTGGCGGGCCGGTATATCCGGGCATGGAACGACGGCGGGGACGGGAGGAACGCCGGCCTTGCCATCATCGACTGCATGATGAATTTGCCGCTGCTCTACAAGGCGTCGGAGCTGACGCGGGACCCACGCTGCCGCTTTATTGCCGAGGCCCACGCCCACACGGCCATGGAGCACTTTGTACGCCCGGACGGCTCCTGCGAGCACATAGTCGTCTTTGACCCGGAGACGGGGAAGGTCGCAGACAAGCTGGGCGGACAGGGGATGGGTCCGGGCTCGGCCTGGACGCGGGGACAGGCCTGGGGCATCTACGGCTTTACGCTGAGCTACCTCCACACGAAAAACCGGGAGTATCTGGACACCGCAGGGAGGATCGCGGACTTTTTCATCGCCCATATGCCGGAGAGCGGACTTATACCGGTGGACTTTATGCAGGACGCCGAGTGCCCATATGAGGACGACATCGCCGCCGCCTGCGCCGCCTGTGGGCTCATCGAGCTGGAGCGGGCGACAGGGGAGGAGCGGTACTCTGAGGCGGCGGAGCGGCTTTTGACGGCGCTTTTGGAAAACCGCTGTGACCTTGCTTTGAACAAAGACAACCTCCTGACCCACTGCTCCGCGGCATACCACGATAAGCGGCACAATTTCCCCATCGTCTACGGCGATTATTTTTTCACCGAGGCCCTTTTGAAGCTTGAGCGGAAGGAGACCTTTTTATGGTGAGGAATGAATAATATTAAATGCCGTGCGGCTACATGTTTAATGGCCACACGGCATTTATATTTCTTTTATATTATAACGATAATCACTTTCTGCTTGCCTTGTTTTCCTTTATGGCTTTCTTAGCGTCCTTCTTTTCACGGCGGGCTTTTTTTAAATCCTTTTTCGCCTGCTTTTCGGCGCGCTTTGCAAGCACCTTTTGATTTTCCGCCTCGAAGTTAAGACCGTTCTTTTCACATTTCTCACGAAGCTCGCGAACTCTGTTTTCTTCGGCCTCCTGAGCCTGCTTGGCGCGTTCCTGCTTTTCAAGCACCGATTGGGGTATGTACTCGATGCCCTGAGCCTCGCACTCGGCGCGTTTTTTCTCCTCCAGCGTTCTTTGTACGGTAGGCATATCCCGCTCTATCTTGAAGAAGAACGCAAACAGGATAAAGAACAGTATTCCCGTGAGCATATTTGCGCCCTGATAAGAAAAGTTGATCCAGTTGGTTGCGGCGGCGGTCTGGTCAGCATAGAGAAGTATCTCCTCGCCCTTCTCGTTGATAAATGAGCCGATTGCCTCTGGCTGGGTGTATTTGGCAATATTCAGGCCAAGATTGAAAAGGGCTTGACCAATTCCCTTCGAGAACATTTCCGCAAAGCCAACTACGGCCGCCGTAAGTCCCTCCACGCGGATGCCTTGGGAATACTCAACATGGTCGATGGAGTCGCCTACAAAGGTGAGCATGGAATAAATGAGAGCCATAGCTCCTATGGAGTAAAAGGCGGTCCCGCCGTATATGGCGGCGGTGTTACCCGCGCTGACAAAGGCGGCTAAAGCACCAATGGAGGCAAAAAGCGAGCCGACTACAATGACACGCGTTCTGCCGAATTTTTTAAACAGTGGAAGCAGAAGGATAAGTCCGGGCCCCATGGGCGCCATGGAAATCATGGTAAACTTGGCTTGGATAGAGGCATACTCTCCGTAAGCGTTTCCGTTGACCACCCAACCGCTGTAATAGACCTGGGCCACGCCGCGCATAGCGTTGAGGACCTGATACACAAGGATCATTATGATGAGCATGATCCAGTACTTATCCTTTATGCAGGCCTTGAACTGAGTGAGGAAGGATGCCTCCTTAACAGTCGTCCGGGCTGTTTCAGCCTGGACACCATACTGGTTGCGGCGTTCTTCGGTGATACGTTCCCGTGTATAGAAATACTGGACAAAGGTCAAGGGAATGGCTATACAGCACATGACCACCATGCAGACAAGATACCCGTCGCGGGTGTTGCCAACAATGCCGCTTATGGCAGTGAGGATCGTGGGAAAGAGTATAGAGATGAGACCGGTGCCTATGTTCTTTGTGATTTGCCCCGCCATCGAGTTGCTCTTGCGTTGCTGAAAATTTCTGGTAGACAGCGCCGCTGTCAGCTCGTAGGACATATACCACATTGTGTAGCCAACTGAGTAAAAGAGGTTATACGCGATGACTATCCAAATGGCCATGGAAGTGGGTTTGCTGAACGGAATCCAGAACAACATCAAAAGGCTGACTACCATTATAGGTAAGCTCAGGATCATCCACGGCCGGAGCTTGCCTTGACGGCAGGTGGTTTTATCAAGCACCTTGGCCATCAGGACGTTCGTAACAGCGTCCAGGATCTTTGAAAAAAGAGGGAAGAGGACCATGAAGCTGGCTATCCACATTCCCATGCTCGACGTGAAGCCAAGCACGTCGGTGAGGTACTGGTTGAAATAGCTGTTGACAATGGACTGTAAGAGCATTGCGCCAAAAGGTCCTGCCACATAGCCGAGCCAGAGCTCCTTCTTGCCTACGTTAGCGGAGGTGATGCGTGTATTCCAGAAGCTGTTTTGAAAAGCATTTTCCAGAAATCCACGCTTCGTTTGCGATTTTTCTGACATAACGCTACTCTCCTTAAATTTATTTGGAAATAAAGCTTTAAACTGCTATTTGCCGTCGGTAACATTCAGTTGTCAAAGACCATTTCATATGTTCTCCTGGCGATGCCAAGCTCCTCGTTGGTAGGTATGACCCTGACGCATACTTGGGAGTCTGGTAATGAGATCGTGCCCTCGCCGTGGAGAGCGTCGTTCTTCTCCCTGTCAAGCATCACGCCCAAGGGCATGAGCTTTTCGCAGACGAGGCGGCGGACAAGAGCCGAGTGCTCGCCTATCCCGGCGGTGAACACGAGATAATCGAGCCGTCCAAGGTCCAGATAAAAAGCGCCGATGTAATGGACTATGCCATTGACAAATACGTCGATTGCCAGCTTTGCCCGCTCGTTCCCGGCTTCGGCGGCCTCCTGGACGTACCTGAGATCGCCGCTGATGCCGGAAATGCCCTTGAGGCCGCCGTTCTTCTGGCAACCGGTCAGTACATCTTCCCGAGAAAGGCCGGCTTTTTCAAGATAGTACACCATAGTGGGGTCCATGTCCCCAACGCGGTTTGCGTGGATAAGGCCAGTCTCAAGTGACATACCGAAGCTGGTGTCCACGCTTCTGCCATTCAGGATAGCGCAGACAGAGGCGCTCCCGCCCAAATGGCAGGAGATGGCGGCGTACTCTTTTTTCTCCGTGTTCAGCACATCCGCAATATACCCGTGGGATGCCCCGTGATAACCCATCCGAGCCACACCGTATTTTTCATACCATTCGTAAGGGACGCCATAGATACGCCGCTCCATGGGAATGTCCTTATGGAAGGCTGTCTCAAATACTCCGACGTGCCTTGCTTTTGGCAGGACGCCCATCATTGTTTCAATGGCGCCGAGATACGCGCTGTTGTGAACGGGAGCAAGCGGAAGGAAGTCCCGCATTCCCGTTAGGACGCCCTCGTCGATCTCATGGATGCCGTAGTGGTCCTTTGACAGGACGGATTTGTAGCCCACACGCTCTATCTGCGTGATTTTTTCAAGAACGGCGCCTTCTCCGGAGGTGAGACATGCAAGAAATCGCTCTATGCCGGTGCGATAGTCCGGGATGCTCTGCCCATCCTGCTCGATATTGTAACCGGTAAGGCAATTCATAAAGCCGAAAACGGCGTCGTAGAGACTACCTACCCGTTCCACCTTGCCGGTAGCCAGAAGGGTACACTCAGGCATATCGTAGAGCTTGAATTTGAGCGATGTACTCCCGGCGTTGCAAACAAGTATTTTCATATTAAATTCTCCGTAAACATGATATTTTCAAGCCTGTCAAGATATTTACGCACCAACGCGTAGGAGACGCTCCCCTCCGGGTGGACTTCATAAAGCGCGTCCTCAACGGGGACCCATCGGACGGAATCCACCTCATCTGAGAGGTGAAATTCGGTATCATCAGTGCGGGCAAAAAAGCCTATCATTAAAAGGCCTTTCTTTTCCATCCACCAGGTGCCGACGATCTCAAGGCCGGTGACGGTAATGCCCAGCTCCTCGGTGATCTCGCGCCGGACGCACTCCTCGGCGGCCTCTCCGGGCTTCATATAGCCGGAAACAAGATTTCCGTATTTTCCAGAGATGTATCCTTGACGCAATATCGCCGCATCGCCATTGTTGTTCACGACCAGGGCAATGACACAGGTGGAGAACATATCGAACAGTGGCTTTTGGCAGATGGAACACCAGGGGACCTCACCCTCGTCGCCCAAAATGCGTGTGTCCAAAGGCGCGCCGCAGTCGGGGCAATAATGGAAACGCATGGGAACCGCCTTTCTCAGTCAAGCCCGCCAAGGACCTCAAGTATCTCCTGCATCTCACGGTCGCCGCCGGCAACAGGCTTCCACTCCACCTGGAGGGTTTTGTAGCCTTGCTTCTCCAGCGCCTCGGCAAAGAGCTTCGGACCTACGTTAACGACTACCAATTCCGATTGGAACAGTTTTAGGATATTGTCACAGTTCATTCGCGTCCATCTCCTTCTTCTGCCGTATGATCTCTCCGGCAAGCCTCGCCGCCTGATGGTTCGACTTGCACACCAGCACTCCGGCATCCCGGAGCTTTTGGCGCTGAACGCTGACATTTTGGAAGTCCGCGTCCGTACCAAGTACCGACGCCACAAAAACTATGTGCCGCCCCTGCGCGTGGGCCTGCTCGTTTGCCGTCCTGATGTCGTCCAGCACATATCCTACCGGGTCCATGTGACCCGGAGGCGTCAGAATAAAATCCAGGAGGATGACGGCTGTCTCAGAGTCAGCCGCTTCCCGCAAGATGGCCGGGCGGCGCACGCCCGGATCGATGGCCGGATGGGGACGGCCTTTCGTAAATTCCTCCTCGCCGTAGTCCACACAGGCGTTTTTGCTGCTTACGGATGAATCGGCCAGCTTCCATTCCGGCTTCAGAGGCAGATTTGAGTAAACATCACCCACCATGGGGATCAGCGCCCGCATGGCTTCGTCCATGAAGGTCCCTCCGCTGAAAGCGCCACGCACATACTTCTGGCAGGGAGCAAGAAGCTTCGCGGCATCCGCTGCCCGGTGGGAGATTTCTTCGTCCGTATCGAGCCTGTATTCCTTTCCGATAAGCGAAAGGCATTTTACGGCGCAGTCGTCAAGATCCGAGGCCCAAATTGCCCCGGCCTTTTCTACCGTCTCGCGATCACAACTCATAAACATTGCCACAACAGGTTTTTTGCATTTTGAAATACGTTCCAAAACCGGATTTTCCACCTGATCGCCGATGCGGCGGGCGATGAGGGCAATATATTTCGTCTCAGGGTCGGCCTCCAAGGCGTCGATTCCCATGAGCATCATAAGACCTCCGACCTCATTTTTGAGATCATTGCCGCCGGTCCCGATGGTCTGGGATACGCCTGTACCGGCCTCGTGCAAAATTGCCGCCACATGCTGGATGCCCACCCCGGACGCGCCGCAAATGCCGAAGGGACCACGGTTATTGATGCTGGCCAATACCAGCGCCGCACCGTTGATGTTAGCCACGCCGCAGTCCGGGCCCATGCACAAAAGCCCCTTTTCCCAAGCAAGCTCTTTCATTTTTCGCTCGTCGGAAAGGGGCACGTTGTTGCTGAACACTACACAGTGCAGACCGGCGTTCAGGGCCTTCCTGACCTCGGAAAGGGCATACTCTCCGGGAACGGCCACAGAGCAAAGATTGGCTTTCGGGCAACTCTCCGCCGCAGCCTTGACCGTGGGATAAGCTGCCTGCGCGATCTCCTCATTTCCCTCCTCAGGAGCGAGACTCTTTTCGACCTCCAGGACCGCCGAGTCAAAGACCGCCTGTGTCGCGGCCTTTGCGGCTATGACGAAAGCGTTCCCATCCGAGGCGGAAATATCGTCGGTGAGAAGGCCGATGTCCGCAAGAATGTCCTTAAAGGCCTGGGTCGCCATACCGGCGTAGCCAATCTCCACCCCCGGTTGCTCGTTGAGAACGGTAGAGGCCAGAAGCGTCTCCAGGGAGTCTATGTATCTTCCATGTTCTATCTTAGTAAAAATTTCCATATTATCACCTCTCCACCGCATCGTGGCCGGTTATCTCGCGGTATATCCCACGAAGGGCTTCTTTAAAGCACTCCAGCGGCAACTCCGCCGCCCCTGCGCCGCCCTGACCGCCTTTTTTGAGGGCTGATCCTCCGTGACTGATTGGCAAGATGTTATAGCCCACGATCTTCCTGGCGTCAAGCCCAACCGGGAAGCCCCGGAAGTCGTCCCAAGGGACGGGAGCGAAAGTGTGTTCGCCCAAGGAAACCGCTCTTGCTTTCTCCGTGCGGCTTCTGGCCTCGGAGATATTTGAGCCGGTCATACGCATATAGGCCGGTCCCGCGATTGCGGACATACCGCCGAGCCCGTATACCTCGGTGACGCAACTGTCACCAAGATACCCCAAAAGGTCCGCCTCCGTGTAGGAGGGATTCAGGAACGTTCCCTTGATTACCGGGGCAGTTGTGGTGTACCAGCGGTTGCCTGTCCCGGCGAGCTGGATGCCAAAATCTACGCCATTGCCGGCCATACCAGCCAGGACCGTGGAATTGGGGATTTTCTTCATGGACTCGGTTATACTTTCCACTCCGGCCATCATGGGATGGAGGAAGAAACGGTCATTAATCGCCATCATCTCGATCATCTTATCCCGGTCCGGGTCCGAAAGGCCCAGCATATGCGGGATCACCTGCAAAGCGAGGCACATGGATGCCGCCGGCTGACGGTTGTGATTTTCGTCGCCCATGCCCGCTGTTTTGGAAAGGACGGTTATGAGGTCAATACCTCCGGCGTGCCTCACCGCTTCGCCCAGTCCCGGTCCGAAGTGGTCCCGGAACCAGACAAGATCACGCTCAACATCTTCGTCGTAAAACCCCCAGCGAAGGCATTTGGGATTGGGACCGGGGTGTATCGGGGCGTAGCCGTGGCCCCCGTAGACTTTGTCCTCCGCCACAATGACCGGCATACTTGCGGAGACCACCATTGAGGCGGCGTTGCCACAGTTGTGATTTTGTGCCGGTTCAACGGAGGCTTTGCCGGAAAGAACCAGCTCCCAGGCTTCCTCCTTTGTCCTCGCCAGCCCCTCATGTATGAGGGCGCCGCAGACGGCGGTGCGTATGGGTGTTGTGAGCTTCTCCACCGGCAACGGGGGCCCCGGAACCAAAACGGTGGTTTTTGTCATGCCGGGGATGACCTCCAGGGCCGGACGGACATCCGTCCAGACGGGCCGGGCGCGCGTCAATACCTCCATTACCTGTTCATTGGCCGCGTTCACTTGCTGTTCAATGGTCATGGCGTTCTCTCCTTTTACTTCAAAAGAGTTGAAAAAACTTCCAAACGTCGCTCCAGTACACGACGGACAAAAGGATTGCCGATGTCCGAATCAAAGCCGTGATAGGAGCCCTCAATGACGTTCAATATAGTGTCGACTCCGGCCGCTTTCAGCCTCTCGGCATATCGAATACCTTCGTCACGGAGTATGTCGATGCCCTGCGGCTCCACATATGCCCTCGGAAGGTCCGAAAGCTCCACATTCCGTGCGGGGATAAGGTATCGCTCCAGCTCCTGTGGATGCCCTCCCAAATAAGTTCTCCACATATACTCGTTGGAGCGGGGAGTCCATACGGCGTCCGGATAGGCCGATACCGATTGGTATTCTTCCGACCGGTCGTCCAGTGTCGGATAGATGAGCGCCTGCCCCGCAGGCGTGGTCTTGCCTCCGTCCCGAAGGAGCATGGCCAGCCCCGCGGCGAGAGCGCCGCCCGCACTCTCGCCGTAGAGAAGGCATCTCAGAGGATCGACCTCCGGCAAAGCAGTAACGTGTTCCCAAACAGCCGCGCAGTCAAAAAGCGCCGAGGGTGCGGGGTGCTCCGGGAGGATGCGGTACTCCGGTAAAAAGACCCGGATATTCAGTTGACTTGCATATACCGCTGCCAGCTCTAACGCGGAGGTCTGTAGAGGCAGGAAGAACCCTCCGCCGTGACAGAAAACCATTCCCGGAAGCTTTTCTCCCGTGTCCGGCTCCACAACGAAGCATTCCGGTTCCGTACCGAAAACACGAAAACGCAGGCCATCCGGCGCTGTCCACCCCCGTGCAGCGCGGCGCATATTACCGGCGAGCATACGAATTACGGGCGCAAGAGCGGGATTGGCAAAATCCACATTCTTTAACGCTCCAGGCTTTGGAAGCTCCGGTGCGTATCTATACTCCATGCTACCCACCGCTTTACGCCTCAATAACAATGGCCTCATATTCACGAAGCTCATCCAGAGTCAAAACAAGTCGGTCCCCGGTGCTGTCAGCTGTCACCTGGCCGCCGTTGAGCGCGTAGACACGCCCCGCTTGCATCTTCGGCAACTCAATACATATATCCCTCACGGGCAACGGCGGGAAAAACCGGTTCGCGAAGCAGCCGGAGGTGTTCACAAGCTGGCAGACGAGGGCTGTTCCCTTGCTGGCGAGGGTAAGCTCTACCATCGGCGAGAGCCCAGGCGCGAGATCAGGCAAGCCGCTCAGCTCAAAGAGAATGTCCTCCATGAGGTTTTGTGTGTTCTCCCAGCCCTCACTGTAATAAAAACTGCCGATGAGCCATGGAATCGTTATCCCTTGCCCTTCGCCGTAAGGCCGGACAGTCACACCGGGAATATCTGAAAACTCGGTGGGGAAGCACCGCTCCGGCGGACCGTAGGGCTGCTCCGGTACGAGACGCAGATACCGCCGCGTATCATCCTCAAACTCCGAGACCCAAAAATCTCCGCCCAAGGCGATATACGGAGCCTTGATACTGCGCGGGAACAGTTTGGCCTCCTCCTCGGCGACCTCAACCACCGAGGACATGAGCCCACGCCGGTGCTCGATCGCGGTTTGTATACCAAGGCACCGCAAAAGCGACTCCCCGTTTTTTTCTTGGATGCCTGTGCCGCCGGTGGCGATGACCGTACCGCCGCTCTCAGCAAAGCCGTCTATAAGCTTTGCCTGAGCAGGGGAGAGGTTCTTGACATCGCAAAGTATGAGGACTTTTTTGCCCTTTACAAGCTCCGCCGTCAGCACACCGGCCTTAACTTCATCAAACGGTATATGGGCCTTCGTCAGGACCTCGACCCAGCCGTCCGCTTCCGGCTCATTCCGGCCCATGGCACCGCCGCGGGCTAATAATACCTGTGCGGCTGAGACAAGTCCTTTGTAGACATCCTCGTTTCTTCTGTGGAAGTCAAAGACTTTTTTCACTGGCTCAAAGCAGGAAGTATCACGGTGATTATCGAGCCTGCCCATGATGAAATAGCTAAGGCCACCGCCGTTTGCCAGACTTTGCCATTGCCTCAGTTCAGCGAGGGCAGGGGAGACGCTGGTATGGCGATAACGGAAGGATATAAAATCCGTTCCGGCATTATCGATTATCTGCTGCCGCCCACCGGCCCGGGCATTGGCTGAGGCGCCGTAGACCCATGCTCCATGGCCAATATCTGTGTTGCACTCACTCCGCCGATAGTCGAAACCGTTTACGGCTGCTTCGGGAGCGATGCTTTTGATAAGCTCATACTGTTTTTTGCGGTTTTCGCCGATGAGCTTTGTCTGAAACCCTACATAGCGCATAAAGGCCGGATCGCGCGGATTTCCGGACGGTGCGTCTAAGCCGGTGGCTTTCTTATAGAGCTCCCGGCAACGGTCGCACATGCACGGTCCGTAATAGGTCCCGTCATAACCGGTGACGAAGGCTCCGCTCATGTTGAAGAAAATACCATCGAAATCAAAGCGTTTAAAAAGCTCCCGCAATATCTCCCGGACGCTCTCGGAGGCATACCAGCCGCTGGGGCACACCTGTACGTCCCCATTGCAGTTGAAAATGTCGCCCTTTGCCGTTTTGAAGGCCCAGTCAGGATGCTGCTCGTATAGGGGATAGCGTATTTTTGAAAAGTCCGTTCTGGCTATGACACGAAGCCCCGCCCGATGGCAGGCATCCACGATCTTTCCAAGGCTGTCGCCGTTGAGATGTTCGCTTTTCGTGTGAAAGGGCAGTGCGGTATCATAGCTTGCCACGATACCCGCCGCGTTAACTGTTACTGCTGTGGCACCAAAATCCTTAATATCCTGAGCAAATTTATCGGCGTCTATATCCTCCATATCTATCTCACGCAAATTCGTCTGGATCATCCGCCAGGGAAAGTCTGTCCACCAGTGCTCCATACTCTGTCCTCCTCCATCGTGCACAAATTTTCTCTGAAATAATATACCGCAATTTGTACTATATGTACATCAATCCATTTGCTTTTTGGGTAATAGATTAGCTTTATGAACAAATAATATCTAATTTTGTTTATTGCCTTACTTGCGTTATACAGTGGCGTTTTTGTACAACAAAAGGTGACAGCCTGAAAGACTGCCACCTTGAAGGTCGTTTGCGCATTGTTTCTTACGCTATCTTCTGCTTACCCCAGCGGATATGGAAGCGGCCTTCATCGTCCGCCTCGCGGCGCATCAGGAGGGAGAGGATGTTATAATCGACACCGAACTTCTCGTATATCTCATCGAGGTCGGTATCCTGCCCCTTCATAAAGAGGTTGATCTTCTCCTTGGCCAGCACCATTTGAAGAAGGTTGGACTCCAGACTTCCGGTGTAATTGAGAAAGAAGATGTCTTTATATTCAGTTGAGGTGTAGCGGATGAAGCGCATGTAGAATTGGCTCATTCCGGAGTTGTTGTAGTGCATCTCCGGTATCAGTATCTTGTTGACGTATTCGAAGTTCACGCTGGAGGGAAGGCTCTGTTGGGTGCAGAGTAAAATGCCGTTGCCGCTTTCCCGCAGAGTTTTGCGCAGGGCGCGGCGCTGGGCGAAGGTCCTGGTCGAGCCGGTGACCGTGAACAGCGGGCGGTCGGGGAGGTATTCCCGAAACGCGGCGGCGTAGGCGTCCAGTACGTTTTGATGGCGGACGCCGATGGCGACGATCTCGTCATCCCATTGGGACGCCATCTCCACAGCCGTCATGATTTTCAGCGGCGTCTCACCTGAATACTCCCGGAGAGTGTTTGGCGCGGCCGCGACCCTGAGCATCAGCGTGATCTGTTGTACGAGCTTCATCATGGCATCCTTGCGGGAGTTGCCGGTAGACGCGTAATAGGTGCGCTGGACCTCCTCAAATTTCTTCATCACGATGTCGTAGACGGCACGCTCCTGGGCTGTAAAGGTCAGCGGTACCTGATGGATACGGCGTATCTCCTTCCCGGTGACCTCCTCAAAGGTGCGGGTAATGACGGTTTTGGCCAGAATGTCATTGAGCGTGTCAGCGTTATAGATGTCCTGGGTGCGCTCCCCAATGCCGAATACCGTAGGTTTCTCCGGGAGATGGCATGAGGAAAACAGCGAGTAACCCTTCTTGTAAGCGGGGATGGGGTGACCATAATAAGGGTTTATATCGTAGTCCATCTCGTCGGCCTCCTTGCTGTAATAATAGGTGTACTGGCTCCAACTGATCATGTTGACTGAGTTGTTGTACAGGAGCTCCAGCTGGGGCGCGAACTCGGAAATGTTGTTACGTGTGCTGGTGCCGGTGGTCAGGAGCTTCACTTTGCACCGCCGGAAGCAGGACAGGGTACTCTTGGCGCGTTTGGAGGTTGGGTTGGATATTTCGTCGCTCTCATCCAGCGCCAGCATTATCTTCTGGCCGTGACGCTTGATCCAATCCTTTATTTGCCTTCGGAGAATGCAGAGCTTGTTGAGCGTCACCAGCACAAAATCTCCCGGTTTTATCCGTTTTAGGTCCTCAATGCGCTCAAGGAACACATACGAAAGGCCGTAATTTGGCAGTACGACATCCCAGTTGTTGCGAATGGAGATGGCCGATGAGACGACCCAGGTGGAGTGAATACCCTGCTTTTCCATCCTGTACAGCCCCATGGCGATAGCGGCAAGTGTTTTTCCGCTGCCCTGTTCCCATTGGAGCATACCGTACCGCTTTTGGAGCATCAGGTTGATGTCGTGACGCTGGATGTCGTTGAGACAGATATATTCCTCGTTTTCCGCGTCCCACAGCTTGAGGGTACTCAGCCATTGGCCGATTTCGGGGTTCTCCGACATATCGTTGAACGGTTGACTTTGACACTCATACTCCCGATGCTTGCGTCGCAGTAGACGCTCAAAGCCCGGAAACTTCTCCGGCTCGTTGTCCAAAACCGCCTGGTAGACCGGGACAGGCGACTGCATATCTCCGGTCAGCTCCCGCCGCGCTTTGGCGCTGTACGCCTTATATACGAAGCAATCGTCGCGTTTGACAAGGGCGATAACATCTCTCTCCGGCTTTTTGTTTTGCTTCTGAAGGGCACGGCGCAGGTATGCCAGGACCTTGGCCTCGGTCAGCTTGGTCTTGTCCCACTCCTTATAGTCCATGTCCTCCGGCTTTTCCTGAGTGAAAAAGCGGTGGAGGTACTCGCAGCACCTGGAGTACTGACTGCGGGTCGCGGGGTGTGCCTTGATGTGATATAGGAGCTTCTGCGTCTCATATGTAAAGCCTTGAGACGCGCTGTACTTTCGGACAAGCTCAAGCATCACCCTGGATTTGTTCTTTTCAAGATCAGCTTTGGGCAGCATGAGGAACGTATCATAAATGCGCTGTGATGTTTTTGCCACGTCAAAGCGGGGGGAGAGAAGGTCAAATTGATCGGTATTGTACCGCCACTCGGAACCTTTATCTTCCTCACTGCGTCTTTGCCAGAATTGAAGTTTGGTGGGCATGTCCTTGACTCCCAGGGTGGCAAAAGCGTTGTCAGGGAGGCCGACTTGCCCTAAAAATCTAAAGTTCTGTTCCATTGCGCGGATTTGGGCCTTGTCGGAGAAATCGTCCGCCAGGAATGACCGGGGCACGACAAGAGCCATGATACCCAGCGGCTTCAAAAGCTCCGCCGCTTTGCGGCAGTAATATAACTGTGAAACGACCTCATCTCCGTCGCCGACCCACCAGCGAAGATTGAACGGCGGGTTGCCTACCACATAGTCGAAGCGGACCTCCGGCTTATATGTACGGATGTCGCACTGCTCCAGATTGGCGTCCGGGTAGAGATAGCTTGCTACCTTCCATGCGTTTACGTCAAGCTCACAGCCGTAAACATTTGACATCGCCGGAGCGTAGTTGAAAAAATTCCCCATACCGCAGGTCAAGTCCGCGACAAGGTCATGCTCTCCGGGGCGCAGACAGGTCATCACAAGCTGACATATTCGGGATGGCGTGAAAAACTGGCCGTTCTCGAACCGCTTCTTATGCTCGCTGTACTCATGGTAGTTGGCAAAATCCTCACGCTTCAGACCGTGCAATCCGCCGATACCGGTGTAGGCATTATAAATATCCTCCCTGGTGATCCCGTATGCTTCCGCCTGCCCGCTGTCAATGAGGTATATTATTTTTTCGTTGAGCTCCTCACGCCGTTCGGGCGGGATAGGTGTCTCATAATCTTTATAAATCATATTTTCTCCTTACTCCGCCATGTAAAGGTATTCGTCCGTAAACTTCCGGGCGTATTCCTCGCTGGTAAAGCGGATGTCCATGCGCCCGTTCTTGAACAGGCGTATCCGGTCAAATTTATTACATTGCGGGAACTCCCACAGGTCATACCAACGGCGTACATCGTCCGATATGAGAGCGTATATCCCGCTTGGATATGTACCGAGGGCATCCGTCTCAAAGCGGGCAAGGCCCTTGAGAACATATTTCATATCCCTCTCTACATACCACTGCTCATAACCGTTGTAGTAGCCGTACCCGCAGGCGTCATACAGGATTTTTACGGTATTCTTTTTCTGCTCGAACTTCGCGCTGTGCTCCCGGCTGTCCCAAACCGCCTTGTGACAGCCGTCCAACAGCTCGTAGACGGCCTGCTCTTTGAACGTCCTGCCGTTAAATTGCCTCAGGATATGCTTGATAATGTCCTCGTATTGCAGAACACACGGCGGGTAAGCGGACCAGTCCACCTCGTCATTTTCGTAGTCAGGAGGCGGCTGCTCTGGAAGGAGCCCCCTCATATGATCCGCGCTGTCCAGGGATAGAAAGTACGTGCTGTTCAGATATGTGACGATGGTGGATATAAATTTGCGGTGTACCGAGAAGATATGGTTCATCATGTCACGCATGGATATATCGTCCCACCAGTGAGAGACCAGGTACTTCTGCTTCCAACAATCGTCGCGATCTTCCAGTAGACGGGCGGATTTCTGATGGGCGCGCATGTCCATCCAGACAGATGCGATTTGGTAGAAGCCCTCCACGGCGTCGCTGTAAAGATCCTGCTCCTTTTGGCAGAACTCACGGTCAGCCTCCGAAATGAGGGCAGACGCGCAAATGGTCACCGCGTCAAATTTTTTCAGTAGATCCATTTTGACTCTCCTTAATATAGGGTCGCCCGGAGAACATACCTGCGTTGGCAGGCGTATCCTCCGGGCTCTTTCAATGATACCGGTTTTACGGAGCTTACCGGACCTTCAGCCGGCGTAATGACCGTTGGTGGAGTAATTCCACTCGACTGTGCCGTCCTCGTACTGTAGTACACCGTGGGCGAAAAGCCTCCATCCGTCTGACACCCGTTCAAATAAGCCGCAATGCTCTTGAGGAGCGGTCATTTTGGGCTTGCCTTGGCTGTCGCAGTAGTAGGTATCGACGATACATCGGTAATCTCCGCCGTTGCGGTTTGCGTATACCTGACCGACCACGGGGGTTATATAATGGGCGTCCATTCAAAACTCCTTCCATTCGGTTACGTCTCCGGTCTCGTCATTCTCGGCCATAATGAGCCGCGCTGTGGGAGGTGAGGGGAGGACGACAAATTCACCCAGCCTGTACTTTTCCTCAGCAAGCTCCAAGGCCTGGAACACGTCCCCGGCCGTTACGTGAAATTCTCCGGATATATGTTCTTCGATGGTCACTGTGTACGTGTTATTATTCTCCGATTTTATGAGGTTGCGCTTTATCACTGTTCTACCTCCGACGGCTTACCGTTAATGATGCTGATAAGCTCATCCATGTACCGGTAGAATGATTGTGAACCACGCCCCTTTTTTGAGCGGAGGAACGACGTTCCCAGACATCTGCCGTTTTCGACTTTTACTTTTGTGAGCATTCCCTCTATCCACCCCTGTGTTCTGAGCGGTACCTCCACGTTGTAGCGCCGCATCAAAAAGTTGATGAGGGAGCAGGATTTACCGCAGTTTGGGGTCTCGTAGTAGACGACCTTTTGGTTTTCCACGACTCCGCCGCTTTTGATGATTTGCAGGGTCGATAAAACCGTCTGCTCAAGCTCGTTGTTCACACTGTCCGCGTGTTCCTTTGCTTTTGCCGCCTCACGGGCCACAAACTCCTCGCGCTCCTTAGCGCGCAAGGACTTGTGAACCGCGGACAGCTCCACGCATTTTGGCAACTCGTTCATAACGAGAGCCCCGATGAAGTCCGGGAAGCTCTTGCCACCGTCCTCCTTTGAGGAGAGATAGGCGCTAACATGGCCTTCAAGCAGTTTCCGGATATATGCTGTCTGACGCGCGGGCTCGTTTCCGCAACGCTCGATCTCGACTCGCTCGGCTTCGAGGGCGGCGGCGATTCCGGAGCCGCCATCGGACTGACGCAGGAGGTCGAAATGCTCCTGCCGCGCTTCCTTACTGCCATAGAGATTTGTTACCGCGGCGTCATATCCGCACCGGTCGATCAATGACCATTCGGTCAAGCAAAGGGGGAGAAGACGGCCGTTCAGATGCGCGTAAAGATAATATTTGTCGTTCTCCGCTCTTGGATACCCGACATCCGGCTTTCCGGCGCTGCGCCAAAGCGCGTATGTTGTGTTGCCGTCGGTGATTTCCTTTTCAAACACCGCGTACATCCTGCGGCCTTCTTTATTGAACATCCCATCTATAAACAGGGGAGTCATAAGTTTACTGTGATTTGCCATGGTTTGCTTCAAACGCTCCTTTCGTAAATAAATCAATCTGTTCATATTCCCATGCGGACGGCAAAAGCATCTCCTGCCGCCGTTTTTTCTTCTCGCGGGCCTGCCTCGCTTTGGCGAGGCGCTCACGCTTTTGGACTTTCGCGGCTTTCTCAAGGTCCGAAGCGTGAACGACCTCGATGCCATCCTCAACGTCCCGCAGGTCCTGAAGGAGATCCCGCGTCTCACGCTTTTCGATGCGTATGTTCTCCACCTCGTAGTGAAACTCGAAGTAATCGTACCCCGGCCACTTCCTGTGGTAGTCCGAAAAGTGCTCCTGACGCCGGTCCCCCGATGTCAGGTGAGGTCTGATGATGGTCTGATCTGTCAGCGGATTGTACTCGGCCTTTTTGACCTTCAGCCAGATTTCAGCGTCCGTCCGCGCCACCGACTTGGGGAATACCTTTACTCCCTTTTCAATGGTCACCTTCGTTTCCTCCAGAAATCCCGTCCGGGTCATCCATGTGCGGCGGATGTCATAGAAGATATTCACCGGCGTCAGGTCACGGGGCTTTTTGCGGATGGAGCAGAACTCATTTTTGCACTTGACGCGTATACACTGGTCAACGTCGTACTTGACCTCCAGCCGTCCACCCTCAAAGCCGTTGCTGTCCACAACGCAGGCGCAATACTGGCCGCCGGTGATCTCCATGTACTGTTTGTGCCGCTCCCGGAGCCGGTCATTCTCCACCTTTTCGGCGCTGGAGCCGTAGTCATACGGCCCGTCGAAAAGGTGACATGGACACAGGGGCAGAGGGAAGCCATCCGGGATATGCTCGCATTTCTTGTTCCCGTATGGGCATCGCAGGAGAGGGTTCCCGTTTTCCGCGCAATACTGGACGCCCATGAAGGACGTGTCCCCGCCGCCCACTGTGCGGCTGTCTACTAAAAGCCCGCACCCGGTCTGCCACACGAGCGTCAAGATGTAGTCCCATTTGTATTCAAGGCCGTTGTCAAACTTCCCAGGGGACACATAATCCGGGTAGTGCTCCAGCGTCCAACCCTCCGCCAGGAGCTTTTTTGTAAGCTCATTCATAGGCCGGAGCAGGGGACAAGCCCGTAGTGTTCCTGCATCGTCGCTCTGAGCTCATCCACCGTGATGTCGTATTCTATGGCGATACACGCCTCGCAGTGGATGTGTTTGTAGCCCAGCGCCCGTGATACCCGCTTGTCCCAGGAGTTGACCGGCATCTTACCGCATCGGTGACAGGCCGTGTCGTGATACCATACGACGCCTTTCGGTGCGTCAACGTCTGTACTTTGCAATATCATTACCTCCGTTTTGCGCTCGTTCGGTCATTCCTCACGCACATCAGTGTCATAACCGCAGGGCGTGTCAAATTTTATGACGCGCTCAACCTTAGGTGACTTGAGCCGGACGATCCTGTAATCCCTGCCGCATTGCCGGTGCAAAAAGTCCACCTTCGCGGAATAGAGGCTGTCGTAAGTGACCATCATCTCAAAGCTGGTACGCTGCTTACATGAGCCGGGACCGTAACCGAAGGCTGTGCCGAACAGATATTTTTTCGTTCTGATATTTTGAATCGCGTACATTACGCTTGCCTCCTTTGCTATACAGCAATTATGACTTAAACCAAAAAAGGGGAGCGCGCAAGGGAATAGGTTCCCTTTGCGCGCTCCCGGAGCGATTATGCCGCCAAGCTCATAATACTGTGGCTTTCAGCGCCCTCGCTTACCGGTTCCGGCACAAGCCGATAGTTGGTGTTCTGCGTTTCAAAAAGTATCTCCTCACGGCTCACGCTTTTGATCGCGATCACGCGGGATGTTCGCGTATATCCGGCTTCGTGGCGGATATAGGCACAGTTGCCGATACGCAACGGGCTCATGAGCGTACCGCTCAGGGTCTTGTAGCCCTTGATTATCATGTCATTGCCTCCTTTTTCTGATTTGATTGGAAATAATCTTGATACAGATCTTTAAGAAGCCTTCTCGCTTTTCCGGGAGAAAGGCCCTGCTTTTTTGACGCGTCGGCGATAGAGTACCCCTGCATTCGCAAAGTGGCTAACTCTCGCTGAGCTTTGCCTGAAACGCGGACCAGATCGTGAAAAATGAGCATGGTCTCCATTTCCGCCATGGGGTCTTCCGCCGGGGCAGCTTCAAAATAGCTCTGTTCGGCTTTTAACCTGCGGGTTTCGGCCTTCTGAAAGACCGCGATGCTGCGCCACATGGCTCTCCACGCGACAGTGGAAAAAGCATAACGGCGCAGCTCCGGCCGCGAGAGATACCGCCTTACGGCGGATACAAACCCCAATGCGGCTATATCGTAATATTCACGCTCATCCAAACCATGCTCATTGAGAAAGGAGTAGATAAGAGCGTGATTGGATGCCGCGAAACGACGCTGTTCATCCGTCAGGGGCTGAAGCCGGTTCACAACGGAAGGTCATCCACATCCGCGTTGACAGTACCGACCTCAAAATGGCCTGAGTTATCAGGCATGACTCTGGCTGGACGTTCCATCTCCACGCCATTGCCGGACTCCGCCGCTATATCCCCGGTGCGCTGGGAAAGGATGAGCTCTACCTGCTTTTTGAAATTGCTCGCGTAGGCCCTGATCCGCGACAGCTCCTCACCGGTGAAGTCATAGAGCCTCTGGAAAGTCGCCACGCTGTAGTCGTCCTTGCCGTTGTTCTTTTTCTTCAGACCGATGCGTATCAAACTGCCGCAAACGCCACGGCGGCGGGAAATGAACGCGGCGTTGACAAAATCGGCGTAGGGCCTGATGCTGGTGGGGGAGAGGGAGAGCATGATGGGCATATAGTCCCCGCTGCGGAGCAGGTACAGCACGCGCATGTTTTTGCAGGCTTTGCCCTTGCCGGTACCCTTGCTGTCACTGCCGAAACGGTTCATGGGACAGTCGGCGCAGATACCGCCGGGAGTACCGTAGCCCAGATTGCCGTCCGTGGACTGACAGGCGGGAGGGGTATTGTCGTCGTAGTCATTGCCGTCAGGCCAGTAAGCGTTGGAGTTGTGGCTGTAGACGATGACACCGTCCAGGAACTTTGCATAGTCCGGATTGTCCGGGTCGTCGCCGGGAAGCTCGAATTGGATCTGGCCGCCGCTGGGTATCTTCACGCGCTGGAAGCTCAGCCGAAGGCCGTTCATATCGCCCTCCAGCTCCTCCTTGGTGAAGCCTGAGTCGCTTGTCGACGTATCAAGGTCGGGCAGAACGAAGGGTGTGCGCTGCATCAAATTTGTTTCCTGAGTATTCATGGTTGATCCTCCTTATAATTTCTATCTCTGCACGGCCCTCACGCGGCCATGCGGGTTACATTGTTGATGTGCCGGAAAAGCTCCGGCGACATGGTGATGACATGGTAGCCGATCTCCTCCAACTTGGAGGCGCGGTCATAGCTTTCTACGTCCTGACTGTGGCGTGTGACGGCGTTGGCGAGGCCGTAAAGGGAGTAGTCCGCGCCCTCAATGAGCCGCTGAAGTACGCCGTCGCTCTCCGCGTCCGTTATGCCCATGCTGGAGCTTGCCAGCTTGACTACGCCGGGGAGGTCCGCGGTGTTCAGCTTCTTGTCCTTGCTCTCACGCAGCTTGTCCAGAACTCTGGCAAACTGAGCCTCGTCGACCGCGGCGCGTACCGTGTCATGGACCTTCATAATAAAGGCCCGGTCGTCGGCCTCGATGGTTTCCTGAGAATACAGCAGGAAATTCTCATCGCTGCTGTTCACACGGCCGATATGGTTCCTGCGCGTACCGGCCTCGCTTACCGTCATGCCGTTGGTGCAGACCAGACGGAAGATCAAAGGCTGGATGCTCACGGCGCCCTGGCCCGTCTCACTGTTGGAGATTACCACGCCGGCCTGGACCACGTCGCCGGGTACCACCTCGGCTGTGAGCCTGGGGTTGACTACCTTGATGTACATGGCGTCATCGGTTATCTGACAGCTCTCATAGATAGCGCCGGGCATCTTCTCGATAATTGGTAGTGTGATGCGGGCGATATCCAGATTGTCGATGCGCCGGTAGCGGTTGCTCAAAAAGGCACAGGCCTTTCCGTCGATGGTCCTGACCATGCGCTCACCCTCCAAACGTCCAAGCCAACTGTTCACGTTCTCGGCAAGAAGGCCGATATTTTCCTGAAGCATCCTGTCGTAATACTTTCGGGGGATGTTCAGAAATTCGCCTATTTGCCTGTGGGCGGTAGGAAGGATGTCCAGCGGTTCAACTCTGTCAAGACCGGTTTCATCCAGGAGACGCAGGGCGGGGACGCCGTCGCAGGTCTCCAAGTGCATGTTGCCGAGGTTCACCATGTAGTCGGCCTTTGCCTCACTCTGACGCATGATCTCGGTCAGCGTCTCCTGAATTGTCATTCCTTTTTTCAAAATTACACCTCTCTTTCTTACCACGTGACCGCGATACAGGAGTCCTGCACCGTAGCCGTCAGGCCGTCCTGTTCTATGAGCTCGGCCAACTCATCCCAATGGTCTTTGGGCGGAAGACGGGACAAAATGCCTTTTCTCGTTTCACTCTCGTTCCCATCGCAACAAGCGACCACCGATCCGTCCTCCTTCAAAAGCAGACTGTTATTACCTCTTGAGTCCAAATCGGACACCAGCTGCTCCAGAATTTTCTCGGCGTGATCGTCATACCACGCCTGGGGGTCCTGTTCCTGACGGTTTGGAGGCTGTTCCGCCGGCCTGTCTACCGGAGTCATGGTGATAAACGAGCAGGAAAGCTTGCCGCACTGATCCACCGTAATGTCGGCGTAGTCATATTCCGGGACGCCGTAAACGCGGATACGCCCCGTCCCGCCTTGAACGACGAACAACGCCGGATCGCGCATCATCCACTCCCACCGCGCGTTGGGGTAGGCCGCCTTCAGCCGATCCGTGATACGATAGTTGACATGACGGAGGACCATCTCCGCCATGGCCCGGTCAATGCCGGAGGATTTTTTGCCGCGCCTTTTAAAGCCGGTTTTGCCTTTCCGCGTGAGGACGGTGAGCGAATACACGACCCACAGCGCCCATAGGGCAACCGCGAAGGCCAGCAACGGGAACTGCCACCTGCCGCGCACTATGGCGAGTATCGCGACTATCACGCCTACAAGCACGCCTACACCGCTCCAAATGGGATTTCTTTCTTTCATTTTTTTGAGCCACCTTTACTTTTTTCTTAAACAAAAAAAGAGGCATGATACCCACTTCCGTTTCCGGGATATGCGGTATCATGCCTCTTAATTTTGCCGGAGTTTCCTCCGACTGTGTCCTGACACAGCGGGACATGGGTTCGTGGATATACACGCTATTGACATCATCCTCTCTGCCTTTCGGCTAAAAATAGATATATATAAAAAATACCGGTCCGGGCAGACTGCTCCCATCTGAGCGCAGCCCGTCCGACCGGTACTTGCGTACAACCTTAACAACGTGTGCAATCCGGGTGCCACCCCGTTCCCAAGTCACCGGGACCTGGCTCCGCGTCTTAAGCGGAGAACGCACAAGTAATCAACTACCAAGGCTAATATACCACAATATATAGTATATGTCAACAAGGATTTTCTATATATTGCGTAATTCAACTGTTTTATAGAGTGTCGACACTCCCAAAATCACGGTTCCAGTTTAAACTTTAAGAGCATATACGGCTCGATCTCAAGAACTGTCGCTATGTTGAACAGCAATTCCAGAGAAATGCCGCGCTTTATCCCCTGAGCCTCAATAGCGGACAGGTGCTGACGGCTTATACCAAGCAATTCAGCCGCCTGCTCCTGAGAGAACCCCTTTTTCTTTCTGTAGTACGCGATGGCATAAGAGAGATTCTCCATCCGCCGACTGTTGTCAAACTTTACCTCCAAGGTATCACCACCCTTTGGGTATTTATGCTTATTTTAGCCAAAGGGAGGAAAAACTTAAATAATTTGTGACACGTCATTGACGTGTCACAAATAGCAGTTTATAATTATAGAGCAGTTATGATATTTGTGAGGCGACAATTTGCGACGCCGTCAGATAGTTGGCCGGCTTCTCTGGAAGTCGGCGAGGGTCTCCGTGATAGCCCTGAAGGTGTCGCTATCCCCCATGCTATCCCATTGACTATTAATCTGTGTTGAGGACGAAGCGCCCGGACGCGCGGGACAGTTTTCCCTTTGAGACGGTATGATCTCAGGGTGACTGCGTATGACGGAGAGGATTTTTTGCTCAAAAGTGTCCTCGCTGGCGGGCAGGTGATTTGGGTCGTGCGTATAGCTCAGAACGGCGCTGGTGATAAATTGCGCCTTACGCCGCCCATGCTGTTCCAGAAGACAGGCGGCGGCTCTCTGCTGCGGGTCCTTAAGGTCGAACTGTATTGTGAAGCGCCCCGGCTTTTTCTTATCGCTCATACTGTTCACCTGCTGTGGGAGAGCCTGTATAGCGTCTCATATCCTTTGACGTTGGCGCGGATATCTTCCACAAATATGGGGTTGGCTACTTTGTTGGAGTCCTCAATAAACCTTTTCAGAAGGATAGAGCCTCCGCCTACGAATATGACCGGTGCCGTCCGGAGCTCAAGCTGTCGTTCCCTCAGCGCGCTCAGAATATCGGAAACAAATTCACGCGCGCATTTTTCGGCAATTGTCGCCACTTCCTCAAGACCGGGAGCCGGCTTGCCGGACAGGAGCGCGTCGATATCCTCCTCGGAGAGCAAAATATCTCTCGCCGCGCGGATCTGAGACGTGATCCTGTTATATAGCATGATAACGCCGCTCTCAAGAGAGTCACAGAGGGATAAGTCGCCGCGTCCTTTTCTGATCCGCAGATAGTCCATGGTATACCCGCCAATATCCACGACCAGGGCCGTCGGAACAGAGGTCAAAGAGGGGAGGACGGACACGGCCGCCGCGTAAGCCTGGGGATAGCAGGCAACGTCGTCGATACAGACCGAGTAGGGCCTGTCCTGATAAACGAAGCTTACGACGCCCCTCCCGGTAAAGTACCTTGTGAACGACTCGCTTTGGGAGCCGTAATGGGCCGGTGGAAGCCCGACAGCCAATTGGACGCGGATCATGTCTGGAGAATACGCACCGACGGCGTTGATCTCATTGGCGATGGCAAAGAGGGAGAGAATGAAGAAACGATCATCCTCGGTCTTGTCCCGCCGGTAGGGGATACGCTGGTCGGATACCTGATAGTATTTTCCCATATACTTCAGCATATCTGCCCCGTATGGCCGCACCTCGCTCTCCCGCAGTCCGGATACGAAGGGCTCGCTCCGCAGGAGTTTTATCTGTTTGTTCCCATGGTCGATTGAAATAAGCATTTTCACTCCTCCTTATACTCCTGTTATACGGAGATAAAACGCCTTTTTCAACAATGGAACGGGAAATTATAGCCTTACAATGGTTTTCAAAATGCCCGTTTCGACGAGCGAACTATTAAGATTTGGCGGTGATCACAGTGACAGTGACCTTCTGCGGACATGGGGATTACCCGGTAGACAACGATGTGATACGGTGGCTTGAGGGAGCCGTGGAGGACCTCATAAAGCAGGGGGCAGACAGGTTCTACCTCGGCGGATACGGAGCCTTTGACAGCGCCGCGGCGTCGGTGGTATGGAACGCAAAGAAAAGTCACCCGGACATCGTTTCTGTTCTGGTGCTCCCGTATCTCGACGCGAAAACAGTGCCGGACCGCTACGATTATACTACATATCCGCCTATTGAAAATGTGCCTAAGCGGTACGCAATATCGGCAAGAAACCGTTGGGCGGTGGACAAGGCCGATGTGGTAGTGGCGTATGTACTTCACGACTGGGGCGGAGCCGCAAGGACGCTGGATTACGCCGTGGCAAAAAAGAAAAAAATCATCAGCTACGCTGAAAACAGGGGAGGATGAAATATGCCAAATGAAATTATCTATCAGTGCCGATATAATAGTGAGGCCGGATCAGGTAAGCGCCGGCGCCGCTTCATGTTTCACAGAAAAGGCCGTTCTGAGCTTCGAGCGGAATGCGAAGAACTTATCCGCAAATTTGACGAGGAGAGCGAGTATATACCGATCCCGGAACGGCTCGACAAGGTGGATGATCTGATTTCCTCGGCAAAGGACATCGCGCTTTTTTATGAGCTCAATATGGATATTGTTCAGCGGGTGGACGGTATCAACTTTGATTTTTACTATGATTCGGGGCTTTTCATGGGGGAGTGCAGAGAGTACTTCGGCAGGATGTTCCTGACTTGTGACAGCGTGACGGTTTACAAGCCAAAGAAGAAAAAAGACCTTCCGAAGGGCTGCGAAGGGATCATAAGCATGACGTATTATACCCACCGGCACCTTGTGGCCGGGAAAGAGATAAACATATCTTAGCACCGCAAAAGCGGGCGGACATGAGTATGGCCTGAGTTTAAATAACGCAAAAAGCCTGCATCTCCTTTCGGAAATGCAGGCTTAATTAGTTTATTGCCGTGAATTGACCTTCACTATCCGGACATGGCATGGCCGTTTTGCCGGCTCGGCTTCAGGTGTGTATGGAGTAGTAGGCTTTTTTCATATCCTCGCCGCTGTGGAATATGAGTCCTCCGCTGATGTACGGCTCTCCTGAAATGAAGGAGCGGAAGAAAAAAGAGTAGGGGACGAAATCGTTGTAGAGGACGACGCGCTCGTAGCCGCGGAAGCAGTCACGGAGGGCGTGGGAAAGCTTTTTCCTGACGGTCCTGTTTTCCAGACACTTGCGAAGTCCGGCTGTGTTGTTAAATATTATTTCCGGCTCTGCGGTCCTTTGAAGCGAGAGCGTGCTCCATGTCTTCGGCCCGCCTTCCTGAGTGCCGGCATATATGAATTTTGCCAGCTTGTCATAGGGGAGTATGACCGTTTCACTGTGCCCCAAGAGGTCAAGACTGCTTCTACACAACCATGAAAACTCAATGCTCAGTGTTCCCGCGGCTGTATCGCGCCGCAGGACCGCAAAAGAGCTTATGTCCTTGCTGATAACGTAATTTTCGCGCTCAAGGACTTTAAGCTCATGCCGTGAGATCAGGAATCCGGGGCTTGATTTCCACTTCCGGGAGAAGGTTTTAAAGCCGATAAAATCCCCGTCGGCAAATACTTTCACTAGGGTCCTGTCACTCATTGCCACGCACCCCCTTGTCCGCGCGTTTTTGGTAGTCATCACAACGGACGACTATCCGGCCCTCATCCGCGATTTCCTCTACACCGTAGCAATAGCGGTCGCAATCCATCTCCTCAACACCGACATTGTGAACACAACTTACGCACCTGTCCTCGGCTGTGCGCCGTTTCACTTTCTCGCCGCTGTAAGCAGTCATATCGATCATCCTTTCTTTATATTCCGGCCATTTCAAAGAATCTGGCCGGTGTCAGTACCGGAACGCCAAGCTCTTTTGCCTTGTCGAGCTTGCTTCCAGCGTTCTCGCCGCATATAAGGTAATTTGTCTTTCGCGTGACCGAGCTGCCGGCGACAGCGCCGAGAGACTCGATTTTCGCGTTGATCTCGTTTCTGGTGTAAGGCTCCACCTTGCCGGTGACTACGATGGTCATACCGGTAAACGGGTTACCGACGGTCGTTTCGACAGGGCCTGCCTCCGGCGGCCGGACATTTACGTAGTTGCGGAGCTCCCACCACAGATACCAGTTTTCCTCTTTGCTAAACCAGTCGGTGATGTTCTGATGCAGAGTTCCGCCAAAGTCGGGGAGGGCCGTAAAATCAAAGCCGCCGCATACAGCCGCCTCAAATTCATCGAGACTGCTGTGGAAATGCCGGGCAAGCGCGCGACTGGCTGTGTTGCCTACCATGGGAATATCCATGGCGATCAGATACCGCTCAAAGGTGGTGTCACGACTGCGTTGGATGGCCTCCCAGAGCTTCTGCCAGGATTTTTCCCCAAAGCCGTCAATGTCGAGCATAGCGTCCCGGTGTTCATCCAGCCGGTAGATGTCCAGGCGGTCTTTTAAAAGGCCGTGGCCAATCAGCTTTTCAAGTGTGCTTTCCGAGAGCCCCTCTATGTTCATTGCCTTCTCGCCGGCAAAGTGGACAAACTGCTTCAGACGCCGGGTGGCGCAGTCGGGGTTGTCGCAAAACAGGGACTTTGTGCCGTTGCTCTCGTGAATACGCGTTGGCTGGCCGCAGCAGGGACAGCTTTTGATGACCAGACGGTCCATATCAAAACCGCCGCGGTCCAGGTTCTCCTCCACATGGGGGATGATCATGTTCCGCTTAGATACAAGTATGCGGTTTCCGGGCATCAGCTCCAGGTCCTCGATGAAGGACAGATTGTGTAGGCTTGCACGGGATACAGCGCAACCGTCGATCTCAACTGTCTCAAATATGGCGACAGGGGCTATCTCACCGGAGCGGGAGGGAGTCCATTCGATACCGCGGAGCCTTGTTTCGGACAGGTCGTCCTCAAATTTAAAGGCAAGGCCGTCCTTGTAGTGGTGCCCGGTACGGCCACAGCTCTTGGAATACGCGACGCTGTTGTAGGTCACGACGACACCGTCAATGGGAAGCCCGGCGTTTTTTGCCAACGCTCGTATTCTCTGGATCCCCGCCTCCATTTCCTCCTTCGTCAGCCTTCTGTTGGAGACGAGGAAGGGGCAGCGCTTAAATCCCAGCGGGTCCAAAGCTTTCAGCCTGTCGGATTTGTTTTCAAGCTCATCAAAGCCCTCCAGAACGTTGAACGGCATGAAGGTCACATGCCGATCCCGGCAGTCCTCTGACTTGAGTAGCCGAACGGACCCAGCCGCAAGATTTCGCCCGTTACGATAAGGCTGTCCGCCGCTGTCCAGAAGATCGGCCTTCATAGCTTCAAAATCGTCTGTTTTTATGAACGCCTCGCCAGTGACAACAAGCCGCCCCTTATAGGGGATCTGAGCGGGAATGCCGCTGATACCACGGGCGTTGTGCGTGATGACTTCCCCTTCGTTGCCGTTCCCGCGGGTGGCGGCCTCCTGAAGACTACCGTCCATATAGGTCGCCTTGACGGTGAGACCGTCCAGCTTCGGCATGAGCATCACCTTCATGTCTCCCACGAAAGAGCAGAGGTCCTCCACACGCTTCGTTTTGTCCATGGACAGGAGCGGGATGGCGTGTACGGTCTTTTGAAGCTTTTCCACTGCCGGCCATCCCACGGTTTGGGTAGGGGAATTGCTCATTTTGATACCAAGCTCCTGCTCCAGCATTTTCAGCTCATCAAAGAGCCGGTCATATACCTCGTCGCTCACCGTGGGAGCGTTGAGACTGTAATATTCGTATCTGTACCGGTTGAGCTGAGCGGTAAGCGCCAGAACCCGGTCATAATTTGATTGTGACATTTCTATAGCCTCCAATATTGAAATAGCAAAGGCGCGCTTTTGCGGCGCGCCTTTTTTGTGTACCGGCATAAAAAGGGTGCCGGAAAACCGGCACCCTCAAATAACCGTAAGTCTCAGCCCTCACGCTTGTAATGGGGCTGCGGCTCATATCTTTCTTTTTGATATTTTGCGTACTTTCCGTTGGCGGAGCCGTTGGGAACCGGCGCGTCCAGAGAATCAACGGAGTATTCGATCGGTTCCTCGCATATGGCATCAGACAAAATTTTCTCCAGATGCTCATACTCCGAATATTGGTCAAGGGAAGCCATAACGAAGGCGTCCCTCACATACCCGGCGCAGGAGGCCAGAAGGTCCTGATCCATGTAATAGCCGTAATGCTCCACGAAAAACGTAAGCATCATCACGACCGTCCGCGTGTTTCCCTCCCTGAAGGGGTGTATTTGCCACAGCTTTGGAAATTCCGCGGTCACAGCCTTCACAAACTCATCGTGGTTCATGTCAGACCAATTTTTGGCGTTTATGTCCCGGAAGACATCGGTCAACTCACGCGGTATATCCTCGTCATTACTGTACCACACGCTACGGCCGGCAAGGAGCTTTTCACGCTTTTCAATGTTGATGATCCTGTACTGTCCGGCCCACCCGTAGACCTTCTCAAAGAGGAACCGGTGGATATCTCGCAGACCAGCGGGAGAAAAATCACCAAAACCTCTCCTATAGAGAATGGCCATGTTCTGCCGGGACTGCTCCGCCTCGATCATATCAAGGACCTTGTCATCCTTGATACCCAGCTTGTTTTTGAGGACGGGCACATCGTCATAGAGATACGGGTCAGGCATGGCTGTTCACCCGCTCCGCGATCTGCTGATGGTAGGTCCATAGAGCGTCCTGCACCTGCTCGTCAGTCAACTCCCCTTTGGCCCAGCTGTTGGAGAGCTTTCTCGCGAAGTCGGATATGGGCGCGCCCTCAATGGCGTTGATGGCATCCGCTGTCTTTATGGCGGCGACCCGCCTTTTTTGTTCAGCTGTTGACATCTATGATCACCTCACAAATTCATTGTACCACAGTCTGTGGGAAAAATAAAGAACAATGTTTTGGCGAGCTGACACATTCAAAGAGAATATGCCAGCTCACTTATTTACGCCGCTTCCATCAAATCAGCGGTCAGCACGTCGACCAGCCGGTGACCGGACATCTCGCCTGTATTGATGATGACATTGTCCTGGCGCATCTGGGCAAACTCCTGCTCCCGCAAGCTGCGGCTTTTTTTGGCCTTCCTTCGGTCGGAGCCGGACAGCCGCTTCTTGATTACGCCCTGCCATTCCGTAAGGAACTTCTTGGCCTCCTCAATGTCGGCGTTCTGACGGTCGTACTTAGTACGTTTTTGCCGAACGGTGCCGTCGGGCTCTACCTCAAGGGTGTAGTAAGGCATATCCGGATCAGACGCGCGGCGGAGGAACAGGATATAGGACTCGTGCGTCTCGATCCTGTCCCAGTACCGGTCACTGCTGTGTAGGCAGTGGCAGAGCATTTCTCCCTCCACGATGATGTCCAACGCGTCTCGTGGGGCGACAACGGCGAAGTCACCGTTTGCGTACTCATACTTGGCCTTGAGCGTTTTGCATATATCATTCAGATGCGGATGAGACTTGAGCACTTCTTCGGCCTGCTTTCCAGAATCCGCCCGCTTACAGCGCAAGACCAGCTCGTCGTGCCGCTTACGCAGGAGCCTCACACGATAGATGATCTCGTCGTCGGTGTCCATGCCCAGACGCTCGGCCATGGAGAGGTAGTCCTGCCAGGTGGAGAGGACTTGTTTCACGCTATCACGGCTATCATGTGCCTGCCGCTCTAAATAATGGCAAATCTGAGGAACACTCATTTTCTGAAGTATGAAGCTCAAGTCGTCCGGTTTGATACCGCATTTGTCAAGCCACCGCAAACTGCCGTCAGGGATCGGCTTGCCGCTTGCTTTCTCCTCCTGAAGCCAACTGAGAATGAGACGGCCTCCGTTCAGGATCCGAAGCCTGGCAAGCTCCTGCTTATCTATACCGAGAGATTTAGTAAGGCTGGGGGCTTGAGCACAAAGAAAGACGCCGTCCATTCTATACCGTTCATTCCAACATTCCTCCGTTAGCCTTGGAAGATTTGCTTTCCAGAGCTGCTCAAAGCGTGGATACTTTCTGATTACGGTAAGATAGGTGTCCGGATTACCATGGAAACCACGGGCGCGAAGCCACTCCACAAGTCCGGTGCGCTTCAGCGCGTCTCCGGCGAGATGGGGCAGTGTTTTTCCGTAGACTTGCCCCGGTCGATTTCCGTGCGTGGCGTAGATGCAGTTGGGACTCATCCAGGAGCAGCTTGGCAATCCGGCGATCCAGCGTTTCAAGGAGTTTCTGTATAAGCCCCAGTAATATATGCGTGGGGATAACTCCCTATCGTAGATCACGCGCCAATGCTCGGCACAGTGGATGTTCGGCTGATAGAGAGCGTTTTTCAAATACGAACGCTGAACCCAAAACTCCCTGACTATAAAGCCGTCCGGCATTGGCTGGATAAGATAAGCACAGGCCTCATCCGTGGTCAGGCACCGGCCAAGCTTGCCGATGGATTTGTATGTGATCTCGTGCCGGCAACGCGGGCAACGGCCGGCTTTATTGTGGCGCGGAACATCCTTGAGAGGAACGTCTTTGCCACAGTAGGTACAATAACCGGTCTTGGCGCCGCCCTTGCGGTACTCATAAAAAATGAAATTCTGCGGGACGCCCACCTTGTCTAACCAATGTTCCCAGTCCTTGGGGAGGGAGGGAGTAGGGGCCAGATCCGCGTCCCATTTCGCCGTCTCCCTCCGGTGACGTTCTTCGAGCGCCTCAAGCTGCAACATCCGCTGGTATTCAAAAATCGCCTCATACCCTGTTTTATCCGACCCAAGATACCGTCCAACCGCCTTGGAATCCTTTTCAGAGGCCCATACGCATGGGTACCAGGAGATAAAATGCGGCCACTGTAACCTGTTTACCTTAGCGGTCAGCCACTTGCCGTTGATGCAGTCATAGGTGATAAACTTCCTGGCCTCACGGTCTATGTAGACCGTATAGGTTGGCATTCGCCCTTCGGAACGCAGACTGTCCGGATAGTACAAGGCCACTTCCAAGATGCCTTTCTCCACATGGCAACGCAAATACAGATTGTACTTGCGGGACGCCTGCTGACTGTAGGACCACCGTTCGGCACGGGACTGCTTTTGCGGAATGTCATCCTTGGCGGCCTTTATCATTTTTGGCGTTGCCAGCAGATGCCGCAATTGTAATAATTCCTTTTTATTCACTTCTAAGCCACGCTCCTTTCCAACAAGTCCGTGTCATACCAACGGTGCGGCATGATATTCTTGCCATCCACACGCGCCATGGAGATTTGCACGATTTTTCCACCGTCCGGCGCTTCTTTGGCAAAGCCCAAAACGTCGCCGATATTTCCGGAAGCTACCGGATCGACGCCGCGGACGATGACAAAGCCGCCATTCGAGCGGCCGCGATTTGCATGGACACGCTCGTTCCATTTACGGCCCGGGTGGTCCGACATGTATGCCAGGGCGTGCAGGACAAACTCGGAAAGGTCCAGCTTTTTGATAATAGTGAGCTTAGTACACGCGATTTTGGAATCGCGTTCGTCTTCATCAACGTCGCCGCCGGCTTCCACAAGGTAATATTCGGAACGCTTCATGTCACTGTAATATTTAAGGCAGTCCAATGGGTCCTCCGCGCAGTGAAAACCGTTTTCGGCACAGTTGGCCTTTTCGGTCTCATTGAGCCCCATTACGAAATGATAGCCGCGGCATACAAGACCTCGGTCAAAACCTTTGTATGCTATCATCCCGCTTTTTCCTCCGGCATCATAAAATCGCCAAAGGAGATTTGGCCCATGCTGTCCCCGGAATCGGAGGCGGGTTTGTCGGGCTTTTTGGGCGCTTCCGGCTTTTTCGCCTCGGCTTTAGTCTTGTCTTTCGCGGAGCCCTTGGGTTTTGAAGTGGAACTGCCGCAATAGGGATTGGGCACGAATTTTTCTTCTTTCTCTTTGTCCTCCTTGGCGTCGGGGTCATTGAAGTAGTCCACCGCCCATTGGTAGCATAGGCCGTCAGGCACGTCGCAACCGTAACCCTCGGAACCCTGACCGGGCTGTATCCCGTTTGCCTTCAGCTCATCCTGCACATATTCCCAGGCCTTCCGGCTGATGTACTGGAAGCAGTGGACCATGCTCTTACTTGGGTGCATTGTTTTCCTCGCAAGGGCTGGGTCCTCAATGCACAGTGTCTGGATGTGCTCGGCGACGCACTCCTTCATATTCCGCCGGGTCAGCTTTTCGGTATCCTCGCTTACCCGCTTCATGGAGGCCGCCATCACCTCCTCATCGCTCATAGCATTCAGAAGGTCGAGCTTTTTCTGAAAGGCGGCCTTCTTCTCCAACTGGCGGGCCTCAAAATCGGCTTTCCTCTTTGCTTCGGACTCCTCATGCGCCCTGCGTTTTTCCTCCTCGGTACTCTCAGACGTGTCCGTCGGAGAGGGAACGGGTGCAGCTTGCGCGGGAGCTGTTTCAGCAGGGCTTTTTTGAGGTGAGGCATCGACCGTATCGGCCGTGTCCACACCGTCCTCGCAGAAAGCGGCGTCGTCAAACCCGTCTTTCGATATGTTTTCTTCGTGTATTTCGAGGTCAATCTCTGCAAAACTTCCCATATGGTTTTACTCCTTTATGTTTTTATTTCGCTTGACCGCCAACAGCCAATCGTCGATCCCCTTATAGGCGGGATCCCAATTAAGTTGGCGGCAGGCCATGTTGTGTTTCAGCGCCAGATTGTGGACAGCGCAAGCTCCGCGAAAAACGCCGGCGTTATGGTGCTTATCCATGTCCTCGGCTTCAATGATCTCCTCCGTGCCGTTCCGGCTCAGAAAGGAGAACAGCTCGTCAAGGCCTCCCGTGTTATTGGCCCCAACAGTGGCGGCAAAGGTCCGGCCCGTGATGGCGTGGGCAATATCCGCCTTGAGGGCTCCTTCCGTTACATATACGACCCGCGCGTGGGGATCGCCGACAAAATGCACAGGGCTTCCTGAGGTGACGCCAAAATTCTTCCCTGACGAGGATAGAGGCAGGTATTTCGCCCCTTTCTTCTCAGTTGAGCCGCTACCGTCACGAATTGGAGTGTCTAAGCGTATCTGTAAGCCGTGCAGAAGCCCGTCTACGCCGTACTGCGGAATGAGAAAGCCGGATGTTCGCTGATAAAATTTTACGGTCCATTTTCCGCGGTCATCCACATAGAAGCCCGGAACTCCCTGCACGAGAAAGCCCTGTTCCGTGAGCTTGCGGGTGAGCTCCTGGCACAGTCGCCCAGGCGGTGTGCTTTTGAACCCAAAGTCATCGATCTCGGCATCCGTCAGTCCCCGTACCGTTCGCAGATGCTCCCGATGGGCCTGCGTCAGCGTGAGCATTGAAAGCAGAGCTTTATATGTTCGATGTATCTCACGCTCCGGTGCTCTGCCAGAAGCCGGCATTTCAGTAGGCCGCTCCGGGCCGCCTCGTGACGGCGCGCGGTTCTCCGCCGGAAAACCGCCCACTGCCAGGGTGTCGCAGATCTCCCTGAATGACTGGGAGTTGTCCGTGCAGTGGACCTGGCCGTAAAGACGCAACATCCCGCCGGTTTCACCGCAGTGAAAGCAATGCCAGGTGTTCGTTTGAGGATATAAGCCAAGCCTTCCCCGATGTTCACCGCAGATCGGACAGTCGGCGTAGACTACCAGGGGGTTCCCCCTCCGCCTGATATTCAGACGGAGGAGGTATGCTACATCCATAATGGTAAAGGGAAAATCCGACATGATAAAAGCGCCTTTCTCCTTTCCGACAAACGCCAGGGGCGTTAAGGCAATTTATCCGGCCTTCTTTAACTCCATGTCCTGTATAAGCAGATGGGCGGCGGCCTTTTGAATGTTGCCGCAATCACAAAATTGCGTGAGGAAGAAATGAAGACTTGAAGGCCTGCGTCTTGCTATCTCCTCCATTCTCATCCCTTTGCAGGTGCCTTTCTGCACCATGACGTTCCCTGCTTCCTCCATGGTCATGCGCTGAAGGATCTGCTCCACGGGCGTATCGTCCGTGTATGCCGGTTCCTCACGCTCCGCCGCCGGTTCGACGGCTGCGGGTGGATTTGCGGGAGCTTCCGGCTCCACGGCTTTCTCCGCCGTTTGGGGGGATTTGAGCATTGACAGCAAAGACGACTGCTCCTCAGATGCAACAGCCTCACGGGGAGGCTCATCGGGCGTGCTTTGGGGAGCCCCATTTTCAAGAACCTCAACAGGAGCGGGCACGGACGTCGCGGGAGCGGTGTCCCTTGATACTGCTGGCTCGGCCTTCGGAGCGACGGGCTCAACCGTGGCGGAGGGCTTTTCAGCCTTAACAGGAGGCGTATTATCCGCACTTGCCGGTGGGGCAGGGGAGGGGGAGGCATCAGTGACCGTCGACTGCCTGGTCACGTCACAGAGCTGTATCCCAAACCCGGCGCTGTCAAGAGCCTCCTTGAGGGCCTCCTCTTGGGCGGCGCGAATATAGTCCTTTGTGTCACGCACAGACTTGTTTGCGGTAAAGCTGCCGGCGGGAATGGGATCGTCTCTGGATAAGAATACCTTCGCCTCAAAAATCGCGAGCTGGTCGGTTACACGTAGCGGAGTCAGGAGCAGCCTGCCGTTGGGACAGGCAAGGCGGAACCATAGCCGCTGATAGTTTGGCTCCAATCGCAGTACGGAGCTGCCGTTGGGGCCGGTGACCCTTTTCAGGTACTTCATGGGATCGAAGCCGGGCACCTTATGGAGGGCCTCGGCCGCGGGGACGGTGCGGATGATCGTGTTGTCGTTCATTTCTGAAACTCCTTTCAAATATAAATTTTCAACGGACGCGCCGCTGTGCACAAAAAAAGACGCAAATCCCGGCTTATCGGGACTTGCATCTCTCAACCTGCCCGCTTCAGCGTCTCGTTTGCGGAGAACGCTCTGCGGGTAAATTCCTGCCGGTAAAGCCTTGCGCGCTCACCAAGGAGCGTGTTGCGCTTTCCCTTTCTCGTTTTGGATATGGCCATGTACAGTGCTTTTTTCTGGCCTACCAGTATGACCCGGCCCTTGGCGCGGGTCACGGCGGTGTACAGAAGGTTCCGGTTCAGAAGTATCCGGTGGGCCGCAAGCATGGGGATTATGACCGTATCGTACTCCGAGCCCATCGCCTTGTGGATAGTCATTGCGTAGGAAAGCTCCAATTCTTCCAGCGCCTCCAGAGGATACTTTGCGTACCGCCCGTCGAAATTGATAATGACGGTATCCGAACGGATCTCCCGAACGGTACCTACATCGCCGTTGAATACGCCCTTGCCGATTTGATTGCCCTGCCGGTCATAGATGATCATGTTATAGTTGTTCTTAATCTGTATCACCCGGTCGCGCAGACGAAAGATCTTGCTGCCGTATATGACGTCCGGCTTGCCCTCCGCTTCGGGATTTATATCCTCCCGGATAGCGGCGTTCAGATTGTTTGAGGACGCCTCGCCGTCCGTGCGGAAGGGAGATAGTATCTGCAGCTTCTCAATACCGACTTTTGCGGCCTCATCGCAGTAGAGACGGCGGATGGTCTCCGCTGTTTCCTCCTGAGTCGCCGCGGGAACGAAGGAAAAGTCAGCCCCGTAAAGGAGCTCGCTGTTGCCCTCGTTGATAAATTTGGCGTTGTAGGCGATCCGGCTGTCCTGAGCCTGACGGAAGATCCGGTCAAGTACAGTCACGGGGACGATGCCGCTTCCGATGAGCTCGTGAAATACATTACCGGCGCCCACGCTCTCCAACTGGTCGGCGTCACCCACCAGCAGGACCCTGGTCCCATGGGCAACTCTTGAAAAAAGCTGATGTGCCAGCCACATATCCACCATGGACGCCTCATCTACGATGAGAAGACCTGTATCCAGTGGCTGTCTTTTCTTTCGACCGTCGCTGTCGCCGTGGAGCCCCAACAGGCTGTGCAGGGTTTGCGCGTCCTCCACTCCCGTGGTCTCCGCCATACGCCGGCTGGCCTTTCCGGTAGGAGCGGCCAGAGAGATCGTTTTGTCCGGGAACAGAAGGCGGTACGCCTCGACAACGGCGCGGAGTATCGTACTTTTGCCTGTTCCGGGCCCGCCGGTGATGATGGACAGATTGTACCGAAAGGCCATTTCCACGCCCTCGACTTGTCTGGGGGACAGGGTAATACCCAGCTTTCCCTTGACGGCTTCCATTACCGGGCGAAGGTCCACCGGCTTTGGGTTTTCGGTGACCATCTGCGCGATTTTGTACGCCGTCTCATCCTCCTGCCGAAACACCTGCGGAAGATAGACGTTTCCCTCGTTCGACACCACCACGTTGCTTATGATCATGGCTTCCAGCTCACGTTCCGCATGCTCCTGGTCCACCGGTATCTCTCCGGGCTCCATCGACTCATTGAGGAGCTTCAGAGCATGCTTCAGCATCTGAGACGCATCTAAAAAGAGATGTCCGTTTTCGATTCTCGCTTTCTCCAGAGTGTAGAAAAGCGCCCCGCGCACACGCACGGGGTCATGGAGACTGCCTCCGGATTTTCGGACAATGGCATCAACCCGCTTAAATCCAAAGCCGGGCACCTCGCACAGCCGGTACAGACTTTCACGCAGCAGGTCAGCCGCTTCGACCCCGAAGTATTCGTAGATCTTCATCGCGGTGTTCGGCGTCACCTGGAAGGGGCCAAGCATGGTCATCAATTCACGCATCGCATGGCTTTCGGCGTAGCCGGACTTGATCTCCTCAAGCTTATCCGCCGTGATGCCGCGTATCTCCAGAAGGCGGTCAGGCTCGTTCTCAAGCACCTCCAGGGAGCTGGGACCAAACCGCTGTACGATGGCATCGGCGGTAGCGCCTCCTATTCCTTTCAAAAGGCCGGAGGCAAGGTAATTGCGTATCCCCTCTACTGTTGTGGGGGAAATCTCCTTCCACCGCTCCACCTGAAACTGAAAGCCGTACTTTCCACGGATCCACTGGCCTTCCATATCCAGCTTCACCGAATCCGACTGGGGCAGGTCATAGCCTACGACGGAGAAGCGTATCAGATGATCTCTGAATCTATATGGGCTTCTGGCGTCCGGAGGGACCATGATGTCCGCGGTCTTCATCTGTACCACCATGTATTTAGACGCAGGGTTGAAAAATACTGTTTTGTCGTATGCCGCCACAATTCTCATGGCGCTGATTCCTCCTTTTCTCTAAGCCGCGTCCTCCTTGGGACGTTTTATGCTGAAATTACGGCGTTCCGAGTAGGTGACATATTCGCTGTAAATATCCGGGTGGACCTCCTTCAGCCTGTCCAGCCCGTCCTTGAATATGCCGGCCGTCCGCGAGATCTTCCACGAGACGACGTAGCCGTCTGTTGAAACGGCGGAGGAGCTTGAGCCCATGTCCGCTATGATCAGCGCCTTCAGACGCTTCATCTCATTTTCTACGGTCTTGGTGTCGGCGTCGCACCGGCGCTTTTCCTCCTGAAGCTCCAGATAGCGGATGACTCTGTCAGACTGCGTCTGGGTGAGGCTCACAGGCTCCGCGCCCGGACTTGGCTGTCCAAGTGTCCGCCGCAGACTCTCCAGGATGAGATCGCCGTTGTCCTCAAGGTAGGGTGGGGGAGATTTGCTAAGGATGTTGTTCTCCCAAAAGTCATGCTCCAGAGAGATAAGCTCCAGCTCATAGTCCATATCGCGGTCAATGTGCCGGATAAGCACCTCATCCTCGCTGTTCCCGTAAAGACAGCAATAGTAGACCCTGTCCAGGTTCATCACAGCCATGTAGTGACGTCCCTGACTCTCGTAATAGACCGGGACTGCCTCATCACCATTGCGCCACCACTTGCCCTTTGCGTTGTAGTTGGTGGTCTTGACCTCCAGAATGGCCGTTTTGCCGTCAGTCAGCTCCACGAGGTAGTCAAGATCCGCCAGCATCCAGGGATAAAGCGGATGCTGAAATATGCACTTCCGTTGATATACCTTCAGACCCGTTTTCTTGGCAAATATCCGTGCCACCAGCGGTTCCAGCAACGTGCCGACCTCAAGAGCGACCCAGTTTTCCCGGTCGTCCGTAGCGGATACGATCCCAACCTTGTCATAGTAGAGATCTCTGGCCGTCCAAAATGGCGATATTCCCAGGACGGCTGCGGCGTCGCTTCCGCCGATTCCGCGTCGACGGTAATCCAGCCACTCAGGCCGCGTCAGCTTTTCCGTTTCCACCAGAACCGTGGGACGGTACGACAAGTTCTGCGGCATCGTTGTTCTCCTCCTCTGTCAACAGCTTTTGGATTTGGACCTTCGTCATCTGCCGGTTGTTACCCCGGATGTGTTTTTCGGGCGGTCTGGGATCGCGCCGGCGCTTCCACTTGCTCTTCATTGATTTACAACTCCTTTTTTTTGATTTATCCTCAAAGCCTTCCGGCATTTGGGCAAAAAAATAGACGGGAATGACGACGCGACCCGGTAAAAACCGTGTTCCGCTCCCCGTAAGGAGAGCTATCGTCATTCCCGCAAAAGCGTTGGGACAGACTGCCCCTTTTAACCGTGAGCCGTTCACCGATCCGCGAGACGGCTCTGCCATAAAACGTACAACCCTAACAACGTGTGCAATCAGGGTATCGCCCTGTTCCCAAGTCACCGGGACCTGGCTCCGCGTCTTAAGCGGAGAACGCACAAGCAATCAATCTACAAAACTACTATACCACAATATGTTGTGGCTGTCAATTAGTGATGCGGAATATTTTGCGTACCGTGTGGAAAGAACAATACATTTGACAAAAAACAGTAATCCCAAATTGGGCAGCGGTATATCCCTCTTTACTTTTTGACCGAGGTGTTATATACTCAAACGAAAAGGAAAATAAGGGGATATGCGGGAACATAAAGGCGCTATTCTTCTGGGCGCGACGGAGGAAATCGTCCGGGCGCTGACAGAGCGGGGTTCCCTTTATCCGATGAACGAGCCAGAATTTATGAGGTGGACCATATGAAAGAGATCACAATGCTTGGTACCGGCAACGCCGCCGTTCACAAGTGCTATAACACATGCTTCGCCATCCGGGAGGGGCGTGAGTTCTTTCTGGTTGACGCCGGGGGCGGCAACGGGATATTGCGTCAGCTGGACGCGGCGGAGCTGGAGTTTAAGGGCTTACGGGGCATGTTCATCACCCACGCCCACACCGACCATATCCTTGGCGCTGTCTGGGTGGTGCGTATGATGCAGAATGTGGTGAAAAAGCCGGAGCACCCCGGCCTTACCATCTGGTGCCACGATGAGGCCGCCGCAGCGTTGCGGTTCATGTGCGACAACCTCTTGGCCAATGGCTCTTTCGGCTATGCCGGCGGGAAGATACGCATCGTGGAGGTCAGGGACGGTGATTCATTTGACTGCTTCGGCATCCGCTTCACTGTCTTTGACATCTTCTCCACCAAGAAAAAGCAGTTTGGTTTCCGCGCGGAGATGGACGGGAAGGTGCTGGTGTGTTTGGGGGACGAGCCCTACAACCCCCGATGCGCCGCTTATGTCCATGACGCCGATTTGCTCATGAGCGAGGCCTTCTGCCTGGACGCCGACGAGGCCAAATTCCACGCTCACGAAAAGCACCACAGCACCGTCAGGGAGGCCGCCGCCCTGGCGAAGTCTCTCGGCGCAAAGAGGCTCCTTATCTACCACACCGAGGAGACGGACCTTAACCATCGCCGCGAGCGCTACACCGCCGAGGCGTCGCTGGAATTTGCCGGCCCCATCCTCGTCCCCGACGACCTTGAGACGGTGGAGCTGTGAAATAAGCTGAAATACCATGCCTTTCGCGCGGCTTAATCTGAAAACTTGATATATCACGTTTTTTTGAAGTAGACCGTCACGAAATACATCAGCGTGTACCAGAGGTATTTTTCAAGCCTCCTGTTTTGCCTCCACAAACCACTTTCCGTTTTCCTCATCGAACAGGAAGGTTTCTTTTCCGCAAATCCTCACCGTATAGCGTAGCCCGGTGCCGCCGACCTTTGTGGACGCGGCACGGCGGACGGATTTTACCCGATCAATTTCGTAGGAGCGTCCGTTTTCAAAAATTATCCTGTTCGGTCTCGCCGTCCCATCCGGGCGGTGATCTACATTAACAGTCACATAAACCTTCTTCCTGGCAGAAGTCGCGTTCTCCACTTGGGTACCCCTCCTTATTGATACATCATCCCCGGCATACGGACCAGATCACGTCCGTCCTCCGGCATTTTCTTGTCGCCCATCAGGATGGCGTTGTATATGGCCATTTTCCCGAAGCGTCGGCGGATGTCCTCGATTGCCAGCTGGAGCTGTCCGCGCCTGTCATGCAGGGCATAATCCGAATAAAGGGAAAGTTGCTCCGGCTGGCTCTGCGGTACAAGGTTGATGGCACGTATAGTCACCGCCCTGACGTTGGTGGTCCATCTGTACCGCCTTTTGAAAAGTTCAAACCCGGCGTTGGCAATCTCCATGGACACCTGGGTCTTATACGGGAGCCTGCACTGAAATTGTTCTCCCGAAAGGTCGTTGGCCCGGACCCACAGCTGGACGCCAGTGGCCGCCAGCTGGTGGACGCAGAGCCGGTGGCCCACGTCCTGACTCAGCTCCAAAATGACCTTATAGACCTCCTCCTCGTTTTCCAAATCCGCGACGCAGGTGATGCCGTGGCCGATGGACTTTATGGGGGAGGTGTAGTCCTGGGGCATGACGCGGCTGGCATCCAGCCCGTTGGCGTAGCTCCAGAGGGAGAGGCCGTTGACTCCCAGGAGCCTTTTCAAAAAGGCCGGGTCGGTTTTCGCAAGCTCCCCGATGGTGTGGATGCCGTATTTGGAGAGCTTCGCAGTTGTTGCCGGTCCGCAGTAGAGAATGTCGCTCGCCGGGAGCGGCCAGACCTTATCCTTATATTCGTCTCTTGCTATGGTCGTAATGGCGTCCGGCTTTTTCATGTCGGAGCCGAGCTTCGCAAAGGTTTTCGTAAAGGAAATGCCAATACTGACGGTGAGGCCCAGCTCGTCCTTTGTGGCTTGCCGTATTTTCTCCGCTATTTCAAGACCATTTCCCATGGTACGGCTAAAGGAAACATCCGCCCAGCACTCATCCATGCCATATGGCTCAACGAGATTTGTGTACCGGCAATATATCTCCTTTGCCAGTTTGGAGTATTTCAGATATTGCTCATACTGAGGAGGAACAACAATCAGGCCGGGACAGCATCTTTGCGCTTCCCAGTTTACCATGCCGGTCTTGACGCCGGCTTTCTTGGCAAGCTCGGATTTCGCCAGAACGATCCCGTGCCGCTCCTCGGTGGAGCCGCACACGGCCACGGCCTTGCCGCGCAAAGCCGGGTTTAGCATCATCTCTACGGAGGCATAGAAGCTGTTCATATCCACATGGAGTATAGTCCGGTCGGCCATTGCTTTCCCCCTCCTGCAAGAATATGAGAGAATTATAACGCCTCAAATAAGATACGTCAAGTACGCATATGTAACCTAAAAGTGGCGTTTCTCTTGACAAGGCTTATTTGGACGTATATAATATCCCATATGAAGGAGGTGCGACTATGGAAGAAAAGAAACAGCCGGGTACGGCTATTTCCGTGTACCCGGCGAAGAAGCAAATATATGATTCGGTGAAAGAACGGGAGAATAATTATATCGGAATACGTATCCAGCAGGCCAGGACCTCACGCGGTCTGAGCCGTGGTGCGTTTGCCGAACTGCTTTCCAACTATGGGATCACCGTACACCGCCAGGGGCTGTGGAAGTGGGAGGTCGGAGGCACCGTTCCAAACGCCTATCAGCTGGTTGCCATCTGCCACGCCCTTGAGATAGAGGACGGAATTGAATATTTCACAGGCGCGCCAAAAAAGAGCGACGAGCTCAACGAGGCCGGCATGAAGAAGGTCGCCGAATACCGGAAAGACCTTGTCGCTACCGGGCTTTACAAGCCAAGAAGAATGCCCGCCAGCGAAGTTCTTTATGTCGAGGTGGACATCGGTATCCTGGGGGCTTCTGCCGGCACGGGAGATTTCCTCGACGAAGGCGGGTTTGAGAAGGTATCTTTCCCGCAATCTGCTGTTCCTAAAAACGCGGATTTTGGAATCAGGGTCGACGGCAACAGTATGGAGCCGGTCTACCATGACGGTCAGATCGTATGGGTAAAGCGGTGCGACAGATTATCTCCCGGCGATGTCGGCATCTTTACTTATGACGGGAGCGGCTATATAAAGCAGTACAGCGAGGCGGAGCCGGAGGAAGCTGACCGTGAAGCCTTCACGGACAGCGAAGGCGTTATTCACCACCAGCCGGTGCTTATTTCGTATAACAGGGAATACGCGCCAATAAGGATATCCCCACATATACCATTTGGCATAGTCGGGCAAGTCTTAAATTGAGGATTCATAATCATTATATCAGGAGGCGGTGATAGTGAGTACGGTTGAAAGGGTCTACAAGCTGGCGGCAGACCGCGGCCTGTCAGTATATCAGCTCGCAAAAAAGAGCGATGTCCCATACACAACGATAAAAGCGGCGGAGCACCGGGGCAGCCAACTTACGGTGGATACACTGTACAGGCTCTGTGAGGGGCTGGGAATTACGATGAGCGAGTTCTTTATGGAGGAAGAAACGGAAAAATTGGACGCATAGAGTGACGGGTAAATTGATATTGACGGACAAAATAAGCGGCCCCGTATCATCAAATTGCAGATGATACGGGGCGTTATTTTTGCTTACTTATTGATATTAGGGGCAGAGATTAATCAGGTCCTCTTATCACCTTCAAGACACTCTCTCAAATACTATCTGCTTACGAAGATAAAGATTAGCAATCGCCATAGTCACGTTCTCACGGCTTTGCGCCAAGGACATCATGTCGGCTATATTGTCGCTGGTCGTGTAATCGTCATTATATAGGGCATCCATCAGCTTTTCGTCCGTGGATACGTCCCGCACATCCAACTCAGCGCATTTGATGAGCTCGGCGGTAGAAAGGAGAGCCTGACGGGAGAGAGCCATGACCTGAGCCTCCTGGCCAGTCGGGTGGTCCCGGCGAAGGAGCTGCCACGCCTTGGCAACAGGAGAGCCCTTAATGACTGTCAGTTTCAGAAATGCCGCTGTCCGCAGGAGAATACTCTTTGAAAGCGGCACCACATAAAGCCCGCTTAACAGGTCATACAGCGCCTCAAAGCAGGTTTCGCCGGTTCCGGATGCCACAAGGCCGCGAGTGACCAAACGGCCAAGGCAGTCCTCCGGCGTTCGATAAGCGGGAATGACGCAGCTCTGATCCAGCCTGTTGTACTCGGACATTATGTCCTCAAGCTCCATTAACCGCCAGTTGAGGGCGGTCCAAATCGACATCTCCTGAATGTCTACATAGTATTCTCGGCTGTTGACCAGGATCACCGGGCGGGTTTTGCCGGGACCGTTTCGTTCAATGCGGAAATGTCCGACCGCGGTGTAGTAAGTGTGCTTGCTCATATTTTTACCTCCTCGTTACGATACTTTTTTATAAGGTGTTTCATCATTGTCATCGGAAAACAGATCCTTTTTCAGCTTTTTTGCCGCCCGGGATATCCAGGCCCCTACCTCGTTGGGCTTTGCCCCGTAAAGTCCGGCTATATCAGCTCCGCTGTATCCCGCGAGCTTTAACTCCATGGCCTCGATCCCCATCTTGGCAACGCCGCTGTACGCGCGCTTCCCGTAGGAAAGGACCTGCTCTACAAATAGCCGGCCGTCGTCGTCTGCCGTTTCCGCGAAGCGAGATTCCAGGCTGTCAAGAGGAACGGTAGGAGGGGAGCGGCTTTTTACCTTCCTGCAGTAGTCCACAAGGTGGTTGCGAATGACTGGCACGGCGTAAGTGCGAAAACGGACGCCATGGCCTTCCTCATAAGTCTCCGCCGCCCGCCACAGGGCGATGCACCCCTCCTGATAGAGATCGTCATATTCCAGTCCGCAGGTATTTTCGTTGACACGGATATATTGCCTGATGACCCATCGGACGCAGTTCAGGTTATCCTCTACCAGCCTCTTCGCGTTTGTCATATTGTCACCCCAAGTCTCTTATTTCCCGGAGAATTGGTGAAGCGGCGGCAGAGAGCGATGACCTGATCACAGCGGTATTCGGAGAAGTTTCCGATGTGCGCTTCATCGGCCGGAATCCCCATCTGGGTTTGGAGCCACCGATACGCCTCCCTGCGCGTCATATATCCCTTTTCCCAAAGCGCATCGAGAGCGACATGCGCCTGACGCCGTTTTTCACGGAGCGTTCTGTTGGCCAGCGTCCCCATGGGCATATGGCTGACCCGGTGAGCGGATACGTATGCGTCACAGGCAGGGTACCTTGCACAGACATAGACCTCATCACCGCTGTGCGCGGACTGGTGTACAACAGACGCCGGCCTGAGGAGCGCCTGGGCACCGCAGTAAGGACATTTGATATTTATTCTTTTCATTAACATTACCTTCTTTCTGCTCGTTGAGTGCTGGAAGATCAGATATCCGATTTTCAGCTCTATATCAATACGCCCTCGAAAAACATAAAATTGGTCAGACGAATTGTGAACATTTTGTAAACAAAAATAGCCCGCGCACACCAATAAGGCATGCGCGGGCTGGTTTATATCTCGGAACGGCTCAATTCTGTCAACACGTCCGTTTCCGCGTCCGGAAATCGCCAGAGGAGATATTGGGCAAAGACATCGCGAAAATCGGACTCGGTGAGCTGTCCACGGCACTCGGCGGGGTCGACCGGTTCGCCGCTCAGTTGACGGAGGGCGTCTGCGTCCACAATGACAGGCTTACCGTCCCGGCCTGCCGCCATCAGATAACCGCGTGGAGCGCCCTTGGCGGTTATGTATATACTGTTTCTCCAATTGCCCCGGCAGGCGGTCAAGAAGCTGTAAATTTTTAAAGCTGAAATATTCATGGTATTTTCTCCTGCCTTAATTAGCCGATGATCCAGAACGGACCACCGGCGCCGGCCCTTGTGCTGGCCTCGCTCAGAATTATGGACAAGTCCCATGACTGCTGACTGCGGCTGTAACTGCCGGGATCGGCGACAAGAATGTTCCCGTCCTGAACGCCACGCAGTACTATGAAATGTCCCCCGGAGGTAAAATGTCCCTTCTGCATGAGAGCTACTACCAGCTTGCCGCTTGTCAGCGCGTCTATGATCCGCTGTGGCTCGGAGGGAGTACAGCCCTCTACGGGAAGGCCCCAGGCTTTGGCCGCGTTGGGGATCAGTGAGTGATAGGAACCGCTTTTACTGCACCAACCGCCGTTTTCGTAGGCCCACTTTGCCATTTCCTCCGGGTCTACGATTTCATCCGTCAGGGATGAGATAACGATGGACATGGAGGTGGGACCGCAACCGTAGCCTCCGATGTTGTCGGTGCCATATGGCTTGTCGGCCCAGCGTTCGTCGCCCTGGTTGAAGTAGACGACCGGAGTTGCGCCGTCCGTAAAACGCACATCACCGAGAGAGGGGAGAGCGGAGTCATTGTAAGGGGTATGCTGTATCGTGCCATCGCCCAGAAATAAGCTCAGATTCTCGGCATAGTTTGTCGCCAGCTCCTTTTGCTCATCGGACAGGCGGAAAACAGTGCCCGCGAAATATCCCTCGCCGTTGTAGGATAGAGTATATATGTACCAAAGCTCCTGAGATGTTTCAACTACGTCAGTGGTGTTCGGGTCATCATCCTCGACCGTCCGTGTCTCGCTCGTGCGCTTGTAGGAAAACAGATTCTCTTTTCCCTGGCGAATGACATCCTGAAGATCCGCGAGAGAGATATTCTCCCAGGTCTCGCCCTTGGACGCGCAGTATTGGGAAATGAAGACATTGATATTGCCTGCCATGTCGTCGGCATACGGATTGACTATCTCATAGTTGTCACCGTTTGTTCCGGCAAAGTCCAGAGCGATCCTGTCCTCGGCGTCGGTAATGCCCTCACTCAGCACCTCATTTACCGCGAATGTAATGTCATTCATATTCTCAATGATAGCGTCGTTATTGTTCAGAACGGGCTCGCTTGAGCCGCCGCCCAGACCGCCGAAGATAAGGGCGGGAAGCATCAAAATAAATAAAATAGGCAGCATCAGCAAGAGCACGGCGATAGCGATGAGCTTCCAGGCGTGATGACCGGCCCCGGCCGCCAGTCCCGCGACAGCTCCGTATGGGCCGCCTACCGCGGCGCCCTTGGCGGCGGAGGCAACGGTCTTTCCTGTTTTGGCTGCCCCATAAACGGTGCTTGCCGGCCCTTGGGTCAAGGTAGATTCATTATTTTCTGTTTTTTTCAATATTGTACTCCTCCCAAAATAGGGCTTGCAAATTGTTATCATTTATGATAACATCATTGCGTGAGGTGATACTATGGAAAGACGAGACATCATATCCCAGCTCGTGGCCGCGCGGCTGGAAAAGGGCATCTCCCAGGCGGAGCTGGCACGTATGATCGGTACCCAGCGGTCAAATATATGCAGGCTTGAAAGCGGCGCTCAAAATCCTACGCTTGATATGATACTGAAGATCTCGTCTGTATTGGGCAAGACGGTCACATTCGGATTGGAGGACACGGAGATGGAGGCAAATCGTTACAGCCTGCGCATATTTGACACAGAGCTGATGCGCTTTTCCATGGAAAAGCGAGGACTTGAGGGGCTGACGGCGGAGATCATAGAGGTCCGTCGGGAATACGCCCATCTTTTCCCCCTTGATTTGGAGCTTACCGGCGATGGTATCATTCGATGGCTTGAGCATCGGGTGATCCCCAAGAACCGCCGGTTTGTGGATGAGATATTAAAGACGCTTGGGCTGAGCCACAACGACACCAAGGGGATCATTGATGTGTGCAAAGGCCTTTCCCTGAATGACAGCTACTGGGTGGTGCCGGAGGGGTTCGAGGGTTCTTTCGCGCAGTATAATCTTTACGAGAACCGCTTTTCTGAGATACTGGCGCTGGTGGCCTATACCGGCGCGGGAGGAAGCCGTCACGCGTTCACCACCTCACCTGAGCTTACAACCGGCGGTATGCTGCCCAAGGCGTGGAGATTTATTGAAAAGGACGGCATATTTCTTTACAAGGGGGGCACCAGTGGAGCCTCCAACGCGGGGCGTGAACCGTACATGGAATACTATGCCTCTCAGATCGCCGAGACCATGAGAGTGAACGCCGTCCGATATGAGCTTGAGAATTGGAAGGGTATCACCGCGTCCAAATGTGCGATATTCACAAGCCCGGATGTTTCCTACGTTCCAATCGGGAGAATCATAGGCGGCGCGAATATTCAAAAGTGCCTTGATTATTACGATGAGCTTGACAGAAGGGTCGGCGTATCGTTTGGGGAACAGCTTCGCAGTATGCTGGTGTTTGACGCGCTCATATGGAATGAAGACCGGCACTTTGGCAATTTCGGGGTGCTGCGGGACAACCACACTGGCGACATTTTCGCGCCCGCCCCGATTTTTGACAACGGCCTCTCCCTTTTGTGCTTCGCCGGGCGCGAGGAGCTGCGCGACCTTAAGTCGTTGCGCGAATACTCCAAGACCCGGACCAACCCGTATAACCTGCCGTTTGAGGAGGTCTGCGCCGCGGTCATGGGGAGCAAACAGAAAGCGGAGCTTCGGAGAATGATCGGATTTCATTTTCACCGCCATCCGTCCATCAATCTGCCTGAGGAGCATTTGCGGATGCTTGAAAGATTACTTGAGCAAAGAGTCCGGGAGCTTCTTTCCATCCCCACACGGGGATAATATGACCAAGCCGAAATTTGGACGGCCCTGCCGAGGCAGGGCCGTCCGTTTTTCTCATACTAATATCTAATTAAAATAAGACATTCGCGACGGCCTTTTTCGCGCCATGCTTCGTCAGCCGCCTTGGGAATACATACAGTATTCCCTCAGTCTGTCAAAAAACCACCTCACGCCCAACACAAGCGCGCGTATGGATGACCGAAAATCGCAAATATAGTGGTACTGGCTGGCGAGACGGAGTTCTTCCAACTCCAATTCGCCAGCTTTTTCAGGTTCATCGTGGCAAATTTGAGCCTCACCCAGCGTTCTACGCGGGCCAGGCCTCGGTGGTGCGTATATCTCATCGCGTGCTTTTCCTTCGCGTCAGCGAACACGCGCTCTATCGTCTCTTTGCGTTTGGCATAAAGTGCTTTGCCAAGTGGGTTCTTTCGTATTTCCTCCACGATGTCCAGATACTCCTGCCATATGTGCGTCTGCAGGACCTTTTGCCCCTTCTCATTCGCTCCGCACTTCGTCTTGTATGGGCAGTCCTTGCATTTATTGGGATCCGTCCTGTATGTCCTCCTGCCGTCCTTATCTGTGGTCGTATGTCTCAGTATCCCTCTGTGGGGGCAGGTGAAGCTGTCCGTCACCGGGTCATAATCGTACTCCCACGGCCTGTATGTCCCTTCCTTGTAGTTCTTCCTCGTATACGGCAATACCGGTATCCTGTCATCCTCCAACGTCCTCTTCGCTATCCACGGCGTCTTGTATCCCGCGTCCATCACGATGTATTTGCTCTCAGGAAATCTCTCCGTTACCTCTTCATACACCTTGTCCCACGCCACACTGTCGCTCACATTCCCCGCTGTTACCTCCACACCTAAGATAAACCCGTTCTCATCGCATGCCGTGTGCGCCTCATACGCGAATTGTCTCTCATGCTCTCCCTTTACGAACATCCCGCACTCCGGGTCCGTGGTGGAGACTGTCTTCTCTACTGTCCCTCCGTCATTGCTGTCATCGCTGTCGTCATCGTCATCATCCACTGGCTTCTTCCCCAGCTTCTCCCGTTCCTCGTTCACTTCCTGCCGGAGCTGCTCGTCATATATCTTCGCAACTTTCTTTACCTGTTCCTTCTGGAACTTCTTCTTATTCGCTGACGCTTTTATGTGTGTCCCGTCTATGAATACCGCGCTTGGGTCCACCATCCTGTTGTTAATGGCTTTGTTCAGGATATGCTCGAATATCTCTTCCGTAAGCGTCGTGGGAAATCTGTTGCAGAAAGCATAGCTCACTGTGGCGAAGTGGGGGATGCGGTCAAGGAGGTTGTATCCTAAAAACCAGCGGTAGGCCATAGAGTCATCTATCCTCCGCCATGTCTCCCGCAGGGACGGGATGCCATAGAGGTGCTGCAGCAACACCATCTTGATGATCACCACCGGGTCCACCGGCGGCCGCCCCTCGTGCTTGTAATACGGGTCCAGCCGCTCGTATATCCATCCATAGTCCATGACCTTCTCTATTTTTCGCAGAAGGTGATCCTTCGGAACCAATGCGTCTATGTCCGTCAGCACAACTTCCCGCCGCGCGTCCTTGCTCCATTCTTCCATGTCTGTCACCCCTCGGACTATTTTACCATAGTTGAGGGGGAAATGGGAGGCTTTTTTGACAAGCTGTGGGAATACATACAGTATTCCCTGCGGCACCTTCCTTGCCTGACACGAAAAATTCTCGCCGCTCGGTGTCTCCTTTTAAATAGATATTAGTATCACATCAGAAGCCGGTCTTTGGAAGCGTAGGGTTACTTGTCAGCTTCCGTACAATGGTCACCCAGCTTGCCGTGGCGTTTTGCCAGGTCCCCTGATACTTGCCGCCCGCGTCTGCGCGATTTACGATCTTGTATCCGTCGGCGAGCGTTCCCAACACGACCACTGACAGCTTCGGACTGCTGGAGGATTGGAACCCGGACGGAACCTTGCCAAAGTCAAAGTATATGTCCGTGACCACCTCGCCGGTCTGTTTGGGCAGAGCGTTCAAATTGAACGAATAGTTATTTGTTGTCAGAAGATTAGAGGCGAGCACCTGATAATCGGCGGTGAAATTGGTCTTGTAAAGGATGCGGTAGTTGAGACGGAAGCTGTACGTTCCGGTGACCAGTGTGGCGGCGTGGACCGCGTCTGTGGGAACACGCTCATGCCAGTAAAAGCTTTCCAAATCGACATTTGAGGTGTTCGCCACAGTGAATGTGTACCACATCTGATTTCCGGTGAGTACCTGAGCATTCCCGGTTTTTGTGAGCGTCACGCCAAGATTTGACGGTTTGTCGTAGGCGGAAAGCTTGATTATCTGCCCGGAATACCTCAGTGTCACATCAAAAATCTGAGGGTCTATCTGCCAGTAAGCCGGCGCGGTGACTTCCACGATTTTGTATCTCCCCAGCGGCAGGGGATTGGAAGCCGCGACACCCCTGGCGTCGGAGGTTATATACTCAACCACCTTGCCGCTGTATTCCTCGGTGATTTCGTATACAGCGCCTTTCAACGGCGCTCCGGCGGGCGTACCGGTGACGGGATTTGCCTCGGCGGCGTATTTGTAAATCTGTATCTGGCCGGTGATTGGGGTGTTCTTCCACTCAACGGTTTTACAGCCGCCGTACTCGATATATATGGTTTTTGGCTGGGTGTCCAGAATGTACCCCTCGGCGCACTCGATCTCACGGATGGTATATCTCCCGTCCGTCAGTTCTTTATCAATGTAGACATAGCCGTTGTTGTCGCTCTGATAGGTGCCGACAGGATTGCCATTGGCGTCGCTCAAAAGGAATGTAACGCCGTAAATTCCCTTGCCGGTCACGCTGTCCACCTTGTGTATGAGGGCGCTGGAGCCCTTGGTGTTGTACACCACAACGGTCTGCGTATCTCCGGGGTTGACCTTGACCGTCTGTGTGCGGGTTCCCTCATCAACGGTATACCCGTCCAAGGGCTTAGTTTCGGTAATGATTACCGTTCCCACCACGCCGGGGATGCGAATTTCCCCGTTGGTGTCGGTCTTGTAAAGACCCTTGCTGGAGAGATGCCCATAATCCGCGTCCACGTAGCTGCCATCAGAGTAGGTTATTTCAAATTCAACTCCCGCAAGCGGAGACTTGTCTTTTTTATCCAGCTTCAACACCACGAGCGTCCCGGTTGCCTTATTGTAAAAGCGCAGGACATTTGGCTCACCGCTCTTGATGAGGATGGATTTGGGGGTGGTATCCAGAACGAAGCCGTCCGGGACCTTTGTCTCTCTCGCCGTGACGGTGGTGCCGGGTACCAAGTCATTGATGACAACACGCCCGTTCTCGTCGGTGATGTACTCACCGTTGCTGTTTCCCACCACCGCGCCGGACGAGTCGGTCACAAGGAAGGTGACGCCCTTTATTGGCGTGGTCGTCCCCTCTATATATTTCTCCAGAACGAGGGAAACGGTGCGGTCGTTCTCGAAAAAGAGGTCATTTCCTGTGCCCGTTGAACCGCCAGAGCCGTCGCCGGTGCTCACACTGTTGGAGCCGTTGCGGACGATGATGGTTTTTGGCGTGGTGTCCAGCACGTATCCCCTGGGGACCTTGCTCTCACGCACAACCACGGTAGTGCCGGGGACGAGGCCAGTGACAGTAACGGTGCCGTCCTCTCCCGTGACATAGCGGCCTATAAGGTTGCCGTTGCCGTCTGTCACGGTAAATTCGGTGTTGGGTACGGGCTTGTGCGTCTGAGAATCCAGCTTCGTGATGGTGAGACTGCAAAGGGGCTCATTGTACGCGACAAGGGTCTGCGTATCGTCCGGTCCGACCACGACTGTCTGTGTCTGCGTCTTGGGGTCTATAACATAACCGGGGGCCGCCTCAAGCTCCTTCGCGACGACCGTCCCGACCACTCCATAGATACGGATCTCCCCGTACTCATCGGTGGTATACAGCCCCTTGCTGGACATATGGCCGTTGTCATAGTCCACGAAGCTGCCGTCTGCGTAAGTCAGTTGAAATTTAGCCCCATAAACCGGGAGCTTTGTCACACTGTCCTTCTTCAACAGGACGAGCGTGCCCTTAGCCTTATTGTAAAAGCGCAGGACATTTGGCTCTCCGCTCTTGATGAGGATGGATTTTGGTGTGGCATCCAGAACGAATCCGTCCGGGACCTTTGTCTCTCTCGCTGTGACGGTAGTTCCGGGGACCAGGCCATTGATGACAACACGCCCGTTCTCGTCGGTGATGTACTCACCGTTACTGTTTCCCACCGCCGCGCCGGACGAATCGGTCAATAAGAATGTGACATTTTTTAAAGGCGTCGTCGTTCCCTCTATATACTTCTCCAGAACGAGGGCAGTCGTGGGGGCGTTGTAGAACCACAGCTCCTGAGTGCCGTCGGGGTTTATGACCACCGTTTGGCTTTGCCTTGCCGGGTCGATGGTGTAACCGGGGATGGTCTGCACCTCGGTGACGATGAGCGTACCGGTGACGCCGTCCAGAACGATCTGGCCGTTCTCGTCGGTGAAGTAAAGGCCATTGGAGGAAAGCTGGCCTCCCTTGTTGTCCACAAAGGAGCCGTCCGCGTAGGTTATCTTGAACTGTACCCCCTCCAGCGGCGTCTTTCTGTCCGTACTTGAGAGCTTATGGACGATGAGGCCGCCTTCGGGCTGATCCCGGAACTCCAGCGTTACGGTGACGCCGGCCTTGACCTCCGTGGTCTGGGCCGTGTCGTCCAAAAGGTAACCGGGCTTCGCCCTCGTCTCCTTAATGACGAGGGACGTGCCGGGGTCGATGCCCTCCACAAGAAAGCAGCCGGAGCTGTCGGTCACATACTTGCCGTTGGCGTTGCCGACGACCGTACCCTTGCTGGTGGTCACTAAAAATTCAACGTCAGAAAGAGGCGAGCCGTCGCTGGCAGATACCTTCCTTACCAAGACGGAGCCCTTGGGGCTGTTGTTGAAGTAGAGGGTGACAACGTCCTGGTCCTTGCCGGAGATGTAGAAGGACTGAGGGGCGGAGTCGATGACGTGGTCCCCATCGCTCTCCACCTCCTCGCAGATGTAGTACCCGGCCTTCAGCCCGGTGACGGTGAAGGAGCCGTTGGCACCCGTCTTGTATCGACCAATGACCGTGCCGCCTGTGCCGGACACATCGCCGCCCAGGTAGCGAAGCTCAAAGAGGCAGCCCTCAATGGCAGCCTTACTGATGGAATCATACTTGTACGCCACCAATGCGGACAGGGGTACATTTTGGAAAAGGAAGGTGTGTCCCTTCCCAGCGGGGATGAACGCCTCCTGGGTGTCGCTCCCCTTGAAGGCAAAGCCGTGAGGCGGCTCCAGCTCCTTTACCCGGAACCATCCATCCCGCAGGCCATTGGCGGGGCCGTCAAGAACGATGCGCCCGTTCTCGTCTGTGGTGAAAACGCCCAAGTCATTGTACTCGCCCGTCTCCGTATCGTTGGAGGCGTACCAGACCTGGAAACGCACATTGGAAAGCCGCTCATGGGTTATAGAATTTTCCTTGATGATCTCGATAGAGGGCCTCTTATGGTTCTCAAAATACACGTCCCGGTCTCTATTGGGGTAGAGCGTCACCAGCTGGCTCTCCGCGTCCAGAAGGTAGGGCGCGGGGACGGACTTCTCAACGATCTCGTATATCCCCGGCAGAAGATTCTCCACTGTGGCCGTGCCGTCGGGGCCGGTGGTGACCTCCTGGACGCTGTGACCGTCAGCGCCGCGGACAAGAAAAACGGTTCCGGGAACCACATCGCCGGTGTCCGCGTCGATCTTGTGGACAGTGAGATTTGACCTGCGCTGGTTTTCCAGAACGATGGTACTGGTCTTACCGGGGAACAGCTCGATGTGGTGCTCCCGTGTATCCAGAATGTGCTCACTGTCCGTCGCCGTCTCAACAAGGGAGTAGACGCCGGGCTCAAGTCCCTCCCATGTGATGGTGCCGTCAGGCCCGGTGGTGCGGTCGAGGTAATGGGTGCCGTCCTGCACCTTGGCCAATCTGAAAGCGACACCCTCAAGCGGCGAACCATCAGAGCTGGTCTTTACGAGCTTGAGGCTGGGTAGCTTGGAGTTTGTGAAAACGAACTCCGCCTTCTCATTACCGTCAAGCTGGACGATGCGCTGGGCGTTGTCTATGACATAGCCGGGACACTCAAGCTCCGTAATGACGTAAGCTCCGGGGGATAGCTTGCTTAAATCTATGGTCCCGTCGTCCCCAGTGGTAAACTCCTGGGGGCCAAAGTCCCCGTCCACAGATTTTATGCTGAATTTGGCGTTGGGAATAGTCTTGGTGAGGTCGGCGCTGTCCACCTTCACAAGATGAATGCCGGGCTTGCGATCGTTAAAGAAAACGAGCCGCGCCACGCCGCCGCCCTCCTTGAGTTCCACCTGCTGGGGGCTGGTGTCCAGGATGTGGTCGTCGTCGCTGTTGACCTCCTGCACCTGGTACGTCCCCGGCTGGAGGTTGTCAAGGTAAATCTGGCCATTGGCGTCGGTGTAGAAATCCCCGACAAGCTCCGTATCCCTCCATATACGGAAGGTAACCCCGGCAAGCCCGGTCCCGGTAGTCCTGTCAACCTTCTCTACGCGCAATCCGGGCAGCTTGTGGTTGACCGCCGTGACGGTGACGGTGCCGCCGCCCTGGATAGTGGCCTGATCCACATGGGCAATGACGGGCCAGGTGAGCTTGTTGTAGCCCTCGGCGGGAGCGACCTCCACAAAGGAGTAAAGCCCCTCGGTGACGGCGGCGACGGTTATAGTGCCCTGGGCATCCGTGGCCTCGCTCCCGATGAGCTGACCGTCACAGAAGATATTGAATACGACGCCCGCGATAGGCCGTCCGCTCTCGTCCTGCTTTTTGAGCTGGACCTTGACCTTGGCGTCATTTTCAAAGACGAGGGCCACGTCATGCACCCCGTCCCACTCAAACGTCTGCCGGACCTTATTGGGGTCAGGACTCAGAGTGTACCCCTCCGGGGGCGTGACTTCGGTAGCAACGTAACTGCCGTTTTCGAGGTTGTCCCAAGGAAACTCCGAAAGATAGCCGTCCTCGTCGGTGGTGTAGGTGCCGACAAAGTTATTGTCCACGCCCTCGACCTTGATAACGGACCCGGCAAGGCCAGTGGTGGGGCTGTCCGCGTCCACCTTGCGGATACTGCCGCTGGCGGGTTCGGGAGGGGGATCGTCGGGGTCCTCAGAGTCCGTGAAGGTCACGGTCACGGTGTTGTTCTCCCCGTCAGGCAGGACGGCGTACTGAGGGCCGGGGTCGTCGATGGTATAACCGGCCGGGGCGTCCACCTCGGTGACGGTATACGTGCCGGGTTCCATATTCGTCAGTACGGCGGTGCCGTCAGCACCGGTGCACACATCGCGGTTTACATCTCCGCTCTGGGACTGAACACTGAAGTGAGCTCCAGCCAGCCCCTGCTGTGGGTCGGCGGCGTCCGTTTTCCTGATCTTGAGTGTGTACGAATTTTCTGTCGCCTCATGAGGCACACCGACGATAACCGACTGTATGGAATCGGCGGGATACTGATCATTGCCTTTGCCGGTGAAGGAGTACTTGTAGAGATCCCAGTCGCCCCAAACCTCCGTGCCCTGAGTCAGAATGGTCTGGATCCAGTTCCGAAATGATACGCCGCCGTATTCGTCGTCAATGGAGGTGTAATCCTTGTTGTCCAGAATATTAAAGACGTACATCATCTCCTCGGCGCAGTCCTCAACGGGATTATTGAGGGTCCCTTCCGAGTAGCGCCAGATGATGGCCTGGACGATGGCGTTCATGTACCATGTGACGTAGGAACTCCAGTTTGCTTCCAAACCCATGGATTTGGCCTTGTCCGTGTATATCTTCAGAGAGTTACTGTAAAAGAAACCGGCGAAGACCTTCACGGTAGGATCAGTGACCGGGGTCGGCTTGCCCCAAGTCTGGCCTACAAGTGTCTTGCTCATCTTGGAGCCGTGGTCGGCGCAGAAGCCCGTGATCGTCCGGCCATCGGCGCTGAAATACATCTCATGCATCATGCAAGAGCCCAGCTTTGCGGAGTGATAGTTCTCGGATTTTCCGAAGCTCTCAAGCTCTATGGTATCGTCCGCCGCCGAGACATTGCTGACCGGTATGAGGCCAACAACGCAAAGGACCGCCAGCAAAAGAGCGGCGGCCCGTTTGAGGAAACGCTTATTGACTTTTTTCAATTCCATGATCTCCTTTCCAAAATTGCCAAAGAGATAAGCCCTCCGTTGCCGGAGGGCTCTCATTACATATATTCAGTTACTCACCGTAGGGGTTATACGCGCTCGTATCTCCGACCAGCATGTAGCAGTATACTCTGCCGTTCTCTATGACTACGCCCACACCGATGTCTTCACATGACGGGTCGATCATCGTCGCGTAGTGGCCCTTGGAGTTCACCCAATTGCTGATCGCGTGTGTGGAGATATACGCAGCGTCTGTACCGTTGAACACGGTGAGGTTCGCGCTAAATCCGTGGGGATAACCGTAGGAGAGCGCGGTCAGGCACTCATACTTAGCGTCGTGCTTTGTAAAGCCCTTCCCGGCACAGTCCTGAGCGGCATCCATGAGGGCATCGTTGACGGCGAGGACCGGAGCGCCCACCTTTTTCCGCTCCTCATTGGCAAGCCGGACAATTTCAAGCCGAATGGCCATGTTCTCGTCCAGCTCGTCCACCTCCGGCGCAACGCCGGTGTAGGGCTTATCCGACTCGATCTGTACCGTCCGATCCTCATCAACCCAATAGACATTGAAGCCGACGGCCCGCCCCACGTCCCGTAGCATGACGTAATTGTTCCCGCCGATGAGATATGCCGGGAGCTCAACCTCTGCTCCGTCCACGAAGAAATGATTTGTGCTGGCTTCGGCAGTAAGGGCGGCGACGGCATTTGGCAGGCCGATAACGGTGCCAAGCAGAATACCGACAGCAATCAGAGAAACTTCCTTTATTCTTCTCATTATTACCCCTCCTCGTATTTGTTTGATGCTATTATTTATTATACGGGGAACAGGAGGGTTTTTCAACAGCGGAATCAGGTCGTTTCGACGCCCTGGACGCAAACGCGGGATTCGGGATGATCGGCAAGACAGGTCGTGATGGTAATGCGGTTGTCCGTTGTAGCCTGAAGGTAAGACCAATCATCGTTGGAGATCACACCGACAAAGACGACTTTATAAGTACGGGTGCCGTAGATCGTGGTATATGAAATGAGATCTCCGGCCTCCAGATCCTTAACAGACCCGATAACGAATTTAGCGCCGCGGTTATGGCCGCAGACGCCAACATTGCCGTCCCAGCCGGAGGTGGAGCTGTAGTGACCTAAGCCCTTTGCCATGCTGGCTGTCGTCTCGCCTTCCCAGACCTTCATTGTGATCTTCAAGGATGGGATGCTGACCGTACCGATGCTTCCGTCGCTATACTCCATACCGGATACGGAGGTATAGCGGGGCTGCCTTGGTTCAGAGCTGTAATCGGTGCCGGAGATCTGGTCGTTTGGCAGATAGGGCTCGTCGGATGGTTCCGCTGTGATCCCATAGCTTCCGCCGCCGCCTGACACCAACGACTGCAAGCCGGGCAAAAGAGCCCGTTCCATCATTCCGGCCTGCGTAGAGCTGAAGCTTCCGTACTTGAGCTCCGGAATCATATAATCTATCACATTTGGGCCGCCGTAGTTATACTCCGCGCCGTAGATGTCCTCGTAGACGGTCGGCTCATAATAATCCGTCTCATCCGAGGATACAAATTCGTAATCAGCCGCATAGCAGCTGGCCGCCAATGCCGATACCATGACCGCGATAATCAGAAAGGTAAAAAATGTTTTACGCATTTGTCCTCCTTATGTATTAGGCTGTAAGGCCTCTATATGGAAAGTGTGCCAGTCCTCGCTGACATCAGTGGGGACCTTATAGTAGTAAACTCCGGCCTTGCAAATGATTTTCAGATTTTTGCCTGCCAGAGCCCGGACAGCGGATTTCTTGAGCTCGATCGCAACGATGTCGGTGGGGTAGGGGTCGGTGTCCTTCAGACTGATTTTTCTCACCTTGGAGTCGACCCTGAACTTGTCAATGAGACGGTAATCGCCATCCTCATCATCGGGAATATACACATAGACATTTTTAATGTTTTTATAAAGGAGAAAACCGCCTAAGCCAAGAATGATCATCCCGGCCAACGTAAGGCCGATCATCAGTGGGTTGCCACTACCGGATGGTCCCGGCTCAGTTATCTGTCCCGGAGTTACGGCGGCGTCAGGCTCGGAAGGGGAAGCGACCGGGTCAGTTTGGGGTTTCGTATCCGCGTTCGGCTCCGTTTCCGGTTCAGTGGGAGTGATCTCCTCGCCGGCGTAAACCACGGTGTAGATAACGCTCTCGACACCTTCGGCTACGACCTTCCCCTTATATTCCGCGGTCGAGACATACCCGTTGGCGGACTTGTAGCTGTATGTTGTCGAGTAGGAAGCCACGGCCTTATAAGTGCAGGGCATAAGGGTATCGCCGACCAAATCTGTGCCGGTTATCTGCCAATCTACGTTTTTGAGGGAGAGAGTCCTTCCATCCTTGACGGTCGTGGAGGGGATATATGACATGTCGTTGCTGTCCAGATTGTCGATGGTTTTTGTCGCCGTGGCCGTGGCGGACTTGGTGGTGTACCCGGAGACCTCTGTTTTGATCGTCGTGTGGTCAAGCGCGAGCACACCTTTAAATTTGCCGTCGTCATACTCAACGGTAGGTTCGAGCGCCGCCAGTACGTCGCTGAGGTCCTTTGACTTCGTTTCGACCGTGACTGTTTGGGATATCTCTTTTTCTTCCCGGTAGGGCTTGTCCTCCTTGGTGGTATATGCCCAGGTGTAATGGAAGCCCTCATAGTCAAAAGGCTCGCCTTCCAGTATGTCAGGATCGGCGTCCGGCGGCAGGACATATGTTTTGACTATGCGCTGCTGGCCGTTCAGGCTTTCCACCACCAGGTCGTCGGGGACCGAGCCGGCCAGAGCGCCAGTTGCCAGGGCAAAGGCCAAAAGCGCCGATACCGCCGTGCATCTGAGAATTTTCATAAGCGTCTCCTTTATAAATTCTGCTTGATGATACGGGTAATGAGGCCGACGGCTACACCCTGATCCTCATCAAGACGTGTTACGGAAAAACTGACGTCGTCTCCCTTGCCCGGAGTACGGCGGTCATAGCAGGAGTGAGCGATGGCGTTGACGCCGTTGTTGAGCCGAATAAAAACAACGCCGCCGCGAACATCAGTCACCCGCCCGGCGTATCTGCCCTGCCTAACGCATTTTTTAAGGTCGTCGCTTGGAGCACTGGGCGATACGCTGCGTACATCAGCTGAGATGCTCAGTTCCTCCGGGGTATCTCCGGTGATTTTGTTGACGCGGACGAGTATACGCTGTCCCACATGGAAGTCATCGGCCGCGTTACCGACCCAGGCCCTCGACAGAGCGCGGGCTACGATGGGACACTCCACACCGAACACCTCAACACGGACGATCTTCTCGGCAACGGCGACCACACGGGCCTGTACAACGCGCCCTTCGTAAATCATGGGTTCTCCGCGCTCGTTTTTATCGAAATAGAAGCTCTGGCGCTTGCGCAGCATGGCGTCACGCCGGCTGGCGACAACGCTGTGGGTCTTGTTCTCATGGCCCTTCACAACAAAGTCTATCTCCGAACCAAGACGCGCGGTGAGGATACCGCGCATACGGCTCATAAGCTCCTGATATTCAGGACCGGTGGGCATTCTTCCCGTTATGAGCATCATCTCCTTGACGGGGATCGCCACCCGAAAGCCCTTGTAGTTGACCACCGCCACAGTAAGGCCGGATTCTGTGCGCTCAACGCCGTCAAGCGTTCCGGTGAGTATGCGCCGGGTCCAGTGCGCGTTTTGGATCTCATGCCATATGACGGCCTCCTGCTCTTCGGCGGTCTGTATTTCAGCCCCGGCCTCTATGGTCAATACGCGGTCACGGCGGGGCAGGGCGGACTCTGCCGGACGTGCCGAGCCGTGGGACGCTTCGGGTATATCGCTATCCACACCGGTGGTTGCCTCGACGCTCACTGTATCTTGACCTTCTGAAGTGTGGTCAGGTGACGGTAAATCGGGGGCAGAATCGAGCGTCAGCGGCTCCTCATCGCTGTGCTCCGCTCCACCGGCTTCCCCCAGCTCCTGTAGTAACGCTCCATATTCGGGGTCGTCGCTTTCCATGTCGCCTCCGTCAGACGGTGGGACGGCAACGGTTGACGAGTCGGCCGTCTCAGCGTTGACGGGATTATCGCCGGGGTTGGAGTCCTCGACTGGAGCCGCTTCAACCTCGGCCTCGGGGTTGCCGGGGCCGGTGCTCTCCGCGGTTTGTTCTTCGGATACTTCGGTTTTCTTTCTGGGCATGATAAATTATTCCTCCTTTTCCGGTTTTGACAATATTGATTCCTTGGTGGCGCTGACGATTTGTTGTGAGTTCCCTTGAGCTGACTTCGCGGCAGGGCGCTTTGCAGGAGGGCGCATTGCCCCTTTGACAGCTTTCCCGGAAATACGAGCCGGGGGAGGCGGCGCGTCGTTCTCTACCGGCTTACCGTCTTCACGTATCCGGGCCTGCCACGCGGGGATGTGGGAGGCGGCCTTGGCGGGCCGCAGTTTTTTCGCCTCCGGGTGCTTGGAATAGTCGTACTTGTCAACCTCCAATACCTTCTTGCCCCTCAGTATCACCAGGGCCTTGTCGATGTCCATGCGCAGGACCTCATCCATAGTCATAAGCTTGCGCTTTCCAACGCCGCTGGTCTCCCGGTATTCCGGCGTATAGTTGGATATTCTCCAGGTGCCAAGCTGCTTTGCGCGGCTTGTGACGGAGATGCTGGCCTCGCCCGTGCGGTCCGAGATGAATTGCGCCGTCAAAGCGTCAGTACACCCAAGAAAAAGGGTTATATCGCAGTTGCCAAGTATCTCCTGCCACTGATTGTTCGGGTAGCGGTTTTGCAGACCCGCCAGATTCTGAAATACGCAGGACATACTGATATTCCTTGAACGGATAACGCTGATTTTTCGGCTTAAATCCGGTATAACTCCACAGGCGCACAACTCCTCGCCTAATACGTGGACGGGTACAGGCAACGCTCCGCCGGGACATTTTTCATCGGCGTACCGCACGAGCTTGATAAATATAAACGAAAGAAACAGCGAGGACAGGAAATCAAAGGTGCTGTCCTGATCGCTGGTTATGCAGTAATAGGCGCAGGGCTGTTTGCCGGGAAGCTCCAGGTCAATATCGTCAAAGGCCGTTATGTTCCTGATGCCCTGATTTTGAAAGACCTGAAGGCGGGAGCCGAGGCCGATGATCACACCGCCCCTGACGCTTTCCCCGGACTGCTTAAAAATGCTGTAAGGCGATTTGGCGGGGTGGCCAATGGGGAGCACATCAAAAAGGGCGTCAAGCTCCTTCTCCTCGCTGGTGGCGAGAAGCTGATATACCTCCCCGATATTCCTGCGTTCCTTAGGAAAGTTCCGCTCCACATAGAGCACGAGGGCCTTGAGCAGGTTCATCTCCGCGCTGTCCCAGAAGTGGTCGCCACGCTCACTGCCAGTGTTCCTTATGATGACGTCACAGAAAAGCTGGGCCAGAAGCTCCTGACCGTTTATCTCCGACAGACAGTTCCATGAGTCCGACGCCGCCGGTGTGACTAAATTGAACACCTTCACCGTGTAGCCCTGCTCCCGCAGGTAGGCGCTGGTCTTTTCATAAAGCTCGCTCTTGGGATCGCATATCACCAGCGAGGACTTGCGGGCGGCGCTTTGCAGGATCATATTGACGCAGAAGGCCCGTGTCTTTTTGGAGCCGCTGGCGCCGTAGACTGCCAGATTGCCGTTGAAGCGGGTATTCAGCGGTACACAGACCACCTCGCCGTCCAACTCGCCAAGGATGGTACCCGAATGGCGCCGTATGTTGGGTACGAGGTCCAAAACCTCCTGAGCCTCCTTCTTGCTCATAAACCCCGCCGTTCCGTAGGTGCCCTTGCTGGAGTAGATCAGGTTGCGGTCCCGGTCGTATTCGCCGGTGTCGCTGTATCCCATGCGCATGACCATGAGGACAAGTATCGCCAACGCCGCGACGCATAGCATAACGCCGTAAAGGCCGTAGGGAAAACGGAACGCCGCGGCAAGGCAGGCCAAAAAGCCGGCGTCGGGCGATTGCGGGGAGGTACCGAAGGCCGCCCCGGAGGATTGCCACTCCTTATAATTACTGATGAACTGGGAAAGGAAACCGCCTCCGTAAAGGAGCGCGGTAATCGCGGCGGGAATGGCTATACACAGCTTGACTATCTTTTGTCGGGAGATAAAAACACGCTCCTCTCATACGCTTCAAAGTCGATACACGAAATGGATACGTTCTGGCCGCATACACGCCGCAGGGCTTTTTCCTGAAAATCAAAGCAGTAAAGCGTCCCGCTCCGTCCGCTGAGCTCCAGGGCCGTGTTAAATCCGTAAATACGGGGCATATCGCAGGTGTAGGCAAAGATGACCGGACGGCCGCCGTCCATTGCGTCGTTCTCTATACCCCAATGGGGAAGGGGAGGCGACAGGCCGTGGCTGAGTATTCCGTCCAATACAGCCCTCCTTTCGGTGTCACATATAAGCTGTAGAACAACGTCGCCGTGACGGTCGAGGGGCAGAAAGTAAAAGTGTTCAAAGCTGCCGTCAAGCACGAAGCGGCTGCCGGCTTTCGCGCCCTCAGAACTCATTATCCCGGTCATCTGCTCCATATCAGAGGCGAACACGACCGCGGATTGATTTGTCCGGGAGTATTGCGCGGAAAGCCGCCCTTGACATAGCTCCATTTCCAGAAGCGCCTTTAGCCGCATCTCGGCCTTGTACTCCCACCTCATAATGCCGGGTCCGGTGTTGTATACTGCAAGAATGTCATTAGGGGTGAGAAGTACGCCGGTAGAGCGGGAACCGCGGATCTTGACGGCCTGTTGACCAAGCCCCTTGACCTCTCTTGAGCTGAAGTAGGATGGCCTGTCGATCAACATCTGTCCGGCAGGCAGGTCAGGAGAGAAGATGGGTTCTTTTTCCCATGGCAGTACGGAGATGCCGGCGTTATACACCGACACAAGCACCTCGGCCATACGCCAAAGCCGCAGACGGCGGGTCAACTCGGATTTAAGCCTGTTTGTTTCCGCGTCTCCCGTAATGTAGGGAGAAAACTCGCAGGGCCAGTTGTCAATCAGCAGATGTTTTGCCTTGGCTGTCAGACGAAGGCAACGAAGACCGTCACGGTAGAAGGTACGCAAAAGACCGTCCCTCTTTAACAGCTTTATCGCGTACTCCTTGTACGATCCGGAGGCGGGAAGACGGCTCACCTGAGAAACGGGAAACTCGCCGGACAGAGCGGTGAGCGCGAGAAGCAGGCCCGGAAAAGTATCAAACCCCGGAAGCTCATGGCGGCATGAATCCGGCACAGTGTAAGACTCCTTTTCGTCGATATTTTACCGAGGGGTCTACAACCTCGGTGCTTTTTGCCCCCAGTGGGCCCGCAAAAATCGGCGGCAGACCGGGACATTTGATATGAACAAACCGTATCCCGTTTGGCGGAGGGAAAAGAGGCCAAAATGGGATACGGTATTTTCTATTGAGAACCGATGTCCTGAGCCGTTATTTCCTGAGACTCAAGCCATGCGGGGAAACGTGACACGTCCATGACAAACATTTGCGTACAGTCGATCTCGCCCAGCTTCGTGGTGTGATATACGTCGCACAGAAGCCCACCGTCATCTATCAGCAGATATGCCGCCACCGCGTCAAGTATTTGCTTGACCTCCAGATTGTCGTAGTCACGTACACGGCGCTCGTAGTTATCGCGGCTGTAATTATGCGCAAAGCAAACTGTGCAGTTTCGCAGCCTCTTGACCGTATGCTCCCTGACGTATCTCTCCAGAGCGGCGGTGAGCGGGTCGATCAGATATTCCGCGCTCCGTGACTGCTTGCGCTTTGGAAGGAGGCAGGGCAGGGTTATTTCAAAAATACCATCCCGCTCAAGGATTTCTACGCCCTGCGCCTGGGCGGCTGAGCTGAGATATTCGTTTTTACGGACTCCGGTGCTGGCGTAGATGAGGTGCCGGAGGCGGCAGGCCACCGTCTCCGCCCGGAGCGCGGCATCGGTGGACAGGACCTCGTAATTGTCCGGGTATCGCTGGATGTCAGTGGCGCTCATGGCATATAGTGCGCTTTGCAGTCGTTGAGTGTCGTCCAGTATCGAGGAGATCCTCCGTGACAGCGCGGAACGGTTCAAGGGCTTGCTCCTTCCTTCCTGTAATACCTGACCTCGCCCTCACCGGATACCGTACAGTACCCACTGACGTTGGGAAGAACGAGGTTCGATATTTGCTCCGGGTCTTCAACAATCACCAGATACCGGGAGGCCTGGCCTTCGCTGTCCGCCAGCACACGGGACAGCAATATCTCTTTTCCCCGGACGGCCTCAACTATCTCATAGACCTCACCGCCGGCGAAGAAGATGATTTTGGCCGGATAGTCGCCGGCGGTGTGGTATTCCACGTCCTTGATGAAGTCCGCCAGTACCCACACCGCCGCCATGAGTCCCCGGTCTGCATTAACAAGGCTGTCCGGAGCGGCACAGTAAAACCCGTCAACCAGCCACACGCGGTTTTGACGGACCAGATAGGATAGCAGATTCTTTACTTTATCGTCCTTTCCGGGGTGAAGCCTCAGAAGCTGTGCCTCCGTCAAAGCCTTATAAATCGTTATGTCCCGGAGCAGAGCGCCGGCGTCGCGGGCGTAAATTTGATCTCTTGTTTTCATGGACTTTTACCTCGACATATATGTATAATCGCCGTATTGCAGGCGCATTGGATATGAAAGCCGGATATTATGCGTATTAAGCGAGCATTACGGGCGCGTTAGCCGGCTCAGTCGATAGCCGGCGCGTATAAAAGCCGTATAATACCCGCGTTATGCCGAGCTCTTTTCGCCGGATCTGTCAAGGAGCTCCTGAAGCTCCCGGCGGTCGGTGGTTATAAGCTCCTTCTCCAGCTGACTGCACTTTATCTCCACCGTTACATTGTTATTGTTGGTGCTGATGAGGCCGCTCCCACGCTCAAAGTGTGTGATTTCCATGACCTCGGCCTCGGACAGGTGTAGGATGGACTGGACTCTGCGTGCTTCTTCCTCCTCCAAATTCAGAAGTATCTTCGTTTTGGCGTTGTTGATGATGCCCTTGCCGTATTTACCGTCCTCCAGAGCGAAGAAGTCGTTGATGTCCTGGGTGGCGCAAATGGCGGAGCCGCCGTAACCGCGTATGATTTTGAAAATCTCCAGAACGAACTCCGCAGCCATCCGATTGCTGTTGGCGCCTATCAACTGCCAGCACTCGTCAATGAAGATTGCCTTTTCAACAGTCCGGTTTTCCTTGGCCTTGTCCCAGACGTAATCAAGCGCCACGAACATACCCACCGTCAGAAGGTCACCGGTGAGCTCCGAGATGTCCAGAACGGTATATTTGTTGTCCAGAGACACGTTGGTCTGCTGGTTGAAGGTGCGGGCCGAGCCGTTGACAAGGCGGTTTATGATATTCGCGAGCCGCTTTGTATCTGTAGACTCCTTCAGGACCTCATAGAGGTCGCCCAGCACCGGCATCGTCCGGTACTGGCCGGGACGTTCCGGGTCGTCAAGCGAGCTGTTTTCATGGGTGATGCCGAGGTTTGCGTATGTACGTATCAGCGCGTCGTCAAGGAGCTGGCGCTCCTCGTGGCTCATATCAGGGATAAGCAGGCTGAAAAAGATATGGAGGCGCTGAATCTTGGCGGCGAGAAGGGATTTTTCCACGCCGGGACCGTCGAGCATCTCATCTACCGTCCTGTCGACCTTTCGTATCTCCATGACGTTGATGCAGTTTTGTGAGGCGGGGGAAATTTGGATGAACTCTCCGCCAATGTTGGAGCAGGCCCGGTGAAACTCATGGCCCTTAAGCGGGGCTACGATAAACACCTGGATACCCTTTCGCCGCATCCGTGTTGCCATCAGCTGCATGGTGAAGCTCTTACCGGCTCCGCTGGTGCCGAGGATGGCGATATTCGCGTTTTTGTAAATGCGGGAGTCGAAGATGTCCACGATGATCAGTGAGTTGTTGTGCTTGTTCACGCCAAGAAGGATGCCGTTGTCGTCACACATCTCATAGGAGGTGAAGGGATAACAGCTCGCCGCTCCGAGAGTCAGCACGTTTCGCTTTGACCGCTCGTAGAGGTGCTTTTCCAGAGAGACAAGGGGAAGGGAGGATAAAAACGCCTGTTCCTCACAGAAGGAACAGGGCTGTACGTCCATATCCTGAGAGAGCAGGAGCTTTTTCATCTCAGCGCATTTCCACTCAAGGTCCTCCACGCTCCCCGCGGTGACGGTGATGAGCAGATTGAGGTAGTAGAAGTCCTCGTTGTTCCCCAACCCGTCCTTCAGGAAATACCCGCTGCGGATGGCTCCGTCCAGGTCGTCAAAGTCGGTATTCGTGTCACTTGTCTCTTTGATTTTGCTTCGGTTGATGCGCAGCTGCTGGCCCAGTTTTCGGATCATCCGGTCCTTGGGCTGACGGGTGAGGAACATGTCAAGGTCTATACCGTCACCGGCATTGACCAGAAGGCTCAGCCACCCGGCCGGGACCTGAGACTTGTAACCGCCGGAGGGGATAAGCATATAGGCGTAATAGACGCCGTCTATACAGATGTACCGCCCATGAGAAAAATCTATATGGGAGGGAGCGTAGAACTCATTGACGGGTATATCATCCACGGAGCGCCCGGACGCCATATATTCAGCAACGACCCGGCTCGCTTTATCCTCAAAGGAATATTCGTTGCTCTCCTTTCGGCAGAGGATGTGGTATAGTATTGCCGCCGTGGCCTCGGTCTCATCATCGTGATTGAGCACAAAGCTGTTACCGCACTGGCGCAAATAGTTTGCGGCGGACCGGGCCGCGGTTTGAAGCGCCGCTATGGCTTCTTCCTCCTCGTGACCGCGTTTTGTTCCGGGAAGCGGCTCATACTCAAATATCAGGAAGAACCGACGCGTGATCGCTTCTCTGGAGCCAAGCTGACGGATGAGCTTCAGATAATCCTCCTGAAGCATACGGCAGTGCGGATCGGTCTCATGCTCAAGCTCCTGTCGCACCGTCTGAACATGCCGGTCAATGTCCGCACGTTTTGTCAGCACCTTGAACTGGACCTTCACCGGAGCGATTTTCAGATAGCTGATAAACGACCAGATGATGCTTCGCTGTTCCTGGGCGCTTCTAAGGAGAAAATTGACCGGAACGACTTCCACCGCCTTTACATAGCGGTGATCCCGTGTGCAGATGACCCCGTGAACGATTTTTTCTATCGGGACGTATTCGGCAAGCGGATTCAGCGGCTTTTTATCCTCCGGAATAAAGGTCTTGTACTGATTTATCTTACGTCCCTTTACATCCACGCGCATACTGTTACGGTTCCTGGGGATGTTGCTTTTCTTTTCCGCTCTGGCGCTGCTTTTCGCGGTGCTCTCCTTTGCGGTTTCCACATCCTTGTCCAGGGTCCTGCGGTTTCGGAGATAAGTGAAAAACTGGAGCACAAATTCGGATAGGCTTCCGCCGCCAATCCCGATGAGAGCAACCAGCGCCAAGGGCAGCGCCGTAAGGCATAAAATAATGATCCGGACGGTCAGGGACAGGGAAAGACCCATGACAGGCACCCCGGTCACGACGGCCAGAACACCGGCCTCAATCACGTTGCGGGTCTTGAACATGCCGCCGAGTAAAGTGCCGCCCTCAATGAAATTCGGTGGGATATAGTAGATATCCCGTTCATCTTGTCTCATATAAATTCCTCATAAACGATCTTTACGCCTCGGCGGGTCAGGCAGCCTTTTGACGATATTCTCGTGGTAAGCCACCGTGTCGTCAGGAGCCTTGTACGGCTTTCGCTCGACTGCGTCCTGGGCGTACTGCTTGTACCACAGCGCCCCATCCGCGGAAGTGACTTTTGTGTATTCGCCTGTCGGCACGGTATACCGGTCCGCGTGGTACATGGCAAACTCCCGCCCCGACGACGCTCCGGGAGAAGTCTCCACTCCGGAGATCCTGCCGCCACCGATCTCCACATTCGAGTATGATGGGGCGTCGCCGCTCACGATCCCCTTACCGGCGTAGCCCATGTAGGATACCATGGACTGGGCCGCCATGTCGCCGGTTATGCTTCCGGCTACCTCACCGCGCGCCACTGTACCGATGACGTTGTTGGCGAAGCTGCCTCCGGTTACAAGAGACCTGTGGAATACGGCCCCGCCCAAGGAGGGGAGAGAGGCTTCACGGGTGAACGACTGGTTTGTTTGCGTGATTTTGTTTGTCGGTGCGGCTTGTGAAAACTGAGCTTGCCCGTTGTCTCCCTGCGTGGTCTGTTCGCTTCCTTCCGCCTTAGCGGCATCAACATTTATGAAGGTAACGGAGCCGTCCAGTGGGGGAGTGTCAACAATAGGGCCTCCGGGCACTTCGGTGCCGCCGGCCTCTTGCGGTGTTCCGCCTTCCAAGGGCACACTCTCTATCGTACTCCCGCCGGACTCGGACAAATTGACCGCTCCGTCTGCGGAGGCGGTCGGTTCGCTCCCGGTGAGGATCACTCCGGCTTGCGGTGTTGACTGCGCGTCGACCACTTCCGCTTTGCCGGATGGCGAGTTCAGCGGGGAGTCAAAGCCGGTGGTCGTGACCGCGCCTGTTGAAATAACTCCCGTCTGGGGAGGCTCACCGGGAGATGTCGGAGATGGCTGGTCAAAAGGAGACGCATTGTCAAAAGAAGATGCTTGGTCAAAAGAGACCGTGTTCTCCGCGCGCTCTTGTGCGGTATGGACAGCTGAGGTTTGGGCTGTGGCGGCCTTGACCGCGCTGTTTGTAATATGCCTGCCGGTCATCCCGATAAGCCCTCCCTTGAAGAAGCCTGCCATACCGGCGGAAGCGGCCTGCCCGCCGCCACCGCCGGCTGAGGCTTTGACGCCGCCGCCCTTGCCGCCTACGACCATTGTTATGGCCCTCATGGCGATCATAGCCTCCGACAGGAGTGAGCCGCCAGTCCTTCCGACGTTGACTCCCAGTGTCGCCATGAAGCTGTCGATTTTTTGCGATACCTTCAAAAACGCCACCGCGCACAGAAACCAGATCAGCACGTTCCCGGTGACTGCCGCCTTGCCGGAGGACGCGACCTGCGCCTCAACCTCGCTCTCGGTGATAGCGAAGGCCGGCATACACAGACTTTGAAACAGCGCCGCCATCAACACGAGGACGGTAAGTATCCTTACGGTTTTTCTCACTATTTTGCCTCCGTTCAAATGGAAAGGGGATTTGCGATAAAGGTGCCTACCATGCTTACAAACAACCGAAGGCACCAGGCGTTCATGACCAGCAGGAAAAGCTGTCCCGCGAACATCCTGCACCAGCTTTTGAAAATGTTGGACGTGGACTGTGACGCGCCCATAGCAAATGCAACGGGCGCGGTGAATACCAGAACACCCAAAAGGACATATCTCTCCGCCGCCTCGAAAAGGAGCTTTATGTAGTTCCACGCCAGAATAAGCAGCAGTATGAGCACGATCAGAGCTACGGCTCCGTTGGCGCAGACGCCGATTATCGTGAACATAACGGAGTTAAAATCCGCAAAGCTCAGCTCAGGTAACGCCGAGGACCTGATCCAACTGTACGGTGTTCCGCCAATATCCAGAGCCATGTCCACGATTTGCCTTGAGTACCAGGCCAGAAATATAAAAAGAACAGAGCGGATGCTGAGCTTGACCGGATCCTCCGCCTCGCCGCCACCTCCGACCCCGAAATTTTTAAAAAGGTTCCAGACCCAGATAAGTAAAACAAGGCCGATAGCGAGAGCCACAAACACATCATACATCGTTTGCGCCGCCGGGAAATATCGCAGAAAAACGCTCATGTCACAGCCGAGAGCGCCCAAAACTGACGTGTTGATCAAATCAAGGCCGTGCATGACCTGCTCCGCGATCCACTCTACAATGCCGTCAAGTATACCCATAAGTAATTACGGCGTGTACTGTCCGCCGGCAAAGAATGGGGTAACGTATGCCATAATGAAGCCCAGAGAGTTGAGGATTATCCAGGTGATCGCAATTCTCTTGAGCCACGCTCTGGATTCATCCACAGTCCGCCCGGACTTGGAGAAGTTCATCATGATCAGAGCAACGGCCGCCGTCACAACGGCAACTATTGTGGAGATGCCGAGGATCTGCGTGTAGACATCCTTCATCACCTCAGTGGCTTTTGCCCATATGGTGCCGGACGCCGCGTAGGCCGGCGTACAGAGCACCGGCGCAAGACAGGACATAAGAAACCCAATATAAAGGATACGCCCTACGTCCACGTGCTTTTTTTGCGGCTTTTCAATAAGGTTATTTTCCTGCTTCAATCGTCTGCCTCCTTTTTGAATTTTAGTGAAACAAAACAGCGCCCGTTACCGGACGCTGTTTATTGCCGCGGAAATGAAAAAGAACGCTTCACAGCGCCCCTCCCGCGGCTATGTTCACTTTTACCTGCAGTTTTGAGCATACTCAGTGTATCACATATGAAATACTGTGTCAATTCCTGCGGCGTTCCGATTTTGACCCATTACCGTCCCAATTTTGTCCCTACACGAGAATTCACTTCAAAATTTCTTTATAGTCTCTCTTCCCGTAAATCACGCGGGCGACCGTCACAAGCTTTTCCTCTTCGTTGACCCAATAGAACAACAGATAGCTGCGGACCGACAGCATTTGGTACTCATGCTTCAAGGGCTGGATTGGCGTGTAAACGGGATATGCGTAATGGTATTCCGTCAGCCTCTCCCGCCTCAATAAGCTCAGCGGCAAGCCGCCCCGCCGCGTCAGGGTTGCACAGCTTGCCGCTGATATATACATATGGAATCCTGCGCCAATTCCGGGAGCACGCCGATTTCGCCCCGATTCTGTGCCGCTTTTGGTCAAATTAAGCACCGGACAGGAGGAAAAGATTAAAAATCAGTTTTGCCCGCCGGGGCCTGACTATCTGCTTTCGTGGAAAGGAGGGCGTCCGCTTTGTCAAGGTCGAGGGAATAGTAGTTCTCTCTCTCAAATTTGACCTTCTTCAGCAGACCCAGTTTTTCAATCGGCTCCAGCTCATTTTTTACGGTGAAGTAAGAGACCTGAAGCGTGTCCTCCAACTCCTTGGTAGAGATACCGCGCTCAGAAAAGAGTGTGGCCTGGACCAGAATAAAATAGGTGCTCCATGCTCTGCTCCCGGAAGGGGCAAGATAAAGTAAGGTGTTGGTGTACCGTTGAAGCACCGTGTTCCGTTCCTCCAGAGCGTTGACCAACCGCTCGGAGGACTCGGCGATCAGCCTCAGCATGATCAGAGCAAACGGGGTCACGTCACCCATATTCTTCGAATCATTACAGATACGGAAAGCCTTGTAGTATTCGTTGATGTTTTCCTGTATCGTATAGGATACCCGATAGGCCAGCAGCGGTTCAAAATTCTTTGATAACATATAGCTCACGATAAACCGCCCAAGCCGGCCGTTCCCGTCATAGAAGGGGTGGATATACTCCAGAAAGTAGTGGAAAATGGCGATCCGAAACAGGATCTCAATGCTGTCGTCCTTCAGAAACGCCAGCGCCTTTTCAATCCCGTCAATGATTGCGCTCTCCGGGTAGGCCCCTCTATGGATCTCTTTATCTGTGGCCGTGGTGATACTCGCAAGCTCCTTTCGGAAAATCATTCCGTCCGGCACGTTCTTCGGATCCTCCTTCGCCACCTCCGGCAGCACGATCTCGTCATAAAGTGCCCGGATATCCTGACAGGAATCCAGCGGTATGCTTGCCTCATCCTGCAATTTCAAATACATATTGACAAGTCCAAAGAAACGCTGCCTGACACGTTCCCTCTTCTCGGAATCCTGGATCTTGTTGAGGACAGACAGGATCTCCCGCCTTGTACTGTGGACGCCTTCGATTTTATTGGTGAGAATGATCTCATCGACCAGGCACCTCTGGGTGAATTGTTTAATGGCGGCTCCGGGAAGTATCTGGTTTAGATTCTGAACCTTTTTATCTGCCCTGAGTATCCTGAGCATGAAGCTGAACAGCTCCGGTGTTTGAACGAGGAAAGCGGGTTTGCATTTGATCTCAAAGTCCAGCACAAGTGTATCCGGGGACGAGATGCGCCGCTGATATTCCTCATGATATTGCTTCATATCCCGATAGTATATCTTTTTCAAATCAACATACACCATTGAGAACACCCCCTTTTTCAAATTGTAATGGCAGTATACCATCTATCAATCAAGAAATCAAGCGTTTTCTTAATTGCCACCAGATGAAAAGCTCATATAGATATACTATAGTCAAGATTTCATCTTTATATGCACGCCGACGCCTCGTCAAGGGAACAGGACATTGGAAAAAAGGTTGTCAGCACGTCCATACACTCCTTTGACGTATATCCCCAGAGAATGGAGCTGAGTGCTTCGACCGCCTGTTCACGCTTTCGGTAATAGGTTGTCCTGCTGATGTCACGGATGTGAGGCCGGAGCTGCTCAACGATCTCATTTACATTTTCAAGCTGTTGCGGGGAAAGGAAGGTATAGTATAATATCCAGTAAAATGTCTCGCCGTATTTGTGCCTGGTACGCAGTGTTTCTACCGCGCTGTCAAGAAGCTTGAGCATCCGGTTGCTCCGTTCAATGCACCTGGCGTGATTTTCGATTTGTGTGCCGCCAAGGTCCGCTCCGGCAAGATAGACGCTTTCGAGGAAGGCGTCAATGGATGTACCGTACTCGATTTCAAATTCCTTTTTGACCTGTTGGACCGAGAGCTCCATGCTCCAGACCACGTCCCTGTATTTCTTAAGCAGCCTCCATGTGTCGTGGTAGCGAGAATCCTCCTCCACACTCGCCTTGGTACGTTTGTTTGCCATTCTATTTTTCCTCCTTTTTCGGTATTCCCCTGGCGGCGTCAGAGCTGACCAGGGAGGTATAGTATTGACTGATGGTGACCGGCGCGTTATAGAGCGCGGCCAATGTATATGCCTTGATGTTACGGATCGGGGTCGTGTTGCTCCTCATGCTCTCCAGCACATAGCCTATGTGGTCCCGGTCCAGCTTCAAGATACGGCTCCTGACCACGTCGGTTGGAAAATTCTCTCCTGACACGCGTGTATACGCCTTGCCGGAACAGCATACCTCCACCATGAGCTCCACATAGCCGTCCAAGGTCTCAGCGTCCATGGGATACTCAAGAAGCAACCCGTCATAGTCTATATTTTCTTTGATCAAATCTCTGTAAGTATCCATCTCATCCGCCCTCATCCCGATTTGTGAAGTGCCGGAGAACGGGGGAGATGTATATGGACATGGCGGCGGATAGATATAGATAGAGGACTCAGGCTCAATTAACTCAGTATTATTTTTCTCAGTTTTATTAGCGGCGGCTTTTCGGAAGTCTTGACCTCTAATATCCGGAACTGCAGACTTCGGCTTTTCAGAAATCAAGACTTCGGTCTCCGCCGGAAGTCCTGACTTCGGCATTTCAGAAGTCTGAGCTTCTGACGGCAGGGGAGGGCCGGCACCGTCACCTGATCGCGCGCGGACGGTAAAATTCTTGACGTAAATTCTGGCAGGTTTTCCCTGACCCTGTTTGCGACGCTCTATGAGGCCGATGCCGCCGTTGCGGTCAAGCTCCTTAAAAAGCCGCACTGCCTTGTCCTTACCGCAGTCCAGCATCTCCAGGGCGTCCTCCAGTGTGAAGTAGATGTACACCCTTCCATCGCTGTCCAGCCAGCCGTTGCGCATTGACAGCCCCATACGGTCCAGCATAAGACCATATAGCACCTTGGCGTCCATGGAAACGCTTTTGAAGTGCCGGTCCGTTAGCAACACCTTGGGGATACGGTAAAAGCTGTACTGCTCCGCTTCCTGCCCATAAAAGTAATCCAGCTCCAGCGGCATTAAAAGATGACCTCCTTCCTTTGATTAAATGCGCCCCGGCGACCGTATCAAGTCACCGGGGCAATGATTTTTACAGGGAATGCTTGTCCGCGAGATAAAAATAGTGTAAAATATCAGATAACAGGTAACAGCATTAAAGATTTGTAATCCGCCGACGCCGGTTTGTTATAGAGGGAGGATATTTTCTTTAGTATTTTCAGGCGTTTTGGCGGTTGTGTATAAACCAGTGCACCATGAGGACCCTGAGGACCGGGTATGCCCTGAGGCCCTCTGGGCCCGGGGCAGGGGTTGGAGGCGCCGCCGCAGTTTATGATATTTCCGCCACAGCAGGGCTGTCCGCACCCGTCGTCGTCATTTGTGCCGTAACAATTCGGTGTTCTCATCCAAATCCTCCTGGGCTCGAATATGAGCCTACACCATAATATGCGGTCAGCGCCTCCGACGGATACAAAATTTTAAATTTCAGTGAAATTACAAAATTTATGTTGAACAGACAAGGGAAAAATGCTAAAATATATATACCCTATTATCGAAAGGAGTGTTTCCCTATGGTTAAGGTCATAATGGGACTCAAGGGTCACGGAAAAACAAAGAAACTGATCGATCTGGTGCGCAGGGCGTCAGAGGAAGAGCACGGCAATGTCATCTGCATAGAGCAGGATTCGTCACTCAGGTACGACATCCCCATGAGCGTCAGGCTCGTTAAGCTTTCGGACTACAAGCTGTCCGGTTACGTATCCCTGAAGGGCTTCCTTTGCGGGCTCTGCGCCGGTAACTATGATATAACCCACATCTTCCTTGACGGTCTGTTCAAGCTGGCTGGCACCGATTCCCTCAACGAGGCCGAGGAGTTCCTTGACTGGTGCGACAGCTTCTCCGCCAGGGAGGGCGTAAAATTCACGATGACCATAAGCGCCGACGAGGCTGCGGCCACAGAGGGCATAAAGAAGTTCTTCTGATCGGTCACGCGCGTGGAAGGAGGGTGAAGAATGGAGATACATGAGTCCGGTGAGGACTACCTTGAGGCCATACTCATGCTGGAGAACCGCCTGGGTTATGTGCGCTCCATCGACATAGCCACCGAGATGGGCTACTCCAAGCCCAGCATCTCCGTATCCATGCGCAGGCTCCGGGAGAACGGCTATATCGACGTGGATCAGCGCCGGGACATACATCTGACTCCCCTGGGCCGTGAGGTCGCCGAGCGCATGTATGAGCGCCACGTGCTCCTGACGGATATGCTCGTGTCCATAGGCGTTGACCGGGACACCGCCGCCAGGGAGGCGTGTAAGATAGAGCACGACATCAGCGCCGACACTTTCTCCCGCATACGGGAGATATACGAAAAGTATAAAAAACCGAATAAAACAGAGGAAAGCAAAGCTTAATAAACAAATAAGAGGCGGGCGACCGCCTCTTATTTAAAATAATCAGATATTGATCTTAACACCGGCCGCGGGGCAAATTAAGGAGGCGCAGACATGAAAGCGGTATTGACGAGCGCGCTTGGCGGCTATATCAAAGCGAACGGTACGCGTGTGCCGGCTGCTCTTTTGGAGGCGAACGGACTTACTGAGAGCTTGAAGAAAATTTGGACCGATAACGCGAAAGTCCTTATTATTTGCGCCGACCCTCACAGTCACGAGGAAAATGACAATATCCGGTTTTGTATGGACCGGGCCTTTCCAATGAGCGGCCTTGACGTCTCATCAGTCGAGGTGTGTGACGACAGAAATCCGGATATGATCGAGAAAATACATGAGACGGACGTTATTGTCTTGACGGGAGGACACGTTCCCACACAAAATCTTTTCCTGAAACAGCTTCGCCTGAAGGAGAGGCTTTCTGGATTTAAGGGGATCGTGGTAGCCTGGAGCGCGGGGGCGATGAATTGCGCGCAGAACGTCTACGCCGGGCCGGATCTGGAGGGGGAGGCGGTCGATCCCGGGTATAAGCGATGGATAGACGGGCTGGGCATAACCGACATAAATATTTTTCCACACTATCAGGCCCTTCGGGACACTTATCTGGACGGGCTTAGGATGATGGAGGACATCACGCTACCGGACAGCATGGGCCATGAGTTTATCGCGCTGAACGACGGAAGCTATATCGTTATCGACGGGGACCGTAAGACAGTGTACGGCGAAGCGTATCTTATAAAGGACGGAAATATATATGAGCTGTGCAGAGACAATGAAGCTGTCAGGCTGAAATAAGCGTCTCTTTATGTTGTGCCTCTGCCCCCCTCAAAACAGCAGAAAAAATGGCGTGAAATTCCGGTTTCACGCCATTTTTCGCACGCTTTGATCGCAAAGACGCGGTCTCTGGGATCAAAGCTTAAAGGCGTCGCAGATGTTCTCCATCATATTTCCCGCGGCCTTCATAAGGCGGCCGGCGGCGGTGACGTGCTTTTTGGGCATGGCGATGATGGCCCCAACGGCCCCGCCGGCGATCATCCCAACGGCTACGCCCTTGGCAAAAGCTGTATACATAAAAAAGTCCCCCTTTAAGTGGTTTCGCCTTTAGCTTTCCACAAAAGGGAGAACTTTTTACATGAAAAAAATGTTATTTTATGACTATCTTACTCTGACTGTGACCTCGCCGGAGCGGAGGGTCTCAAAGGCGCCGTCGGGGTACCGCACCTGAAGGCCGCACCGGTCATCGACGCCCACAGCCCTGGCGGGGAGGACGGAGCCATCGCGGATGACCCATATGTCCCGGCCCGGAAGGGCGCTCCTGGAGCGGTATTCCGGCAAAAAACCGAGGGAGCTTACATCCGGCAGGAGCTCATAAAACCGCCTTATTATGGAGAAAGCCAGCTTCGGCAACAGGTCCGGCCTGTACTCCGCCAGCACGGACCCGGCTGTGTCGGCAATATCCTCCGGGAAGCCGCCGCGAGGAGGCGAGAGGTTCACTCCGATGCCCACGACACAGTATAGCGCCTCGCCGCCGGGGCCGAGGGCGGACTCGGTAAGTATGCCGCAGACCTTTTTTCCGCCGATGAGGATGTCGTTTACCCACTTTATCTCAGCCCGGCGGTCCGTCAGCTCCTCAATGGCACCGCACACAGCCACCGCAGCGGCCGGGGTGAGGAGCGGAAGATCGGCGGGGGACAGGCCGGGCCTTGTCAGGATGCTCATATATAGCCCGGAGCCTTCGGGAGAGTAGAAGCTCCTGCCCATCCGGCCGCGGCCGCCTGTCTGGCGGGACGCGATCAGCACCGTGTCACCCCGGAGCTCCGGGGCGAGGCGCTTGAGGCATGAGCTTGTGGAGTCGCACTCCGGCATGAACATGAGCTCCACGCGGCCGGAGAGCTCCGGCGGCAGGGCCGGGAAGCCGCTGCCGCTCACAGGGTGAAGTCCTCCTTGGTGAGGCCGTCTGTTTTTAGGGGCTCCGCCACCGGCGGTTCGCGCTTCAGAGGGTCATATTTGAAATGCCTGCAGGAGCCTCCGGCGGAGACGACGCCGCGTCTCAGACACGCCACCTCCGTGGGGCTTATCCTGACGCCGCTGTCGCAATAGGAGCAGCAGGGCTCTATTTTTTTGTCAAAAAGCATATGAAAGCCTCCCTTCGACGTACCCATTATACCCTATCGCGGCCCTTTTTTCCACCCTTTTTGCCAAAAATTAAGGACATGAGAGAGAAAAGACCAAGGGTGCCGCCGGCGAGGCCGGAGCTCAGAGCCAGCGCCGGACCAAAGCCCATGTCGGCCATCCGGCCCACCGCGTCGGCTAAAAAGGCCCCCACGGGGGCGTCGAGGCTTATGAACGTCACTGCCGCCGCCGCGAGACCGGCGGAGAGTACGCCGTGAAGGAGCTTTCCGGCGATGTAGCTCTTCGCGGAAAGGCCGCTCTTATATAGGAAAGATAGGACCTGGCAGTGGACGGAGAGTCCGGCCCAGCCCAGCATGAAGGCCGCCATCGCCACGCTCCCGCGGAGGCTATCCGACACATCCCGGAGGCTCCACACGCCGCTTGTGAGCTCAATGAGGCCGGTGAGGAGCTTTTCCGCCCAGAGACTGTCCATACCGAATATACCGAACAGGGCGCCGATGAGCTCCGCCAGGGCCGTTATGACCCCGGAGAGGAACATAAGGCGAATAAGCACGGTGAAAAATATGACGAAGCCGCAGATATTGAGGCAGGAGGAGAAGGCGGAGGTCACGGAGCTGACGAAAGCCTGAGGAAACGGGACGGCGCGGCTGTTTTTCGCGGTCACGGCGGTATGTGAACCGCCGCCGTAATTTCGGAATATGAGCCCCACAAGCACCGAGGCCGCGATGTGTGTAAGGTACAGGACCGCCCCGACGGCGGAGCTTGAGAATATACCCGCGCCGACAACGCCGAAGATGAAGGCGGGGCCGGAGTTGTTGCAGAAGGCCAGCATACGCTCCGCCTCGTTTTTTGAGCAACGCCCGGAGTCATACAGGTTTATCACGGTCCTGGCACCCACCGGATAGCCGCCGATGAACCCGAGGATAAGCGCCCCGGCGCACTGACCGCCCACGTTGAACAGACGGCCCATCACCGGCGACAGGCCACGCGCCGCCATATCCGCCAGCCCAAGCTCCACGATGAGGGAGGAGATGACGAAAAAGGGCAGGAGGGACGGGACAAGCACATTAAGGCACAGCTCAACGCCCTCAACGGCGGCGGCGACCATCTGGGTGGGGAAGATGAGGAGCCCCGCCGTGACGGCGACGAGGCCGATGACGGAAAATGAGTCGAATACGCGCTTTCTCAGTCTGAGTACGTTCATATCAATACCCCCTTTTTGTAAACCATATGTCCCGAGGGTCGTATTTTTGACTGGACGGGCATACAATTCATGGAAACGAGCAACGCGGGGAGGGAAACGATATGAAGAGGAAACGAATGTCGCTGACGAGGGCGGCGGAGGTCTTTGACGTGCCCGGCCAGCCGGCTCTGGGAGTGGCAAGGATCACCGTGACCGGCTCACGGCGGGCGCATATCGAAAATCACCGGGGACTTATCGAGTACGGCCCGGAGATCATAGGCGTAAGCGCCGGGGATATGACGATAAAGCTCCGCGGCCGGGAGCTTGAGATCACCGCGATGAGCGACATGGAGCTTGTGGTGACGGGGGAAATATCGGCTGTGGAGCTTCTTGACTGAGGAGGTGTGCGTGTGGCGGCTCTCAACTTTCTTCTTGGCACGGTGCGGGTGGGGCTCCGGTGCGATTACTCCGAGCGGGCAGTGAACATTTGCGCCAGGAACCATGTGGATTTCCGGGACCTCAGGCGCTCGCCGGACGGCGCGGCGGAGATGACCGTGGACATAAGGGGCTATATGACGCTCCGGCGGGCGGCCAGGGACACAGGCGCATTCACCGTGCGGATAATCCGTCGGCGGGGCGCGCCGTTTTTCCTCTGGCGGATAAGGAAACGCTATGTGCTGCTGATCGGCATGGCGGTGTGCTTTTTCCTCATCGGCCTGTCGTCCGTTTATGTCTGGCAGATAGACGTGGTGGGCAACGAGAGCGTACCGAGCTCGGAGATACTGGCGGCGCTGAAAGCCGAGGGCGTGGACATCGGCACATGCGTACTGGACATACCTCAACGTCAGGTGACGAACAGGATACTTATGAAGCTGCCGCAGCTGAGCTTCGTGACCCTCAACACACACGGAAGCCGCCTGGAGGTCATAGTCCGTGAGGGGCGGCCCAGGCCGGATACATACGACCCGGAGGAGCCGGCCTGTGTTAAAGCGGTAAAGGGGGGCATAATAACCGAAATGACCGTCAACGAGGGCTGGGCCACAGCAAGGGTTGGAGATACGGTGACGCCGGGGGATGAGCTTATTTCCTCATACGTTCCCCTCGGCACCGGCAGGACAGTCCACGCCATGGGGAGCGTCCGGGCCCGGACGTGGTATGAGATGAGGGCCACAATGCCCGTTGAAACGGTGAAAAAGGAGTACACCGGGAAAAAAAGGACCCGCCGGGCCATAATTTTAGGAGGAAAACGGATAAATTTATATATTTCTGGTGGAAATCCATATGGGTGTTGTGATAAAATCATTATGTATAAGGACGTTACCCTGCCGGGAGGCGCGGTGATGCCGCTGACCTTCGTGACGGAGGTCTATGAGGAGTACAGACCGGTGCAGACCGGCGTGTCGCCGGAGGACGCACAGCGGATGCTGAAGGCGAGGCTTTTGGATAGGCTCGAGGACACCATTGACGGCGGCTCCGTGACTTCGGTGGAGTATGACGTGGCTGAGGACGGGCAGTCAGTGACAGTGATACTGCGGGCCGAGTGCCTGGAGGAGATAGGGGCTCAGTTCCCGCCGGAGGCGGACGGAGAGAATACCGGCGGGGAGTAGAAATATAACACCAAAGAGAGGTAAGCGTATGACCGAACAACTCATGTCCATAGACCGGATGGAGAACGTGATAAACGTATTCGGCTCCTTCGATGAAAACCTACGGCTCATCGAGTCACAGCTCAATGTGCGCATAACGGACAGGGAGAGCGAGATACACATATCCGGAGAGCCGGAGGACGTGATGCGCGCCCAGAGGGCCATAGAGGGCCTGATGAAGCTGGCCGCAAAGGGGGAGAACATCGGCGAGCAGAACGTCCGCTATGTGCTGGGCCTTGTGGAGAGCGGCGAGGACGATAAGATAGGGGAGCTGTCAAGGGACGTCATTTGCGTCACAGCCAAGGGCAAGCCCATAAAGGCCAAGACGTTGGGACAGAAAAAATACGTGGACGCTATTATGAAAAATACGGTGACTATCGGCATAGGACCCGCCGGAACGGGCAAAACTTACCTTGCCGTGGCCGCCGCCGTGGCGGCCTTCCGGGCGAAAACAGTTAACCGCATAATCCTCACCCGCCCCGCGGTAGAGGCCGGAGAGCGGCTGGGCTTTTTGCCGGGGGATCTGCAGTCGAAGGTGGACCCGTATCTGCGGCCGCTATATGACGCCCTCTTCGATATGCTGGGGGCTGAGACTTATCAGAAATATCTGGAGCGGGGGGACATCGAGGTGGCGCCGCTGGCGTATATGCGGGGACGGACGCTGGACGACAGCTTTATAATCCTGGATGAGGCGCAAAATACCTCAAGAGAGCAGATGAAGATGTTCCTGACCCGCCTGGGCTTCGGCTCGAAGATCGTCATCACCGGCGACGAGACGCAGATAGACCTGCCTGCCGACAAGGTGTCCGGCCTCAGGGAGGCGGTGAGGGTTCTGGACGGGGTGGAGGACATAGCCATAAAACGGCTGACCTCGGCGGACGTCGTGCGGCACGTCCTTGTCCAGCGCATAGTTGAGGCTTACGACCGATACGAGCGCGCCCGCCAGAGCGCCGCGCCGAGACAGCCAAGAAAGGGAGATAAGAGATGAACACAGCTGAAGCCATAAACAGGCTAAATGACTTGGAGCTCAAGGAATTTGCCTACGGACACGCCATGGGGATACTGAGCTTTGACGACGAGACAGTGGCTCCCAAGGGGTCATATATACCACGGGGCAAGACCATGGGGGTGCTGTCGGAGCTCAGCTACAAGCTGACCACAGGCGATGAGGCCATGGGGCTTTTAGACTGGCTTAAGGAGCATGTGGACGAGCTGTCAGATGAGGACAGACGTCGGGTGGAGATAAGGGACAAGCGTTCAAGGCAACTCAGGGCCATACCGGTGGAGGAGTATGTGGCATACTCGGAGCTCATAAATGAGGCATCCAACGTATGGCGTGAGGCCAAGAACAACTCGGATTACAAGCTGTTTGAGCCGTACCTCGGGAAGATAATCGACGCGCAAAAGCGTTTCGCGTCCCTCGTCGCGCCGGACATGGATCCGTACGACTACTGCCTTGACCAGTACGAGGAGGGGCTAACTCAGGATAAGTGCGAGGAGTTTTTCGGCTCCCTCCGGGAGCACATAGTGCCGCTCCTTGAAAAGATAAAGGCAGCAAAGCCAATAGATACCTCATTTTTGGAGGTATCTTTCCCGGTAAGCGCCCAGAGGGAGCTTTCCAAAAAGCTCATGGAGCTCGAGGGGCTTCCGGAGGAAAACTGCATATTGGGTGAGGTGGAGCACCCATTCACCACGGGCTTTTCGAAATACGATATGCGAATAACCACCCACTATTACGAAAATAACTTCCTGTCCTCCATGTACTCCGTCATCCACGAGGGCGGACATGCCCTATACGACATGCACTCCGACGACAGGTTCGTGTTCACGAGCCTCGAGGGGGGGGTGTCCATGGGCGTACACGAGAGCCAGTCCAGGTTCTATGAGAACATCATCGGCCGGAGCAGGGAGTTCGTGACGCTTATTTACCCGGAGCTCATAAGGCTCTGCCCGAAGCTGGCCGCCCACTCCGCCGAGGAGCTGTGGAGGGCCGCAAATGTGGCAAGACCGAGCCTCATACGCACTGAGGCCGACGAGCTCACATATCCGCTCCACATCATGGTGCGATATGAGATGGAAAAGGCCATGATGAAGGGAGAGGTGAATACCTCTGAGCTTCCCGAAATGTGGAACGGGCTTTATAAGGAGTACCTGGGCATAGACGTACCGGACGATAAAAACGGGATATTGCAGGACTCCCACTGGTCCGGCGGGGCCATTGGCTATTTCCCATCATACGCGCTGGGCAGTGCCTACGGGGCACAGCTCCTGGCCAAAATGGGCGAGAGCCTGGATGTGCGGGAGACCGTGAAAAAGGGCGACTTAAAGCCGGTGAACGACTGGCTCGAGGAGCGCATATGGAGATACGGGTGCCTGTATAAGCCGGCGGAGCTCATGGAGCGAGCGTTTGGCGGGCCATTTGACCCGAAATACTACACGGACTACCTTGAGCGGAAGTTCGGGGAGGTGTACGGGCTTTGATAAGCGTTTCGGTGACGAGAGACAGGCCGGGGCTGGGCCACACTGAGACCGCGGGGCTTATAAAAAAAGCCATCATGGCGACGCTGGAGGCGGAGGGCGTCACGGAGCCGTGCCATGTGGACGTATTGCTGACAGACGACGAGGGCATCCACGCTATCAACCTCCAACACCGGCAGGTGGACGCGCCGACGGATGTGCTGAGCTTTCCGATGAACGACCTGACTCCGGGGGAGTTTTCGCCGTCGGTGTGTGAAAAGGACTACGACACCGGCGAGATCATATTGGGGGACATGGTCATCGACATCCCGCGCTGTGAGGAGCAGGGACGGGAGTACGGCCACGGATACAAGCGGGAGGTAAGCTACCTCGCCGTGCACTCCACGCTTCATCTTCTGGGCTACGACCACATGGACGAGGGGCCCCAAAAGGCACAAATGCGCGGCCGCGAGGACGAGATCATGGACAGGCTCAATATCCAAAGATAAGAAACGCTCAAATAAAGAAAGTTGAGGATCACCTATGATAAAACGCACAGCACTTATCGCCGTCGTTGGACGGCCGAATGTGGGGAAGTCCACATTGGTAAACGCCATGGTCGGGGAGAAGGTGTCCATCGTGACGCCAAAGCCCCAGACGACAAGGAACCGCATCTTCGGCGTGGCGGAGAGGGGAGAGACACAGCTGGTCTTTGCCGACACGCCGGGATTCCACAAGGCCCGGACGAAGCTGGGGGACTACATGGTCAAGGTTGTGGAGGAGTCCGTGGAGGACGACGTGGACGCGGTGTGCCTGGTGGTGGAGCCCAAGGCCAGCATAGGCCCACAGGAGGCGGGGCTCATTGCGAAGATCAAGGCGACGAAAGCCCCGGCGGTGCTGGTCATAAATAAGATAGACACAGTGGAAAAGCCGGAGCTCCTGCCGGTCATAGCACTCTACGCCAAGGAGCACGACTGGGCGTCGGTGGTGCCCATATCAGCCCGCAGGAGCCAGGGACTGGACATACTGTTTGACGAGCTTGAAAAATTCGCCAAGGAGGACCAGCAACTCTTCCCGGAGGACATGATCACCGATCAAACGACGAGGCAGATGTGCGCGGAGATAATAAGGGAGAAGCTCCTTTTGAACCTCCAGTCCGAGGTGCCACACGGCACGGCGGTGGAGATAACGGTCTTTAACGAGCGGGAGGACGGCGTCACGGACATTACCGCCACCATATACTGCGAAAAGGAGAGCCACAAGGGCATAATCATCGGCAAAAACGGCGAGAAGCTGAAAGCCGTTGGCGAGTCCGCCAGACGCGACATGGAAAAGCTTTTGGACTCGAGAGTTTATCTGAACACCTGGGTGAAGGTGAAGGAGAACTGGCGCGATTCTGGGGCAAATCTCAAGACCTTCGGGTACACCGAATAAATTGGATATTCCGAATAAATTTCCCTCTCATATTCCCGCCGCGAGGGCAAAAACTAACCTTGCAACGGGGGAGAGAGGATCGAAATATGGATATTGCGGGATTGTGGCGGCTTTTCTGGGCGACGGGGGATATACGTATATTCCTAGCCGCCAGGGAGCTGGAGAAAGAGAGAGAGGAAGAACGGACGGCCTGAGGGCCGTCCGGGGGCGCAGATGTACATAACGACGCCGGGGCTTGTCCTGAGAGAGACGGAATATAAGGAGTCCAGCCGCATACTCACGGTATTGACGGCCACCAACGGGAAGCTGACGGTACAGGCCCGTGGGGCAAAGCGCAAGGGGAGCAAAATAGCGGCGGCGACTCAGCTACTGTCTCTGTCGGAGATGACGCTTTTTGAAAATAAGGACCGATATACCCTGACGGAGGCCAGGAGCGTGGAGCTCTTCCGGGGCCTTCGGGAGGACCTGACGAAGCTGGCCCTGGGGACATATTTCGCCGAGGCGCTGGAGAGCCTTTCGGATGAGGACGCGCCAAGCCCGGAGCTGCTGTCCCTTGGACTCAACGCCCTCTACGCATTATCTGAGGGGCTTAACTCAGATGGCATTATAAAGGCGGCCTTCGAGCTGCGCCTTGCGTGCCTTTCGGGCTTTGAGCCGGCGCTGGAGGCCTGTCAGGTCTGCGGCAAGGGGAATATGACCGCGCCGGTGCTGTCACTTTCCGGCGGGACGGTGTACTGCGCCGCCTGCCGGCCAGAGGGGACGGGGGAGTGCGTGACACTGCCGCCGGGGGTGCTCGATGCCATGAGGTATATAGTGTCCGCAGACCCGAAAAAATTATATTCCTTCACCGTGGGACTTGAGACGGAAAAGAGACTTTCAAAAATATGCGAGGCGTACCTGCTGACTCAGCTTGGCCGCGGGTTCAGGACGCTTGACTATTACAAAACGGTAAGATAGGTGGTTTATATGGAGCTTGAACTTGGCTTTGGCACGGGTGTGCAGAAAATATCCGTGCCGAATAAAAACATACTGGCGATGCTCACGCCAAATGATGTGGAGAGAGATCTCACTGGGGAGGCGGAGGTCAAAAGGGCCCTTGAGGAGCCCATCGGCTCACCGCGCCTCAGGGATATTGTAAAGCCCGGGGAGAAGATAGCCGTGGTAACGAGCGACGTGACACGGCCCATGCCAACATATAAGGTCATGCCTGCCCTTTTAGATGAGCTCTACGCCGGGGGAGCAAGGCCGGAGGATATTACACTCGTCTTTGCCCTCGGGAGCCACAGAGCGCAAACAGAGGCCGAGAGGCGGCATTTGGCGGGGGAGCGGGCGTACAGTGAGATTAGGTGCGTGGACTCAGACCCTGATGACTGCATACATATGGGAGTCACGAGCCGGGGCACACCGGTGGACATATTCTCGTTGGTGGCAAAGGCTGACAGGCGCATATGCCTGGGGAATATCGAGTATCACTACTTCGCCGGGTACTCCGGGGGAGCAAAGGCCATAATGCCCGGAGTATCCACCAGGGCGGCTATACAGGCCAACCATTCGCGGATGGTGGAGGACTCCAGCTGCGCGGGGAACCTCGAGACGAACAACCTTAGGGCCGACATCGAGGAGGCCGGGGATATGTGCGGCATCGACTTTATACTAAACGTGGTGCTGGACGAGCACAAGGAGATAATAAGGGCCGTGGCGGGGGACGTAAAAATGGCCCACCGGGCCGGGTGCGCCTTCCTGGACACACTGTATATGAAGAAGATCCCCGACAGGGCCGACATAGTCGTTGTTTCTCAGGGGGGCGCGCCGAAGGACCTGAACCTGTATCAGACCCAGAAGGCCCTGGATAACGCCAAACACGCCGTTAAAAAGGGCGGGACGGTGATATTAGTGGGCTCCTGCCGGGAGGGACTTGGTGAGAGGACCTTCGAGCGGTGGACAGCAGAGGCTACCGACTCCCACAGCCTTATCGACAAGGTCATGGCCCACTTTGAGCTTGGCGGCCACAAGGCCGCGGCCATCGCCATGGTGCTTGAGAACGCCAAGGTAGTGCTTGTATCGGAGCTTCCGGAGGATACCGTCCGCTCGGCCTTTCTGACGCCCGCCCGCTCAGCTCAGGAGGCGCTGGACGGGGCGCTCAAGGAGTACGGGGAGGACGCCACGGTAATAATAATGCCCTACGGCGGGTCCACACTGCCAAGGGCGGAAGGGAGATAAAATGAGAAAATTTGACAGAGTATTTGTAATAGTGCTGGACTCTCTCGGCATCGGGGCACTACCGGACGCGAAGGAGTACGGCGATGAGGGGACGGACACCTTAGGCCACATTGCGGAGAGGATGGAACTCAAAATACCGAATCTTCAGAGGCTGGGTATATCAAATCTCCATCACATCCGGAATGTCCAGATTGCGGACAGGCCGATGGCCTATTACGCGGCTCTCAGGGAGATGAGTCCGGCCAAGGATACGTTAACCGGACACTGGGAAATGATGGGAATACACACCACAAAGCCATTCAAGACATTCACAGACACGGGCTTTCCGCCGGAGCTCATCGCGGAGCTTGAAAAGCGCACGGGCCACAAGTGTATCGGCAACAAGTCAGCCAGCGGCACGGAGATCCTGGAGGAGCTTGGCGAGGAGGAGATAGCCACCGGCCATATGATCGTCTACACCTCCGCAGACTCCGTTTTGCAGATATGCGGCAACGAGGAGACCATGGGACTTACTGAGCTATACCGGTGCTGTGAGATCGCCAGGGAGCTCACCATGCGGGACGAGTGGCGCGTGGGGAGAGTCATCGCAAGGCCATATGTCGGCAGGAAAAAGGGCGAATTTAAGCGCACCGCCAACCGCCATGACTATGCCCTGAAGCCCACGGGAAGGACGGACATGAACGTGATGGCGGACGCGGGGCTTGACGTCATAGCCGTGGGGAAGATAAACGACATATTCGTGGGCGAGGGCGTCACCGAGGCGTTGAAGTCAAAAAGCTCCGTACACGGCATGGAGCAGACTATCGAAATCGCCGGACGGGACTTCACCGGAATGTGTTATGTAAACCTCGTCGATTTTGACGCCCTGTGGGGACACAGGCGTGATCCCATTGGCTACGGCCGGGAGATAGAGAGGTTCGATGAGAAGCTTGGCGTACTTATGGGGAAGCTCACGGACCGGGACCTGCTGATACTCACCGCCGACCACGGCAACGACCCCACCCATACCGGTACGGACCACACCCGTGAGCGGGTACCGTTCCTGGCCTGGTCGCCGGCGCACCTGGGCTCGGGGAGCATACCGGAGCAGGATACCTTCGCCGTAATCGGCGCCACGGTGCTCGACAACTTCGGACTTGCCCTCCCCGAGGGCGCGATCGGCCACTCCATACTCCACATGCTCAAGTGAGGAGGGGAATATTATGTCAACTGAAGGGCTCTGCCAAAAGGCAATGGAAATGTTAAAGATGGCCTATGTGCCATATTCGAATTTCCCGGTGGGCGCAGCGGTGGAGTGTGAGGACGGCACGGTATACACCGGCTGTAACATCGAAAACGCCGGGTACACCCCAACAAACTGCGCCGAGCGCACGGCGATATTCAAGGCCGTAAGCGAGGGACACAGGCGCTTTAAGCGCATAGCGGTGGCCGCGGACACGGAGCGTTTCACCGCCCCCTGCGGGGTCTGCCGCCAGGTGATGAACGAGTTTTCACCGGACATGGAGGTGATACTCGTAAACCGGGACGGAAAAACAAAGACCCTGGCCCTCCGGGAGCTCCTGCCGTACGGGTTTGATAACTCGTATATTGAGGAGAGTAAGAGTAAATAGAGTCACATAAACCGCCACCTCCCGATCGGGCATGTCATTAAGTTAAAATCTCTACCACTACAGCTTTGAATTGGAAAGAGCTAAAGTTAGAAAAGTGATGTTCTTAATGAACTGTAACTTTCTTTGCATTTGAGTGGTATAATTACAAATATCAAATGGGCAAATGTTCAACAAATTGTGACTGATAAGGGTGAACACGATGGATATTAATGTTGATTTTTTAGTATCTGGCTGTAATACGCAATGCAGGCATTGTTATGTGAATGGCGGCCCCGGCCCTTTGATGCAAACAGACGATGCGCTGGCTTGCATCGAAAAATTGGATCAGATCGCCGCGTTTCTCCCTAAAGGCACATCGTTTACTTTAGACCATGAGCCGATGAACCATCCCGAAATCGGGAAAATACTCTATGCGGCATCTCACACAAAGCACATTACGAACTATCACCACGGCATGACTACGGGCTTGGGACTTATGTCCAGAAGCGATAAGGAAGCGGTCATTCAATCCTATCTTGAAAACGGATATAATGAATTTGGAATTACCCTCCACGGCGTTTCTTCACATCACGATGAAATTGTGAATCGAAAGGGCGCATTTGATAAAGCCATTGCGGCGGCTCGCTTCTTATCTAAAATGGGCTGTTGGGTGCAAATATCGTTGATGGTCAATCGATTTTTTGCGGAGGACGCTGACCAAGTCAGCCGCCTGATAGACGATATTAAAGCGGATGATATTTATTTTGCGATTCCGATTTTTACGCCACACGCAAACATGATGAGGTTTGAGCCATATCGCGCGACGCTGGAGGCTTTTGAGGCAATCCGCCGCTATTTGTCAAAATGGGGACAAGATGCGGAGGAGATATTAGAAAGAGCACAGCAAAACTCTGTTGGCAGAGCGGAAGAAAAGCTACAAAACATAGAGTTACATAGTCTTTGGAAGAAAAAGCAGGATACGTTGTATCTCTCGCTTCATCAGGACTGTATGCTATATGTCGGAAATTCCGGTGTAGAAACCCAAGTTTTAGGCGATTTGCGGAAGCTTGAGCCTGAAATGGCCGCCGAGGTCATTCGAAATTTACCGGGCAATTCCGATTACAGCGCATTTTATGATATTGAGAATTTACCCGGTATGGAAAACATTCGGGAGACGATAAAGGCGCTTCCGCAGGACCTTGTCTACGGAGACTTTCCAAGCATCCTTTACCGTACTTTTGTTAGCCTTGATATTCCAACTAAATTACTTTCAAGAATATAAATTTCTATGACTCGTCGATACAACACAAATCATAGAGCGCACGGCTGCCGCCAGGCAGTGCCACCGCCGGCCCTGTCGGTAGTAAGCAAGTGCGCCCTTCGGAAATATGTGGGCATCTTGAAACGGTTTCCTTTGTATGCTATAATTTCAGCATGAACCAACAGAGCGACAACTCGGAATTTAGGGAGGGAGTATGATGGATCGCGGCATTGCGAAAGCAGGATCTTTGATCGTCATCTTTTCAGTTCTTCTGTTTGCCATCTGCATGCTGATCCCTTTTGACTTTGGAAGCTATTTTGTGTGTATGCTGCTGGCTATCGGGTATGTGATGATGGCGGCGGGGCTCAGCTGTGAAGGCGACGCGGAGCATCAGGTCGCGGCAAAAGCGGGTATGGCCTTCGCGGTCATATACGCTGTATTGGTCCTGCTTGTGTATTTCGCGCAGACGACAGCGGTTCGGTTTGACACGATGACTGAACAGGCTGTAAGGATGCTGGATTATTCCAGAGGAGGGCTGATGTTCAGCTATGATCTGCTGGGCTATGGCATGATGGCGCTGTCGACATTCTTTTTGGGGCTGACCATACGCGGGCAAAATCGTGTGGATCAATGGTTGAAACGCCTGATGATCATTCACGGCATTTTTTTCTTTGGCTGTTTTATCATGCCCATGACAGGAGTGTTCAGTTCTATGGCTGACGGGGGAACAAGTGTGGGCGGTGTCATCGTGCTGGAATGCTGGTGCGCTTACTTTCTCCCCGTGGGGATTCTGGCTTTTTCCCATTTTTGTTCTGGTAGATAAATTCTTGATTGAAGGGCTATAAGAATGGACATGACCGCCCATCGGCGTGTCATGTCCATTTCTGCTTGCGAGAAGCAAAGTAAACCTCCGGCTTTGCCGGGGGAAGGAAAAAGCTTTAGGAGTAGACAAGAAAAAAGCTCCCTGCTAAAGTAGGTGTGGTTTGCCGACCGCACAACTACAGAAACAGGGAGGTCTTATCGTGAAAGATAAAGACATAAACAGTTTAGAACATACGACATGGAGATGTCAATATTACATTTCCCTGACTCGTCGATACAACACAAATCATAGAGCGCACAGCAATGACGCTGTGCGCTCTGTGATTCTTGACTTAACGCCGCGGTCCTTCTTGGCATGATGTCGATTTGGGGTAGGGTTTTTAACTTGATGACATTGGCCGATCGGGAGGGGGCGGTTTGGGGTTAGTTGGGGGTTCTGTCCTGCTCGATGAGGAGTTTTAGGGCTTCTACGCCGACTTTTATGGCGGAGGTGGTGTCGTGGGTGTGGGTTTGGTCGAGGCCGGCGGCTTCGCGTTCCTGGTTCCACACCACGTGGAAGCAACTGCCGCAACGGACCTTCAGGGACGAGGCCACCACGAAGAGGGCGGCGGACTCCATCTCGCTGGCTTTGACGCCGAGGCGCTTCCAGGACTCCCACTTATTGAGGAGCTCATAGTAGACAGGGCTGCGCTCCGGGGCGTGTTGGCCGTAGAAGCTGTCCTTGCACTGGACGACGCCGGTGTGGAAGCGGTAGCCAAGGTTCCGGGCGGCCTGGCGGATGGCCAATGTCACGTCGAAGTCCGCAACTGCCGGGAACTCGATGGGCGCGTACTCGAGGCTCGTGTGCTCGTACCTTATGGCGCCGGTGGCGATGACCACGTCGCCGCTCTGGACGTCGAGGTCGATGCCGCCGCAGGTGCCGACCCTTATGAAGGTGTCGGCGCCGATGGCGTGGAGCTCCTCCATGGCTATGGACGCCGAGGGGCCGCCGATGCCGGTGGAGCAGACGGACACCTTCTCGCCAAGGAGAGTGCCGGTGTAGGTGGTGTACTCACGGTTGGAGTTTACGAATTTGGGCTCGTCAAAGAGCTTGGCTATCTGCTGACACCTGCCCGGGTCGCCGGGGAGGATGACGTACCGGCCCACGTCGCCGGGGAGGAGCTGGATGTGATACTGTTTCTCCATATGGTCCTCCTTTCAGGCTAACTACCGTTGTCCCTTGTCGTATGGTATGCCCTCGGCCTTGGGGGCTCTGGAGTTCCTCGAGGTGAGGGCCAGGACCACCAGGGAGATTATGTAGGGCAGCATGTTGTAGACGGTGCTGGGGATGTTGAGCCGCGCCAAAAAGTCGATGCCGGAGTAGACGCTGGCCAATGCCCTGAAGAGACCGAAGAGGAGGGCCGTCAGGGCGATCCTGGTGGGCTTCCACTGGCCGAAGATCATAACCGCCAGGGCAAGGAAGCCAAAGCCGTATACGCCGGCGTCGAACTTCCACTCCGAGGCGCTGACCATGATGTAGCATATGCCGCCGAGGCCGCCGTATACGCCGGAGATGAGCACACCGGCCCAGCGCATCTTGTAGACGTTGATGCCCACGGAGTCAGCCGCCTGGGGATGCTCGCCGCAGGCCATGAGGCGAAGGCCGAACTTCGTCTTATAGAGGACCACATAGGCCACCACAAGGCCGATGACAGCCACGAGCATGAACCAGTTGAACTCAAAGCCGCCGATCCTGACAAGGAAGCTCTTTTTGGGGTTGATATACTGGATGGAGGCGGACACGTCGTTGGGGTTGGCGGCGGTGTTCATGGCCTTGACAAAGACGGTGGCCGCCGCGGTGGCCAGCATGTTCATGGCCGTGCCCACGATGGTCTGGTCGGCCTTGAAGTTTATACAGGCCACGCCGAGAAGGCAGGAGTAGGCCATGCCGAATATTATGGCCCCCATAAGTACCGCCAGGACCATGAGGACGGGGGGAAGATCCGGGAAGAAGCGCATTACAAGCGCCCCACCAAGGGAGCCCATGACCATAATGCCCTCAAGGCCCAGGTTTATGACGCCGGAGTGCTCCGAGAAGCATCCGCCAAGGGCCACAAGAAGGAGCACCGAGGCGAAGATCAGGGTGTATTGCAAAAGCAGTACCATTATTCCTTGCCTCCTTTCTCAGCCGCGGCTTTCAGGGCCTGCTGGGCCCTCTTTTCCTCGCTCTTCATAAGATGGGAGTTGATGGCGTACTTGAGGAAGAACACGAAACCGCAAAGATAGATTATGATGGATGAAATTAGGTCGGAGATCTGAGAGGAGTATTTCGTCAGATCCACATAGGCGCCGCCGTTGGTGATGTGCTGGATGAAGTAGGAGGAGAGTACGGCGCCGATGGGGTTGAGACCTCCAAGAAATGCCGCGGCGATGCCGTTGAAGCCCATGCCGGGGACGCTGGACTGACTGCAGGACCACTGCTCGTAGTCGGTGAGATACAGGAACGCCCCGCCCAGAGCCGCCAGCGCGCCGGAGATCATAAGGGTCAGGATGATGTTGCGCTTCTCCGCCATGCCGGCGTATTTGGCGGCGTTTTTGTTGTTGCCGGTGGCCTTGAGCTCATAGCCGAGCTTCGTCTTATTGAGAAGGACGAGGATCAATACGGCGATGAGCACGGACAGTGGAACGGCAATGGTGACGTAGGTGTTGTTGCTGAAGAGCTTATCAAGCCCCAGTGAGGGGATGAGGGAGCTCTCGGCGTGGCCGACAAGGTGCAGGGTGTAGGGGCTGGTGGGCTCCTTCACGCCGGTGAGGACGGTGTTGGCGCCGTATAGGGCTATCCAGTTGAGCATGATGCCGGATATGACCTCGTTGACGTTGCAGTAGGCTTTCAGAAGGCCAACGATGGCGGCGTAGACGGCGCCCGCCACAAAGGCCAGAAGGACGCACAGCGCCCAGTTGAGATGCCAGGCGAGAGCGGCGTAGAGGCTCACGGCGCTTCCCACAACGTACTGGCCGGCGGCGCCAATGTTGAAAAGCCCCACCTTATAGGCGAAGAGCACCGACAGGGAGCACATCAGAAGGGGAGAGGTCTTGACCAGGGTGTTGCCCAGGTTCTTGATCCGGAGCTTGCCCACCGAGAAGTGCATGAAGTTTTTGATGACCTCGATTATCGAGGAGGCCGCGCCGGAGGGGTTGATGAACAAAAGCACCACGAACCCCAGGAAAAGGCCGACGATAACGCACAGCAGTGACGCGATAAGCGTCTGGAAACCGTCGCTTTTAAGCAGTTTTTTCATGGGTTCACCTCGTCTCTCTTAGCGCCGGCCATGTAAAGGCCAAGCTCCTCCTGGGTGGTCTTTTTCGGGTCGAGCTGGCCGACGATCTCGCCCTCGTACATGACGAGTATGCGGTCAGGAACGTCCATGACCTCGTCGAGCTCCAATGACACAAGCAAGACAGCCTTGCCGGCGTCACGCTGGGCCACCAGCTGCTTGTGGATGTACTCGATAGCTCCGACGTCAAGGCCGCGGGTGGGCTGGACGGCCACCAGGAGCTCCGGGTCCTTGTCGATCTCACGGGCGATGATGGCCTTCTGCTGGTTGCCGCCGGACATGGCCCGGGCCATTGTGACGGGGCCCTGGCCGGAGCGGACGTCGTACTGGTCGATGAGCCTCTCGGCGTAGGCGCGGATGTTCTTCCTGCGCAAAAAGCCCATCTTTGTAAATTCGGGCTCAAAATATCGCTGGAGCACCATGTTGTCCTCAAGGGTGTAATCCAGCACCAGGCCGTGCTTATGGCGGTCCTCGGGGATGTGGCTCATGCCGCCGGTGTTGCGACGGCGGATGGGGGCCTTTGTTATGTCATTGCCGCACAGCTCGATGGTCCCGCCGGACAGGGGCTCAAGGCCCGTAAGGCCGTAGACGAGCTCCGTCTGACCGTTGCCGTCGATGCCGGCGATACAGACGATCTCGCCACGGCGGACCTTGAAGGACACGTTGTTCACGGCGTTTTTCTTGTGGCCCTTGGAGGCCACGGTCATGTTCTTCACGTCCAATATGACGTCACCGGGCTGGGAGGGCTTTTTCTCCACGTGGAAATTGACGTTCCGGCCCACCATCATGGCGGAAAGCTCCTCGGCGGTGGTGTCGCGGGTCTCGACGGTGCCGATGTACTTGCCGCGGCGCAAGACGGTGCACCTGTCGGCCACGGCCATTATCTCGGCCAGCTTGTGGGAGATAAAGAGTATGCTCTTGCCCTCGGCGGCCAGGTTCTTCATTATGACCATGAGCTCGTCGATCTCCTGGGGGGTGAGCACCGCGGTGGGCTCGTCGAAGATGAGTATCTCGTTTTCACGGTAGAGCATCTTCAGTATCTCGGTGCGCTGCTGCATACCCACGGTTATGTTCTCAATAAGGGCGTCGGGGTCCACGTGCAGGCCGTATTTTTCAGAGAGGGCGATGACCTTCTCCCGGGCCTCGGCCTTCTGCAAAAAGCCGGCCTTGTTGGGTTCCACGCCGAGGATGATGTTGTCCAGCACCGTGAAGCACTCCACCAGCTTGAAATGCTGGTGCACCATGCCGATGCCAAGACGGTTGGCGTCGTTGGGGTCTTTGATATGGACCTCCACGCCGTCTTTTTTGATGATGCCCTCCTCCGGCTGATAAAGGCCGAAAAGGACGCTCATAAGCGTACTCTTTCCCGCGCCGTTCTCCCCAAGAAGAGCGTGTATCTCACCTTTTTTGAGCTGCAGGGTGATGTTGTCGTTGGCGATGATGCCAGGGAACTTTTTTGTTATGTTCAGCATCTCTATCGCGTACTGCTGCTCCAAATCGCCTTCCTCCTTTTCTGCTTTGATTTGCCGCGAAGATAAAAGGTATTTACCAAATAGAGACGAGGCGGGCGCCTCGTCTCTATTGATGGGGTGTTAAGCTTGTGATCAGGCAAGAGCGCCCTGATCGTCAACGGTGATGGTGGTGGCCAGGCTGGAGACGGAAACGGTGATGTCGTTGGAGACCTTGATCGTTCCGTCGAACATGGCCTTCACAAGGGCGTTGTAATCGTCCTCGGTGAAGCCGTCGGACCACTGGGTGGTACCGAGCTGTACGTAGTTTTCAGAGGGGGTGGCGGACACGAGGCCCAAGGTGTCGACCTTTCCGCCGTAGTCGGAGAACTTGCCCTCAGCGACAGCGGTGAGCAGGGTCTGGACGGTGGGGGCGAGGCCCTTCATGGCGGAGGAAACGGTTATGCCCTCGCCATAGGCGCCGTCGATGATGCCCTTCTGGTCCGTGTCAACGCCGATGAGCTTCTTGCCGGTGCTCTGAGCGGCCTCAGCAGCGGAGATATAGATGCCGCCACCGGCGGCGAAGATGATCTCGGTGTCGCCCTGGCACCAGGTATCCATGGCGGCCTTGATCTCGGGCTTGGGTCCGAAGGCTCCGCCGTAGAGGTACTTGAGAGTCACGTCGGTAAGGCCGAGCTCCTTGGCGGCGGCGTCAGCGCCCTGGACATAGCCGTAGCCGTAACGCTGGACAGCGGGGACGCGCATGCCGCCCAGGAAGCCTATGTGCTTGTAGCCGAGCTTAACGGCGGCGTAACCGGCCATGTAGCCGCAAAGCTCTTCCTGATAGGTGGCGCAGTAGAGGTTGGAGGGGACCTTGTACTCCTCGACCAGGTTGCCGTTATCGTCATAGGTGTCAAGGTCGCCGTGGCCCACGTCAAGGGCGATGAAGGTCACGTCGCTGTACTCGCCAGCGGTGGCCTTCACGGCGTTGGCGAAGGCGTAGCCGGGCATCACGATGACGTTGTAACCGTCGTTGATGGCGGTCTCGATCATGGTGATACGGTCAGCGTCGGAGTCGCTGGCGGGCTTGTAGTACTTGAAGTCGACGCTGTTGGAGTCGGCAAAGGCCTTGCAAGCCTCATAGGTGGTCTGGTTGAAGGACTGGTCGGTGATGTCGCCGTAGTCGGTGATCATGGCGACCTTCATGTCGGCGGCCCCGTCTTTCTCGCCACCGCAGGCAACGAGGCTGAGGGCGAGGGTAAGAGCGAGAATTAAAACTAATACCTTCTTCATAATATCTCTCCTTTTTTATTCGGGCCGTTTCGCCCGTAATTAACATCATTATACACTAACCCTAAGGATAAATCAATAAAATCTTAAGATTTAATTAAGCTTTTTCATTATTCAAATGGGGGACTGTTACACGCTTTCCATCCGGACGGCTGTCTCAAGGGCGATCTTCATCATGGTGGTGAAGGTGTTCTGCCGGGCTTCGGCGTCCAGCTCCTCGCCGGTGACGAGGCTGTCGGATATGGAGCAGATGGCAAGAGCGCGTTTGCCGCAGTAGGCGGCGGTCATGTACAGCGCGGCGGCCTCCATCTCCGTGGCCAATACGCCCATCCCGGCCCACTTCATGGTGGAGGCGGAGGCGTCGTAAAATACGTCGGAGCTCAGCACGTTGCCGACGGGCATCTCAACGCCCATGCTCCTGGCGACGGATACGGCGGTCTCGAGGAGGGTGAAGTCGGCGATGGGCGCGAAATCTCCGGGAAGTCCATATTGGTGGGCGAAGCGGGAGTTCGTGCAGGCACCCATGGCCGCCACCACGTCCCGGAGCTTCAGCTTTTCGCTCATGGCTCCGGCGGAGCCGATGCGCATGATGTTTTCAACGCCGTACTGGGTGTACAGCTCATAGGAGTAGATGCCGATGGAGGGCATACCCATGCCGGAGGCCATGACGGAGACGGGGACGCCGTTATATTTGCCGGTGTAGCCGTGGACGCCGCGGACGTTATTTACGAGCCGGGGCTCCTCCAAAAAGGTCTCGGCTATGAACTTCGCCCGAAGGGGGTCGCCGGGCATGAGGACGGTCTTGGCGAAATCGCCCATTTTCGCGCTGTTGTGAGGTGTAGCCATAGTCTCTCCTTTCTCAATAGGCCGACTTGTCGGTGTCGGTATTTTTTACTATCTTCACTATCCTGCTGGTACCGAGGCGCGAAGCGCCGAGGGCAATGAAGTCCTCAGCGTCCTTTAAAGAGGAGATGCCTCCGGCGGCCTTTATACGCACGTGGGGCTCCACGTTGGCGGCGAAGAGAGCCACGTCCTCTCTTGTGGCGCCGCCTCCGGCAAAGCCGGTGGAGGTCTTTATGAAATCCGCGCCGGACCTTGAGACGATCTTACAAAGCTCCACCTTCTCCTCGTCAGTCAGAAGGCAGGTCTCGATGATGACCTTTAAGATCCTGTCGCCGCAGGCGGATTTGATGGACCGGATCTCCTCAAGGAGGTCGTCCCATCTCTTGTCCTTGGCCCAGCCGATGTTGATGACCATGTCGATCTCATCGGCGCCGTTTTTCACCGCGTCCGCCGCCTCAAAGACCTTTACGGCTGTGGTGGAGTAGCCGTTGGGAAAGCCGATGACAGTGCATATCTTCAGCCTGTCGCCTACGTACTCCTTGGCTTGCTTTACATAGCTTGCGGGGATGCACACGGAGGCGACGCGGTATTTTATGCCGTCGTCGCATACGCCCCTTATGTCCTCCCACTTGGCGCCCTGTGCCAAAAGCGTGTGGTCCACCTTCGACAATATATCCTCGATTTTCATTTTATCAGCTCCCTTTCTTATTTTTGTCTTAAGAATAGGTTAATAATAACATAAAAAAATCCTTTTGCATAGGGCATTTTGTAAAATAAGCATAAAAATGCCCGGGGCAAGCTCCCAATGTCATTAAGTTAAAATCTCTACCCCCACACGTTGAGGTAATGATTACGCATGACATCTGGACTGATTGAAGGCGAAAAAACGGAAAAGGCTCTCCGGCTTTTGGGGCCGGGGGGCCTTTTTTGTGGGATGTGTATACATTTTATTGAAAGTACTTGCGTGTTGAAAGGAAAAGAGCTAAAATCGGAAAAGTAATGTTTGGAAAACTTTTTACCGAGTAACAGATTTCTTCGTACTTGGGTGAATAGTAAATGTCGAGTGGTTGTCTGTTCGGTAAAATCATAATTTATGGAGGCACAAGAGAATGTTGGCAAAAGCCACAAAAAACGATATTGAGCAACACATGGATTTTGCGTACTCCCTCGCGATGGATCAAACAAAATCAGGCTATCCCCTATGGTCAGACGGTGTTTCCACAAAAGAGGAATTTGTGGACCGTGTCTGGAGAAGTTATAAGAGTGAAGATCGGGACATACTTCTTTTCCTTGTGGACGGAGTGATGGAGGGGTGGATCCAGTTTTTCTATATAGCGGAGGATCGGTATCTCCAAACAAACGGATTTCTGATCAACAGCCACACTGAGCAGGCTTTAACGGAGTTTTTGGAATATGCCCACGGGCGTTTTCCGGGATATGACCTGTATTTAGGCTTCCCGAAACGAAATACCGACGCGATCTCCGCCCTGCAAAAAAGAAATTGCAGATTGATTCAGGAATGCTATCACGATATTTATATTTTTGACGGCGCTGACATACAAGCCGAGACGGACG
>CANRLF010000003.1 GCA_947631395.1 uncultured Oscillospiraceae bacterium
AAGGCCGCCAATGCCGGCGGCGTGGCCACCTCCGGCCTTGAGATGTGCCAGAACAGCGCCCGTCTCAGCTGGACCTTTGACGAGGTGGACGGCAAGCTCCACGACATTATGAAGAACATCTTCGCCGCCTGCGATAGCGCCTCCAAGGAGTACGGTATGCCCGGCAACTACATGGCCGGAGCCAACATCGCCGGCTTCCTCAAGGTCGCCGAGGCCATGAAGGCCCAGGGTTGCGTATAATCCATCTCCCCCACACAACCAAAAGCCCCGAAGTTACTTCGGGGCTTTTTAGTTTGCGAAATTTTCTCATCACCTCTTGCCGGAGGGGCCCATGCTTTCTCGTCACTGCTCCTGATGCTCAAAGTGCCTGAAGATGAAGTGCTCAAGACCCGTGAAAGTCGCTGTCTTTTCCTCTTCCATCCCGTAGTTTGTGACGACGAACTCGTTGGACTCAGGATCGTAGTGTTCCTCGGCTATCATGGCATTGCCCACCATCATATCGAAGCCCAGCTCGTCCTCATAATATTTCCTGCTCACCCTGCCCTCCATGATCTCGCCGTCCACATTTTTATAGACATATACTTCCCGCGCGCCATCGCCATAGAGATTGTTTGTGATAAGCTCCGGCACACCGTCACCGTCAAGGTCCACGCTGTACGCGCCGAAGCTGTATTCGTCGCCGAAGGCTTCAGCCACACACCGTTCTTCTCCGTCTATTTCCGCCCAGAAATGCCACACGATCGTCCAGGGCGCCACCTCCACCATTGTGACGTGGTAATCTTCAAAGCCCAGCACATTATCCATTGGCTTTATGGAGTTTACATCGGCAGAGCCGCCATCATGGGAGGCAGCCATGACCATATCAAGAAAATCGTAGAGCTCATCCGGCTCCCGCAGGCGGAACGACATATCGTAGCGGACGTCATCGTAGCTGAAGATCGCCTCGCAGGTGTACTTATATCTCTCTTCCCACTCGGTAAATTCCTCTATATAGAGATAGACCTCCACGCCGCTGTACTCGACCGTCCTTGTGGGTTCCCACGGCAGGGCAATATCCTCCGGGGCGTCAAAAGCGCAGCTCATGTTAACAGGTTCCCCGTCCAGGTCCGCCGTAAAGGCCAGGGTTTTCCAGCCGGACGTGTCTGATATGTCCGTGTCCTCCCTTCGCGTGAGCCGTATGGCGGAGATGTCCGCCCCCGCGTCCGCCAGATTTTCCGCCAGCAGCGTCCCGCCATACAGCTCCGTAAGCTCCTCCATGCTTCCGATGGTGTCCTCTCGGAGCGCGCCCGACGGGACTTTTTCCTGATGCCCCGGCAGAAAAGCCACGCCCAATATGGCCGCCACGCCAAGGCCCGCCGCCAAAGCTCCCCAAATCACCCGTCCACGGTCCCTGCCTCTCATTTCTCCGGCGGCCAAAACGGCCTCACCGTCTATTCGGCCTATCGCGTCCAGCAATTTCTCAGTGCTCGTCATATATTTTCTCCTTGATAAGATAGTTCTTAAGCTTGCTTCTTGTCCTTGATAGCATTGATTTTACCTTGCTCTCAGAAAATCCAAATTGCGCGGCTATGTCTCTTATGGACTTCATGTACCAATATCGGCATATGAATACGCTCCGCTCCGTGGCCCCAAGGCTCATAACAAATGTGTTTACGGCGTCGCCCAGCTCTTCCGCCTCCACCTCCTGCTCCGGCATGTGGCCGGAGGACACGCACTCGTCCAGCTCCTCTAAGGCCAGCGCCACCTCCCCGCCTCCACGTTTTCCCGCGTGGGCGTCTCTCCACTTTTTAAGGCCGGCACATCTCGTGAGCTCCCCCACGAACGCCCGGAGCTTCACGGGCCGCTGTGGCGGTATGCTTTTCCACGTGTTCATCAGCGCGTCGTTCACGCACTCCTCCGCGTCCTGGTGATTTGAGAGTATGTTGTAGGCTATGGAATAGCAGTACCTGCCGTATTTCTTTGATGTCTCGGCTATGGCCGACTGGGACCGGGCGAAATAGAGCCCTATGATCTCCTCATCCTCCATGCTTCACCTCCTCAGCTTATGTGAAAGCGCCTTCACAAGTATAGCACCCAAATTATCACTTTGGTCGCGTTTAGTCGGGATTTGTTTTACACGGTGTATGTTATCAATTAAAAAGCATTCGCCACATGCGGCCTCAGAGACAGACCAAGGCCCCGGACGGAATTACTACTCCGTCCGGGGCCTTTCGTATGCCATATTTAAAATCCGTTATTTTCAAGCGATCACTGCAGCGCGTCGTAGCCTTCCTCGCCGGTACGGACCTTGACCACGTTCTCAACATCGAACACGAATATCTTGCCGTCGCCGATGTTGCCGGTGTAGAGGATCTTCCGGGCCGTGTTGATAACGTCGCTCACCGGTACCTTGGATACGACGATGTCCACCTGGACCTTGGGCAGAAGCTGGATCTCCACAGGAACGCCGCGGTAATAGCGGCTCTGGCCCTTCTGGATGCCACAGCCCATGACGTTTGTGACGGTCATACCGGTGACGCCTATCTCCTCCAGCGCGTTTTTCAGCGGCTCGAAGCGGTTCATGTTCATAATGATCTCGACCTTGCTTATCTTCTCGCCGGGCTTGGAGTCGGACTTGCGTCCGTAGACAGGCACAGCTGCCTCCACGGGCACACTGCCGTCCGCCTTTGCCACCGCGTCCACCGGGATGGTGGAGGCGCCCAGGGAGTAAACGGACAGGTTCTGGGGCGTCACGAAATCCGCGTAGGCGCTGACCAGGCCGTGCTCGGCAATATCCAGTCCCTCGATCTCCTCCTCGGGCTTTACGCGAAGGCCGTTGGTCTTTTCGATGATCTTAAAGACAATAAACATGGTGACTATGGTCCACGCCAAAATGCACACCGCGCCCAGGCACTGTACGCCGAGCTGCCTGAAGCCTCCGCCGTAGAAAAGGCCCTTCGTGCCGTATTTTTCATTGCAGGCGAAGAGTCCAACGGCTATGGTGCCCCAGAGGCCGTGGACGCCGTGGACGGAGAAAGCGCCCACCGGGTCGTCGATCTTCACCTTCTGGTCGATGAAGTTCACGGACTCCACCACTAATACGCCGGACACCGCGCCGATGACGGTGGCGCCGATGGCGTCAACGCTGGCGCAGCCGGCGGTGATCGCCACGAGGCCCGCCAGGGACGCGTTGAGGCACATACTGACGTCGGGCTTCCCGGTGCGGGCCCAGGTGTAGATCATGCACACCACGGTCGCCACCGCAGGGGCGATGGTGGTGGTGCCCAGGATCTGCGCCATCTCCTTCACGTCCGCGGCCGCCGCGGCGTTAAATCCGTACCATGCAAACCAGAGCATAAATACGCCAAGGGCCGCCAGGGTCATGGAGTGGCCGGGTATGGCGTTGACCTTTGTCTTGCCGTCCTTATCCTTCGTGTACTTGCCGATACGGGGGCCAACCAGAGCCGCGCCGATGAGGGCCGTCCAGCCGCCCACCATGTGTATGACCGCGGAACCGGCAAAGTCGATGAATTTAAGGTTCGACAGCCACCCGCCGCCCCAGGCCCATCCGGCCTCGATGGGGTAGATCACAAGTGATATTACGGCGGAGTAGATGCAGTAGGACGAGAACTTGGTGCGCTCCGCCATGGAGCCGGACACTATCGTCGCGGCGGTGGCGCAGAACACCAGCTGGAACACGAAGCTCTTCCAGTCCGCACCGTCAAAGTCGGTGAAGAGCTGCCAGTCAGGCTTGCCGATGAGGCCGAAGAACACGTGCTCCCCCATCATTATGCCGTAGCCCAGAAGCGAAAACACCACCGTGCCGATGCAGAAGTCCATAAGGTTTTTCATGATGATATTGCCGGCGTTCTTGGCCCTGGTAAGGCCCGTCTCCACCATGGCAAAGCCGCCCTGCATGAAGAACACCAAAACAGCGCCGACAAGATACCATACTGACATATCCATTTTTGTTTCCTCCTGAAAATTTTCTTTCCCGCCGCCCTCCACCGTCGGAGGGCCGCGGACAATATAAAAAGAGCGACAGCGTCAAAAAGCACCGTCGCTCTTTTTTACAATGTTTTTTATCTATTTATATCAGGTTCGTATACCCCATCAAAAACTCATCCACCTCTTTCGCCGCGGCGCGGCCGTCGGCGATGGCGTGCACCACCAATGACTGGCCCCGCCGGGCGTCTCCGGCGGCGAATATCTTGGGGTTCGACGTCCGGTAGCCTCCGTCGGTGGCGATGTTTCCCCGGGCGTCGGCGTCCACGCCGAGGGCCTCCGGGACGTAGCTCTCCGCCCCCACAAAGCCCGCGGCGATCAGCAACAGCTCACACGGCAACCGCTCCTCCGACCCCTCCACCGGGGCCATGACGGTCCTGTTTCCCTCCTTACGCGGAAGGAGGGATACGACCACCAGCTCCTTTACGTTGCCCTGGTCGTCCGCCACGATCTCCTTCACCGTGCGCTGGTAGAGCCTCGGGTCGTGTCCGAACACGGCGATGGCCTCCTGCTGGCCGTAATCCGTCTTTTCCACTCTGGGCCACTCCGGCCACGGGTTGCTTTCTGCCCGCTTTTCCGGCAGTCTCGGCATCATCTCAAGCTGCGTGACGCCGGCGCACCCCTGTCGGATGGCCGTGCCGACGCAGTCATTGCCCGTGTCGCCGCCGCCCACGACGACGACGCGCTTCCCTTTGGCGCTTATACCCGCGTCCTTGTTGCCCGTATCCAGCAGGCCCTTTGTGACGGACTTCAGATAGTCCACCGCGAAATACACGCCTCCGGCGTCGCGTCCCGGCACCTTCAGGTCCCTCGGGGCCTTGGCGCCCACGCAGATGACCACCGCGTCATATACTGCGGCGAGTCCCCCCGCCACCACGTCTCGGCCCACATCCACGCCGGTCTTGAACTCCACGCCCTCGTCGCCCATGAGCTTCACGCGCCTGTCGATTACGGATTTGTCCAGCTTCATGTTCGGGATGCCGTACATTAGAAGTCCGCCCACCCGGTCGTCCCGCTCAAACACCGTCACCGTGTGTCCGCGCCTGTTCAGCTGATCGGCCACGGTCAGGCCCGCCGGGCCCGAGCCGATGACCGCCACTCTCTTGCCCGTCCGCACCGCGGGGGGCTGGGCCTTCACCGCGCCGGAGGCGTAGGCGTTTTCCACCACGAACAGCTCGTTTTCCCGGACCGTCACCGGCTCCCCGTGGAGCCCACAGGTACACGCCGCCTCGCACAGGGCCGGGCAAACTCTCCCCGTGAACTCCGGGAAATTATTGGTCTTGCGGAGCCTCTTGTACGCCTCCTCGAAATTCCCGTGGTATACAAGGTCGTTCCACTCCGGGGCCATATTGTGCAGCGGGCACCCGGTGAAGCCCGACTCCAGCCTCAAGCCCGACTGGCAGAAGGGCACACCGCAGTCCATGCACCTGGCGGCCTGTTTTTTTCGCTCCGTCAGGTCCAGCGCCGGGTGGAACTCCTCAAAGCTCCTTATCCGCTCCCTGGGGGGGGTGGCGTCACTGGCTTTACGCTCATACTCAAGAAATCCGGTAGGCTTACCCATCAGCCCTCGCCCCCTCTCGTGATCATGTAAAAGGCCTCCTCGCGGGCCTCCTCGTGGCCCATGCCGCGCTCCTCGAACTGGCTTATGGCCCTGAGCATCCGGTCATAGTCCCGGGGCATTATCTTCTTGAAAAGCCCGATGTTCTCGCCGAAATCGTCAAGTATCTCCCTGGCCCTCTCTGAGCCCGTGGCCCTCAGGTGCTCCTCGATGAGCCCCCTCAGCTCCTCCACGTCGTGCTTTTCCGTCACGGGCTCCAGCTCCACCATGGATTTGTTCACCCGCTTGTAAAGGTCCCGCTTGCCGTCCCAGACGTAGGCGATGCCCCCGGACATGCCCGCCGCGAAGTTCTTCCCAACGGGCCCCAGGACCACCACACGGCCGCCGGTCATATACTCACAGCCGTGGTCCCCCACGCCCTCAACAACGGCGCAGGCGCCGGAGTTGCGGACGGCGAACCTCTCCCCGGCGAGGCCGGCGATGAACGCCCTGCCCGCCGTGGCGCCGTACAGCGCCACATTGCCGATTATGATGTTCTCACACGCCCTGTATTTTGCCGTCTCGGGGGGCCTCACCGTCAGCTTCCCGCCGGATAGCCCCTTGCCGAAATAGTCATTGGAGTCGCCGGTCAGGTTCAGCGTCAGCCCCTTCGGTATGAACGCACCGAAGGACTGTCCCCCCGCCCCGCGGCAATCCACCACGAATGCGTCGTCGGGAAGCGTATTTTTATATCTCCTCGTGATCTCGCTTCCAAGTATCGCCCCGAAAGCCCTGTCCACATTGCCGACCTCCACGCTCACGCGCGAGGACTTCTTATCAAGGTCAAGTGCCGGTATCAGCGTCCCCAGGTCCTTCGTTTTCTCCAGCTCAAAGTCGTACACCGCCTCCGGCTCGAAGTGCTCCGGAACGGAGTAGCGGCTCTTCAGCACCGCCGACATATCCACGCTGGCGGCCCTGTGTGTCACCTGCTTTTCCCGGAATTTGAGAAGATCCGACCTGCCCACCAGCTCATCCACCGTGCGGATGCCAAGGGCCGCCATTATCTCCCGGAGCTCCTGAGCCACGAAGCGCATGAAATTCATCACATACTCCGGCTTTCCGCAGAATCTCTTCCTCAGCTCCGGATTTTGCGTGGCGATGCCCATGGGACAGGTGTCCAGATTGCACACCCGCATCATCACGCACCCCAGTGTTATAAGTGGCGCCGTGGCGAAGCCGAACTCCTCCGCTCCCAGCATACACGCGATAGCCACGTCCCTGCCGGTCATAAGCTTCCCGTCGACCTCTATCCGCACTCTCTTCCTCAGGCCATTGCGCACCAGCGTCTGGTGTGTCTCGCTCAGGCCCAGCTCCCAGGGCAGACCCGCGTCGTGGATGCTCGTCTTGGGCGCCGCGCCGGTGCCCCCGTCATATCCGGAGATGAGCACCGTCTGCGCGCCTGCCTTGGCCACGCCCGCGGCTATGGTCCCAACTCCGGCCTCGCTGACCAGCTTCACGGCGATGTCCGCGTAGCGGTTGGCGTTTTTAAGGTCGAATATGAGCTGCGCCAGGTCCTCGATGGAGTAAATATCGTGGTGCGGCGGCGGGGAGATCAGCGCCACCCCGGGGATGGAATAGCGCGTCTTCGCTATCCACGGATAGACCTTCTTCCCCGGCAGATGTCCGCCCTCGCCGGGCTTTGCGCCCTGGGCCATCTTTATCTGTATCTCTCTCGCGGACACCAGATACTCGCTGGTGACCCCGAACCGCCCGGAGGCCACCTGCTTTATGGCTGAGCCCTTTATGGTCCCCAGCCTCTCGGGAAGCTCGCCGCCCTCGCCGGAGTTCGACTTGCCGTGCAGCGTGTTCATCGCCACGGCCAGGCACTCGTGGGCCTCCTGAGAGATGGAGCCGTAGGACATTGCCCCCGTCTTGAAGCGTTTGACTATCTCATCAACGCTCTCCACCTCGTCGATGTCTATGCCCTTCTCCGGCATATCGAATCCCAGCAGTCCCCTCAGCGTGTGGGGCACTGCGTCTGAGTCCACAAGGGCCGAGTATTTCTTAAAAAGCCCGTAATCCCCCTCCCTGGCGGCTCTCTGGAGCGTCAGTATCGTCAGGGGATCGTACATGTGATCCTCCTTGTCCTCGCCGCTTCGTAAGGAGTGTGTGCCGGTGGAGTCCAGTGTCGGGTCAACGCCCAGTCCCAGCGGGTCAAAGGCGTGGGAGTGGCGGTACTCAACGCCCTCTCCTATCTCCTCAAGTCCCACGCCGCCCACGCGGGACACGGTGTTCGTGAAGTACTTGTCTATCACGTCCGGCCTTATGCCCACCGCCTCGAATATCTGTGCCGACTGGTAGGACTGTATGGTGGATATGCCCATCTTTGAGGCTATCTTCACTATCCCGTGGAGGACCGCCATGTTATAATCGTCCACCGCGGCGTAAAAGTCCTTGTCGAGCATGGACTTGTCTATGAGCTCCGCTATGCACTCGTGGGCGAGGTACGGATAAACCGCCCTGGCGCCGTAGCCTAAAAGCGTCGCGAAGTGGTGCACGTCCCGGGGCTCGCCGGACTCAAGTATGACCGACACCGCCGTCCGCTTTTTCGTGCGGATGAGATACTGCTCCATTGCCGACACCGCCAGCAGCGACGGGATAGCCACGTGGTTCTCGTCCACTCCCCTGTCGGAGAGGATTATTATATTCGCCCCGTTCCTGTACGCCCTGTCGCAGGCTATGAACATCCGGTCTATTGCCCGCTCAAGGGGGGTGTTTTTATAATAGAGTATGGATACCGTCTCCACCTTGAACCCGGGCTTATCCATGTTGCGTATCTTCAGCATATCCACGCCCGAGAGGATGGGGTTATGTATCTCCAACACCCGGCAGTTCTCCGGCCGGTCCTCAAGAAGATTTCCGTCGGAGCCCACATACACGGTGGTGTCGGTGACGATCTCCTCCCGTATGGCGTCGATGGGGGGATTCGTGACCTGGGCGAAGAGCTGCTTGAAGTAGCTGAAAAGGGGCTGATGCTTTTCTGACAGCACCGCTAAGGGTATGTCCGTGCCCATCGACGCCGTCTGCTCCGCCCCGGTCCTTGCCATGGGCAGTATGACGCTCCTCACGTCCTCATATGTGTATCCGAAGGCCTTATACAGCCTGTCGCGCTGGTCCTGACTGTGTATGGGCACCTTCTTATTCGGTATGGGAAGCTCCCTGAGCTTCACAAGGTTCGCGTCCAGCCACTCGCCGTAGGGCTGAGCCCCCGCGTACCTGGTCTTTAGCTCCTCGTCGGTTATGATCCTCTTTTCCACCGTGTCCGCCAGCAGCATCCGCCCCGGCTGGAGCCGTCCCTTTTCGCGTATGCGCTCATCGTCTATGTCCAGTACCCCCACTTCCGAGGAGAGTATGAGGGTGTCGTCGTCGGTGACGTAATAGCGCGCCGGCCTCAGTCCGTTCCGGTCCAGCACCGCGCCCACGATGTCGCCGTCGGAGAAGAGCACCGCCGCGGGGCCGTCCCAGGGCTCCATCATGGTGGCGTAGTAGTGGTACATGTCCTGCTTCGACTGGTCCGAGTCGCTGTGCCGCCAGGGTTCCGGCAGGAGTATCATCACGGCCATGGGAAGCTCCATGCCGCTCATCATCAGAAACTCCAATGTGTTGTCCAGCATCGCCGAGTCCGAACCCGAGGGGTTCACCACAGGCAGTATCCTGTCCATGTACGGCTCCAGTATCTCGGAGTACATCGTCTCCTCCCTGGCCACCATCCGGTCTATATTGCCCCTGATGGTGTTTATCTCGCCGTTGTGGAGAATCAGCCTGTTGGGGTGGGCCCTCTCCCAGCTCGGATTTGTGTTCGTGGAGAACCGCGAGTGCACCAGGGCTATGGCCGACTTGTAGTCCGGGCTCTGGAGGTCCTTGTAGAACCTCCTCAGCTGATGCACCAAGAACATGCCCTTATATACCACCGTGCGTGAGCTCAGGCTCAGCACGTATGTGTTGTCGTTCGACTGCTCAAACTCCCGGCGCACTACGTAAAGTAGCCTGTCAAAGGGCAGTCCTCTCTCCACGTTCGCCGGCTTTTTTATAAAACACTGGGCTATATACGGCATACAGTCCAGGGCCTTTTTCCCAAGTATCGACGGATCCACCGGCACGTCCCGCCAACCCAAAAGCTCCAGTCCGTCCTTGGCGGCGATGATCTCCAGCATTCTCATGGCCTGGGACCGCCTGACGATGTCCTGTGGGAAGAAGAACATGCCAACGCCGTAGTCCCTCTCCCCGCCCAGGTCTATATTAAGCTTCATAGCGGCCTTTTTGAAAAAGCTGTGGCTTATCTGGAGCATTATGCCCACGCCGTCGCCTGTCTCGCCGGCGGCGTCCTTTCCGGCCCTGTGCTCCAGCCGCTCCACTATCTTCAGCGCGTCGTCCACGGTCTTGTGGGACTTTATCCCCTTCAGATTCACAATGGCCCCTATGCCGCAGGCGTCGTGCTCGAATTTCTCGTCGTACAGTCCGCTATCCGTTTTTTTGTCTGTCATATCCCGTCACGTCCTTGTTGTGGGGTAGGTCTGGTCGTACCGGACCCTCTGTCGGCCCGCCGCTCCTCCTTGAAGGGCCCGGCGGTATCACATCTGAAGTATTTGTCTCGCCGTCTCGGAGAGCTTCACGCCCGTCTCCATACTGCGCTTTTGCAGATACTTGTGGGCCTGGGCCTCGGTGAAGCCCCGCGCCTCCATCAGGTGCTCCTTGGCCCGGGCGATTATGTGCCTCTCCTCCTCGGAGCGTTGCGGTATCTGCGCCCTGGCCGAGATCTCGTCCAGCTGTATGAGGATATTCACGCTCCCCCTCAGCTCCGCCGCCGAGATCGGCGCCTGGAGCTTGAAGATGTCCGGGTCGCTCAAAAGCTCCAGCTGTGACTGCTTTGCCAGCACCAGGAACTTGGCCTGACCGCGAAGGTCGTGGGCCAGGTGCTCCGCCGGCATATCCGTAAGCTTGTGTCCGCAGATAACCACGCCGGAGCCCATGGTTTTCACGGCTCTCAGCACCTCTGCCCCCGAGCGGCACCTGTACCGCACCGTGATACCCGCTTTTTCCAGCATATCTGCGATCTTGTCTCTCGATTCGTCCTTTTCAAAGGCAACGACCGTTCGTATCATGGGTTTTCACCCCCCAAAACGATACGGGCGGGCGCAAAGCCCGCCCGAAAACAATGGTCTCAGTGACATTTCCCGGCGCGTCTGAGTCTCCGCGCCACCGGCCCCTCCGGGCCCGGATCAATAGGTCACGATGTACTTCTCTATCTCCCAGTCAGAGACATATGTACGGTAGGCGTCCCACTCCTTCTTCTTGCCCTCCACATACTGGCTGAGCACGTGCTCGCCCAATGTGGCGCAGATGAGCTCGTCGGCCTCCAGCTCGTCGATGGCCTGCTCCAGTGAGCCGGGAAGACTGTGGATGCCGTGGGCCCGGCGGGTCTTCTTGTCCATGGCGAATATGTTCTCCGTGATCTCCGCCGGAGGAGTCATGCCCTTCTCTATGCCGTCAAGGCCCGCGGCCAGACAGCAGGCCAGCTCCAGATAGGGGTTGCATGCCGGATCGGGGCACCGAAGCTCCACGCGGGTGGCCTGTCCACGGGCCGCCGGGATACGTATGAGCGCCGACCGGTTGGATGCCGACCACGCCAGATAGCAGGGCGCCTCATAGCCGGGCACCAGCCGCTTATAGGAGTTTACAAGGGGATTGGTGATGGCCGCCATGCCCTTCACGTGGGCCAGGAGCCCCGCGATGAAGCTGTACGCCTCCTTGGAAAGCCCCCTGGGGTCGTTGGGATCGTAAAATACGTTCTTGCCGTCCTTGAAAAGCGACATGTTGGTGTGCATACCCGAACCGTTTATTCCGAACACCGGCTTGGGCATGAATGTGGCGTGAAGCCCGTTCTTCTGTGCCACGGTTTTGACCGCCAGCTTGAAGGTCATTATCTTGTCGGCGGCCCTCAGGGCCTCGTCGTACTTGAAGTCTATCTCGTGCTGACCTGCGGCCACCTCGTGGTGACTGGCCTCGATCTCAAAGCCCATGGCCTCCAGGTTCAGGCATATCTCACGCCTGGTGCCCTCGCCGTGGTCAAGGGGCCCTAAATCGAAGTACCCCGCCTCGTCCCCCGTCTTTGTGGTGGGACGGCCCTCCTCGTCGGTCTCAAAGAGGAAGAACTCGCACTCGGGGCCCACGTTGAAGGAGTACCCCATGTCCGAGGCGCGCTTCAGCGCCTTCTTCAGCACCCCCCTGGGGTCGCCCACGAAGGGCGTGCCGTCCGGGTTATATACGTCGCAGATGAGCCTCGCCACCTTGCCGTACTGTGGCCGCCAGGGCAGTACGGTGAAGCTGTCCAGATCCGGATAGAGATACTGGTCGGACTCGTGTATACGGGTGAAGCCCTCGATGGAGCTTCCGTCGATCATTATCTGGTTGTTCACCGCCTTCTGGATCTGGCTCTTCGTGATAGCCACATTCTTCAGCTGCCCGAAGATGTCGGTGAACTGCATACGGATGAACTCAACGTCCTGCTCCTCGACTAAACGTATGATGTCTTCCTTGGTGTAATGGCTCATGGGGTTCGCTCCTTTCAAAATACAGCATTTGCCGCTAAGTATACCATATTCATCAGAAAAGGGCAATGGCCTTCGTAAAGAAAAGCACCATTGCCCTTTCGTGCTGTATTATATGACCGATTTTGCCTGTTGTCAACTGAATAATTGCAATTTACAGCGTTTTTGGAGGGTTATACATAGCCGATTTGCAATTAACGCCATTTCTTCGTGCAAATTATTCAATCCCCCAAATCGCCCCCCGCGCCCGTGATCCCAGTCGCCTTAACCAGTACGCAAGATCCTGAGTCGACTGACAATTAATAGGCTAATGTCGGTTGCGGTTTAATCGAGATTATCATACCGCGAGCCTGGGAGTATATCTCATCCGACGTTTCCCCATAAAGCTCCGTCCAGAACACAGCGATCATTGTGTCGTCCTGACCGACTCCGAAACCTACATCCATAAACGGCCTGCCAGGATAATATGGCCCATCACCCAAGCCTCCAATAAGACCGCCCCGCTGGTCCTCGCCAAAATTATAATCCGGCTCGGTTTCCATCACAAACTCCTGGGCTTCCTCCCAGCTCTTCTGTCCGATATTTACGATCCAGAGCTTATCGTTATCATCCTCCGTGCTCTTCCACACCTGCGCCGTGTAGCCCCCATACTCCTCCTCGGAGTGCTCCCAGCCCTCGTCGAAGATATACAGCGAGTATCCGTCCCCGACAAACAGCGTCGCCGGTTCCGTGTGTTCCTCCGCCGGGTTGCCCCAGTAAAAGTTGAGCTCCGTTGTTTTTGGCCTGTCCGCCCCCGGTATCTCCTTGACCGGCTCCGGCTTCGTCTGGCTGTCCGTCGGCTCCTTCTGATCCTCTGGCGGCGCCTCGTCGTCCGGTGTAGATGGCCGGCTATTGTCCGCTCCGGAGTTCTGACCGTCGTCCGCCCCGGAGGGCCGAGCTGTCGTCCCCTCCTTGTCCGCTCCCCCGTCCTGGCAGGCAGCCAGCGACAGCACCATAAGTATCGCAAGTATACACGCGATCTGCTTTTTCATATTTAGCTTCCTCCTTATCAAATCAGAGAAGGCCGGCATAATATAAGGCCGGCCTTCTCAAGATGATCCGCTTCGTCAGAGATTCTGACCGGTATTCTTGACGAGCATCTACCTGTAAATTGGCTTAATCGCAAAAGACTGTTATTTCATTGCCGGTAACGGCATCGAAATAATACGGTGCGGAATATTCGGATGTCATTTCGTAGCAAAGGCGGTATGTATTTTCATTGATAGGAACATAAACCAGTTCTGTATCTGTTATATTCTCCTTGTCCGCGTAGGACGCCACGCGCCGGGCGCTGTCGGAAGTCAAGACGGCCGTGTTTGCTGTCGTCTCCTCGCTGGATACGGTAACATCCCTCCATCTGTCGACGACCATGTAAATACCGTCGCTGTCGGTACAGACTTTATAGAAATTGTTTAGCAGCCGAACATTTCCATACTGATTATTGTAACAGAAGTTTTTGCCAACCACGACCTCGGTGCCTGGAACGCATCCGACATCCTCATCAACTTCCTCGCAGAACACCGTCCCGATCAGCTCGATACCGTTCTTGTATTTTCCGTCAATATAATCACTGGCTACAAGACCCTGCGCTTCTTCGTCAAGATGCCCGGTTACATCGGCGTTCATTTCACGGTACATCGTAAGGTAACTTTTTCCCTCCGAATTTAATGATTGACTGTCCGGCGCTGATACTCTTACCTCAATCGGTAATGCTCTGCTTATTATATTTTGGCCTGTCGGCATGATTTCACCGCCTGTTGGATCCTTATAATCAGCCCTGTATCTGTATATCGTCGCGTCCTCCGATGGGGCTGCATACGTTTTGCCCGGAAAGCCCGGTAAGCGGTAATACTGATTTCCCCCCTCTTTATAGCAGAGAACTGCCCAATTTGGTCCGGACCCGTTTGCTTCATTGGCGGCTTCCCAGGAGCTTCGTATTGATTCCCCATTTGTTACACACCGATTTTTGTATACTGCTTTTTCATTGCCATAGAAAAAATCATGGGCTATATAAATATCCCAAGGATTTGGTTTCGAATTTTCATGGTATCCGGCAATAACACGGACATTAGAGGCCTTCATTACACGGGCCAAATATTTACAATCCTCCTTGTTGCTATTGTCCAACACCTTACAGGCCGCGAAAATAGCGACTGTCAGCCTGGAATTTTTATTCCACTGACTTGTACTTTTCCAATTCTCCTCTCTAACTCCAAGCGCAGACGCGACATCAATTTCAGGCTGCCGAGTTTCGCCAGGCCCATAATCTATTATTCTTGTATCTTTTGGATGAGCATTCAGCTTAGGACCTATGCCACTGTCACTGTCACTGCCATTGCCACCGTGACCGCTCCAATAAAGGACGTCGTGAGAGCGCGCCTCGATCAGATGCTGCTCACCCGCAATGGGATACGCGGAATTAGTTTTGCCATTAGTCCATTTACTGTAGTTGTGAAATGAATTTCCGTTATCGTAAGTCCAGCCTCGATTTGAAATTGTATAACTGTTCCCGTTAGGAACATTCTTTAACGCTTCAAAAACCACCTTACAATCTGCTATTCCTTTTGTGTTCCCTTGAACGATCATCGCGGTGAATGAGGTCGCGGACGCCGGTACACAAAGCATAGAGGCGATAAGTGCCATAGCAATAATGAAAATAACTAATTTGCGAGTTTTCATATACTTTTCCTCCTGTTAAAATTATAGTTGCAGCATCAGTTTCTTGTTTCCACGTGAACTATCAACAAAAACATGGGATAAGCGAATGAAAAACATCTCTAAGCAATGCCCCTCAGTATCAATTCCATATAATGTCTAAAATCTGAGATCGTTACCTTTTGGGACACCGCAATTAGACCTTTCCCTTTTGCTACGAGGGCTGCTGTGTCATTCTTGAAACATATAACGGTATAATTACCGTGCTGATCATCTCTCTTTATTTGTTCAAAGGCATCCATCCTTTCACCATTACGTTTTCACCTGTAAAACAAAGCCCTGGCGCCAATGAGCCGTGCTCTACAGAGATTCAATAATTTATGTATCCGCTCACGCTGACGGTGACTGACGAGTTGTTGATAACAGCAAAATAATAAGTTCCACTTTTGCCCATTCTAAATGTGTAGTCAAGTATCCCATTCTCTGAATTGACACCATAAAATTTACCTTCCGGGGCAACGAGCCCGTATTTCACAGTTGCGGAAAACGGAGAAACAGTCCCCTTTATTGTGACAGTTTCACCGGCCTCGAGATTGATCCCGGTGTCGTCTTGACGACATGAAGCAGCTACCACCGCAAAACTAAATCCATCTGTCGACGTAACATTTTCCGGTGTCCTCATCTCAATGGCAACTGCCGGTATGTTGATGCAGAACATTAATGATAATAGTGATATAGTAGCGGCAAATATTCTTAGCAGTTTTCTCATTTTATTCTGTATTTCCTTCGATTATAGATTCGATTGGTATACGCGAAAAGGTAAAAATGTTGTAGCCCTCAAGACTCTCTCCTTTTAATGGCTTTCCGTCCTCGCCATATACAACATATGACTCACCGTCAATTATGTCAAGGGGATTTTGGTCTGACTCATCCCTCTCCGGCGTGTGGACAAGCATTACGATTGACACGATTGACACGATTGCTACAACAGCAGCCAGGATGGCCGTGCCGCTGACGGCATAAAGCGCCCGGCGCAATCGGCGGATGGTGGCGGAAGTCTCTGTCCCCCGACTCTCCGTCGCGATTGGCCCGGGGATCGCCGTATCCGTCGGCACAGTGTCCTCCGTCCCCTCCCGGTCGTCCACCATGTAGTCCAGCGACACATTATATAGCTCCCTCAGACTTAGCAAATTTTCCACGCTCGGCAGGGCCCCTCCCGTCTCCCACCGTGACACGGCCTGACGGGACACGTTCAGCTTTTCCGCCAGCTCTATCTGGGAAAGGCCCTTCTTTTTTCTAAGTTCGCTCAGCTTTTCCGGTAACATATCTATCTCCCTTTTACAATTTAGCATTTTTCGCCAAAAATAAAAACCGCTTAAGCTTTACATCCCGTCAATTATCGGTTGCGCCCCGTCTCTCATAGCTCCTCGTCCAGTATCTCTCCCTCGGCCACCACCGTCGTGGGGCCGGTGAGCATTATATTGCGGGCGGCGCCGTCCTCGGTGTCCACGGTGACGTAGAGGGTCCCCCCCGGCATTGTTATCCTCGTATTGACCCCCGTGACCAGCCCCCGGAGGGCCAGCGCCGTGACCGTGGAGCCGCACCCCGTGCCGCAGGCCAGGGTGAAGTCCTCCACCCCCCGCTCGAATGTCTTGGCGTCCACGCTGTTTTCACCGTCCACCCGGCAGAAGGTCACGTTTGCCCCCTTCGGGAAGCCCTCGTACCAGCGTATTTTCCGGCAGAGCTCCCGAAGCTCTTGTTCCCCGATCTCCCGCCACTCGTCGCAAAGCACCACACAGTGCGGTATGCCCGGATCCCCCAGCTCCAGATACGCGCAGTCGTAGCACACGCCCTCCACCTCCACCTGTCTGTGAAGGTCGATGACGGATGGGTCGTTGAGCCTCACGGTGTACATGCGCTTTGACACGCACCTGCCCGTGACGAGGCCCGCGGTGGTCTCTATGCTGACCTCCCCTCCCCGTCCGAAGCCGTGCTCTATGGCATACCGTGACACGCACCTTGCCCCGTTGCCGCACATCTCCCCCACGGACCCGTCGGAATTATAAAAGGCCATGCGCACATCCCCCTTATCCCGGGGCCTTTCCAGTATCATCAGCCCGTCCGCGCCGATTGACAGCCTCCGCGCGCACAGCCTCTCCGCCAAACGCGGATAGTCCCCCCTGTCTATGCTCCCGTCCAGATTTTCAATAAGTACGAAGTCATTCCCGGCTCCCTGCATTTTAGTAAAGCGCATAATGGACCTCCGTTAAGCTAAAAAATTAAGCCGCCGTGGCCTCGACCACGGCGGCTTTTGTGTAATTATTTTGTTTCCGCGGGGGCGTTGTGGGCTCCCCGGAAATCCCGGTAGTGGACGCATCCCACGGGACAGACGTCCTGGCAGTGGCCGCAGTCGATACACTTATCATAATCTATTTGTGAAAGATTGTCAACCACCGTGATCGCCCCCACCGGGCACTCCTTCTCGCACTTATGGCAGGCGATACATCCCTTGACGCACTCTTTTCTTGTGGCCGCGCCCTTTTCGTGGTTGGAGCATCCCACGATGACCCGCTCCACGTCCGGCATCAATGTTATTACCTTGTTGGGGCAGGTCTTGACGCACATACCGCAGCCGATACAGGCCTTGTAATTCACCCTCGCCAGACCGTCCACCACCCTGATGGCGTGCTCGGGGCAGATCTTCTCGCAGTCGCCAAGGCCGATGCACCCGTAAACGCAGGCCTCCGGCCCGCCGTAGAGGAGCTTCGCCGCCGCGCAGGAGGACAGGCCCTGGTACTCAAGCTTGTTTTTGACCGTGTTGCAGTCGCCGGAGCACCGGACGATCGCCACCTGCTCGATGACGTCCTCAAACTCGGCTCCCGTGGCCGCCGCCAGGGCCTTTGCCACCGCGTCGCCGCCCGCGACGCACTTGTTTATCTTGTCCTCCTCGCCGCTGGTCAGCGCCGTGGCGTAGCCGTCGCACCCGGCGTAGCCGCAGGCGCCGCAGTTGGCCCCGGGCAGGCACTCGCGTATTTTCGGGAATTTCTCATCCACGGGGACGTACATGAATTTCGCCGCCAGCACCAGTAGCACGGCGCACACCGCGCCAATGGCCGCCAGGACCCATACAGCGTTCAATATAGCCATTTTCCTACCTCCCCTCAGCCGCCGAACATCTTCTCGGCCATGCCGGTGAAGCCCATGAATGTCATGCTTGTGAAGGCCGCCGCCACAAGGGATATGGGCAGTCCCTCAAACGCCTTGGGGGGCTTTGCCCGCTCAAGGGCCTTCCGGACACCGCAGAAGAGTATGAGCGCCACGGAGAAGCCCAGCCCCGCTGAGAATCCGGACACGCAGGACTCCAGGAAGTTGTAGCCCTCATCGATGTTGAGGATCGTCACCGCCAGCACCGCGCAGTTTGTGGTGATAAGCGGCAGATACACGCCCAGCGCCTTATACAGCGGCGGCATGAATTTCTTCAGCGTTATCTCCACCAGCTGGACCAGCGCCGCGATCACCAGGATGAATATGATGGTCCGCATGAACTCCAGGTGAAAGGGTATCATCAGCGCCTGATATATACCGAATGTCACGGCGGAGGCCAGCGTCATAACGAATATGACCGCCCCGGACATGCCGATGCAGGAGGAGAACTTCTGGCTGACGCCCAAAAACGGGCATATGCCCAGAAACTGCACAAGGACATAGTTTTCGGTGAAAACAAGGGTGAAAAGGATGAGGAAGATCTTACTCATTTAGCTTCAGCCTCCTTCCGGTCGTCACAGCTTGAGTGGCAGGCGGCGCAGTTGCCGTCACAGCCCATCTTGGGCTCGAACTTCTTCCCGTGCTTTGCCATGGCCCAAACGAGTATGGCTATGGCGCACCCGAAGAGGAAGAACCCGCCGGGGGCCTGAGTCAGTATGCTCAGCTGGTACCCCTCGGGGATGATCCTGTACCCCAAAAGCGTCCCCGCCCCGAAGAGCTCCCGGATGACGGACATGCCGGTTATGACCATGGTGTAGCCGATGCCCATCCCCAGCCCGTCAAAGAAGCTCTCGCCCACTGTGTGCTTGCTCGCGAACATCTCCGCCCGTCCTAAGACTATGCAGTTTACCACGATGAGGCTCAAAAACACGCCCAGTGAGTCGTAGAGGCTCTTGAGATACGCCTCCATCAGCATCTCCACCAGCGTCACGAAGGTGGCGATGACCACGATGTAGCAGGGTATGCGCACCTTGGACGGGATGATATTCCGAAGGAGCGATATTACCACGTTGGAGCACACCAGCACGAATGTCAGGGCCAGCCCCATGCCCAGGCCGCCCGATACGCTGACGGACACCGCCAGCACGGAGCAACAGCCCAGAGCCAGGATAAGCACCGGATTTTCCTTGAAAATGCCGTTTAAGAGGATCTTCATTTTAGCTTTCATTTCGCGCTCGCCCCCTTTATGCTCTCAAAATTCTCAAGAATGTTTGAAACGTCAGTCCTGACGGCCGTGCTTGAGTAGGTGGCGTTGGTTATGGTGTCGACCTTCTCCGCCTCCGAGCCGGATAGGCCCATGTAATTGTTGAGGTAGCTGTCCTGCCCGGCCTTGGTGCCCACGTTGGGCGTCTCGGAGCTCACGTTGGCGGAGATTCCCACCACCTTGCCGTCGTTGTCAAGGCCCACGGTCACGGTCACCGTGCCGCCGTAGCCCTTATACCCGGCCGTGGCCACGTAGCCCGTGCCGCCCTCGTCCCTGAAGGCGCTGTCCACGCCCTGGATGGCCGATACGTCAAGCTCCGTAAAGGAAGATGCCCCGGGGAGCACCGCCTTTCTCGTGGCCTCCGCCTCGACGCGGGCGTTTTCCTCGATTATGGGCTCCGTCACATTGTGGGTGCAGGCAAGCAGGGCCGACACCACAAGGCATATGACCACCAAAACGACGAAGGGCTTTATGTACTCGTTAAAATTTTCCTTTGTCATTTCGCTTTCACACCTCCAAACGGCTTGGGCTGAGTGAGGTCATTTATATAGGGTACCACAAGGTTCATCAAAAGTATGGAGAAGCTCACGGCCCCGGCGGAGTTGGCAAAGCACCGCATAAGTGCGGTGAGCAGCCCGCATCCCAGGCCGAATATGAGCTTTCCCAGATTAGTACTGGGGCTCGTGACATAGTCGGTAGCCATGAATATGGCCCCCAGCATAAGTCCGCCGGAGAAGAGCGCCAGCACCGGCTGAGGACTTCCGAATATCCAGCTGAATAAGAGTGTCGACCCCAGGTACGCCAGCGGTATTATGGGCTTTATCACCTTCCTGGCGCAGAGATACACGCCGCCCAATATGAGGGCCGCGGCGCAGGTCTCGCCCAGGACGCCGCCGTGTACGCCGATGAACAGCTGCCCGAACTCCTCCCAGCCGATAGAGCCCTGACGTATAAGCGCCAGGGGCGTGGCGGAGCTCAGCGCGTCAACTGTCCCCTTGGGGGCCGGGAAATTCGTCATGTCCGCGGTGAAGGAGAAGAACATCACGACGCGCCCTATAAGGGCGGGGTTCACGAAGTTGCACCCGATACCTCCGAAGAGCATCTTCACCACGATTATCGCCACCACGTCGCCCACCATCAGCTCCCATATCGGCATGGTCGCCGGCACGTTGAAGGCGAGGAGCATACCTGTCACCACCGCGGACAGATCCGACACGGTGACGGGCTGCTTCATAAGCTTTTCCCACGCAAACTCCAAAACCACGCAGAACGCCGCCGAGACGGCCGTCAGCAGAAGGGACCTTAATCCGAATATGACGGACGCCGCGATAAGTGCGGGGCACAGGGCGATTATCACGTCCAGCATTATCTTCTGGGTCGTCCGGGAGCTTCTCAGATGTGGAGATACGCTGACCTTCAGCTCAGTCATTTTACCGCCGCCTCCTTTTCCGCTTTCTCCGCGGCCTCGCGGGCCTTTCTGTCGGCCTCGGCCTTCTTGGCGGCGTTGTCCGCCGCTATGAGGCCCTTGGCCAGCTTGTTCGTCTGCACCAGCATACGCTTGGCCGGGCACACGAAGGAACAGCACCCGCACTCCATGCACAGATTGGCGTGGAGCTCACGGAGCTTATCCACATTTCTCTTGTTGTACGCCGCCTCTATGGCCGCCGGCATCAGGTTCAGGGGGCAGGCGTCTATACAGCTGCCGCACCTTATACACGCCGTGGGCTCCGGGAGCGTGGCGTCCTTCTCGTCAAAGGCCAGTATGGCGTTGGTGTTCTTCATAACGGGGAAGTCCGTGTTGGGCACCGCTATGCCCATCATGGGTCCTCCGTAGAGCACCTTCCTCGCCTCCGACTTAAAGCCCCCGCAGAAGTCGAAAAGCGACTGCATGGAGGCCCCTATGGGGGCTATGACGTTCTTCGGCTCCTTTACCGCCGAGCCGTCCACCGTGACCACCTTTTCGACTAAGGGCATACCCGTCTCTATGTACTTGGCGATAGCCGCCAGGGTCGTGCAGTTCATAACGATGGCCCCGGCGTCCAGTGGGAGCTTGCCCTCCGGCACGATCTTCCCGGTAGTATTATATATGAGCACCTTCTCGCCGCCCTGTGGGTAGAGTGGCGGCAGTGCCATGACCTCCACACCCTGGAGGTTCGCGGCCATGCCCTTGAGCACCTCTATGCACCTGGGCTTGTTTTTCTCGATGCCGATGACCACCCGCTTGACCTGGAGGTACTTTTGAAGGAGCTTTATCCCCTTCTCCATCCAAGGCACCTCGTCCAGCATCGTGCGGGTGTCACTGGTGACGTAGGGCTCGCACTCGGCGCCGTTTATGATGACGGCCTCGATCTGGCTTAAGTCCTTCACCGCCAGCTTCACCGCCGTTGGGAAGCCCGCGCCGCCAAGGCCCACAACGCCGCTGTCCCGGACCGCGTCCACAAAGGACTGGAAATCCGTGACCTCAGGGGCCTTTATGTCCTCGTATACTGCCTGCTCCCCGTCGGTCTCGACGGTTATGGCCTTCATAAACCGCCCTGACGACATGAGCATGTCGTCCACCTTCTTGACCTTGCCGGACACGCTGGAATACACCGGCGAGGACACAAAGCCCCCGGTCCTGGCAATGAGCTGTCCGACCTTCACGGTGTCGCCCACCTTCACCACAGGCTCCGCCGGAGCGCCGATGTGCATTGACATCGGTATCGTCACCGTCGCCGGTACAGGCATACGCTCAGGGGCCATGCCCGCGGTATTTTTCCTGTGGGGAACGTGGACTCCGTGTAATCTTGGTAAAAACACGCTTTCCTTCCTCCCATTCCGATGTTATTGGCATGTCGAAGGATAAACTTCAACTTTTACAGTATATCACAGCAAATTGGCGTCCGCAATGAAAAATAAAGACATTTTTATGTTTTTTTCGTCTTTTTGACCTTTCCCCGCCCCCATACATTGATAATTTTTTAACATCTTACCTAAATATATCCCCTAATTCCCTTTTGTGTTCCCTGAGAGTATAACCAAGGAACCCAATACAGTTTATATCTTACAGCCAAAATAGAATCTCATTTCAGCTTGCCTGTGTCTTCAAGATAAATCGATACTTCTCCGCATTTAGGGCAGATTGCCACTTTTGGTGAGCCCATTCTGTCTCCGAACCTCTTGTTTTCATCAGAGGTCAAAACAATTCCGTACCCGTATCCCCCTACTTTAATTCCGCAGTCTTCTTTCATATCTGAACCACATCTGATACACTTTCTCATAATCGATGCCTCCAATTATTGCTCTTGCTCTTGCGATATTACTAAATCAAGAAATCCGCTTATTTCACGCGACCTTTTGATGGGCTGTCACCGGCTCTAAATTGTACACATTCGTAAACTGGGCCTTCCTCTCCGGGGACAGATGGTGGCTGACCAGTATCAGCGTCAGGTCGGGGTTATTAAGTAGGCTATCCTCAACGATACCCGCATTCTTCTGATCCAAGGCACTGGTGCCTTCGTCTACCAGGAGGACGGAGCGGTTATGGATCAGCGCCCTGGCAATAGCCACACGCTGCTTTTGTCCACCTGAAAGATTGCTGCCGTCCTCGCCCACCGGGGTGTCCAGGCCCTCCGGCATGGCAGCAAGATCCCCCGCAAGGGCACTGTCCCGCAACGCCTTTTCCATCTGGGCGTCGGTGAAATTCTCGCCCAAGGTGATGTTGTCCCTGATGGTGGAGTTGAACAGGAACACGTTCTGCTCGATGTAGCTCATCTGCTCCTGAAGCTGCTCCGGAGTGAACTCATGGGCGTCCGTGCTGTCAAAGCGAATGGTTCCTCTGTAATCCGGCAGCCAGCCCAGCAGGAGCTTCAAAAGTGTGGACTTGCCGCACCCAGAGGGCCCGGTGAGGGCGTACTTGCCGCCCTTTTTGAAGGTGAGGGACAGGTCATTGAGGACGGGCTTCTCGTCGTATTGGAAAGTCAGGTCCTTCACGGTGATACCATTGCTGATTTCTGGCAGGCCGCCGCTTTCTTCGGCTTGGATGCCGTCGCCGTGGACGGTGATCTTCTCAAAATAGGGTTTCGTGGAGGAGAACGACAGCAGGACCTGCGCCGTGATGCCGATTCCGTTGGAAAGATTTCCGCACAAATTTCCTCCACCCATCAGGGAGCCTTGGAGGATCACGCCCCGGATGGATAGCACACCGATCAAAATATTCAGCAGCATTTGGCAAACTATGTTGACGCACTCGAATCCGGCGCTAATAAAGCCACTCACATAAGTCAACCTAAATTTGGGCTTTTCGATTTTCTCGCTGGCCTCCTCCGCGCCTTGACGGAACTGATGTTCCCGGCCAAAGGAGCGCAAGACATCAAAGCCAGCCAAAATGTCCTTCAGCTTCCCGGTGGCCGTAGCCTGCCCCGCCTCGCAGTCCGCACCCAGCCTCTCCATACGCTTATTGCAAAGCTGCGGGAGAATCAGCATGACGGCAACATTTACCAATGCTGCCACAAGCAGGGACCAGTGGAGGGTCAGCAGAGCGATGGCGCTGAACAGGGCACTTGACCCGGCATCGATACACCGATAGAAGGGCTTCCAGGCAAGCTCCTCGATTTGGTTCACGTCGTTTGTGAACCAGGACAGATATTCCCCCGTGTCCTTTCCGTGAAATTCCACATGGGACTTATGGAGCAGTGTTGCTGTCATGTCACGCCTGACCGCGTTGTTCATGGCCTGGATAGCGCGGCCCTGCAAAAACTCGACGAGACCTTCGATACACAAAAGAAGAAACCATGTGCCTGTCATCATCAGAATCCAAAAGAAAAAGCCTCTCAAATCGCGATCGATGATACCTTGGAAGGTTCGGATCATCAGAAGATTGTTAACGGTCCGCAGGGCGCACGCTAAAAGCCCCGGTAGTATCGCCAAAAGGTTGGCCAACCAATGTTTTTTCAGATAATAACTCATTTTAACCACTCCTTTCTTTCTGTATATTGGCTCATTCCAAGATTTCTTTTTTGGCGTTTTCCCATTTTTCACCCGGCCCAAAGAGCGGCACCGGGGCGTACAGCCGCAGATAGTTTGACTCGGCCTGCATCAGCGTCCGGGTAAGCAAGAGGAATGGGATCAGCTTCCATGGCTCCGAAACCTCATAGACATTGGTCTCGCCATCCTCCAGTTCAAGCTCCATGGAGGACACCAGCCTCAGATCTGCCAGTGCCTTAAGGAGCTCCTCTACGGCCTGCCTTGACATGTCCAGATGCTTCGTCACGACGCTTGCGGAGAACCAGCCGATTTTCCGATTGTAGATGTATTCCATCAGCTCCAGACACCCCGGTCTTGCCAAAACCGCGAAAAGTTGCCGGTACTCCTCCTTGGGCGTCAGCCATTGCCCCCAGCCGCCCTGGGGCCGAGGCCACAGCGTCACAAAGGACAAATCCTCGGCGTGGACGTCAAATAGAATGCCACCATCTGTCGCGATCTGCGAGAGCTGCAAAAGCTCGTCGCCATCGCCGTAGGCAAATTTACAGGATTCGGGATAGTCTGTTATTGGCAGATTGATTTCGCTGTCCTCGTCCGGCAGGAAGTATTGTTTAACCCTCCAAACCAGCTGGCAGAACTGATCCAGCCGTTCCTTCGAGGGAAACCCCCGCAGCCACCGGCCCACCGCATCCGCCGGGTCCTCTTGCTCACTGCCCTCCATACCAAAGAGAGCGTCGATGGTAACGCCCAACTGCCGTGACAGGATCGGCAACAGTTCCACATCCGGCGTGCCACCCTTTTCCCATTTGCTCACGGCCTGGGCGGATACGCCCACCATATTTCCCAACTGTTCCTGTGTGAGCCCGCGCTCTTTTCGTAGAGCGGCGATCCGCTCGCTAAGTTCATTTGCCATTCAAAGCACCGTCCTTTCTGCTTTCTGGTTGAATTATACCAAAAACTTCGGTTGAATACAATGGATACGCTTTTGCGCGTTTTCAACCATCGGTTGCGCTCTTGGAATTTGCGTTGTATTCTGTAACGTCATTTTTTCTCATGCATTGATAAGTATTGATATAGCCAAGCTGTTATTTATTTCAGTCTATTCAGAATAGTATTTATAAGCTCCCTCCGCCCACTCCAAAATGCTGGAGAAGTCAACGTCCTCCCCGGCAACGTATGCAACACCGTCAATTTCCATCATGGCTTCTCCCAAAGCAACAACAATCTCATGTCCACTCGTTACCTTTTCCACCGGGTTATAAGTGAAACGGTATAGCCATTCTCCATCAAATTCTTCGTCAGACGGCTGAATTGCCATATCCGCAAGAGAAGTTGTTGTGCCTGCATTGTCACAGAATATCGGTTCATTATCCTTAACTTGTGCGCTCTCTAATTTAACGACAGGAGCGGATCGAATTTCCTCAAATACATCTGACTTATATCTAAACTATATCCTTGTCTATCATAAGGCGTCATACCGGGCTGAAGTGGTAAGTTATTTTCATGCTAATCGATAATTATTCATGCTCTTGACCGGGAACACAAAGTCGAATTGGGACAAATATATATCCCCGGCGCCCAAATCGCCGGGGATATATCTGATCTCACCTTATCGACCCTAAGTACCCCTCCAGTATCAGCGTGGCCGCCACCGCGTCCACGGTCTCCTTTCGCCTCTTCCCGTGGCGGTCGTTGGCCGACAGTATGTCGTGCGCCTCCACCGTCGTCCGCCGCTCATCCCACATTATTATTGGTATATTTATCCTCTCGGCCAAAAGCTCCCGAAGCGCCCTCGACTTATCAGACCTTGGCCCCGCCGAGCCGTCCATGTTGAGGGGGTTACCCAATACCACCCTCTCCGCGCCTCTCTCTTTACACTCCGCCGCTATTTTGTCCGCCAGCCTCTCCGGGTCCCACTCCTTTATGACAAAGGCTTCCCCCGCTATGGTCCCCGTCAGGTCCGAGACGGCTATCCCCGTCCTCTGGTCCCCGTAATCTATGGCAATGACACGCATTTTTCTCTCCCCCTACGCTGTAGCATATATAATGTATAATAAATAAGTCCCGAAGGCAAGAAAAAACGGCGGATTTTTAAAAATTAAGCGGAAATTTTTTGTTGACTTTTCGTCCTCACGTGATATAATTATTTCACCTGTCGACCGAGAGGTCTTGTTTTTGTGTGCTCAAACCGCGCAAAAACAGGCTATTCCCGGCCAATTTAAAGCAGGGAGGCAAATTAATAGGAGGTGCCGAAAAGATGGCCGCGGAAAACAGAGTCAAGGTCGTTCTTCGTTGCTCTGAGTGCAAACAGCGCAACTACAACACGACCAAGAACAAGAGGAACACGCCTGACAAGCTTGAACTCAAGAAGTACTGCCGTTTCTGCCGCAAGCACACGCTGCACACCGAGACGAAGTAAGGAGGAAGTGTTCTAATGGCAAAGACCAAGAAAAAATTCTTCACCCGTATAGCCGACTGGTTCCGCGGGATGAAGAGCGAGCTTAAAAAGGTCGTATGGCCCACCGCCAAGCAGACCATGAACAACACCGGTGTGGTTCTGGCTGTTTGCGCCGCCTCCGCCGTCGTGCTGGGTGGCTTCGACTGGCTTGCCAGCAAGCTTATCGAAGTCCTTATCAGCCTCTTCTGAGGATAGAAAATGGCTCAGGATGCAAAGTGGTATGTGGTCCATACCTACTCCGGCTACGAAAACGCCGTAGCCGACACGGTTATGAAGGCCGCCGAGAACCGCGGCATGACGGATCTCATCCAGGAGGTCAACATCCCCTTGGAGACCGTCACCGAGCTTGAGGACGGCGTTCAAAAGACCTTTGAGCGCAAGGTTTTCCCCGGCTATGTGCTGGTGAAGATGGTAATGACGGACGAGAGCTGGCACCTGGTGCGCAACGTCCGCGGCTGCACCGGATTTGTGGGAAGCGGCAACAAGGCCATCCCCCTGTCCGATGAGGAGATCGCCTCCCTTGGCGTGGAAAAGCGCGACTTCAAGGTGAATTTCCAGATCGGCAGCCGCATCCGCGTTTCCGACGGCCCCCTGGAGGGCTTCTTCGGTCAGGTGGAGGAAGTCGACACCGACAGGAAGAGCGTCCGTGTGGTCGTCTCCATGTTCGGCCGCGAGACGCCGGTGGAGCTGGATTTCGACCAGATCGAGACCGTGGAAGACTGAAAAACTCAAAAAGCGATCCCGCCGAAAGGCATCAGCGCCCCCGGGGCGCAAGTGGGAGGAGCGGTAGAACCGCTTCGCCTGACCACATCTATATAATGGAGGTTCACGAAAGTGGCACAGAAAGTTACAGGAATCATCAAGCTTCAGATCCCTGCGGGCCGCGCGACTCCCGCGCCCCCCGTGGGTCCCGCCCTTGGTCAGCACGGCGTCAACATTGGCGCCTTCACCAAGGAATTTAACGAGCGCACCAAGGCCGATATGGGCATGATCACCCCCGTGGTCATCACCGTCTATTCCGACCGGAGCTTCACCTTCGTCACCAAGTCCGCCCCTGCCGCCGTTCTTCTCAAGAAGTACTGCAACATTGAGAAGGGCTCCGGCGTCCCCCAGCGCGACAAGGTCGCCAAGATCAGCAAGGACGACGTTCGCAAGATCGCCGAAACCAAGATGAACGACCTGAACGCCGGCTCCATCGAGGCCGCCATGAGCATGATCGCCGGCACCGCCCGTAGCATGGGCATCGTAGTAGAGGAGGGCTGAGACTATGTTCAGAGGAAAGAATTATAAAGAGAGCGCCAAGCTCATCGACCGCTCCGTACAGTACGAGCCCGCGGACGCCTTCGACCTCATCACCAAGACCAGCAAGGCCAAGTTTGACGAGACCGTCGAGCTCCATGTGAAGCTCGGTGTCGACTCCCGTCACGCCGACCAGCAGGTCCGTGGCGCCGTCGTCCTGCCCCACGGCACCGGTAAGACCCGCAGGGTCCTGGTGTTCTGCAAGGACGAGCGCAAGGAAGAGGCCCTGGCCGCCGGCGCCGATTACGCCGGAGCCATGGACATGGTCGAGAAGATCCAGAAGGAGAACTGGTTCGATTTCGACGTGGTCATCGCCACCCCCGACATGATGGGCGTCGTCGGACGTCTCGGTAAGACCCTGGGCCCCAAGGGCCTGATGCCCTCCCCCAAGGCCGGTACCGTCACCCCCAACCTGACTCAGGCCATCACCGAAGTCAAGGCCGGTAAGATCGAGTACAGGCTCGACCGCACCAACATAATCCACTGCCCCATCGGCAAGGTCAGCTTCGGCGCCGAGAAGCTCACTGAGAACTACAACGCTCTCATCACCGCTCTCCTTCGCGCCAAGCCCGCCGCCGCCAAGGGCCAGTATATCCGCTCCTGCGTAACGGCCAGCACCATGGGCCCCGGCATCAAGATCAACGCCCAGAAGGCTCTCTAATTTAAAAACGTGTAAAAACAGTCCCGAAAAGGCCTGCGGGCCTATTCGGGACTGTTTTCTTATGTATCAAGGAGGGGGAATAAGTTATTCTCCCTCCTTGATTTTCAATTATTCTGTCATTTATTCTCCATCACCCGAACAAGCACGGCCTTCTGCGCGTGGAGGCGATTTTCGGCCTCGTCGAATATGGAGGCCGCGTACTTCTCGATGACCTCGTCGGTGATCTCCTCACCGCGGTGGGCAGGCAGGCAGTGGAGAACTATGGCGTCGGGCTTAGCCACGGACATGAGCTTCATATCCACGCAATATCCGGCGAAATCCCTGCGGCGCTTCTCCGCCTCCTCCTCCATGCCCATGGAGGCCCATACGTCGGTGTATACGGCATCGGCGTCCTTCGCCGCCTCGAATATGTCCTCGGTTATGGTCAGGCTCCCGTTTTTATTTGCCCACTTGATGATGTCCGCGTCCGGCAAATACCCCTTGGGACAGCCGATAGCCACGCTCATACCCGTCTTTATGCCACCGACGATGAGGGAGTTTGCCATATTGTTCCCGTCGCCGATGAAGGCGAGCTTCCTCCCCGCCAGTGTACCCTTGTACTCCCTTATGGTCTGAAGATCCGCCAGCACCTGGCAGGGGTGGGCGTAATCCGTAAGACCGTTGATGATTGGTATGGAGCCGTAGCGGGCCAGGTCCTCCACCTCCGACTGCTCATAGGTACGGATCATAATGGCGTCAAGGTACCGTGAGAGCACCCGGGCGGTATCCTGCACCGGCTCGCCCCGTCCGATCTGCAGGTCCCTGGAGCTCAAAAAGAGGGCGTTGCCTCCAAGCTGGTACATCCCCGCCTCAAAGGACACCCTTGTGCGGGTGGAGGATTTCTGGAATATCATGCCCAGCGTCTTTCCCGCCAATATCGGGTGGGGGATGTTGTTCTTCCGCTCGAACTTCAGCTGGTCGGCCAGTCCCAGGAGGTCAAGTATCTCCTCCTTTGTAAGGTCGCCTAATTTAAGCAGATGCTTCATTCTCCTATCACCTCTTTCAAAATTTCAACGGCTTTTTCAAGCTGTTCGTCGGTAATCGTAAGCGGCGGCACAAGCCTCACCTTCTCGTGGGCGGTGAGGACTATGACGCCCTTCTCAAGGGCCGCCTTGGCCACCTCCCCGGCGGGCCTGTCCGTGAGGATCCCCACCATAAGGCCCATTCCCGTGACGCTCTTCACGCCCTTCGCGCCCTCAAGGGCCCTTTTGATGTACTCGCCCTTGCGCCGGACGCCCTCAAGGAGCTTATCGTCAATACGCTCCAAAATGCTTATCGCCCCGGCACAGCTGACCGGATTTCCACCGAAGGTGGAGCCGTGGTCGCCCCGCCCCAGGGTGTGCTCCACCCTCTCGCCCATGAGGCAGGCCCCTAAGGGAAGCCCGCCGCCCAGGCCCTTGGCTGTGCTGACTATGTCCGGCATAAATCCGAATTGTTCATACGCGTACAGCGTCCCCGTGCGCCCGTTGCCCGTCTGGACCTCGTCCACTATGATGAGCATATCCCGCTCCCGGGCGATCTTCACCACCTCGTCCACATACTCCCTCGTGAGGGGCACCACGCCCCCCTCGCCCTGTATGAGCTCCAGCATCACGGCACAGCAGTCGCCCCTATCCGCTAAAGCCCGGACCTCTTCGGCGTCCTGGGCGCTGGCGTGGACAAAGCCCTTTGTGAAGGGCCCGAATTTTGTGTGGAATGCGTCCTGCCCCGTCGCGGCGAGCGTCGTGACCGTCCTCCCATGGAAGCTGTTCTTCAGGGTAATCACGGTGCTGTGGCTCTCGTCGCCGTACTTGTCAAAGGCCCACTTCCTGGCCGTCTTTATGGCGCACTCGTTGGCCTCCGCCCCGGAGTTACCGAAAAATACCTTCTTAAAGCCGGTCCGCTCACACAGGAGCTTCGCCAGCTTTACGCAGGGCTCGGTGTAATATAAGTTGGACATATGTTGAAGCTTTGACACCTGCGCCGTCACCGCCGCGACCCAAACCGGGTCCGCCGCGCCGAATACATTGACGGCTATCCCGGCGCCGAGGTCAATGTACTTCCTGCCCTCATCGTCGGTTATCTCCGCGCCCTTTCCCTCAACAAACACCACGTCCGCCCTACCGTAGGTATTCGCGACATATTCCCTGTCCAGGGCCTTAATATCCGTTTTATCCATTTCATTCACCTCACGCGGTAAACATCGTGCCAAGGCCGGCGTTAGTCAAAAGCTCCATCAGGATCGCGTGTGGCATCCGCCCGTCGATTATGAACACCTTCCGGACTCCACGCCTTATTGCCTCAACACAGCACTGTATCTTCGGTATCATCCCGCCGGATATGACCCCCTGGGCCGTGAGCTCCGGCACCTCGGAAACGGAGAGCCTTCTTATAAGCGTGTCCGGGTCATCCTTGTCGCGCAAAAGTCCCTCTATGTCCGTCATCGTTAGCATCGACTCCGCCCCCAGCTTCCCCGCGATGCGCGCCGCGGCGGTGTCGGCGTTTATGTTATAAAGATTACCCTGCTCGTCGCACCCGACCGTGGAGATTATGGGTATGTATCCCATGTCCAGAAGGTCCGTTATGGGCGTCACGTCCACGTCCTGTATCTCCCCAACAGCGCCGAGCTTCGGGTCTAACTGTGCGGCCTTTATCATGTGCCCGTCCACGCCGGAGATACCTATGGACTTGCCCCCCGCCAGCTCCACCAGATTTACCAGGTCCTTGTTGACCTTCCCGGCCAAAACCATCTCAACAATATCCATGGTTTCCCGGTCCGTTACCCTGAGACCGTTGACAAACTCCGACTTCTTGCCGGTCTTTTTCAGCATGTCGCTTATCTCCGGCCCGCCGCCGTGGACCACCACCACCTTGATGCCTATCATGCTGAGGAGCACGATGTCCCCCATGACGTACTTTTTCAGCGTCTCGTCGGTCATGGCGTTTCCGCCGTATTTTATGAGGATTATCTTCCCCGCGTACTTCTGAATATACGGCAACGCCTCCGTCAGCGTCTGCGCCCTCAGCGCGTGATCATGTAAGTCCATATGTGATGCCTCCAAAAAAATATTATGAAGCCAAAAATCAGTAATCCGTCACGTCAAATTCCCGGTCTTTAAAGTAAAATTTCCTGTCCGCCTCCGTGATGGTCCTCAGCACCCTGCATGGATTTCCGGCGGCCACGGAGTTTGGCGGGATGTCCCGGGTCACCACACTGCCCGCTCCGATAACGCAGTTATCCCCGATGGTCACCCCCGGCAGGACCGAAACACTCCCACCGATCCACACGTTGTTGCCGATGGTGATGGGGATGCCGTACTCATAACCCGAGTTGCGGCTTTCAGGATGGATTGGGTGTCCGGCTGTGTAAAGTGACACGTTTGGTGCGAACATCACATTATCCCCTATCGTCACCTTCCCCACGTCCAGCACGGTCAGGTTGTAGTTCGCGCCAAAATTCTCACCCACCTCGATATTCCAGCCGTAGTCGCAGTGGAATGGCGGCTCTATCCATATTCTCTTCCCGGTTTTTCCGAGTAGCTTTTTCAAAATTGCGGGAAGCTTCTCTCTCCGTTCCACCGGTTGAGTGGTGTTAAATTCATAAATCAGCCTCTGACATGCCTCCCGCTCCTCGGAAAGCCCGTCCAGCCATGCCTTATATGGCAGTCCCGCCAGCATACGCTCCTTCTGATCCATAGCGCCGCCTCCGGTCACGTCCTGTAATCCCCGTTTATCTTCACGTAATCGTAAGTAAGATCGCACCCCCAGGCCTCGGCGGCGCCGTCGCCGGAGTTGAGATCAACGAGAATATCTATCTCGTCCTCCAAAAGCACCTTTTTGGCCTCCTCCTCGCTGAAGGGTATCCCGGCGCCGTTTTTGCAGACGTCCACCTTCCCGGCCTTCGACCGGAAGCTCACGTCCACCCGCTCAACGTCCACCTTCGATCCCGAGTAGCCTATGGCGCACAGCACCCGCCCCCAGTTGGCGTCCGCCCCGAACATGGCGGCCTTGGTGAGGGATGAGCATATGACGGACTTCGCCACCACCTTCGCGGTATCGTCATCTGCCGCCCCCGTGAGAAGGCATGTCACCAGCTTCGTGGCTCCCTCCCCGTCCTTGGCTATCATCCGGCAGAGCTTCACCGTCACGGCGTGGAGGGCGGCGCGGAAGGTCTCAAAGTCCTCTCCCCCGCTGTCGATAAGCTTATTTCCCGCCATACCATTGGCCATAACGGCAAAGGTGTCGTTGGTAGAGGTGTCCCCGTCCACGCTGACCATATTGAAGCTGGTTTTCACATCCTCGCTGACGGCCCTTTGGAGCATCTCCGCCGTGATGGCGCAGTCCGTGGTCACGAAAACAAGCATAGTGGCCATATTGGGGTGTATCATCCCCGACCCCTTTGCTATGCCCCCGAGCCGGCACTTGACGCCTCCGGCCTCAAACTCCACCGCCACCTCTTTTGGCACGGTGTCCGTGGTCATAATGGCGTTCTCGGCCAAGTCCGAGTGGTCCCCCAGTCCCTTGACGAGCTCCGCCATCCCGTTTTCCATGGGCGTCAGGGTCATCTGCTGGCCTATAACTCCGGTGGAGCCCACAATGACGTCACCGGCCTTGATGCCCGTATACCTCTCCACCAGGGCGCTCATGCCCTCGGCTATCTCAACGCCGTTGGCGTTGCAGGTGTTGGCGTTGCCCGAGTTGCATATGACCGCCTGGGCGTAGCCGTCCGCAAGGTGCGCCTTTGTCACCTTTATCGGAGCGGATCTGACAAGATTTGCGGTGTACACCGCCGCGGCGGTACAGCGTTTTTCCGATACGATAAGGGCCAGGTCCCGCTTTTTTGAGCTGGCCTTGATGCCGCACCGTATGCCGTTTGCCCGAAATCCCCTAGCCGCGCATACCCCGCCGGGAATGAAGCTTATATCCATAAAACATCCTCCAAAGCACAAATTATCATATCACCATCAGCACCGTACCGGCGGCAATGAGAGCGCAGCCGATAAGGGACTTTGTCGTGAACTTCTCGTGTAGAAAAACGAAGGCCAGAATAAGCGTCAGCACCACGCTGAGTTTATCCACCGGCACCACCTTTGACGCCTCACCGATCTGAAGGGCGTGGTAGTAGCACAACCATGAGGCCCCGGTGGCAAGGCCCGAGAGAACAAGAAATATCCAGCTTTTCCGGCTTATCTCCGAAATTCCTCCCTGGGCGTCGGTGATGAACACCATCCCCCAGGCCATAACGAGCACCACCGCCGTCCTTACGGCCGTGGCCAGATTGGAGTTTACACCCTCAATACCCACCTTGGCGAGTATGGACGTCAGCGCCGCGAACACCGCGGAGCCCAAAGCGAACAAAAACCACACGGCCCCGGCCCCCTCACTTCACATTGAGCCCCGTGAGCTCGTCCGCGCCCATGAGGATATTCATGTTCTGTACCGCCGCGCCGGAGGCCCCTTTGCCCAGATTGTCAAAAAGGGCCGTCACCGTGATCCGCTCGTCGTTGCCGGAAACTATCAGCATCAGGTCGTCCCGGCCCTCAAAGGCATTGGCGTCTATCATGGGCGTTCCCCAGTTGATGGGCGCCACATTTATTAGCCTCCGGTACATATACCAGTCGTCCAGCGCCTCCCGGACACGCTTAAGCGTTGTCCCCGGTTTGAGCATGTCCGCGTGTAGCGTCACCATGGTGGCCATGCCCTTATAATAATCGTCAACTATTGGCGAGAATATGGGCGCCCTCAAAAGTCCGCAGACCTTTTTCATCTCGGCAAGATGCTTGTGCTCCTGCGTAAGCCCGTATATCCTCGGTGAGTTTAACCCCTCCGGCTTTTCCGGGCTTTCATAATCGGCTATCATCTTCTTCCCCCCGCCGGAGTATCCGGTTAGGGAAAAGCATGTGAGTGGGTAATCCTCCGGCACTATCCCCAGCTTCACCAGCGGATAGACGCTCACGATAAATCCCGTGGCGTGACAGCCGGGGTTAGCGATACGCTTGCCAGTCTCGATAGCCGCCCGGTGATCATCGTCGAGCTCCGGGAACCCATATGCCCAGCCGCTCTCCGTCCTGTGGGCTGTGGAGGCGTCGATTATCCTCACATCAGGGTTCTCCACCATGGATACCGCCTCCCGGGCCGCGTCATCGGGAAGGCACAGAAAGGCGATGTCGCAGTTATTCAGCGCCTCCCGCCGCGCCTCCGGGTCCTTTCGCCTCTCCTCAGGGAGCGTCACAAGCGTAAGGTCCCTTCTATCAGCCAGCCTGTCATATATCTGCAATCCCGTGGTCCCTGCGGAGCCGTCGATGTAAACCTTCATTTTATAAGCTCCTTAATATACTCTATTTGCCTCTCCACGCTCTCCGGAGTGGGCCCGCCGTAGGAGGTCCGGCGGAGAAGGCAGTTATCTATATTGATGGCGTCATATAGGCTCACGTCAAAAAGCTCGCTTTTGGCCCTGTACTCATCTATGGTCAGCTCCTCCAGCGTCACGCCCTTTTGGGAGCACTCCGCCACCAGCTCGCCCGTGAGCTTATATGCCGTGCGGAAGGGCATCCCCCGGCCCACCAGCCAGTCGGCCAGGTCCGTGGCGTTTATGAACCCCCCGGCGGCGGCCCTTCGCATGTTCTCCGGGATAAGCGTCATGGTCCCCACCATGGGCGCGCAGACCGTAAGGCAGGCGTCCACCGTGTCAAAGGCGTCAAAAATCAGCTCCTTGTCCTCCTGCATATCCTTATTGTAGGCAAGGGGCAAACCCTTGAGCATTGTGAGCAGGGCCATAAGGTCCCCGTAGACCCTCCCCGTCTTGCCCCGTGTCAGCTCCGCCATATCCGGGTTTTTCTTCTGGGGCATTATGGACGATCCCGTGGAGTACGCGTCCGATAGCCGTATAAATTTAAATTCCCAGCTTGACCAGAGTATAAGCTCCTCCGAAAGCCTCGAAAGGTGCGTCATTATAAGGCTGAGTGCGGCGGCAAGCTCCACGCAGAAGTCCCTGTCCGACACGCCGTCCAGACTGTTCTCGGCCACCGCCCCAAAGCCCAGGAGCTCCGCCTCGAAAAACCTGTCCGTATCGTATGTGGTCCCCGCCAACGCGCAACTCCCGATGGGCGACACGTCCATCCTCCCGGCGGCGTCGGAAAGCCTTCCCAGGTCCCTCGAGAACATCATGGCGTAGGCCATCAGGTGGTGTCCCATGGTCACCGGTTGCGCCCGCTGAAGGTGTGTGTACCCCGGCATGACCATGCTCTTACTCTCCTCCGCCCTTTCGCAGAGTGTCCTCATCAGCTCTTTTAGGAGCTTCGATGTGGCGTCCACTCGCCCCCGGAGGTGCATCTTTACGTCCAGCGCCACCTGATCGTTGCGGCTGCGGGCGGTGTGCAGGCGCTTTCCAGGCTCGCCGACGCGCTCCGTCAGCGTCTGCTCCACGAAGGTATGTATGTCCTCGGCCTCCATGTCGATCTTGAGGGCCCCGGAGTCAATATCCGCTAAGATCCCGTGAAGCCCATCTACAATGGCCTCCGCGTCCCCGGCAGAGATTATATTCTTCGCCGCCAGCATCTTCGCGTGGGCGACAGAGCCCAAAATGTCCTCCCTCGCCATACGGGAGTCCACCCTTATGGACCTGTTGAAATCCTCGGCGGCATCGTCTATGGTGCCGGAGGCAAGACCTGACCAGAGCTTTGCCATTGGGGTACCTCCAATTATAAATTAGTGTTCACTTGATAAAATATAACGATCACTTATATATACATAATTATCCCACTTGCGAACCACTGTTTCAGAACGATCATATCTATACCCCAAAGATAAGCATAAATTTTTTGATTTCTCGTTCCCTCTCATACATGCATAGACGAAATTTGTTCCTTGTAGTTCTTTAAAAACTATCCTCTGAAGTAATAATAAAAGTTCTTTGCCATATCCTTTCCCTTGATACTTTCTGGCAATGCACAAACCAGATTCAGCATAAATATCATCACTCAATCTTTTTATACCAGCAAATCCAATCGCTTCTCTATTTTCTTTTAAATACACAAAAAAGCCCATATTATTCTTTTGGTACTCAATACTTTGTCTTAATACTTCTTTAGCGTCCTCAAAATTACTAATGGGCTTAAAGTTCATGTATTTACTTATCTCTTCATCGCTCCAAATATTGTTAAACATTGCTTCACAATCATCATCGCAAGCTTTTGAGAGATAAATATGTTCAGTCTCGTAAAAATCCAATATTTTGTTCATATTTATGGCCATTCCTTTCCGTTGCGCTCCAAGGCACAAAGCTACACGAGGCATTGTCTCTAACGCAGCCGGTAAAGGGCTATGGGCCGGCTGAGCGCCGGCCCGGTTTTCGCGTTGTTACAAGGTTTTATTATTTAAGTCCGTTCTTTTTGTCCACTGCCGCCTGAACGGAGATGGGCAGGCCGTAGAGGTTTATAAAGCCCGCGGAGTCCTTCTGATCGTAGTCCGAGGCCCCGAAGGTAGCAAGCTCGTCGGAGTAGAGACTCCAATCGCTCCATACGCCGGCCTTTATGATGTTGCCCTTGTATAGCTTCAGCCTCACCTTGCCAGTGACCCGCTCCTGGGTCTTGTCCACGAAGGCGGACAGGGCCTCACGGAGTGGCGTGTACCACTGGCCGTTATACACAAGCTCCGCGAAGGTCACGCTGAGCTTCTGTTTTTCGTGCTGTGTCATCTTGTCAAGGCACACCGTCTCCAGATACTTGTGGGCCGCGTACAGCACCGTGCCGCCCGGCGTCTCATATACGCCACGGCACTTCATGCCCACAAGGCGGTTCTCCACGATGTCGAGTAAGCCGATGCCGTTCTTGCCGCCCAGCTCGTTGAGCTTATAGATTATCTCCTTGGCGCTCTTCTTCTCCCCGTCGATGGCCACTGGCACGCCCTTGTCAAACTCTATCTCCACATATGTGGGCGCGTCGGGGGCGTCGATGGGGGATACGCCCATCTCCAAAAAGCCCTTCTTCTCATACATAGGCTCGTTGCCCGTGTCCTCAAGGTCAAGCCCCTCGTGGGAAAGATGCCACATGTTCTTGTCCTTTGAGTAATTCGTCTCACGGCTTATCTTCAGGGGCACGTTGTGGGCCTCAGCGAAGTCTATCTCCTCGTCCCGGCTCTTTATGTCCCACACACGCCAGGGGGCGATTATCTTCATCCCAGGGGCGAAGTGCTTCAACGTCAGCTCAAAGCGCACCTGGTCGTTGCCCTTTCCGGTGCAGCCGTGGGCAATGGCGTCACAGCCCTCCTTTATGGCTATCTCCGCCAGCCTCTTGGCGATAACCGGGCGGGCCATGGAGGTGCCCAGCAGGTAATCCTCATATATGGCCCCGGCCTTCATGGTGGGGATTATGAAATCGTCCACGAACTCGTCGGTCAGATCCTCTATGTACAGCTTGGAGGCCCCGGTTTTCTTGGCCTTCTCCTCCAGGCCCTCGTTCTCACTGCCCTGTCCCACGTCGCCGCAGACGGCGATTATCTCGCACCCGGGGTAGTTCTCCTTTAGCCAGGGTATGATGATTGATGTATCAAGTCCGCCCGAATATGCAAGGGCGATCTTTTTGATGCCGTTGTCTGCCATTTTTGTTGCCTCCGTATATTTGAAATGTACTTAGATTATGTAGCCTTTTCCCTGAAAAGTCAAGGAATATTCAGATATTCAGGGGTTTTTGTCAAATACTCCATTCCCCGCCGTTCCGGTCGCCGTTTTCTGTTGTCATTTTGATAAAACCCGGACCGGGGCAAAAAGAACGGCGCATAATTATTCATCTTAAATGAATAATTATGCGCCGCTTCGCGTTCACGTCGTCACTTTAGCACAAGCCCCACGCTCTCATACAGCGTCACTCCGCGCTTCGTTACCTGGCGTACCGTCAGGACCTGGCCGAAAAACGGCGGATCCTCCAGCGTCGCCTTCAGCGTACCGCTGTTTATGAACTCCGTAGGCGCCTCCTGGCCGTCCAGTGTCACGGCGCTGAAGGGCGTGAAGTTCTCCCCGTACACCGTAAGCTCCTTTGACGCCACGTCGTAGCTGTAATGCCTCGCCACTATGGGCTCCACGCCCATCTGGAGGTCCGTGGCCTCATACGGATTACTTCCCCCGTAGCAGTAGAAGTCCCCGTAGAGCATGTCGTACTCCAAGAGCTTCAGCCCGTCAAGGTAATCCTGTGAACCGGCCATCTGCTGGTGGTAGCGCGTCAAAAGCCCCCGGCTTATGCCCAGCTCCTTCAGGACCTTGGCGGTGAGCTGATAGGCGTTCAGGTCCTCGTCGTGCTCCGGCAGCTCGTAATTTGACCAGATGACGTACTCCGTTTGGAATATGTCCCCGTTTTCCAGCTGGTCTGAGCCTATGCTGAAGGACGGCAGATGGTCGCCGTAGAACACCACCACCGTGGGCTCCGCCCGGCGGCTCAGCGCCGCGGTGAGGTCCGCGATGAACCTGTCCGTCTCGGATAGCTGGCTGACGTAATAGGCGAAGGCCGCGTCGTCCTCCTCTTCCTCGTTGGCCCACTCCACATCGGTGTACTCCATGTCCACGCTATCCACGCCGCGCTGATATTTCCCGTGGCCCTGGACGGTTATGGTAAAGACGAAGTCCAGGCCGGCGCTGGTGTCCATGGCCTTTAATATCTCGTCGGTGAGCACCGCGTCTCTGGCCCAGCCGATGGGGTTATACTCTACTCCGTCCATGAACTCGATAGGTATGAAGCGGTCAAAGCCCAGCTGAGCGAATACCTCGTCACGGCTGTAAAAGGTCCCCATGTTGTTGTGGACCGCCGTGCCGGTGTAGCCCAGCTCCTTAAGGTCCCTGACCACCGTCTCACAGGCTTCCTCCTTCAGTATGGTCTTGTACGGGTATTCGCCGATACCGAAGAAGTCCAGCGACATGCCGCTCAGGACCTCAAATTCCGTGTTGGCTGTGCCCGCCCCGACAGAAGGTACAGTCAGGAATCCCGAGGAGCACCTCTCCTTCATCGCCGTGAAGGTCGGGATTGGGTCCTCCACATAGTCCACGTCGTCAAGATGTGATATGTCGAAAAAGGACTCCAGCTGTACCATGATTATGTTCGGCAGGACCTCGGGCGTCTCCTCCTCATCCAGATTTCCCACCAGCCAGTTTACGGCGGCCCTGGAGTAAAAGCCCGGCTGATGTATGCCCTGATCCACAGCACCGGTGCAGAAGCAATACGTAAAGCCGTACTTTCTGTACGCCACGGTTATATTTGAAAAGTCCTCCTGCCGCTTCTCCTCCCGGCCCATCACCGTAAGGCTGTATGACCCGGCGGCCAGGAGCACCGAGGCGGCCATGAATATGGCGGCCACGTTATACCTCGGCTTGCGCTTCCCGCTCTTTATATACAGCAGCACCAGCGCCGCGAGCACCAGCACGGCGGCTACGCACACGAGTACGATCTGCCACACATCCAGATACATATTCAGTATCGGCAGGACGCTTGGCAATACCTTTATGTCGATGAGCCCGAAGGGTATGCCCCTGAAGGACTCCACCACCGCGTCCACTATCCCGAGTGCTATCCACACCGAGGATATGAGCGACAGATAAAAGGGCCGTTTTTTGAAAAAGTGCGCCGTCGACAGTGTCATCATTATGATGCACATGTTGGTAAAGAAGCTCACCGGGTGCGCGAATATAAATACTATCCCGTCCCAGGGCGAGCGCCTCGCCACCATCTCTATAAATTCCGTCAGCAGGAACGCCAGTATGACGGTGGCCGTCACCGGGTGACGGTCAAACGCGCCGGAAATACTCTTTATGGGAGCGCGGAAAAAGGCGCCCAGCTTTTTTGGCGCGCGCCTGACCGCCCCGGCCACCCTGCCGGGGACGGAACCTAAATATCCGCCTGCCCTTTTGACAAGGCCCCTGAGGGCCCCGTCGCGCTCAGCTTGCATATCAAACACTCCAGCTCGATCCGCCCCGATCGTCCTCGCCGCCCGCTCATGCCGCGCCGGGCGGCCCCTCAGGGCCGGTATTTTTCCGCGGTACGTGCTATAATATCAAAAAGCAACCCGGTTTTCAACCTCAAACCGGCCCAAAAAAATGGCTTAATTTTAAACTTTTTGTTATATTCACGCCAAATCCCCCCGTCAGCTTTGGCACCCGCCGCCTCCTCGGTTATAATCATGCCGGCATATTTAAAAAATACGGACGGGCACGTCATCCGGGCTTATAAGAAAAGCGCCGGAGGAACTGACCGCCGACGCCGTAATATCCCGTATCATCCCCGATCCTTCGGGAACGCTATGCCCTCCATTCCACCGCCGTCCGCGGACAGGGACTGTATGTCAGCGGCGATAACCCTGTTGCGGTAGACGATCATGTCCGCCACCACTCTCCCCGTGGCTGTGGGGTGATTTTTCACCTCATAGGTGTACCTTACCGCCTCAAGGCCCGCGTATTTTTTCAGGTCAAAGCCCTGTCCCCGCTGGAGGGCGTTATAGTCCTCATAGACCTCTGAAAAATCCTTCGGTATTGTCACCGTCTGCTCCTCCACCGGCTGTGGATCCACGCTCCACCCCAGTGAGCTCAGATACTCCACTCTCTGGTCGTTCGACCTGACCGTGGCGCCGAGCTTCGCCGCCGTCTCGCTGTCGCCCCCGCCGATACCGAATATCAATATGGCCCCGGCCACCAGCGCCACCAGGACCAGCGCGCCGCCGATGACCTTTCTTTTGTCAAGTTTTGCCGTAAACATGAACATATTTCCACCTCCCATGAGTTTGTACAATATATTCCCCCTCCCCCAAAGGTATGCCGAAAAGGCATTTTTTGCATCTTGCCGGGGTTTTCGGCATTTGTTACAGAAATTTTAAAGGTAAAATGCAAATTTCCTATTGAAAAATAGCGCAATATTGGTTATTATGGTATATGTCAAAATCACGAATACGGTTTACGTAATTCTGACCTGGAGAATTAAGGGAGGTTTGCCAATGTCCAGCAGGATATTTCAGAGCGTGGTCATCCAGATGAAGGAAGCCACCACACGTGGCCTTGGCGTCATCGACAGCGAGGGCAACGTCATTGCCACCAGCGAGCTATCTAACATGGGCGCCCATGTGGCCGACCCGGCCAACATACTGCCTCTTCCCGGGGAGAAGTCCGTCGTGTTCGGCGGCAGGACCTTCCGGCCTCTGGCGGGCTCTGAGCAAAATCTGGAGTACGCCGTCTTTGTGGAGGGCGCCGACGAGCTTGCCGCCAGCTACTGCTGTATGCTGGCCGTCGCCGTACAGAGCGCCAAGGCGTACTATGAGGAGAAGTACGACCGTTCCGCCCTCGTCAAATCCATCATCACCGAGAACATCCTCCCCGGCGACATCTACGTCCACGCCAAGGAGCTCCACTTCGTGTCCGACGTGCCTAGGGCCGTATTTTACATCCGTCAGCTTGACCGGGCCGACGTGGCGACCCTCGAGGTCCTCCGGCGCCTCTACCCCGAAAAACAGCGGGACTTCATCATCTCCATCAACGAGACGGACATCGCCGTCATCAAGGAGGTCCCCGCCCACACCGAGGAGAAGGACACCCACAAGATGGGCCTTGCCATGTCCAGCGCCATCTCTGACGAGCTGAAGATACGCACCGTCATCGGCATCGGCACCCTGGCCCTGCACCTCCGGGACCTGGCCATCAGGTACAAGGAAGCCCAGACTGCCATCGACGTAGGCAAGGTATTCGACACTGAGAAATCCGTCATTAACTACGAGAGCCTCGGCATCGGCCGGCTCATCTATCAGCTCCCCACCACCATGTGCGAGATGTTTTTGAACGAGGTGTTCAAGAAGAACCCCATTGACTCCCTTGACGACGAAACCCTCAGCATCATCACGGAGTTCTTCGACAACAACCTCAACATCTCCGAGACAAGCCGCAAACTCTTTGTCCACCGCAACACCCTCGTCTACCGCCTTGGCAAGATAAAGAAGCTCACCGGCCTCGACCTTCGGGAATTTGACCAGGCCATCGTTTTCAAGGTCGCCCTGATGGTCAAAAAATATCTGGACTCCCAGAACATAACTTACAAAGGATTTTGATCTCAAATGGTTCAGTTTACAGACGTATTCAAGTCCTATGAAAACGGCACCAAGGCGCTCAGGGGCGTGAGCTTCCGTATCGACGACGGTGAGTTTGCCTTTCTGGTGGGCCCCTCCGGCTCCGGAAAGACCACCATCATAAAGCTCCTCACCGGCGAGATTGCCCCCACCGACGGGAAGATCACCGTAAACGACTACGATCTTACGAACATCAAGTTCTCCAAAATGCCCTACATGCGTCGGACCCTCGGCGTCGTCTTTCAGGATTATCGCCTTATCGAGGACAAAACGGTCTTTGAGAACGTGGCCTTCGCCATGCGCGTGGTGGGCGCCTCCAGCAAGGAGATCCGCCGCCGTGTGCCCTACGTTCTGGAGCTCGTGGGCCTGGACACCCGGACCCGCCGCCGCCCCCAGGAGCTTTCCGGCGGCGAGCAGCAGCGCGTAGCCATCGCTCGGGCCCTGGTCAACAATCCCCGGCTCATCATCGCCGATGAGCCCACCGGCAACCTTGACCCCGCCAGGAGCCTCGAGATAATGATGCTCCTGCAAAAGATAAACGAGCTGGGCACCACGGTCCTGGTGGTCACCCACGAAAAGGAGCTCGTGGAGAGCTTCTCTAAGCGCGTCATCGCCATCGACGGCGGCAAGATAATCAGCGACGGAATGGGCGGGTACTACAACTATGAGAGGTAACAGGTTCGTTTATTATGTGCGCGAGGGCATAAACAGCATATTCAACCACGGCTTCATGTCCTTCGCCTCAGTATGTATAATCGTGGCTTGCCTTATAATCATGGGCAGCTTCACGCTCCTGGCGCTCAACGTGGACAACATGATCGACACCATGGAGAGCGAGAACGAGATAATGGCCTTCGTAAACAGCGAGTACAGCCGCGCCGACGCCCAGGCCATCCAGCCCTATATCGAGTCCATTGACAACGTGGATACCGTCCGCTTCGTCACCCGTGAGCAGGCGTGGGACGACTTCCTTGACCAGTACAACGACCCCAGCCGTCTTGGCGATTTCGGCGCCGACATCCTCCGTGACAGATACGTGGTGTATGTCAACGACATAAGCAAGCTGGCCGACACCCGCGACGCCATATCGCAGGTCAGCGGCATCGCCGCCACCAGCGTACATCTGGACGTCGCCCGGGGTCTTGTCAGGTTCCGCAACATCGTCACCATCGCTTCCTTGGCGCTTGTGGCCATACTCTTCGTCATATCCCTCTTCATAATGTCCAACACGATCAAGCTCACCACCTTTGAGCGCCGAGACGAGATAGCCATTATGAAGATGGTCGGCGCCACCAGCACATTCATCCGGTGGCCCTTCGTGGTCCAGGGCCTCATCCTCGGGCTCCTCGGCTCCCTCATCTCGTTCGTTATGGAGTGGGGCATCTACACCCTCTTCTCCACAAAGCTCATGGCCACCTCCGGTCTTAGCTTTATGACCGTCATACCCTTCGCCGCGGTATCCATTCCCATTTTCCTGGCCTTCACCGTGGTGGGCCTTGGCGTCGGTGTGATAGGAAGCCTTCTTGCCATCAGGAATTACCTGAAGGTCTGACGTTTACCAAGGAGATATTCAAATGAGCAAAAAAAGCCAGCAGTTATTCATCCGGGTCATGTGCATAATCCTGGCCCTTCTTATGGCCGGATCGGTGCTCGTCAGCATCCTCAGCTCCACCGCCGGCGCCGTGACCCAGAGCGACATCGACAAGCTCGAGGACGAGCTGGGCTCCATACAGCAGCGCCTAAAGGAGGTCCGCTCCCAGATCAACTCCCTGGAGTACGACCAGTCCGTGGCCCTGGCTAAAAAGCAGGTCCTGGACAGCCGCATTGACCTCACCCAGCAGCTCATCGACAATCTGAACGAGCAGATAGCCGAATATAACGAACTCATCCGCGACAAGGCCCAGGAGGTCGCCGACCGTCAGGCCGAGGAGGACAGTCAGATCGAGCTGTATAAAGAGCACATCCGCTCCATGGAGGAGAACGGAGTCGTCTCCTATTACTCCATAGTATTCGGCGCCAAGGACTTCTCCGACATGCTGTCCCGCATCGACGTCGTCACGAGTCTTATGAGCTATGACGAGCAGGTCTACAATGACCTTGTGGCCTCCCGTCAGGCCACCGAGAACGCGAAGGCCGCCCTTGAGGACACAAGGGCCACGTCCGAGTCCCGCCGGTCGGAGCTCCAGCAGGCCGAGGCGGAGCTCCAGGAACAGCAGGAGGAGGCCACTGCCCTCATCGCCACCATCCAGCAGGACATCGACCAGGCCCGTCAGCTCTATGACCAGGTGGACAAGGAAGAGGACGCCATCAAGGACCGCATTTCCAAGCTCGAGGAGGAACTGCGTAAGCAGAACACCCGCGTCGTCGGCACCGGCTCCTTCCAGTGGCCCGCGGACTCCAACGTGGTGACCTCTGGCTTCGGCGGGCGCAACACCGGTATCAGCGGTGCCTCCACCAACCACAAGGGCATCGACATCCGCGCCGGCTACGGCGCCAACATCTACGCCGCCGACTCCGGCACCGTCGTCACCTCTGAGCTCAGCTCCAGCTACGGCAACTACATAGTCATCAGCCACGGCAACGGCAAGACCACCCTCTACGGCCACATGAGCCGCCGTCTTGTGAAGGCCGGCGACACCGTGAAAAAGGGCCAGATCATCGGCTATGCCGGCGCCACGGGCGTTGCCAACGGCCCCCACCTCCACTTCGAGATATGGGAGAACGGCAACCGCGTGAACCCCTTAAACTACTTCAAATCCGGCACATACGTTTTCAAGTGATCTCAAGCCCGAATAACCTGTGAGATAACATAAGCCCCGCCCCCCGGTCCAAATGTCCGGGGGGCTTAACTTTGCCAAAAGCCGTTTATTTCCCGCATCCCGCTCCCATCATAATCCCCGGCCCGGGCGAATACTCTTTTCCGGGTGATACTATGCTTGCGCTTTTAAAAACGGAGAACTCCGGCAGACGCGGACGGAGCTGTCGGATTCTGACCTCGTCTGTCTCGCCGCTCGGCGTTCCCGCCGCCCTGGTGGTCATCGACGTGCCCCGAAGCGCCGGGGAGAAGCACCTCGCCCGCGCCCTCGACAGGTGCGCCGCGATGCTGTCCGCCAGCCGGATAAGACGCCTCCTCCCCCACCGGGACCTTACCGTGGCGGGGAGCTTTTTCGACATGGGCTTTGAGTTCCCCGATTGCCGGGCGCTCCTCACCGTCAAGGCCGGCCCGATCCTGTCGCGCCTCGCCTCCGGCCGCGGGCGCTTCCTGCTCTGCGCCTCCCGTGCCGGCGCCGATACCCTCCGGGCCCTCAGTGAGCTGGCCGCGGCCTTTCGCCACGTGACCCTCGCCGCCCCTCCGCAGGAGCTCCGTCGCCTCTCCGACGCCGCCTGGGAGCTCGGCCTTGCCCCGGAGCTGCTTGGCGCGGACGGCATGGCGGACGTCGACGCCGCCGCCATCCTCTCCCCTCCGGCCCGTCCTGTGTTCCTCCCCTCCCGGTGCGTGTACCTCTCCCCCGCCGGCCCCGGCGCCGGGATACTCGGCGGCCACCCGGTGGACCGCGTCGGCTTCTCCCTCCCCCTCCGCCTCCGCGGGACCCTCCCTGATGGCTTCGACCCCGCCGTCCTCCTCTCCGAGGCCCTGTCCTCCGGCAAACTCTCGGTATCCGACGTCTCAGTATTGTGAAAGATGGCGGAATTACTTGACAAATCAGGGGAAAATCAATATAATAACTTGGATATATGAAAATATTTCACCCAAGGAGTGACCGTAATGGCAGATTCTAACAGGTACAGAATGAGCCCCAAGCGCCTTGAGGAGCTGAAGGCCGAGCTTTACTACATGCAGACCGTCCGTGAGAAGGAGGTCGCGGAGCAGATAAAGGAGGCCCGCTCCTTCGGCGACCTCTCGGAGAACTCCGAGTACGACGAGGCCAAGACCGAGCAGGGCAAGCTCTACTCCCGCATCGCCGAGTACCAGGACCTCATCGAGCACGCCGTTGTCGTTGAGGACAGCGAGGACAGCGACAAGGTCGGCATCGGCAGTATCGTCTCCGTTCGTGACCTTGAGACCAACGAGGAGATGAAGTACAAGATCGTCGGCTCCCAGGAGGCCAACCCCATGGATGGCAAGATCTCCGACGACTCCCCCTTTGGCCGCGCCCTTTACGGCCACGAGCTGGGTCAGGTCATCGAGGTGGACGCCCCCGCCGGAGTGATCCAGTACGAGATCTTAGCCATAGAGAAATAAGGAGAAACGCGCGATGGCAGACTTTGCACCGGCTCCCGAGCAGGACCTCTCCGAGATACTCAAGGTCCGCCGGGACAAGCTCGCCGCCCTCCAGGCCGAGGGCCGCGACCCCTTCGTGATAACTAAATTCGATCGCACGGCCTATTCCGAGGACGTGAAGGCGGATTTTGAGAAATTCGAAAATCAGCACGTGGCCATGGCCGGACGCGTCATGGCCAAGCGCGGCATGGGCAAGGCCATCTTCGCCGACATCCAGGACCGCCAGGGCCGCATCCAGATCTACATCCGCGCCGACTCCGTAACGCCCGAGGAATTTTCCGACTTCCGCAAGGTGGACGTGGGCGACATCGTGGGCGTGGAGGGCTATGTATTCCGCACCAAGATGGGCGAGATAAGCGTCCACTGTGAAAAGACACAGCTTCTGGCCAAGTCCCTCCGTCCCCTGCCGGAGAAGTTCCACGGCCTCACGGACAAGGAGGTCCGCTACCGCCAGCGTTACGTAGACCTCATCGTAAATCCCGAGGTCAAGCGTACCTTTGAGCTCCGGTCCAAATTTATAAAGTTCATCCGTGACTACATGGACGACCGGGGCTATATCGAGGTGGAGACTCCCGTTCTCAACACCCTGGCCGGCGGCGCCGCCGCCAGGCCCTTCGTCACCCACCACAACACCCTTGACATCGACATGTACATGCGCATCGCCACGGAGCTCCCCTTAAAGCGCCTCATCGTTGGCGGCATGGAGCGCGTCTACGAGATCGGCCGCATCTTCCGCAACGAGGGCATGGACACAAAGCACAACCCCGAGTTCACCACCATCGAGCTTTATGAGGCATACGCCAATCTCTTCGACATGATGGACATCTCCGAGGGCATCCTCTCCGGCGCGGCCATGAAGCTTTTGGGCTCCTACCGTGTTAAGTGGCAGGGGGAGGACATCGACCTCACCCCCGGCTGGCGCAGGCTCACCATGGTGGACGCCGTCCGTGAGTATGTGGGCCTAGACTTCGGCTCCATAACGGACGATAATGAGGCAGTCGCCGCCGCGAAGAGCGCCGGCGTGGAGCTTGCGGACACCGCCGATAAGACCTGGGGCAACGCCCTTTACGCCTGCTTCGATCAGAAGGTTGAGGAGGAGCTTGTCCAGCCCACCTTCATCACCATGTACCCCGTGGAGGTCTCCCCCCTCACAAAGCGCAGTCCCTCAGATCCCCGCCTCACCGAGCGGTTCGAGCTCTTCATCTGCCGCAGCGAAATGGCCAACGCCTACTCCGAGCTCAATGACCCCATCGACCAGCGCGAGCGTTTTATGAAGCAGCTGGAGCTTCGCGACCGTGGCGACGACGAGACCGAGATGCTCGACGAGGACTTCCTCACCGCCCTGGAGTACGCCATGCCCCCCACCGGCGGCATGGGCATGGGCATTGACCGCTGCGCCATGCTCCTCACCTCCTCCGACTCAATCCGCGACGTCATCCTGTTCCCGACCATGAAGCCGCTGGATTAAAAAAGTCAGTTTTTACGCAAATCGGCTCCCTCCGGATTTCCTCGGAGGGAGCTTTTTTAATTTACGGTTGATAATTTAGCGTAATTATGCTAAAATAGTCTCAAGGGGTGATAGCATGAATATGATAAGACCTGTTTCGGACCTTCGGAACAATTTTGCCGACATATCAAAAACCGTCCATGAGACGGGCCAGCCTGTTTTCCTCACAAAAAACGGGTTTGGCGACATGGTGCTTTTGAGCATGGAGGCCTACGAAAACCTCCAGTTTGAGAGCGAGGTATACTTCAAGCTCCGGGAGGCGGAGAGGGATGCCGACGCCACAAATACGCGATACTCCTCCAGGGATGTCCTGAAGGCCATGCGTGAGGCCATCAGAGGAGAACAAAGTGTATGACCTTGAATACCTGCCCTCCGCGCGGCAGGATATGATCGACATTGTTCGATACATAAGCGGCGAGCTCGGTAACCCCGGCGCGGCGGAACGCCTTGCCGCCGAGCTTATCGAGGCCGGAGATCGTCTTGCGGAATTTCCCTACGCGTACCCCGCCTACACTCCCATTCGCCCGTTAGCGCATGAGTACAGGAAGCTTTCCGTCCGGAACTATCTCATGTTCTACTGGGTCAACGAGGGGAAAAAACTTGTGACCGTCGCCCGTGTGATCTACGGAAAGAGAGATTATAACGAAGCCTTGAATTGAAGGCCCATACCGGCTCAGGCTCATCAGCACTCCGCCGATCCCCTGAAAAGCGGGACCGGCAGTAATTTTAACGCCCCACCCGTCATCCCTCCGCACACAATGTCGGGACGCGGTAAAACCATTGTGATATAACATACCCGAAAGGAGCGATAGACATGGACTGGATAGACGGAATGCAAAAGGCCCTTGATTACATCGAGTTAAACCTCACGGAGGAGATAGACTACGAAAAAGCCGCGCGGGAGGCTTATTCCTCAAGCTACCACTTCCAGCGGGTGTTCGGCATCCTCACGGGCATGACTCTGGGCGAGTATATCCGAAGCCGCCGCCTCTCTTTAGCCGGCGCTGAGCTGGCCTCGGGAAGCATCAAGGTCATCGACGCGGCCCTGAAGTACGGCTACGAGAGCCCCGACAGCTTCGCCAAGGCCTTTAAAAAATTCCACGGCGTCCTGCCAAGCGAGGCAAAGGGCGCAAATCTCCGGTCCTTCTCTCCACTCCGAATAAAACTTTCTTTGGAAGGAGCGAGTATGATGAATTACAAAATCGAGGAAAAACCCGAGCTTATCCTGACCGGCTTCAAGCGCCGCTTTGAGGGCACCCCCGCCGAGCCCCGTGAGCAGGACTATAACCTGTGGGTATCCACCCGCGTGAACCAGTACGTCCTCTCGGGCCTGGCCGCGGACAGGGAAACCTGCTGGGAGCTCATCAAAAACCAACGCGACGATGGATATGACTTCTACATAGCCTGGGAGCTCACGGCCTTTGACCGCGAAAACTGGGACGAAGTCCTGAACGACCCGGACTTCGCCGCCCGCTACGAGCACGTGACCGTCCCCGCGGGACTCTATCTCGTGGTGGAGACCGAGAGGTGCATGTACCCCTCCGAGCAGTATGAAAACCTCCGCCGCCGCGTCGTCAACGACTGGCTCCCCTCCTCCGGCTATGAGCTGGATGACCGCCCGGAGCTCAAAAAGATCCACTGGTTCTACCGCGACGGCGACGAGGAGTACAACTCCGGCCGCTACACCGAGCTATGGCTACCGGTAGTGAAAAAGTAAAATGTATGGGCGGGCCCGTGTGACCCGCCCATTTTTCAGCTTTCTTTTATTCCCCCCGGCAGGCGCACTCTTTGCCGATCAGACTCCCGTAATCCTTCAACGCTATCAGGTTGTGCGCCAATATGTTCTCCGGCAACCCGTCCAGCGGGAACCAGCGGACCTCGGTGACCTCCTCGGGCTGGAGCCGAAGCTCCCCGTCAAAGCCGTGGCACCAGTGGACAATATCCACCACCATCACCTGGTCCCCGTTTGGATACACATGCCGAAACTCCGGGCCGGAGTACGCCTTCAGCAGTCGCGGCTCCACCGGCCGTACGCCCAGCTCCTCCCCGATCTCCCGGTAAAGCGCCTCCTCCACGGTCTCCCAGAGCTCAATGGCCCCGCCGTGGTTGGCCCATTTCCCGTCGTCCGCTCTGTGCTGTAAAAGCACATTTCCCCTGCCGTCACCGATAATTAGACACGCGCAGGGCATGATTAGCGGCCTGTGCCCCACGGTCCTCCTCAGCTCCATTATATAGCTCATGTCACCGCCCCCTTCTGGCCACCAGCCTGTTTATGGGTACGCCCTGCTCCCGGAATTTGGCCTCATAGTCCGTCATGCTCCCGCCCGTACCGTCGCCGGCAAGGTCGTTCGTCACCTCCGAAAGCTCCCACCCCTCGGCCGTGAATTGCTCCAAAGACCAGTCAAAAAGCGGCCTGTTGTCCGTCTTGAACCATATCTCTCCGCCCGGCTTCAGGATGTGCTCGTATATCTTCAGGAATGACGGCGCCGTGAGCCGCCGTTTGAATTGCCTGGACTTGCGCCACGGGTCCGGAAAGTTTATGTATATCCTGTCCACCTCTCCGGGGGCGAAGATCTCCTCACACCTCGAGGCGTCCAGATCCAGGAAGCGCACGTTTGAAAGCTCCGCCGCCTTCGCCCGCTCCATCGCCATCACCATGGCGTCCAGTACCCGCTCCACGGCGACAAACAGTACCTCAGGCCCCGCATGAGCCATCCCCACCGTAAAACGCCCCTTTCCGCACCCGAGCTCCAGATGCAACGCCTCAAAGCCCGGAAAATCCAAAAGCCACTTTCCCTTATGCGCCTCCGGCTCCCTCTCCAAAAGCTCCCCGCATCTCTCCACCCGCGGTATCAAGTTCGGTTTTTTTCTCATTCTCATAAGCTCACCTCCCCCCTATTCTACCACGCCCCACCAAAAAAGCCAACCCACCCCTTGTCAAAACCTCAAAAATGTATTATAATATCCCAGTCCCCTAACCCAAATATCCGGGTGTAGCCCAGTTGGTAGGGCGCGACATTTGGGATGTCGAGGCCGTGGGTTCGAATCCCGCCACTCGGACCAAAAAAGCGGTTTTTACCGCAAAAAAGCCGCAGGGACTACTTCTCTGCGGCTTTTCTGGTACAATGTGAAAACAACTTTACTAGTTTTATCCCATTCAGTGGTAATAATAAGCTGATTATCAAGTAAAGCCAAATTGATATTATTCCCGTTCTTTCGACGCTTTATAATCAACGGGTTCGCTCTATCTTTCTGAAAAATACAACTATTTTGGCATATATGCATATATTTTCATATCTTCTATATAGCATATCATCTATTATATTTATGTTTCAAAACACGGCAAAGTGTATTCAAAACTATAAAACGATTTGTAATTGTAAAGGAAAGGAAATTCGTTACTATATTCCCTTTTTAAATGAAGAAAAATGCGATATTTCAAATGAGTCTTCAACAATGTGACATATGTATTTTAAAATATACGGTTACCACAAATTAACATTAAACTAATTTGATTAGGGTGGAATCTATGGACAAAATTACTGATGCAGTTATTGAATGGGCAAAAGAATATTTTGAAAAAATAATTGATACAAACATTTTAAGGCGTAAATTAAGGGAATACCTTAAGAGGCAAAAACTTAATTTTAACACATTCACCAAAGAAGAAGAATTTGATTTTGACGGTCTTTCTGAATATATATTATGTAGTGATTTCCTTGTAGAAGTGCTCCTGTATTATACCGAATACGGAATCGAGCATCCAAGTTTTAAATCTAATATCTATTCAAAAGCCTTATTATATGCCAAGGTAGCATCTACATCAGCAAATAACATTGTTACACACATGATTAACGATGCAAAAGATATAATTATAAATTATTATTTTTCCAAGGTTCCATGCCAAGATAGATTCCTTGCTACAATTGCAATAAAAAGTACTGCAGATAAAATTTCCCTTTCTGAGCAGAGAATACTTAAAGAAATTAATAAGCTTGATCCTAAACTTTCTCAAAAAGATAATACATTAACTGAGCTACCCCATCAGTTATCTCTTTTGTCAGCGGTCCATGCCGACCAACAGAGCGTGCTTCATAGACAAGGTGATATTTTTAAGATCTGCAGAGTTATTCAACAGGGAAAGCATTCTATCTTGCTCAACGGCTTTGGCGGAATTGGTAAAACATCAGTAGCACGAGTATTATATACAAAGTTAGAAAGCGATTATGATTGTATAGGCTGGGTGGAATACCATAAAAATTTGCAAACAAGTATATTAAACTCATTTGAGCTTTTTAAAGAGGTTACCGACCCAGCTCAAAGATGGAAGCTCATCAAAGACGCTATTAGTATAAATCCGCAGAAAAAAATTATCTTTATTGACAATGTTGATCGAGATATATCACAATCCCAAGATCCCTCCACTGATGATTTACTTCAAGAAATTGTTAGATGGAATAATTCACTAATTATCCTTACTTCAAGGCTCCAGGAAATTCCCGGATATTATTCTTATATGATTCCGCCTTTGGGTACATCTAAAAGAATTCAGCCGTGTATAGATTTGTTCTATTTTTATTACAATATGAGCGAGTATAAAAAACACAAAGCGGAACGCGTTCAAACTAATGCAGTAATAAAATTAATTGAACTCGCGGGATTCCACACTTACGCTATTGAACTTCTGGCAAAGAGCGCAAGGTTTGAATCCGATTTGAATGAATATTATCTCAAGATTAAAAGTGTCGGTTTTTCTTTCCCCAAGCTTAATATCAGAACCGGCTATAGCAACAGCAGTAAGCCTGCGGCTGAACAGTTAAAGCTTTTGTTTAAGCTGGGAAACCGCAGTAGTAAAGAGCAACAAATTCTATGGGATTTCTCAACACTGCCAGAAGGGACAAGATTGACCTCTGTGGATGTTTCTTCTCTGTTGGGATACGATATGAATGATTTAGCAACATTATGCGAGGATGGATGGTTGCGTTTTGAGTATCCAGACGGGTTTTACATACATCCACTTATAAGAGAGATTATACTGTTTGATTTAATTGATGGTAAAGCTCCAATAGGAACAGTATCAGAACTTGTAAAAAAAGTTATAAATTATTCAATTATTTCAAACGAGGATTCGCAGATAAACATATTGCGCAAACTTTATATTATTGAAACTGTAGAAAAATATATCGTTTTTGTAAAATCAACCGATTTTGCGAAGTTTTATTACCAACTTGGTAAAGCGGAATATTCATTTGCGCGAAAACGTTTGTCGGCTATAGAGTATTACAAAAGAGCACTTCGCAAATATACAGAGTTATATAATCTTGGGTTAGATTATCTTTACGATATTGCTGACACGCAATTTCAAATTGGATACGTAGAATCTACCACGCAAATTTATCGGAATGATTCCAAAGAATATTTGAGATTAGCTTTGGATAACTGGAAATCGTGTAAAAACTGTACTGATGAGATTTCACTAGCTCAGGACCATCTCGGCTATGTATTAACTGATTCCCCTGAAACATATAGCGATGCTGAGTACTATTTATCAGACGCTCTAAACACAAGGGCGGAAAAATACAAAACAACTCCAACGGAGGAAGCCAAATATGAATACTCCACAACATGTGATAACATGGGATACCTTCTTTTTAAATCCGGCAAAAATATTATTGAGGCAAAACACCTGCTTATGAAATCTTTTAAGTTACGGGAGGAGTTAAACGCATCATATCCTGGGAAATATTCAACGGATGTTGCTTGGACAGCATTCAATCTTGGAGAACTTATAAGTGATACTGGTGGAGACGATGCCGAGGCTGAAGCTTATTTTCGTATTAGTCTCCAACTGAGAAAGTCATTAGAAAAACTTTATCCAAGGAAGTATTCAATCAACATAATGTATACCATAACATCACTTGCAAAACTTATCGCTCGTGATTCTACAAGAATCAGTGAGGTGCAGGATCTTTTTGATGAAGCAATGACTTACTATGGCTTAATTGATGAAGATCACGCAAGCTTCTTTATAAATAATATTGAATCCGATATGATATTTTTATCAGGCCTCCTGAAAAGCAATTAATTTTGTAATTCTGTCCACATCTACTCTGTATGTACATATCCTATATGGTCATCTTCTGCTATGCTTGTCAGTGCGTTTAACCTTTTACTCCACTTTCAATGATATGGCTTAAAGCCACATTAGAATCTATTACACATTTTACTGAAAATTACTCATTAACTTCTTTTTTCATCTATTTCTCCCCCCCTTAATTCTTTCCCCCACATCTTTGATCATTCGCTCCAGTATTACCTCACCTACCTCGATGGTTTTGGTATATACTTTACGTTTGCCCTGATTGTTTATGGGAGAGTAGCGACCCTAATAGATGTAGTCGTTAATTTGATAGATGCCGCCGGTGTCGGAATTTTGTTATTTTACAAAATTCTTTATGAATACCGTACCAAAAGCCCGGCTGAAATACGTCTCAGCCGGGCTTTTTTAGTTAAGGCTATGTAACTCTCGCCGCCCTCCCGCTTCGCAAAAATCACACCTTTTCCCTGTCCTCCCGCTCCCACACGCGGAACACCTGCGCCGAATTGCCGGCCTTGTTGCCGTTCTCGTCCACTCGGATGATGGCGCAGACGATGACGCCGGTGAAGTCTCGCTTGATGACCTCCTCCCCGTAGGCGATGGCCTGCTCCTTTTCGTCCGGGGTAAAGGTCTTCAGGATGATCTCGTCGTTGCCGATGACGTTCATGATTGCGAATTTCTTTGTGTACATGGTTGCACCTCCATAAATTCACCACGGAGAGCACAGCAAAAGCGCCCATCGTCACGACGGGCGCTCGGTCGCTATTCCGCCCATCGTTCAGCCTTTACCACCTTACCCTCCGGCAGGTTGGTGTACGGTCAAAGGGGCTGTCCCTCGCGTACTCTTTATGGTGTGAGGTGATTATATCACAAGAGAGCGAAAAAGGCAAGGGTTTTGCGTTCGAATTGCATTTGGGAAGGGCGTTGTCCCCGGAGTTTTATTTCGATGTGTCGCGGTGCTTATCCATCCAGTCCACGATCTCAAAGTATTCATCGATCTGGGCTCGCGCTTCTTCCTCAGACATATCAAAGTGCGTCTTGAGCAGATGCAAGACTGTTTCGATCGAGCAGTCTTGCGAAAACTTATCCCGTATCAGATCCATCGGCTCCATGGGGCGACCTCCACATCATCAAATTTTCCGACGTAATGCCTCGAATAAATATATTATATCATACTCCTCCACAAAATGAAACCCATATCATTATGGTTGAAAAAGGCGGAAAAATGGTATAGACTGTGAGTACACAACGATCGGATGGATCGATGAGATTTTGGGCATCTGGTATATTAACCGGGAGCTAACCCTTTTTTTGCCGCCCCTTTACCCTGTCGTAGCAGAGCTTCGCGGTCCTGGCGCTCATTTCCGTCTTCCTCCACAACGGCAGGCAGGGGCCGCACTCCAAAAAGCTCCGGTACGCCTGATACGGGGGTAGTATTCTGATGTTGATTCTGATTTGAGGTCTTACTATATGGACAATCTCTACGACACCGACGATTTTTTCACCGCCTACGCCCAAATGCCCCGGAGCCGTGAGGGGCTTTCCGCCGCCGGGGAATGGCACCAGCTTGAGCCGCTCATCCCGCCTCTCACGGACAAGACCGTGCTGGATCTGGGCTGCGGCTACGGCTGGCACTGCAAATACGCCGCCGACCACGGCGCGGCCTGGGTGCTGGGTATCGACCAGAGCCAGCGGATGATCTGTGAGGCGATGGCGCGCAATGCGGACCCGCGCATCACCTACCGGGTCTGCGATTTGGTGGAATACGACTACCCAACAGCCGCATTTGACATGGTGATCTCCAACCTTGTCCTCCACTATGTGCCCGACCTGGACCCGATTTTTGAGAAGGTTCACCGCACTTTGAAACCTGAAGGCACATTCCTTTTTAACATCGAGCACCCGGTTTTCACAGCCGGCGTCCGGCAGAAATGGCTCCTGGGCGAAAACGGCGACCCCGTAGCTTGGCCCGTTGACGACTATTTCTACCCTGGCCCCCGTGAGACTGTCTTTCTCGACCAGCCCGTCCTCAAATACCACCACACCCTGACACAGACCCTGACGGGCCTCCGCCGCGCCAGTTTCACCCTCGACCACGTCGAAGAAGCCCAGCCGTCTATGGAGATGCTGACGTTGCCCGGCATGGCCGACGAGATGCGCCGGCCCATGATGCTGTTGGTCAGGGCGGTAAAAGAACGGTGAAAGAAAAACTGTTTTATCGAAATAATATCGGTGCAGGAGTAACTCCTGCGCCTTTTTTAAATTAGGCTGTGTACTTTTTACTCTCCTTCTCCAATCTAATCTTCTCTTTCACCTCCCCAATCATCTTCTCCAGCATCGACTCCACATCCTCACGGATTTTGGCGTATACGGTATGAACCTCTTCCTTTCCCTGGGCGATGGTGGGCGTGTAGCGGCCATCTATTTCAGATTATAGACCTTGGCCCGCCGTTCATAGCCGGGATCCCTGCCCTAGTCCATGCGCCGCTACATGTCGATAATCAGATTGACTTTCTGCCTGGGTACAGATCCATTACCCTTAGGCGAGTACCGAGCCGGAGCCCTGCCGCTGATGACAGCCACCACATCCTCAGGGCCGTAACCGTCCCACAGCGTGGAGCTCCGCCAGCGAGCGTCCCGCTCCTGGCCGGTAGCACGGAAAGAAATCACACCGTCCCGCCCATGCAGCACTTGAACACCAGCGTACTCCAGCATGGAAAGAAAGGCTGGAAGGTCTGACGGACCCTGGGCCAGCGCCGTGTCAATAGCGGTGCGTATCTGCTTCTTGTAGGACGTCCTGCGGGCATCGCTCAGCCATTGGCTGAACGCGACCCCGTTTTCGAACTTTTTTATTGAAAATGGGGTCGCGTCTTTTTAAAAACCGTTGCGGGAGTGGGAGAATCAAAATGCGACAGAAATTAGGCGACTATCAAAACTCCCCATTTTCGCAAACTAAATTTTCGTGAGAAGCACGGTTTTTAGACAGTGGTTTCTCATAAAACTTCACACTGATTTGCGGAATACCGCCCCTCAAATACCGCAAGGTTTGTTTCAGCCTTTATGAAGCGGACAAACCTTCTCACGGCATGACATAAACTTATAAACCATAATGAGGTCATCCCCAAAATGAAAGGATGACCTCATTATTTTTTTAAACGCCGGTCTTTCCTTTTCCAAAATTCAGTGATATACTATTAAAAGAGCGAGGTGTCGGAAATGGAATGGATCTGGTACCTGATCGCCGCACTGGGCGCCGGGATCGGGACCGGACTTGCCGGCCTGTCCGCCGCCACGGTGATGGTGCCCATTTTGATCGTACTGTGCCCCTCCTTCTCCGGGGAGACGGGGGTCTATCAAGCCACGGCCATCGCGCTGGCCTCAGACATCTTGGGCTCCGCCGTCACCACCTGGACTTACGCGAAGCACAAAAACATCGACCTCCGGCGCGGATGGATCATGCTGGTGTGCATCCTTGCCATGAGCACCGTGGGCAGCTACGTGGCGTACCTGGCGGGGAACGTGGTGCTGGGGAGCTTCACGCTTTTTCTCACTTTCTTCATTGGCATCCGCTTCCTTGTAAAGCCCGACACCAGCCGGGAGCGCCAGGCGGTAAAGGGCCAGAGGCTGGACTGGAAGGGCGTGGCCATCTCCCTCTTTTTCGGGCTGACCATCGGCTTCGGCACGGGCTTCGTGGGCACCGGCGGCGGGATGATGATGCTGGTAGTCTTCACGGCGTTTCTCGGCATGGAGCTGAAAACAGCGGTGGGAACCAGCACCTTCACCATGACCTTCACGGCCCTGATCGCCTCCGTCAGCCACATCCTCATCCACCCGGCCATCGTGATGGAAAAGTGGGATGTGATGCTCCTGTGCATCATCGTAGCCACGGTTTCCAGCCTCCTGTCCGCCCGGTTTGCCAACCGCGTCCCCGCACGCACCGTGGGACTTGCCGCCGGTGCAGTGCTGACGGTCCTCGGTGGAGCAATGCTGGTGCTCAACTACTGGAGCGTGCTCTTTGGCTGAATGAACTAAAAGCCCAAATCCGTTATGCCGCAAGGCTTTTTGGAAAATAGTTTTAACCACTTATTCCAAATCCCCGACTGAGACCACTTCTCAGCCGGGGATTTTTTTGTTAAGGCGGGGTAATTTATCTCATTTCTTATAAAACGCGAAAAATGAGTGTGGGAATGTTTTTTTCAAAAAGATTGTCGAAAAATGTAACGATACGCACTCGTGAAAACATTTATATATGAGTGGGTCTCTGAAAACTTTCTGAAGCTATTTTGAGGTTGCAAGGAGGAATTAAAATGTGGAGTTATATTATAAAAACGCCAATAACTCTTTTATCTTCAGTGCTTGGGAGCGTCTCATCCATTGCGGGATTGGTAATTGTTCTTCACGATGCCTTTAGCAAAAAGAAAATCTCCAAAAAGGCATGGACATTATTGCTTGCGGGAATATTGGTTCTGTCGTTAGCCCTTGTATTGGGTTCGATCATGGAGGCAGAGGCGAATCGCGTTTCTGTATCTGACGTTACTCTCAACCATTCGGAATTAAGTCTGATCGTTGGCGACAGCACCTCCCTTCTTTCCACTGTCACATATTCCGACAACGCCATCAACCACTCGACAATGTGGTTTTCCAGCAACCCGCAAATCGCCGAAGTCGATGAAAATTGAAATGTCACAGCCCTGTCCCCCGGAAGTGTCACGATTACCGCGCAAGCCAGCAAAAACGACACCGTGAAAGTAGCGACTTGCAAAGTCACTGTCTCGGAGCCTCCTCACATTCCGTCTGGATACACCATAATGATTAGTACTGACCATGCGGTGATTGGCGAGACGTTTATAATCTACGTTGATACTATAGAGGATGATGTAACCGATATCGTTCTCCATACCGTTTCACCTTCCGGTATTGTGGATTCATGTCAATACGGTAACGAAGGCAAATACCAGATTGACACCGAAACAGGAATTTGGACTATATACGCCTCAGTGACCAATTCCGCCGGTACATATACCGCGCAAAAGCCCGAAGATTATGCGACAATCGAAATTATCTCTATTAGAGATGCCTTTGGCAATATTGTCGGAAGTTGACCACGCCAATTTGGTGCAAACCATAGTTGAATAATAGAACAAAAGGATAAATCACAGATGATAAGCAAAAACGATTATTTGGACGAGATACTGGGGGTTTACATAATACTCCAAGTCCGGTGCAAAGCTTTGCAAGCCGAAAGTGTTAGATAAACTGTACAAGCATGAAAAAATGCCACAATTAATGAAGAATTATCCAAATATGCGTGCTGAATTCCACGAAAGCTACTCTATAAAAGATCTTTCGTACAAAATATTTTACATTTCATACGCTCCAACCTATAAAAGTTTATTCAATTATTAATGAATTGAGGAGTGAAGCCTGATGAAGCAACATAACCACTGGAAATTAACTCAGATTCAAAAAGCGCTTATCAAAGTCGTTCTTTGGGGGTTTGGCATTATCCTGCTTATTGTAACTTTAGTATTTAAAATTACAATTGATTATGACGTGCTGTCGTGGATTATTAGTATTATTTCCATAATATTAGGCATTTTTTTGGCTCTTGTCGAACGAGTCTTATGGAAAACTCAAATTATGAAATTGCCTTTTTTGGAGGATTATTGGACTCCAAATCTTGAAGGGCGATGGGAGGGTACGCTTGTTAGAGGCATAGAAAAGCACCCATTTGTGATTGAGATCAAGCAAAGTTTTACAAACATTTCATGTATTACTTACTCCAGCCACAGTTCATCTTCCACTTGCGCAACGGAAATTTTATATGATGACCAGTTAAAGAGTTATCAACTCATTTTTTATTGGCATGGTGCAACAACAACTGTGCAGGAGAATACTGTGGACGTTAACAAATTTGAGGGGTTTACGGTTTTAAACATTATTATCCAATCCGGAAGAGTAACAAAACTTCAAGGATCATACTTTACTAATCGCCAGCCCAAGCAAACCAGAGGCACTTTAACGTTAGAGTTCAGACAAAAAGAACTAAAAAACTCATTTGATTGATGCTATACTAGGGGAGCAAAAATGAATTGCGTTGAGGAGTATGTTGAACAATTGTTATCTTTAAGAAAAGGCGAGAAAACAAAAATTGATGTTCACTTCATTGTAAGTGAGCCTTTAACAAGTTTTTGCTTTGACGTTAATCAAAATATAAGAAAGCATAATATTGGTTTTATTAATATGGGGGTTGAATCTATCGTCGTACCGCACATCTCTCTTTTTATGGGTTTTGTAGACAGTCACGAAATGCTGGAAAGGATTTTTTCAACTGTCCATTTGTATGTAAAAAATCTTTTACCTTTCACCCTTGTTCCCACTTGTATGTATTTTAAAGGAGCGGCTCCTTCTGCTCCTCAATACCTATTTATTGACTCATTACAGAACGATTTCATAATGCATCAGAAAGAAGAACTGGATAAAATGCTTAACGGCATTGTCTATCCACTAGACTGGAATATTAAAGAAGAACGGGCACATATTACAGTGGGTTGTTATAAAAATATTACTTCGTCTGTTCGTGAAATAGTTGAAGCGCACAACACAATCCCGCCCTGTAAAATATCGCAAATTGGGATTTCTATTTCAGGAAAGTGTGGTGTTTGCCTTAGTTTACTAAAGGTTTTTGACTTTTGAAAAATTATCTATCGCGCTGAAGGTGATCCAAGAAAAAAGAAATTCATTACAGATAACCGACTTTGTAAAATCAGCAGTGGTATATAGCCGCAAGCAAATAAATCGGTCCATCCCATATTCCCGCTTTCAGCATTTGAAGGTACTGCCACCTGATATGTTCTCAAAAACCCAAAAGCGTTCCTGTTCTTTCCCGGGAACTCAAAGCCGAATTGGCACCTCAGACTGGTCGTAGCGGAGGATGCCCGCCGGACCGTTCCGGGACTTTTCCTCGATCTGAGCTATAAATTTTTCAGTATCCTTCATGTTGATCGCCTCGCAGGATATTCGCGTCTAAAATACTACTTGCCAGGAAAAAGTATCATTTTTCCGCACTCTTCTCAGCCTAATATGAAAAATCCGGCAGGCCGTGGGGCCTGCCGGTATAATTTTAGCGCCGGTTTGTGAGGGGGGGATAACGCGCCGCTAATGGCACGGGACCGGCGCTTACCCGAGATCAGGGGAGTTTTTTGCCGTTCCGCGGAGGGCTTATTTGTTGAACGTCGGCAATACAGCCTCCACCTGGGCCCTCTCGGGCATGGAGCGGATGGCGCCCTTTTTGGTGGTGACAAGGTAGGCGGCGGCGTTGGCGAAGCGGAGCATAGCGGTGAGATCATCACCGGTGAGCTCCGAAAGGTCGCGGTCCAGAACGTAGTTCAGCACACAGGCGCAGAAGGTGTCACCCGCGCCGGTGGTCTCGATGACGCCGCCAAGCTTGACTCCCGGGACGTGGACGCGCAGGCCGCGATAATAGGCATAGCTCCCGCCGGGACCGGCGGTGACGTTCAACAGCTTAATATCAGGGAATTTTTCCAGAAGCTCCGCGGCACCGGTGTCAAAGTCGGTCTTGCCCGTCATAAACTCAAGCTCGTTGTCAGCTATCTTCACCACGTCTGCCCTGCCTAACCCCCAGGCGATCTGCTCCCGGGCGTCGTCGAAGCTTGCCCACAGCGGCGGGCGGAGGTTGGGGTCAAAGGATATGATAGCGCCGGCGTTTTTGGCGACGGATACCGCCTTTTTTGTGGCGTCGCGCACGGCATCGTGAGTCATGGACAGGGTCCCAAAATGGAAAATTCGGGCGCTCTCAATTAGCTCAAGTGGCAACTCTTCCTCGGTCAGCGTCATGTCCGCCCCGGGGTTGCGGTAAAATGAGAAGTCTCTGTCCCCGCCCGGCAGGGTCTTGACGAAGGCCAGAGTGGTACGTACCTGTCTGTCCGTCAGGAGAGCCCGGGCGTCGATACCGGCGGCCTCCACCACGGACCGAAGGTCACGGCCAAACATGTCATCCCCAACCTTGCCGATAAAGGCGGTATTTTTCCCCAGCTTCCTGAGCATGGCCAGCACGTTGCAGGGAGCTCCGCCGGGGTTTGCCTCAAAGAGCGGGTTGCCCTGTGGGCTTACTCCGTTCTCCGTCATGTCCATCAAAAGCTCGCCGAGGGCCACCACGTCAAATTTTTTGCTCACAGCGCGTCACCTCACAGGATAAGGTCATATTTTTCCACGTCCATGATAACACTGCCCATGGACTCAAAGCTGATGGCGTCGGCGCTCACGTCGGTGTATATCACAGTGGTGGCCGCCTGCTCGCCGTCGTTTACAAACAGCTCCATGCTGTACTTGTCAAGGACGATGCGAAGCTTTATCTCCCCGCCATGCGGCCGGACAACAAAGTCCCGGACGTTGACGATGTCGTGGGGGAAGCCGCAACGGGTCCTGTCCACACGGACGGTACTGCACTCCGGCTTATACCGGACGGTTGTCATGTTCTCGCCATTGCCGGCCACGTTTACCTTGAACCAGCCGTACATGCTGTTCTGCGAGGCCGAGCGGACGGTGACTGTCATGTCTATCACCCGGCCCCGGACGTTCTGGAGGGTGGTCATGCCGTTTAAAAGCACGTTTCTATATAGTATCTGGTAGCTCCTGCATTTTTCAAGCTCCCGGACCGGGTTCTGGTACAGCCACCCGTCCCGGACGGAAAGCTCCCGGGGCACGGTCATCTGACCAAACCACTGGGCGTTGGCGGGCTGGCAGTTTGAGGTCTCCCAGTTTTGCATCCAGCCGATCATCACCCTCCTCCCGTCGGTCGTCAGAAGGGTCTGCGGAGCGTAGAAGTCAAGGCCGTAGTCAATGGCCTGGACGCTCTCCCGATCCAGGTGGCACCGCTCCCGGTCATATTTGCCGATGAGGCACAAGGTGCCGTGGCCCGCGTGAAACTCAAGGCCGATGGCGGTCATCTCCTCGGGACTTGTGAGCAGAACATGCTTGCCGTCCAGCTCAAAGAAGTCGGGGCACTCCCACATCCGCCCAAACTGGTTGTGGCAGGCCGCCAGCACTCCCTTATATTCCCAGCTCAGGCAATCGGAGCTCTCGAAGAGCAGTACCGACCCGCTCCCGTCGGCGGGACGGTTGCCCACCACCATATAATAGGTGTCCCCCTCCCGCCAGAGCTTGGGGTCACGAAAATCGAAGGGGCTCCCGCCCTCCGGCAGGTCCTCGGCGGATATTACCGGGTTAAGGCCGTATTTTTCGTAATTGAGGCCGTCCCCCACCGCCACGCACTGGGTCTGGCGGTCATGGAGCTTGCCGTTCTCCTCACGCACTTGGCGGACGCCTGTGTACAGCAGCAGCTGCCGACCGTCAGGCAGCTCCACGGCGCTTCCGGAGAAGCAACCGTTTTTATCGTACTCCTGATCCGGCGCCAGGGCCACGGGAAGGCGCTCCCAGTGGAGGAAGTCCGACGTTTTCACGTGGCCCCAGTGCATGGGTCCCCACTTTGTCTCGTAGGGGTGATACTGGTAAAAAAGGTGGTACTCACCGTTATAGATCGAAAAGCCGTTGGGGTCGTTCATCCAGCCGATCGTAGGCGTGAGGTGGAAGGCCGGGCGCTTGTCGTCGCCTATGAACGGGCCATACTGGGCCTCAAATTCTCTGGCTTTTTTCAGTACCTCACTGGCCATCGTCATCGTCCTCCTCTTCATCCTCCGCCGGTGGAGCGGCGGTCTCTTTTGCCAGGTCCTCGGGTCGCATGTGGAGCCTGAACACCTTTTCCATTGTGAAGCTGACGATCACAAATACAGCCGCGGGCCCGATAAGGGCCATAAAGGGCACGAGGAGCGTCAGCGCGATGCCCGCAAGCAGCGGGGCCATGACGCCAAGCATCCTTATGGGATGGAGCACCATGAGCATACCGGCGAATTTGAGCACCTCCAGGACCCTGCCGTTGAACCTGGCGGCGTAAGCGGCCACGTATACCGCCCATGTCACGCCGAGGCACCAGAGGACAAGGCCCACGGTGTAGAGCCTTCCGAAGGGCTTTCCCGCGATGCTCATTCCCCGCAGGGCAAACACGTCCACGGTCAGTATCGCCAGCACCAGGAACACGAACGCCCACAAGATAGTGGATCGCTTCAAATTCTCCTTGAACGGCCCCCAGAAGAGCCTCCACAGTCCGCCCTCCTTTTTCCGGACGGAGTGGTAGGCCGCGGAGTAAAGCGCCGTGGTCGAAGCGCCGATGGTGACCACGGGGAGGGAGAAAACCAGCCACAGAACGCTGAGGCAAATGCAATCTCCGATGGCGGTCAGAGCTCCCATAACGGGGCTGTCATATCCGAATATACCTTTCATACTTCCTCCCTCCCCGCCTCAGCGGCGGCTTCACGGTCTGGTGTACTCCCTTAATGAGGTGAACAGCACCGAGTTGTTTTCGGCGAATATCTCTATGTTCTTGCCGCTGGCGCCGTAGAGCCGAACGGTAAGCGAGTTCACGCCGTCAATGTAGAAGATACCCACGCTGCCCTCCTGGATGTAGGTGAAAGAATATGTCTCACCTGCCGTCAGGGGCGCCGCGGTCTCGGTTATGACCGTTCCGCCCTCGTTGAAGGCCAGGCGCATGACGCCGTCGGAGGGAGCTATGGAGATAAATTTATTTTTGTCGTCACGGCCATTGTAGTCGAAGCTGAGGCCGAAGGAGCCCTCCCCCGTGAAGGTAAATTCACCGGTGAGCATGAAACTCTCGTAGCAGGTGAAGGCATCCGCGTAGTTATACGCCGAGCCCGACGCCACATACGCGTGGGTGCCGCCCTCGCACGGAAGCTCGCGCCGGACGCTGAAGCTTTCCGCCACCGCGTCCACCGGGTCGAGGTAGAGAGTACCGTCGGAGTTCTGGATGATCTCCTGGGCGGCCATATTACCGGCCCATCCGGCCACGTCCTGGGTGGAGGACATGGACTCGGACCTTCTGGCCCAGCCCACCATGTAGTATTTCTCGCCGTCCTCCACGTGCTTTGCCGCGTAGAAGAGCTTGCCGTCCAGCCTCACAGGGTCCCCGTAGGGGCCGTAGGGCGTGTCAGACACGGCGTACCAGAGGGTGTCGTCCTGGGCTGAATAGGTTATGTAGTATTTGTCGCCGATCTTGAATGTGTCGGAGCACTCCAAATTCCAGAAGTCCCCGTTTTTGGCCTCGTCGTTTGTGAAGATGACGCCGTCATAGTGCTTGTTTTTAAGGTCCGGGCTCACGGTGTACTTGAGGATCCGGGCCACGCCGTCCATAGCGGCGGTGACGGTCAGTATGATGTTTCCGGTTTCCGGATCCACGTAGCCCTGGGGGTCCCGGAAATCGTTCTTCTGACCCAGCTCCGCGGGGGGCGTGATCTCCCAGCCCTCCAGTTTCTCAAAGGATGTAGGCGTATCGCCCACGGCCACCATGACCTTCTCGGCGTACTCCAGCACCGCGCCGTTTCCGTGGCCGGTGTAGAAGAAGTAATATTTGTCCCCTGACTTCACAACGGAGCCCGTGCCTATCCAACTGTCCTGACCGCCGTCGCGGTTGGCCTCCAGCACCGGCGCGTCGACCTCGGTGTAGGTCACGAAGTCCGTGGTGGTGGCAAGGTAAACGGAGTGGTTGTAGGAGTCCCCGGCCTCCTTGAGGTAGTAGATGTAATAGGTGCCGTCCTCAAAGTATGGCATGGTGTCCCCCACGAAGGGCTGGCTGGTGCCATCTTTCTCCGGTCGGAAGAAGGCACTGTACTCGTAGGCGTCCTCCTGGCTTCCTGGACTGCGAAGGGATGAGAAGTCCTTATCGTTGCCGGGGTTTGAGGGTGTGTCGCCAGTATTTTTGTCCCAGCCGGCGTAAAGGGTCATATCGCCCTGGACCTTATCGGATGCAAAGTCGAAGCTCTCGGTGAGCCCGGCGTCCTGGAACCAGCCGATGAAGCTGTATCCGTCCTTGGCGGGATCGGCGGGGGCCTCGGCCTTTTTGCCGCCCTTCACTGTCATGGATTCGATGGCGGTGCCTGCGGAGCCCTCGTCGAAGCTCACGGTATATTCCGCCGAGGAGCATGCGCCGAGAGATATTATAAGGGCGAGGCACAGCGCCGCGCAAGTTATTTTTTTCATTGTTAACGACCTCCTTATTATACCGAAAGAGGGGATGGGTTTTGACTCATCCCCTCTGTGGGTCTCTTTACGCAACGCTTCTCTGGTAGATCGTTATGCTACTGAGCTCGACCGTGACCTCGCCCATGGCGGCAAGATCCGCGGAGCCGAACTGGAAGAGCATTTCAAAGGGCATATCCATGATGAGGGTATCTGTGGTATCGAAGGTGAAGGTCTGCTCCTCAGTGGTGAAGTCGATGCCCTCGGACACTCTGGGATCCCAGCTGCCGGCGGGGTTCAGGAAGAAGCCGCAGGATACGGGAGCCGTGGCCTTACCGGTGATCTCCACTGTGAAATAGCTGTCGGCGGGCAGGTCAAGGTTCATGTAGAGCTTGTTGTGCCAGTCGACCGTGCCGCCCTGGTCGATGCGGTAATAGAGCTTGCCGCCCTCGGTCCAGATGGTGCCCACGCCCAGCTCGTTGTCCTCGTCGGTGCCGTTATACACGCCCCAGGTGTAGTCCTCGGCGTCGGCACGGACGGTGGAGAAGCTGTCGATGGTCTTGTGTGTCTCAAGGTCGCCCTCAAGCTTTCCAAATTCAACCGCGGTGACCGTGATGGTGTTGGCCGTAACGCCCTCGGCGGGGTTGCCTATCTGCATACGGATGACGGGGTCCTCAACGGCGTTCTCGGCGGTGAACTGCTTTGTGACGGTGGTCTCCTCACCGGCCTTGAGTGAAAGCCCGTTGAAGTTTGCTCTGGCCTGATCGGCGAGGGTGGAGCTCTCGACCAGAAGCTCGCCGTCCTGATCGTGCTCGGACACCAGCGTCACCTTGTAATAATACTTGGCGCCGGACTCGATGGCGTTGCCGCCAAGGCCAAGGTCAGCCTTTATGCTCCACACGCCGCCCTCGGTAGGATAATTCTCGATGGTAAACACGCCCTTGCCGTCGGCAACAGCGGCCGTGCCGTTGGCGCCGTCACCGGCGCTCAGCGCCACGGCGGAGGCATCGGCAAAGTCGGCGGTGTAGACGGGGACCTCGGTCTGAGCGCCCGTTATCTCGTAGAGCTCTATCTTGTCGATGGTCACTGTGAAATTCTCAGGCGTGGTGTCAGCGGGGTTATCGGGGTTGGGGGAGATCTTTCCGAGGTGTATGAGGAGCTCCGCTGTCCCCTCGCCGGGGGAGGTGAAGTTGAGCTCCAGAGGAGCGACGGAGGTGCCGATCTTCATGTTATACGCGTCGCCGAAGAGCTCCCAGCCCTCAGCGGCCTCATTCCTCGCGAACATGTGGGCGTAGGTCTCAGCGGTGGATTTGGCCCAGACCTTCAGCCTGTAATCGGCGGCCTTCAGCTCAAAGCCGGGCTTTGAGAGCTTGACGTCGCCGTCGCCCTCGCCGGGGTTCTCGATGTCAAAGACGAAAGCGCCGCTCTTGAGCTCGCCGGTGGCCTTGGCCTTCTCGCCGATAACGGCCTCCCAGCCGTGGGAGTCAGGGGTGATGTCGGAGAAGTCGAAGCTCACGAGCTCCACGGCCTCGCCGGTCTTGCGGGTGACGGTCAGGGTGGCATAGGCCTCCGCGGTCTCGCCGCCCTTGTCGGTGACGGAGTAGGTCAGCTCATAGGAGCCGGCGTCCTCCGGGGTGGTCTTACCGTTTGTAAAGGTGAGCTCCGGTACGCTCTTTACGGTGATCATGCCGGTGATGTCCCCGTCCTCGGCGTCCGAGGCGGTGACGCCCGCCAAGGCGTCAAATTGGCTTCCGGCCTCCACGGCCTGGTCGGCCACGCCGGAGATGGATGGGGGAGTGTTCTCGCCGCCGTTTCCGCCTGAGCAGGCCGCCAGGCTCAGGGCCAGGGTAAGGCACAGCAGTATGGCTGTAAGCTTACGTGTATTTTTCATGTTATTTGCCTCCTCACTTCGTGGCGACATACCTGTCGTAGGCGGCCTGGTAGACCTCCAGGAGTTCGGCCAGGTGGGTCCTGCCGGTCAGGTCCTTCTGGAAGGTGGACCAGTCGCCGTCGGACACGCCGCCGTTCATAAGCCACTTTATAAGGTTGGTGCGGATGTAGTCATTGAGGGCGGACTCATACTGGGTGATGACGTTGAGCTCCTTTGCGGTGAACTGGAGGTTGGGGGTGGGGGTGACGTTGGCGGGGATGTAGGGTGTCACATAGGCCTGGAGGCGCTCAAGGCGGAGCTTGGCGCGGGGCTCCATGTTGACAACGTGCTCCCAGGCGTAGTCGTTGAGGTAGATGATGCCGAGAGGCGCGTTCTGGAGCCTGAGCTCGTCGGAGGTGATGCCCTCGGGCAGAGCCTTCTGCACCAGCATCCCGTTGGAGTCAAGCTCCTCCTCATAGACGATGCCGATGGGGCCGTAGTTGATCTGAGCGGAGATCATGGGATCGTAATAACGGTCAAAGTAGGTAAGAAGGATCTCAACATTGGGGGTGTCGGCAAAGATGACAACCTCGCCGGTGCTGATCTCGGGGTTATTGGACACGCAGGCGGTCTGGGAAGTCCCGTCAGGTCCAACCAGCGGTGCGCAGACGATGTAGTTTTCGGGGTTGGATACGACCGTCTCGCTCTCCCACCAGTAGAAGAAGCCGTAGGTCTCGGCGCCCTTGCCGTTGGCGAGGAAGTTATCCTGGCTTATCTCAAAGGACACCTTGTCGATGAGGTTGTTGGTCACCCAACCGGCGATGAAGTTGGTGGCCTCCTTGAAACGGTCGTCCTGTACGGTGTAGGTGATCTTGCCGTCCACGACCACCCGGTGCTCTAAGTTGTCATTGAGCCCGAACATGCCGTAGAGGTCGCACTGGTTGCCCTGCCAGTTGTTGTAGACGAAGCTCATGGGGCGCTCGTCATCGGTTTTGCCGTTGCCGTTCATGTCGTTGTCGCGGAAATAGGTCATAAGCTCCTCGGCCTGCTTGGCGGTGAGGCTCAGGCCGTCCTTGAGGTCCGCCTCAGTAAGGCCCGTGACCTTGCCGGCCTTGATTGCCGCCGCGGCCCAGTTTTTATTGAGGAAGAGGATGTTGGGGTTCTGGAGAAGGCCCATCTCCTCGACTCTCGGCAGAGAGTAGATCTTGCCGTCCTCGCTGGTGAGCTGTGCCTTTATGTCGGGGCGCTCATTCAGGATCTTCTGGAAGTTGGGCATATACTCAAGGTAATCGCTGATGGGCAGGAGCACATGGCGCTGGGCGTACTTGTTGATCTCGCCGGCGGTCATGCCCGCGTGATAGATGGCGTCGGGGCGCTCGGCGGCGTTGCCGAAGATAAGGTTCTTCTGCTGGCCGTAAACGGACTCGGACACGTTCTCCCAGCTGACATACACGTTGGTGCTCTCGTACAGATCCTGCATGATCTTCATGTCGTTGTAGTCAAGCGCCGAGGCGTTCTTGGAAGAATAGATGTTGAAAGAGATCTCCTGTGCGCCCTTATCGTTGAGGATGGGGGCGGAGGTATCGGTCCACTGATAGCCGTAATCGGATACGAGCTTATCCACGTCGGCGCTGGTGCGGTCGTCGGTCTTGCCGCCTCCGCAGGAGGCCAGCGTCAGGGCCATGATGGCGCAGAGAATAAGGGAAACTGTCTTTTTCATTTATAGACCTCCATTAAAATTAGCTGTCAGCCCTTCAAAGAGCCGATCATAACGCCCTGGCTGAAGTACTTCTGAACGAAGGGGTAGAGAAGCAGCACGGGGACGCTGGACACTATAACGGATACGTACTTTATCTGGTTGGCCATACGGTACTGCTCCAAAATGGTCTCGCCGGAGCCGCCCATGGTGCTCTCGGAGGCTATCAGGATCTCCTTCAGCACCAGCTGGAGGGGATACTTGGCCTCGTCCTGGAGGAAGATCATGGCGTTAAAGTAGCTGTTCCACTGGCCGATGGCGTAGTAAAGGGCCATGACGGCCAGGATGGCCTTTGAGAGGGGCAGGACAAGGGAAGTGAATATCCTGTACTCCCCCGCTCCGTCTATCTTGGCGGCCTCCACCAGTCCGTCGGGGATGCTGGACTCGAAGAAGGTCTTTGTCATAAACAGGTTCCACACCGAAAGGATGGAGGGCAGTATCACGGACCACATGGAGCCCACGAGGCCCAAGGAGCTCATCACGTTATAAAACGGTATGAGTCCGCCGCCGAAGAACATGGGGATGATGAAGTAGATCATCCAGAGCTTCTTGCCGGGGACGGTCTTGCGGCTCAGCGCCCAGCCCGCGGGAACTGTGACCGCCAGGGAAAGGACGACCGTAAGAGCGGTGTAGATTATGGTGTTCAGATACCCGGTCCAGATGCTCTTCTCCTGGAGTATCCGCTTAAATCCGTCCATGGTGATCTGCACGGGATAGAGGACCACCTTTCCGCCCAGTACCGCGTCGGGGTCGGAGATGGCCGCGATCACAATGAAGTACAGGGGGTAAATGACTATAAGGGCCATGAGGCCGAGGAACAGGGCGTTGATGGTGTAGAACACCTTGTCGCCAAAGCCCAGCCTTATTGGCGGGCGTCTTTTTGCTGAATTTTTCACTGACATCACTTTCTCCTCCTTTACCACAGGGAATTTTCAGAGAACTTCTTTGAGGTGGTATTGGCGATGATGAGAAGGACCACGTTGATGATGGAGTTGAAAAGTCCGATGGCCGTGGCGTAGCCCTGATTAGGTACGCCCGTAAGGCCCTGCTTGTAGACGTAGGTGGCGATGAGCTCGCTGACTCCCAGGTTGCCGTCGGTCTGCATAAGGAGCGCCTTCTCATAGCCCACGCCCATGAGGCCGCCGATGGACATGATGAGCATGACGCTGATCATGGGCATTATGGCGGGCAGGTCCACGTGCAGGACCCGCTGGAACCTGGAGGCGCCGTCAAGTATCGCCGCCTCGTGCTGGCCGGGATCCACGTTTGAAAGCGCCGCGATATAGATGATGGCGCTCCAGCCGAAGTCCTGCCAGTTTGAGGAGAGTATGTACAACGGCCTGAAGGCTCCGCTTTCAAGGAAGTAGGACTTCCTCTCGCCGCCAAGTCCCGCCACGATGTTGTTCACCAGACCGTAGCGGCCGAAGAACAGCGTCAGCATACCGACAAGGACCACCAGGGATATAAAGTGGGGCCCGTTGAAGATGGTCTGCAATACCTTCGACATCCTGCGGCCCTTCATTGCGTTCAGCATGAGGGCGATGATGATGGGAAGCGGGAAGCCGATGACGAAGCCGATGATGCACAGAAGGAACGTGTTTTTCATCAGCGGCCAGAACTGCACGTCGGTGAAGAACCTGGTGAAGTTCTCAAATCCTATCCACCTTGTGTATTTGCCCAGGATCGGGTCGCCGGGCATAAAGTCCTGGAAGGCGATGAGGACGCCGTAGATAGGCAGGTAGTTGAAAAGGAACACTACCAGCACGGCGGGAAGAAGCATCACAAGGAACGGGTGATTTTCCCTGAGCCTCCTCCATCTCCTCCGGGCCTTGAGCCGGCGGGGGCTCATGTCCGCGGTGAGCGCCGCCCCGTCAGGACCGGCTTTTACTTTTCGCATTTCTTTTTTCCCCTTTCATTGATTTATTGTTACCGGCGCCAAAGTGGTTCAGAGAAGATTCAAACCGCTCTCCGCGTCGAAAAGATGGACAAGATCAGGCCTGAAAGCGAATTTTACCGTCTTGCCGATGGAGTGGGCCGCCAGGTCTATGCCCACGGTGGGGATGATAGCCACCACGTCGTTGCCCTCCGCGTCCATATGGAGGTGGAGCTCTGAGCCCATCATCTCGGACACCTCTATCTTTCCGGAGAAGTCACCCTCATCGATGGTCATATGCACCGGGCGGATGCCCAGGACCACATTGCAGGGTCCCTGTTTTTTCTCCTTCAGGGCCTTCTGCTGGCTGTCCGTCAGGCGGAGCTTTTTGCCCATGACCTCCACCTCGTACACGCCGTTATCGTTCGTGAGCTTGCTGTTTTCGAAAAAGTTCATCTGGGGCATTCCGATGAAGCCGGCCACGAACAGGTTCACGGGGTGATTAAATACCTCCTGGGGAGTGCCGATCTGCTGGATGAAGCCGTCCTTCATTATGACGATCCTGTCGCCCAGGGTCATGGCCTCGGTTTGGTCGTGGGTCACGTAGATGAAGGTGGTGCTTATCTTCTGCCGGAGCTTTATTATCTCCGCCCGCATCTGGTTTCTGAGCTTGGCGTCCAGGTTCGAAAGAGGCTCATCCATCAAAAGGACCTGGGGGCTCCTGACGATGGCACGGCCGATGGCCACGCGCTGTCTCTGGCCGCCGGACAGGGCCTTGGGCTTGCGGTCGAGATACTGGGTGATGTCAAGTATCTCCGCGGCCTCCCGCACCTTCCGCTCTATCTCGTCCTTGGGCGTCTTTTTGAGCTTCAGGGAGAAGGCCATGTTCTCATAGACAGTCATGTGGGGGTAGAGGGCGTAGGACTGGAATACCATTGCGATGTCCCTGTCCTTGGGGGCCACCTCGTTCACGAGCCTATCGCCTATGTAGAGCTCTCCGGAGCTTATCTCCTCAAGCCCCGCGATCATGCGGAGAGTGGTGGATTTTCCGCACCCGGAGGGACCCACCAGAACGATGAACTCCCTGTCGGCGATGTCCAGGTTGAACTTCTGGACGGCCACCACGCCCTCGTCGGTGATCTGGAGATTTGCCTTCTCCTTCCCCGGCTCCTCCACCTGATGCTTCTTTTTCTTCTTTTTCTGCCCGCCCTCGGCGTTCGGGTACACCTTGGTGATGTCCCTAAGGGTCAAGCTTGCCATAGGATCCCCTCCTGTTTCGGATAAAATTTTCTTGCGATGTTATTTACTTAATGTAAAACCGTCGGTTTACATTAATGTTTACATTTCATGGCCTTATTGTAATCTCAAATTTACAGATTGTCAACAAAACTTTTACTAAAATATTAAAAATGTAAACTTAGCCAAAAAATATTTGAGTTTTTTGTGCAAAAGGAACAACCAAAAAATTTTCCAGTTTACAAAATGCACATCTTGATTTTTCATTTTGTATATGTTATATTGAATAAGTAAATTAATCGTGAGGGGGACAGCTTGATGGCACTCAGACGGGTCACCATGCAGGACATCGCCGATTCCTGCGGATTGTCCAGAAACACTGTATCAAAAATATTCAACGGCCGCGGGGCAGTCCCCGAGGCCACCAGACGCCTTGTGCTGGAGAAGGCCCAGGAGTTGGGTTACAGACAACTGCCGGAGGACGAGCAGTCCAGGGCCGAGCCCCGCAGTCAGAACATAGCTCTATTTACGAGCAACATGCCCTCCTCGGACTCCCACTTCGGCACTCTCTTCGTCCCGGCCTTCGCCGGGGCTCTCAGCCGGGCGGGGTACACTCTTATGATGTATGAGCTCACGGAGGAGGAGTTCATGTCGAACCGCCTGCCGGCCCACGCCGTTCTGGAGCAGACGGCGGGCATACTGGGCATCGAGCTGTTCAGCAGGCCCTACACCGAGATGATATGCTCCCTGGGCCTGCCGGCCATATTTGTGGACTCCTGGGCCGGGGCAAACACCTCGACGTTGAAATATGACCTCATTTCCATGGAGAACGTGGCCAGCACCATCGCTCTGACGAACCAGATCATCCGCTCCGGCGGACGGAAGCTGGGTTTCGTGGGGGATCTTGACCACTGCAACAGCTTCCATGAGCGTTGGATAGGCTTCTCCATAGCTCTCGACCGGGCCGGGTTCCCGCTGGACAGGAGCCTGTGCATCCTGGACCGGGACGGCCGCCAGTACAGCGACCCGGAGTGGCTGAGCCGGAAGCTCAGCGAGATGCCGGTGCTTCCCGACGGACTGGTCTGCGCCAACGATTACATCGCCCTGCACATAATGAGCGCCCTGAAGCAGATGGGCGTGGCCATACCCGGGAGAGTCATGGTGTCCGGCTTTGACGGGACCCCCCAGTCGGCCGTTGTGGAGCCGGCCCTGTCCACCGCCCAGATACCCGGCGCGGAGATCGGAAAATTAGCCGCCGACATACTCCTGGACCGTATCGAGAACCCCGACCGGCCCTACCGGACCACCTATGTCAACACCGTTCCCCTCCTGCGCGCCTCCGCCTCCCGCTGACGTTGCCGTCTGGATCAGCGTTAACAGCGTTTTTTAAGCGCCCCGTGAACTCGGGGCGCTTAATATTGCGTTCCGCTCATTGTTGTGCTATAATATATGTATATACGCGCGCGGCAAGCATATGAACTCGCCGTTTATCACCGATGGGAGGTACATATATGGAAAACATGTTCACAAATACACACATCCTGGCGTGGCTGACCTATTTCGCCGAAAACATGCAGGTGGACCTGGAGAAGGTCAAGCTTCTGGACATCACCAGAAAGAACAAGAACCTTATACCCACGGTGGAGTCCCACGGCGCCGTGCTCGTGTTTACCGAGGCAGGGCACCCCGACATCTTTTATAAGATGTGGGACGCGGGCCTTGGTGAGTGCGAGGTCTGGTACAACGAGGGCTCCGAGCCCGCGGGCCCAATACTCCACGCGCCAATAAAGGACATGATAAATCGGGGCATCAACGCCTCCGCCGGGATGCTCATCTTAAATCCCAACGCCCGCTCCACCACCAAGATCGGTATGCGCAACTCCGATTTCTTCAAGGGCTCCGTCCACTATGTGGGAAGCGAGATACGGGCGGTCATCTTAAATAAGATGCACGTATCCAGCGCCGACACGGTCTGCGTCATCGGCGGCGCCTCCATCGCGGTGGAGACGGCCATCCTGGCCCCCGAGGGCACGGTCATCGCCGTGGAGTATAACCAGCACGACCGCCACACGGTGGAGGAAAACGCCCACCAGTTCGGCCTCAACAACATAACCGTCATCGACCGTGTAAGCGAGGACACCATGAAGGATCTTCCGGTGCCCGCGCTGACCTTCCTTGTGGCCTCCGCCAGTATGGAACGTGAGATAGAGTGCTTACTAAAGCTCAACCCCCACATGGAGTTCGTCATCTACACCCTGGACTTCAGGTGCGCCGCCACTCTGCCGGACACCCTCGCCGGATACGGCGTCGGCGAGACCGAGGTATTGCAGATAGCCGTCAGCAAACTTACGGGCAAGAACACCTTTGACGCCGAACCGGCGCCCTGGATAATCTCCGGGCGGGCGTAAAACCGGATTTTCGGTGCGCTGATACCCGCTTTTTTGTCAAAGATGTATCTTGACATCCCACATTTATTCGTTTAAAATACTGATAATTTCACTTGCTAAAGACCGTGATGGAGACAGTAGGCGTTCCCAGAGCCGCAGAGAGCCGGAGGTTGGTGCAAATCCGGTGCCGCAGGACACGCTGAATATCACTCCGGAGTTTCAGCCCGAAACACGTTTGGAGTAGGCGCTGACGGTTCTCCCCGTTAACGGAGGCGTGTATGGATGTACACAGTAACGGGTGGTTGAGCGGTGTCAACTTATGACGTCCGTCCCTTTACGGGACGGACGTTTTTTAATGAAAAGAGGTTTAAGCAATGAGCAAGACCATGACTGAGATCCGCTGGCACGGGCGCGGCGGGCAGGGGGCCAAGACCGCGTGCCTTCTGCTGGCCGACGCGGCCTTCGCCTCCGGAAAGCACGTACAGGGCTTCCCGGAGTACGGCCCTGAGCGGATGGGCGCGCCAATTACCGCCTACAATCGGATAAGCGACCTTCCCTGCACCATCCACTCCAACATATATAACCCCAATTACGTGGTTGTGGTGGACGAGTCTCTTCTCCACTGCGTGGACGTGACAGCGGGGCTCGATCCGGAGGGGGCCATCGTAATAAATTCCCCCAGAGCGCCCGAGGAGCTCCGTCCCCTGCTCCGGGGCTACACCGGAAGCGTGTATACCATCGACGCCAGGACGATCTCAGAGCAGTGCCTGGGCCGGTACTTCCCCAACACGCCCATGCTGGCGGCCATAGTGAAGGTCAGCGGTGTGCTGGATCCGGACAGGTTCATCTCGGATATGGAGGCGTCCTTCCACCACAAGTTCGCCACAAAGCCCCAAGTCATAGAGGGCAACATGAAATGCTTAACGATGGCAATGAAGGAGGTGCGGGGAGCGTGAGCTACATAAAAGCCGAAAATATAAATGAGCAGTCCCCCTGGCAGGAGATGACCCCCGGCGGGGAGATATACGAGGGCGGCACCTCGCGGCTTACAAAGACCGGCGAGTGGCGTTCAAATCGCCCTGTGTGGGACCCGCAGAAGTGCCGTCAGTGTCTTCTTTGCGCCCCCTTCTGCCCTGACTCCTCCATCCCCGTGAAAGCGGGCAAACGTGTGGATTTCGACTACGACCACTGCAAAGGGTGCGGCATCTGCTGGAAGGTCTGCCCCTTTGAGGCCATAACCATGGAACAGGAGGTGCACCAATGAGCATCCGTGAACGTCTTTCCGGCAATGAGGCCATCGCCACCGCCATGCGGCAGATAGACCCCGATGTCTTTGCCGCCTTCCCCATAACCCCCTCCACCGAGATACCCCAGTATTTCGCCCAGTACGTGGCCGACGGCAAGGTCGGCACCGAGTACGTCACCGTGGAGAGCGAACACTCCTCCATGTCCACCTGTATCGGCGCCGCCGCCGCGGGTGCGAGGGCCGTGACCGCCACCTCCTCAGCGGGCCTTGCGTTCATGTACGAGGTCCTCTACGTGGCGGCCTCCAGCCGTCTGCCCATAACCCTGGCCTGCGTTAACCGCACACTGACGGGCCCCATCAACATAAATAACGACCACTCTGACTCCATGGGCGCCAGGGACGCCGGGTGGCTCCAGATCTACGCCGAGAACAACCAGGAGGCATACGATAACTACCTCCAGGCCATGCGCATCTCCGAGCACCCCTCCGTCAGGCTCCCCATAATGATCTGCCAGGACGGCTTCATAACCTCCCACGCCGTGGAGAACATACTCTTAGAGTCCGACGAGGACGTGAAGAAATTCGTGGGCGAGTACCGCCCCGAGCACGCCCTTCTTGGACGTGACCACCCCCTGGCCGTCGGCCCCTACGACTCCTGCCCCTACTGCATGGAGCACAAGGTCCAGCAGGCCGAGGCCATGAAGAACGCGAAGAAGGTCATCCTTGACGTGGCCGCCGACTTCGAGCGGACCTTCGGCCGCAAGTACGGCTTCTTTGAGGAATACCGCATGGAGGACGCCGAGGTTGCCCTCGTCCTCATCGGCTCCACCGCCGGCACCGCCAAGGCATGTATCGAAAAGCTCCGGGCCCAGGGCGTTAAGGCCGGCCTTGTGAAGATCCGGGTGTTCCGTCCCTTCCCCATGGAGGAGCTGGCCCAGGCCCTCAAAAACGTGAAGGCCGTGGCCGTCATGGATAAATCCGAGGGCTACTCCGGTTGCGGCGGCCCCCTCTTCGCTGAAACACGTTCGGCATGCTACGATTTGGATAATCCCCCGAAGATGATCGACGTGGTCTACGGCCTTGCCGGCCGTGACTGCGCGGTGGAGGACATCGAGAAGGTCTACCGGCATCTTCTGAAGATCGTTGAGACCGGCGACGTGGGCCCCCGTTACATACACTTCGGCCAGCGCAGTAATCAGAAGGAGGTGCTTTGAGTATGGCTTACAATCACAAGGTCGAGCTTTCAAAGCCCGAACGCTTCGCCCCGGGCCACCGGCTCTGCGCCGGCTGCGGCGCGGGAATCGTCTGCCGTGGCATAACCCGCGCCTTAGATGAGGGCGACCGGGCGGTCATATGCAACGCCACCGGGTGTCTGGAGGTCTCATCCTTCCTCTACCCCTACACCGCCTGGGAGGACAGCTACATCCACTCCGCCTTTGAAAACGCCTCCGCCGTCTGCGGCGGCGTGGAGTCTGCCTACAAGGCCCTCAAAAAGAAGGGCAAGCTTGAGGGCGACTGCAAATTCATCACCATCGGCGGCGACGGCGGCACCTACGACATTGGCTTCCAGTCCCTGTCCGGCGCCATGGAGCGCGGCCACGACATGGTGTACTTCTGCTATGACAACGAGGCGTACATGAATACCGGCATCCAGCGTTCCTCCTCCACGCCCCGCTTCGCCAACGCCACCACCACCCCGGTGGGCACGGAGTCCCTGGGCAAAAAGCAGGAGAAAAAGGATCTCACCGTAATAATGGCCGCCCACAATATCCCCTACGTGGCCCAGACCACCTTCATCGGTAACTTCAAGGACTTCCACGAGAAGGCCCACCGGGCCATCTACACTCCGGGCCCGGCCTTCGTAAACGTCATGGCCCCCTGCCCCCGGGGCTGGCAGTACCCCTCCGAGCTCTTGCCGCAGATATGCAAGATGGCCGTTGAGACCTGCGTCTGGCCCCTCTATGAGGTGGTTGAGGGCAAGTGGATGCTCAGCTACGAACCCAAAAAGAAGCTCCCCGTCGAGGAGTTCATGCGCCTCCAGGGCCGCTTCAAGCACTGCTTCAAGCCCGGCAACGAGTGGACCATTGAGGCCGCCCAGGACTACGTGGACCGCAAGTGGTCCGAGCTCCTCGAAAGGTGCTCCCGTAGCTGAGGCTCAAATTTCAATTCGAAGTACATCTTTAATATATACAACCAAAAGCGCCCCCAAACGGGGGCGCTTTTTTCAGCATATAGGGACTGGGGTAGAGTTATTTATTCTCGATCCTTACGAACTCGTACTTCCCGTAACCGGAGGAACTGCGGTTTTCGCGGTTGCAGGACCAGAGGCACAGCTTGGCGCCGGTCCAGGTGGCGCGGGTAAGAGGCATGTTGCCGCCAATCGGTGAGTAGTCTGTTCCGTCAACTGACCATGAAAAGTGGAAGGTCCCGCCCTCCATATCGAGGCGCAGGTATACCGGACCCGCTCCGATATTTAGGCTCTCCACAAGCTTCTCCGTGGCCTCACCCTCGAAAAACTCCTCCGTCACGTATCCCCGGTACAGTGCGAGTTTCCAACCGGAGTCTGACCGCTGAAGCGCCAGATAGCCGTAGCTGTGGCCGATCACGCCGATGGCCGCCATGTCATGCTCCTCGCCGTCGTCCGAAAGCCGCACCCTCGTCACCATCGAGAGGGCGGGACTCTGGGGTATCTGTGTCAGGGCGTTGGGCGCGTACCAGAGGAGGTTTTCTCTGGTGCTATTCGAAAGGCAGGCAAGGCGAAGATCGCCTGTCCCTCCGCCGGGAGCAAAAAAGCTGTCCCTTGGGTTTGCCTGCCACTGCCACTGAAGCCCCGGGCGTCCTTTGTAAAACGCGTCCGACTGGGCGATCCGGTATTCAGGGCCGCCCTCACTCGGCATGGTCCACTCCGGCACCGGCTCACCGACGCCGTCGCCCGCGTCTGCGCCAATAATGGGCCAGCCGTCCTTAAACGTCATTGGCTGAAGATGTGTTATCCGACCAAGGGCCCCCACGTCCTGAAAGTGTACGAACCAGTCCCGGCCGTCGCATGATGTGACCCAGCCGCCCTGATGTGGGCCGTTCACGGATGTGGAGCCCTGTCGCATCACAACCCGGTACTCATACGGTCCCCACACATTGCGGGAGCGCAAAGCCGACTGCCAACCCTCGGCAACGCCTCCGGCGGGGGCAAGTATCAGATACCAGCCTTCGTGTTTATAAAATTTTGGTCCCTCAATGCCCGGCGCCCGCCGGACATCCTGGAAAACGAGTCGCGGCTCGCCGATGAGCCTCCGGCAGTCCGGGTCGATCTCCACCACCGACAGCCGATCCCTGATCCCGGCCCGGCTCTTGGCGTAAGCGAACACCATATAGGCCCTCCCGTCGTCCCACAGCGGGCACGGGTCCTCCCAACCCAGGGATCGACACAGTAGATTCAACTCAAATTGACCGTAGGGGTCGGTGGAGCGGGCCACCAGTATGCCCTCGTCAGGCAGTGGCACAAATACGTAGAACATCCCGCCGTGGAAACGAATAGACGGTGCCCATGTGCCGGAGCCGTGTGAGGGCCGGTCATACTTTTCAAAGGGCAATGCCGGGACGCAGTAGTTGATGATCTCCCAATGGACCAGGTCTCTGGAGTGGAGAAGCGGTACGCCGGGCAGATACGTGAATGACGACGCCACCATATAGTAGTCCTCCCCCACCCTGATAACGTCCGGATCTGAGTAATCGGCGTACAGGATCGGATTTTTATATTCCATATTCATCCCTCCGGCGGCGTATTGTAGCCTCATTATATTTTTCGCAAGACTCACTTTTTCACGGATGCGTCATCTTCGCTTTTTGACCTTGTAAGCATCCATATGCCCACCACATTTGATATGACGGTCAAAAGGTCGAATACAAAACCGGTGTAATTTCTGATACTCAGATCGTACACCACCCAGCAGATCTGGCCGAAGATAAGGACGCATTTTAGTACCCGCTCGTCCTTCGTGCTGAGGCTCAGCGTCAGTGCACAGGCGGCAATAAACGGAAGCCACCCCAGAAGCCCCTCAGCGGCAAAGGCGAAGGTGCAGACGCCCTGAATGACTATAAAGGTGATCTTCCACGGCAGTGTGAAGGGCAGAAAAAGGCACAGCAGGTTCCGGGCGATGCTCACAGCGTTCGCCACCACCCCGGCATAGCCCCCAAGGACCAGGTTCCCCGCCCCCATGAGTCCGAACTGGACACACTGAGCCGACAGTATATGCCACTTCTCCTTGATAAGGCCGATGGCGATCATAATAATCGACCCCAAAAACGCCAGTATGTTCCCTATCACCACGAGCTTCACGCCATGCTCCCCCGCTTCTAAGCATTATCACAAAAATGGTATCATCCAACCCCTAAAAAGTCAAGGGCCCGGATAAACCGGGCCCCTGGTCAGCGCAAAAGGGGGAGTTCTCTTTGGATGTGAGATATTTTAGAGGAGTGAGCGGTAAAGGGCCTTGATCTCCTCTACGCTTGTCTCTCTGGGGTTGCCGGGACGGCAGGCGTCAGCGTAGGCGGACTCGGCCAGGAAGTCGATGTCCTCCTCCTTCAGGATGCCCTTGAGGTCGGCGGGGATGCCAACGTCGGCGGAGAGCTTCTTCACGGCGGCGATGGTGGCCTTGGCCGCCAGATGGTCGGTCATCATGTCTATTCCCGGTACGTGCATGGCCTTGCCGATGGCGCGATAACGCTCGCCGGCCACGGGCGCGTTGTACTCAAGGCCGGTGGGCAGGATGATGGCGCAGGCAACGCCGTGAGGCGTGTCATAGAGGGCGCTGAGGCCGTGGGCCATGGAGTGAACGATGCCCAGGCCCACATTGGAGAAGCCCATACCGGCGATATACTGGCCGAGAGCCATTCCCTCACGGCCGTCGGGATCGTTTTGTACGGCGCCGCGGAGGTTGGCGGAGATGAGCCGGATGGCCTCCAGGTGGAACATGTCGGAGATAGCGCAGTGGCCGGCGGTGATATAGCCCTCAATGGCATGGGTCAGGGCATCCATGCCGGTGGCGGCGGTGAGGCCCTTGGGCATGGTGGACATCATGTCGGGGTCCACAACGGCGATCTCGGGGATGTCGTTCACGTCCACGCAGACGAACTTGCGCTTTTTCTCCACGTCGGTGATGACGTAGTTGATGGTGACCTCCGCGGCCGTGCCGGCGGTGGTGGGCACGGCGATGGTGAAGGTGGCGTGTTTTTTGGTGGGAGCCACACCCTCAAGGGAGCGGACATCGGCAAACTCGGGGTTCTCCACGATGATGCCGATGGCCTTCGCGGTGTCCATGGCCGAGCCGCCGCCCACGGCGACGATGCAGTCCGCGCCGTTCGCCTTGAATGCGGCCACGCCGGTCTGGACGTTCTCAATGGTGGGGTTGGCCTTGATGTTGGAATAGACCTCATAGGGGAAATTGGCCGCCTCCAGCAGGGCGGTGACCTTACCGGTGACGCCGAACTTGAGAAGGTCAGGGTCGGTGGCGACAAACGCCTTTTTGTATCCGCGGGCGGTGAGCTCCGGGACAATGTTCTCTATCGCGCCGTGGCCGTGATAGGAAATTGTGTTCAGAACTATGCGGTTTGCCATGGTAAACACTCCTTTGTCAAAAATTCATATTTCCCCACAGGGGGTTTTCATGTATTTATTTTAACTTAATGTTGGAAAAACTTCAACAGAAAATACGCGGTATTTGTATAACTTTTTATTTCTCTCCCCCGGATACATGGGAGGTACACAAAAAATTATTAAAAATCTGTAAAACGGATTTAAATCCCACAACTTATGTGCTATAATACAAATATCTATGCGCATTTTTTATGAAAGGGGTGGCGAACAATGGAGCTTTTATCCCCGGCCGGCTCGGCCGAAGGGGTATCCGCGGCGGTTCAAAGCGGCGCGGACGCGGTGTATCTGTCCTTCGCCACTCTGAGCGAGCGGAAAAAGTGGGACCTGACGGAGGACGAGCTGGGACGGGCGGCACAGTTTGCCCACGTACGCGGCGCGAAAATATACGTGGTGCTGGACTACTCCCACTTCGACCTTGACATGGCCGCCGCGGTGGAGAACGCCCGGAGGGCCTCGCGGATGGGGGCGGACGCCCTGATCGCCGACGACCTGGGGCTCATTTGGGCCCTGCGGCGGGCCATACCGAGTATGCCCATCCACGCCGGCGAGGCCCTCGGGATACACGACCTTGATGGGGTAAAGCTCTGCGCCGCCATGGGCGTCACCAGAGTCGCCCTGCCGCGGGAGCTTCCGAAGGCGGAGCTGGAGGCCATAGTAAAGGACTCGCCCATTGAGACGGAGATATGCGTCCACGGCCCCCTGTGCGCGGCATTTCAGGGTCAGTGCATGATCCCTGCCCTCCGGGGCGCGGACCCGGGCCCCTGTCCGGGATACTGCCACACGGGCTTCAAGGCCGGCATACGCGAGCGCCACCCGGTGGCCATGAAGGATCTGTGCCTTATCGGTGAGGCCGAGTTCCTGCTGGGCCTCGGCGTCACGGCGCTTCGCATTGACGGCCGGGAGCGCCGACCTGAGTACTGCGCCGCCGTCACCGGCGTCTGGTCCAGGGCCATTGGTACGCTCCGGACGCCCTCCGAGGAGGATATGGAGCTTCTTCGCGGCGCGTTCCCCGCGGCGGGCTTCACCGACGCCTACCTCACCGGAGCTCAGGCCGAGTCCATGATGGGCGTGGCCGAGCCGGAACCGGAGGGGGACACGCCCTTCTACACCGCCGTGCGCAAAAACTACCTCAACCACGAATTTCAGCGCGTTCCCGTGACCTTTGACATATCTCTCGAGCTCGAGCAGCCGTTCAGGCTGTCAGCAACCGACGACCGGGGCAACACGGTATCCGGCGAGGGCGGCGTTCCGGAGCTCGCCTTCCACACCGAGACCACCCAGGCGATGCTCCAGACGGAGCTGTTCAAGACCGGCGGTACGCCCTTCCGCTTCGCCGGGCTCTCCGCCCGGATACAAAAGGGCATATATCTGGACCCGAAGCTGTTGGCGCCTGTGCGTGACGGCCTCCTGCAGGAGCTGCTGGAAATGCGGGTGGGCCTTCAGCCCCGGGCCGAGGGCGTGGTCCCGGCCCTGCCCTCAAGCCCCGGACCCTCCGGGCCGCCGGTTCTGACCGTCTCGGTACAGCGGTGCTCTCAGCTGTCACCAAAGCTTTTGAGTCTCGCCCCTCCGGTGCTCTATGTGCCCCTGGAGGAGGCGGTATCCGGTGACAAGCGCCTGGAGCCCTTCCTCGATTCAAAGGACATAACTGTCTGCGCGGCACTTCCGGAGTACATCTACGGTTCCGAGTCCGGCCGGGTGGCTCAGCTCCTCCTCAAGGCCCGGCAGTTGGGCATCACCGAGGTGGCGGCGTCGAATATCGGTCACATCATATTCGCGAGGAAGCTCGGCTTCACCGTCCGCGGGGATCTGGCTCTAAATGTCCGCAACTCAAATACTCTGGCGGTCCTTCTGGGCCTTCGCCTGAAATCCGCGGCCCTGGCCATGGACATGAGTGCCTCCCAGGTGCGGTCCTTGGAGAAATACATGGACACGGAGCTCGTCATATACGGGCGTATGCCCCTCATGCACACGGGACTGTGCCTCATCCGGGCCCAGTCGGGCGTTTGCTCCTGTGACAGCGCCCTTGGATTTCCGGACTCCTCCGGCTTTATAAACCCCGTCACACGCTCCTTCGGCTGTCGCAACACCCTGTGGAGCGCCCAAAAGCTCCACCTGATAAAGCGCAGTCGTGAGTACCTGACCGCCGGGCTCTGGGGTGTGCGCCTCAGCTTCACCACAGAAAACGCCGACGAATGCGCGAAGATCACCGAACGCTATCTGGAGCTCGGAACATACGAGCCGTCAAGCACCACACAGGGAAAGTTTTAAATTACAGTTATAAAATCAGAAAGTCCCTGCCGGAAAAAAGGAGAAAACATGATAATACTTGCCTCCGCGTCCCCGAGGCGGCGCGAGCTGCTGTCCGGGATGGGGATAGAGGAATTTGATATACGCCCCTCCTCCCACGAAGCTCCCCTCCGGCGGGATCTGCCGCGGACTGAGGCCGTGGCGCTCATCGCCAGTGGCAAGGCCCGGGACATCGCCTCCGGCTCCGGGCCTGACGACATCGTCATCGCCGCGGACACCCTCGTATTCCTGGACGGTGAGCCCCTGGGAAAGCCCCGTGACGCCTTAGACGCCGCACGGATGCTCAGGGCCCTCTCCGGCAGGGAGCATCAGGTGATAACGGGCCTTGCGGTTATAGCCGGGGGCGTTACATACACCGACGCCGTGAGTACCCTCGTCAGCTTCCTGCCGCTTACCGACGAGCAGATAGACTGGTATATTTCCACCGGCGAGCCCATGGACAAGGCCGGGGCCTATGGCATACAGGGCAAGGGCGGAATGCTCATCCAGGGCATATCCGGGGACTATTACAATGTGGTGGGTCTGCCGGTATCAAGGCTGGCCGGGCTTTTGGAGGCCGCCGGACATAAGGTTTTTTCAAGAGGATAGGGTATGAAGGATTTTATTTCTAAAAAGGGAATATATATCGCCGTTGCCGCTGTGGTGGTGGCCATCGCCGCCGCCATCTCCGTCGCTGTATCCGGCGGGAGCTCGGGCTTCGCGAGCCTCCTTTCGGAGCCGTTTTTCAAGCCCGTTAAAAGCGCCATGACGAGCCTTGTGAACTCTTTGGAGCACGTTTACGACTACATGTACCGCTTCGACGAGCTGAAGGCCGAGAATGATCGGCTGAAGGCCCAGGTGGCGGAGCTCGAGCAGGACTACCGGGAGTACACGGAGATAAGCGAGGAGAACGAGCGTCTGCGCGCCCTTCTGGGCTTTGCCGAGCGCCACGAGAACATCGTTATGGAGCCGGCGTCGGTCCTGTCCTGGACCGCCTCCAATTTCTCCTCCTCCTTCACCGTCAGCAAGGGCTCCTCCTCCGGCGTGGAGCTTGGCGACCCGGTTATAACGGAGAACGGCTACCTTGTGGGCCAGGTCACCTCCGTGACGTCCACCTCCAGCACCGTAACGACCATCCTGGACACCACCTTCCGGGTGGGGGCGCTCATATATGAAAGCGGCGACACCGCCGTGGCCTCAGGCGATTTTGAGCTCTTTAAAGAGGGCCGGGTGAAGCTTTCGTATATCGGCGAGGGCTCCGGCATAGTCACCGGCAGTACCGTGGTGACCTCCGGCTCCGGCGGACGCTTCCCGGCGGGACTGATGATCGGCAAGATCTCCGGGATACTTGTCAACTCCTCCGGCCTTGACCCCTACGCCGTGGTTGAACCCTCCGCCAATGTCCGTGAATGCGCCCACATATACATCATTACGGACTTTGCCGTCAGCGAGTGAGGGGCACGCTATGGGAAAACAAAAATACGCCACCGCCGTAAAGCTCCTTATACTGTGCCCGTACCTCATCCTCCTCTATATCCTCCAGGCCACCGTGTTCACGCGTCTTACGCTCTTCGGCGTCAAGCCCATGCTCCTTCCTGTGGCCGTGGTGGGTATAGCCATATTCCGCGGCCGGGTGGAGGGCGGCGTCTTTGGACTTTTCGCCGGCATGTTCATGGATATGTCCTATAACCAGCCCACGATAGAGTTCACACTCATACTTACCCTCACCGGTATACTTTTGGGAGCCCTGTCGGATACCGTCCTCGTTCGCGGTTTCCCCTCCTATCTGCTGTGCTCGGCGGCTCAGCTACTGCTCTGCTCCGCCTGCCAGATACTGGTCATCACCGTGACCACGTCCATACCCGTCTCTGCCCTGCTGCCCATCGCCATAAGGCAGACGCTATACTCGCTTATCCTCTCACTGCCCTTTTATTACATCTCCCGCTTTCTCGCCCACATAATCTGAGGTGCCAAAATGGATAAATTTATTAAACCATCAAGAATTATCGCCCTGGCGCTGGCTATGGCAATACTCCTGTCGGTCTATGCCCTGACGCTATACCGCATACAGGCCCTGGACAGTCAGGCTCTCCTTGACGACGCGCCGGAGCTCACCGCCACAAACAGCACGGTCTACGCCGCCAGGGGGTCCATGCTTGACCGGAACGGCGTACTTCTGGCCTCCGACAGGACGGTCTACGACGTGAAGATCGACAGGAACCAGCTTCTCAAGGCCGAGGAGCCCAACAGCATAATCCTCACACTCATCGGCGTCTGCGCCAAATACGGTGTCAAATACAACGACCCCTTCCCCGTGACCACCGCCGCGCCCTTTGAATATTACGTGGACGCCACGAACACCCAGAAAAGCTGGCTTCGGAGCTACTTTAAATACTTCACCAACAGTCTCGGCATCGAGGACACGGAGGAGGACCCCCAGGTCCCGGCCACGGACCTTATAAGCTGGATGCGTGACCACTACAAGATACCCTACACCGCTACGGCGGAGGATGCGAGAAAAATCATCGGCGTCCGCTACGGACTTGAGATGCAGGTCATAAACTACTCCGATTACGTTTTCGCCGCCGACGTGTCCGATAAGCTGGTGAGCTACCTTTCCGAGCAGAACCTGCCCTGTGTCGCCATCGTCACCCGCTCGGAGCGCGAGTACCACACGCCATACGCTTCGCACCTTATAGGGTACATCGGGGCCATGAGCACGGACGAGTACAACAACAAGTACAAGGCCCTTGGATACCCCTTCAACGCCAGGATCGGAAAGGTGGGGGCGGAGGCGGCCTTTGAGGAGTACCTCCACGGCACGGACGGTGAGATAACCACTTACCGGGACCCCTCCGGGGCCGTAACGGACGTGGAGGTAAAAAAGGAGGCACAGGCCGGGAGCAACGTATATCTTACCATCGACATACAGCTCCAGCAGGTGGCGGAGAACGCCCTGGCCTCCACCATAGCCCAGATGAACATGGACCGTGAGGACGAGGCCCGGGAGAAGGCCGAGAAGGAGGGCACCGTCTACGAGGAGCCCGATTACGCCACCGGCGGCGCGGCGGTGATGCTTGACGTAAAGACCGGCGAGGTCCTGGCACTGGCGAGCTACCCGACCTTTGACCTGAACACCTTCTACGATCAGTACACGGCGCTGAATAACGACCCGTTGAAGCCCCTTGTCAACCGGGCCACCCAGGGCACCTACAACCCCGGGTCCACCTTCAAGATGGTGACGGCCTACGCGGCCCTCTCAAATCACACCATCTCCACCAGGACCACCATCCACGACGACAGCAAGTTCACAAAATACCCGGACTATCAGCCAAGGTGCTGGATCTCCCCCGGCAGCCACGGGACTATAAACGTGGTCCAGGCGCTGGAGAAGTCCTGCAACTACTTCTTTTACACCGTGGCCGACAACATGGGCATAACGAAGATAGCCGACACCGCCAAGCTCTTCGGCTTCGGCGATCACACGGGCATAGAGATCGGTGACTCCACTGGGACGGTCGCGTCTATCGAGTCCAAGCGCGAGCTTCAGGACGAGGGCTGGTGGGACGCGGATACCCTTATCGCCTGCATCGGTCAGGGGCTCAATCTCTTCACTCCAATACAGATAGCCAATTACGTGGCCACTATCGCCAACGGCGGGACAAGATATTTTACCACGGTCCTTCGCAATATAACGAGCTACGACTACTCCGACGTGATCATGCGCCGGGCTCCTCAGGTGGCCGGCGTCATTGACGACCCCGAGGGGTACATACCCGTGTTACAGCAGGGTATGAAGGCCGTGGCAAAGACCGGTACCGCCGCCAATGCCCTTTCAAATTACCCCATCCCCGTGGCGGCCAAGACGGGCACGGTCCAGTCCGACACCTCCAAAATAAACGACGGCGTTTTCGTCTGCTACGCCCCCGCCAACGACCCACAGATCGCCATCTCCGTGGTGGTGCAAAAGGGCGGCTCCGGCGCGGCGCTTATCACCATTGCCAAGGACCTGATGGACGCCTACTTCGCCGACACCGCCTCCACTGACGTATCCGCCCCGACTGACAACTCTCTTTTGAAATAATTCCGTCAAAAATCGGTAAAATATTCAGCTTTTTGAATAAAATGCCAGCAAAAATCCGAAAAGTGTATAGAAGTTATCCTTATAACTCTTGCAAAAAGCCAGGCTCTCATATATAATTTATAAGGGGGTATATATGGGTACATCGATTTTGATAACCTCCGGCAAGGGCGGCACCGGGAAAACCGCCTGCGCCGCCGCCATAGCCTCGGCTCTGGCGGCTCTATCCCACCGGACCCTGTGTGTGGACTGCGACGCGGCCCTCAGAAATCTGGACCTCACGCTGGGTCTCTCCGATCAGGTCCTGTGGGATTTCGCGGACGTGCTGAACGGCGAAGTACCGGCGTCCGAGGCCCCTGTCCCCCACCCCCGGATAAAGGACCTGTGGTTCCTCTCCGCCCCGGCGGACATCCCGGAGGACGTCTCCCCCGACGCCTTCGTCAGGATGATAGACGGATACCGCGAGGAATATGACTATGTTATCCTGGACTCCCCCGCCGGAATTGGCGCGGGGTTCCGTCTGGCGGCTCCGGCATCAGACCTGGCGGTCATCGTGGCCACCGGGGATCTTACGAGCCTGCGCGACGGCCAGCGCGTCGCCCAGGAGCTACGGGCCCTCGGTGTCACGGAGCTTCGGCTTTTGGTAAACCGCGTTAGCCCCAGGGCCTTCAGACGTGTACGCAGGAGCGTCGACGAGGTGATAGACACCGTCGGCGCAAGACTCATAGGCGTTGTGAGCGAGGACGAGGATGTGAGCGAGGCGCTGAACCGCCAGACTCCCCTGCTTCTCTACGGCTCCCGCCGGGCCCTGCCTCAACTGCAGAATATCGCCCGCCGCCTCACCGGTGAGCGGATACCCCTTGGACGGATATAGCGCGGCTCTTCAGTCGGCTACGCCGACAGCTCCCCTTAAAAAGAGGCGTCAAAGAGGAAAATATATTCAAATTGTTTTTATTATATAGAAAGCTGGTGACGGTATGAACATCGCCCTCATGGCACACGACAGGAAAAAGGAACTGATGGTTCAATTTTGCATCGCCTACTGTGGGATACTTCAGGCCCACTCGATCTGCGCTACCAACACCACAGGAAGATTAGTCAAAGAAGCCACGGGACTGCCGATTGATCTCTACCTCTCCTGCGACCAGGGCGGTGACCAGCAAATGGCGGCGCGCCTGGCGTACAATGAGCTGGATCTGGTGATTTTCTTCTCCGATCCCACCGACCCCCGCTCCGGCGCCTCCACCAACAAGATCGGTCGACTCTGTGACCAGCAGAATGTGCCCTTTGCCACCAACGTCGCCACCGCCGAGGTCCTGATAAGGGGCCTTAAAGACGGTATGCTTGATTGGCGCGACATCGTAAACCCCAAAAAGTAACAGTCCGGGCGCTATTGGCCCCCTGAACGTAAGGGATCATTCCACAACCCCCGCTCCTCGGGCGGGGGCTTTTTTGCGAAAGGATACTTATTCATGGAACGCATTAAACCCCACACCCTGTCGGGCTTCATGGAGCTCACCCCAAAAAAGCAGGCGCTGATGGAGCACATAACCGACACTATAAAGCGCGTCTACTCCCTCTATGGCTTCACGCCCCTGGACACTCCCGTCATTGAATCCGCTGACGTACTGCTGGCCAAGGGCGGCGGCGAGACGGAGAAGCAGATCTACCGCTTCACCAAGGGCGACAGTGACCTTGCCCTCCGCTTCGACCTGACTGTGCCCCTGGCTAAATATGTGGCTATGAATTACGCCGAGCTGGCCTTCCCCTTCCGCCGCTATCAGATCGGCAAGGTCTACCGTGGTGAGCGGGCCCAGAGAGGCCGGTTCCGGGAATTTTACCAGGCGGACATCGACATCATCGGTGACGGGGAGCTCAGCATAATGAACGAGGCGGAGATTCCCTCCATAATCTATCGCCTCTTTACTGAGCTGGGCCTTACGCGGTTTGTGATACGTGTCAACAACCGAAAGCTCCTCACCGGTTTTTACGACATGCTTGGCCTTTCAGAAAAGGCCGGGGACATCATGCGCACGGTGGACAAGCTGGAGAAGATAGGCCACGATAAGGTCATGGCGATCCTGACTGGCGACCTCGACATATCCGCCGGTGACGCAAATGAGATATTGGGTTTTATCTCCATAACCGGCACCAACGCCCAGGTCCTCAGCGCCTTGGAGGCGTACAGGGGCCGGAACGCCACCTTCGATATGGGCTATGAGGAGCTCGCGACCGTGGCCGGGTACCTTGCGGATTTCGGTGTGCCGGAGGAGAATTTTGCCCTTGACCTGACTATCGCCCGGGGCCTTGACTACTACACCGGTACGGTTTACGAGACCCAGATCACTGGCCACCCGGAGGTGGGCTCCGTATGCTCCGGCGGTCGGTATGACGACCTGGCGGGATACTACACCGACAGGAAGCTTCCGGGCGTCGGTATATCCATCGGGCTTACGCGGCTTTTCTTCATCCTTGACGACGTGGGCCTTCTCTCAGACGACCTCCCCACCGCCCCGGCGGACGCCCTTATCCTGCCCATGACCGACGATATGTCCCACTCGGTAGCTCTCGCCACGGCCCTGCGCCAACGCGGCATCCGGACTCAGATATATTCAGAGCCCAAAAAGTTCAAGGCCCGTATGGCCTACGCCAACCGGCTGGGCGTACCCTTCGTGGCGATCCTTGGGGAGGACGAGATCGCCGCCGGCGCCGTCTCCGTAAAGGACATGTCCACCGGCGCTCAGGAGCGCGTAAGCGTCAACGACGCCGCCGGTTACATCTCCGACGCGTTGAGCCGCCGTCCTGTGGCCCGGCCCATAAAGGAATGAGCCATGAGTCTTAAAAACGCGGCTATAATTATCGCCATCCTCCTCATCGTCATTTTGGTGGTGGGGCTGATACTCTGCCGGCCAATGGCCGTGGAGAATTACGCCGACGGCATATTCAATTTCGCCGCCGTCAGTGACATAACCGTCCGGGCCTGGACCGAGGACCCCGAGGCCCCGGGTACCGTGCCCATGACGGTCGACAAGGAGGACGGCGTTTTCGATGACCTGATCGACGAATTTACCCGCCGCGGCTTTGGCCGCACACCGGGGTCAATATTCTCGAACGCCGCCCCCAGACCGGAGCCGGGAGATATGTGCTGGCGGCTGACCTTCAGGTGCACCATCTCACAAAGCACTCTCACCGTGGAATACACTGGCGGCGTCCTGCGCCTTATTGGCGGCGAGGCCGTCACCGTCACCACTCAGGACAAGGAGGAGTGGGCGAAGGAGATCTACGAGCTTCTGATCCCCCTCTACCCCCAGCCGGAGCCGGAACCGGAACCCGAGCCGGAGGACGCCTGACACACCGCCGGAAACTCGGCGGCTGAGACAGAGATATACACAAAGAAATAATTGGAGTGATCGCTTATGACCCAGTCACGTACACACAACTGCAACGAGCTCAGACTTTCCGACGCCGGGAAACAGGTCCGGCTTGTCGGATGGCTCGAAAACATCCGTGCCGTCAGCGGCAACCTGGCCTTCCTGGTCCTCAGGGACTTCTACGGCACCACCCAGGTGGTGGTGGAAAATGAGGACATCCTCAACCAGCTCAAGACCATAAACAAGGAGTCCACCATCGCGGTAAACGGCACCGTTCGGGAGCGGAGCAGTAAAAACCCCAACCTGCCCACCGGCGACATAGAGGTGGTGCCCGAATCCATTGAGCTCCTGGGCCGTTGCCGATACAACGAGCTTCCTTTCCAGATATTGCGGTCCCGGGAGGCCGACGAGGCGCTGAGGCTCAAATACCGTTATCTGGACCTTCGTAACCCGGAGGTAAAGAAGAACATCGTACTGCGCTCAAATGTGGTGGCGGCCCTTAGGAACGCCATGATCGACGAGGGCTTTTTGGAGATCACCACTCCCATACTCACGGCCTCCAGCCCCGAGGGCGCCCGTGACTATCTTGTCCCCGCCAGGAAGCATCCCGGCAAATTCTACGCCCTGCCCCAGGCCCCCCAGCAGTTCAAGCAGCTACTGATGACCTCCGGCTTTGACAGGTACTTCCAGATAGCCCCCTGCTTCCGGGACGAGGATGCCCGTGGCGACAGGTCGCCCGGGGAGTTTTACCAGCTGGATATGGAGATGGCCTTCGCCGACCAGGATGATGTCTTTGCCGTCCTGGAGAAGGTCCTGCCGCCCATTTTCGCCAAATACGGCACTTATAACAGGGCCAGCGACGCACCCTTTGTCCGCATACCTTATCTTGAGGCCATGGACAAATACGGCTCTGACAAGCCCGATCTGCGCATTGACCTTACCCTCCGGGACGCCACCGACGCGCTGTCCGGTTGCGGCTTCGGGCCATTTGAAAATAATACCGTGAAGGCCGTTGTGGTAACGGACTTTGAGGGCACCCGTAAGCAGATAGACAAGCTCTGCGCCGATGTGGAGGTCCAGTCCGGCCAGAAGGCCTACTGGTTCCGCCTGGACGAGAGCGGCAATGTCGTCGGCGGCATAGCGAAATTCGTGGAGCCCATCAAGGACAGGGTGATCTCCGCCCTCGATCTCAAGCCCAGCTGCTTTGTGGGACTCACCGCCGGGAAGAAGCTCGACGCCCAGAAATGCGCCGGCGTGCTCAGGTCAAAGCTGGGCGCCATGTGCCCGAACCACATGGACGCGGAGCAGTACGCCTTTTGCTGGATAGTGGACTTCCCCATGTACGAGATCGGTGAGGAGTCCGGGGAGCTTGAGTTCTGCCACAACCCCTTCTCCATGCCCAACGGAGGGCTTGAGATCCTCCAAAAGGCGGCCTCCGGGGAAATAGACCCCCTGACTATCACCGCCTATCAGTATGACCTTGTGTGCAACGGGGTGGAGCTTTCCTCCGGCGCCGTGCGCAACCACGACCCGGAGATAATGATCGAGGCATTTAAGCTCGTAAGGCTCGGCGAGGAGGACGTGAAGGCCAAGTTCCCCGCCATGTACAACGCCTTCTGCTATGGCGCGCCCCCCCACGCGGGTATCGCCCCCGGCGTGGACCGTATGGTCATGCTCCTCACCGGGGCCGAGACCATCCGTGAGGTCATACCCTTCCCCATGAACAAGAACGCCCAGGACGTGATGATGGGCGCCCCCGGCGAGGTCACTGATAAACAGCTTCAGGAGCTCAACATCGCCGTCACGGTAAAAGAGTGATCCATGGCCGCCCGCGATCTACGGGCGGTCCCCTCTTGCCCAATGTCACCGGAGGTAAAATATGCTTGCCGACTATCATACCCACTGTCTGCCCTGGTCCCCGGACGCCGACTCGTCCATGCTGAGCATGGCCCAGGCGGCCGCGGAGCGGGGGCTTACCCATATGTGCGTGACAAATCACATTGAAAATTGCGCTCAGGAGCCTCAGTCCTCAGACCAGTTCCCGCCGTTTCACGACTGGGACGGCCTTTTGCGGGAGTTTCTCCGGGTCAAGGAGGCGCTGGGTGGAAGGCTCGATCTGCGGCTTGGGTGCGAGATCGGTTCACCCCACTATCTGCCGGAGGAGGGGCGGCTTATATGCACACAGCCGATATTCGATTTCGCCATCGGCTCGGTCCACAACCTCCGGGGCAAACGGGACTTTTACTACCTGACCTACCCCCAGGACTTCGATGAGTTCCGGCCCGAGGTGGAGGAGTATCTTGATGAGAACATCGCCATGGCCCGCTCGGGACTGTGCGATGTCATAGGTCACCTGGGTTATATGCGCCGGTATATGGCCCGGCAGAAAAAGGGCTTTGACATGATGCTCTTTGAGGACCGTCTGCGGGAGCTCTTCCGGGCGTGTATCGAAAACGGCGTCGGCATCGAGCTTAATTGCTCCGGCCTTTCCGACGAGCTCCGCGGCTTTATCCCGGAGCCCCAGGTCCTGAGGCTATACAGGGAGCTTGGCGGGGAGATAATAACCTGCGGCACTGACGCCCACTCCCCGGACAAGGTCGGCGTGGGCATAGATGAGTCCTATGGACTTTTGCGGACGCTGGGATTTAAATACGTATGTCTTTACAAAGATCACACGCCGGAATTTGTACGGCTATGAAGGAGGATAAGATATGAAGATCGCCTTGGGATGCGACCACGGGGGCTATGAGCTCATGCAAAAGGTGAAGGAGCACCTGTCGGAGCTGGGCTGCGAGTACGTCGACTTTGGCACATATTCCACCGACAGCTGTCACTACCCCGTCTTTGGGGCAAAGGCCGCCCACGCGGTGGCGGACGGTGAGTGCGACCTCGGTATAGTCATATGCACCACCGGCATAGGCATGTCCATGGCCGCCAACAAGGTGAGTGGCGTCAGGTGCGCCCTGTGCTCGGACTGCTATTCCGCCGAGATGACCCGCCGTCACAATAACGCCAATATGCTTTCTCTGGGCGCCGGAGTCGTGGGGCCGGGACTGGCCATAAAAATAGTCGACGCCTTCCTCAGCCACGAGTTTGAGGGCGGCCGCCACGCCACCAGGGTCGCCATGCTTGACGACATACAGCGGGGGGATATGTGATGAACCGCCGTGACGTGCGCATATACCGCAGCCACCGCCCACTGAAAACGGCCCTGACGGTATTCTTCATCCTGCTGGCCGCGCTGATCGCCCTGGCCATCGCCACGTTTTTCGGCTTTAAAAAATACATCGTCTACACCTCTGACGGAGTAAAGCTGGAGGTCCCATGGCTCCAGGGCCCGGCGGAGGTGAGCTCCGGAGAGTCGCCGGAGGTCCAGGAGTGAGGCGGGCCGCGGCGCTCTGCGCCCTGTTGTGCCTCGCCCTGACCGCCTGCTCCCCCGCCCCGGCAAAGCAGAGCTCCACGATCTTCGCCATGGACACGGTCATGGAGCTTCAGCTCTACGGCGACGGGGCCGTACTGGCCGAGTCAACGCGGCTCATAACGGAGCTTGAGAAGGAGCTTTCCGCCACGGACCCGGAGGGCGGGGTGTACGCCTTCAACCACACCGGCACGGAGCTTGGCAAAAGTGCCGCTGAGCTTTTCCTTCGCGCCATGGATATAAGCCGCCTCACCGGCGGGGCCATGGATATAACGGTCTACCCCGTCGTCCTGGCCTGGGGCTTCACCACCGGACAATACCGTGTGCCCGGGGACGAGGAGATAGCCGCTCTCCTGGAAAAGGTTGGCTATACAAAAGCCTCCGGGTTTGATCTGCCCCAGGGAGCCATGATAGATCTAGGCGCCGTGGCAAAGGGCTACACCAGCGACCTGATCGCCGATCTCTGGCGTCAGCGCGGCATCAGCTCCGGCCTTATGAACCTTGGCGGGAATGTATACGCCCTGGGCAAAAAGCCCGACGGCTCCCCGTGGCTTGTTGGCGTCCGGGACCCATTTTCCGATACGTTCCTCGGCACGGTGGAGGCGGAGGATGTCGCGGTGGTCACCTCAGGCGCCTATGAGCGGTATTTTGAGCGCGACGGAGTCATATATCACCACATAATCGACCCAAAAACCGGCCGCCCTGCCAAAAGCGGACTTGCGTCCGTCACTGTGATAGGTCCGGACGGGACATTATGTGACGGCCTTTCCACCGCCTTTTTTGTCCTGGGCCTTGACCGGGCCGCGGAGATATGGAAAAGCTGTGAAGCTGACGGCGCCTCCCCTGACTTTGACGTACTGTTCGTCACGGACGGGGGGGAGATATATATAACCGAGGGGCTGGAGGGCTCCTTCTCCCCAACGAACGACTATGATACCGGCGATGTAAGGGTGATACGACGTGGTTAAAACAAGGACCTGGATCGTCCTGATCTCCGCCCTGCTTCTGCTGTCCCTGGGGCTGACACTCTGGCTGTGGCTCCATCCGACCGGGGGCCGGACGGCAAATATATATGTGGACGGCGAGCTCGTGCGCTCCGTGGACCTCGCGGCCGTAGAGGGCGAGGAAACCTTCACCGTGGACACGGGCCGGGGGCTTAACGTCATCACCGTATCAGAGGGCAGGCTCCGCGTCTCCGGCGCTGACTGCCCGGACAAGGTCTGCGTCAACTCCGGGTGGCTCTCAGGCTCCGCGCCCATAGTGTGCCTTCCGCACAGACTTGTTATAAAATTCGCGGACAGTAGCGGCGGGCCTGACGCCGTGGCGGGGTGAGCGTATGAACGTGAAAGGACTTGCCCGGGACGCGGTGCTGACCGCCGTTGCTCTGGGGATATTCGTTGTGGAGCTCCAGCTCCCGGCGCTGACGCCTATTCCCGGGGTCAAGCTCGGCCTTGCCAACATCGTCACCGTCGTGGCCATGTTCACACTGGGCTGGGCCGACGCCGCCGGTATACTCCTGTGCCGGCTCGTGCTGGGCTCCTTTTTTGCCGGGAACATGATGGCGCTCCTGTATAGCGCCGCCGGCGGGACCCTGGCATTCCTGACGCTACTTCTCCTTCGCCGTGTGCTCGCGGAAAATCAGCTGTGGGTGGCGTCGGTTTTCGCCGCCATGGCCCACAACCTGGGCCAGGTCCTTGTGGCCGCCGCCGTCACCGCCACCCCCTCCATATTCGTCTACCTCCCGGTATTGCTTGTATCCGGTATAATCACCGGCCTTCTCACGGGCCTCGCCGCTCAATACACCGTGTCGAGGGTCGGGCGGCATCTGAGGAAATGAGCCTATGGAAAACGAAGCACTGTTGACTAACCGCCTTGCCGAGCTCGCCTCCCGGGCCGGGAGCCGCGGGCGTTGGGTCTTTTCGGAGTTCCTGACTTTGGCCCAGCAGGACCTGCTTTGGCGGCTCAGGCTCGACTGCCCCTTTGAGCTCTTCGGCGGTCTCGCCTCCTCCGAGCGAAAAATAGCCTGCTTTGGCAGTGAGGACCTGTGCGGCTACGTGGAGCCGCCTCCCGTCGTCTGCCTCAGGCTCGAACCGGTCATGCAGAAATTTGCCGATCCCCTGTCCCACAGGGATTTCCTCGGGGCGCTCATGTCCCTGGGCGTCCGCCGTGAGGTCTTAGGGGATATAGAGATCGTGGACAACGTTGGGTACCTTTTCTGCCTTGAGTCCATCGCGCCCTTCATTGAGCAGAACCTAACCTCCGTGCGCCATACGACCGTCCGCGTCGCCCCCTCCGCCCCGCCTGAAAAACTCTCCGCGCCACCGCCGGTCACGGAGCTCGTAGTCGCGTCGGAGCGTCTGGACGCCGCCGTGGCCGCAGTGTTCCGCCTCTCCCGTTCCCAGGCCCAGGAGCTCATCGACAGCGAGCAGGTATTCATCTCCGGCCGCCTCGCCAGGGCCTCCGCCGGACTTTCCGCCGGTGACATCATATCCGTCCGTCACTATGGCCGGTTCGTCTACGAGGGGATCTCCCGGGAAACGAAAAAAGGCCGCCTTCGTGTGGCGGTCCGGGTATATAAATAAACTTTTTTCCGGTTTTCCGAAAAAAATGTTGACTTTCCGGGATTTCAATAGTATACTTTATAAGCCGCTTTGAGCTGAGCTTAAAGAGATTTTGAAAAATCCGCCTGCAAGAGCGAGTCTCTACATTATAAGAGGTGAAAACAATGACAGCAATTATTGAGGCATGTGGCAAGCAGTATCGCGTAGCCCCCGGCGACACTCTCTATGTTGAGAAGCTGGGCGTGGAGGACGGCGGGTCCGTCACCTTTGACAAGGTCCTGGCCCTCTTCGGCGACGACGGCACCGCCACCATTGGCACCCCCGTTGTGAAGGGCGCCACCGTCACCGCCACCGCGGTAAAGACCGGCAAGTCCAAGAAGATCATCGTCTATAAGATGCATCCGAAGAAGAATTATCGCCGTAAGCAGGGCCACCGTCAGCCCTATACCAAGGTCACCATCGACGCCATTAACGCGTAAGGGACCTTTAGCGTACCACACAACATGGAGGTGTAATTTACATGGCACATAAAAAGGGAATGGGCTCCACCAAGAACGGCCGCGATTCCGAGTCCAAGCGCCTTGGCGTTAAGCGCGCCGACGGTCAGTACGTTCTGGCCGGCAATATCCTGGTCCGCCAGCGCGGCACCAAGATCCATCCGGGCAACAACGTCGGCAAGGGCAAGGACGACACCCTGTTCGCCCTGGTCTCCGGCAAGGTCCGCTACGAGCACGTCAACCGTGACCGCAAGCAGGTCTCCGTCTACGAGGACATCGCCCAGTAACAAGCTAATACAGTAAGAGGGACGCCAAGCGGCGTCCCTCATTTTTTATATTTCTCCGGTGAAAATCTCCGTGGCGCTTTTTACCGCGTCCACGTAATAACATCGATGTTATTTCCTTTAGTAAATTACATATGTCCACACGCACGGCAAAAGATGAACAAATTATCAAAATTTGTTCAATTAGCACCTACCATTTTTTAATTATATGTGTTATTATTGATTACGCTATTTCGTAAAACTGGAGGTCCGACCGTGAAAATAAAGATAACTGCCGACAGCACCTGCGACCTGCCCGCCTCCGTCGCGGAGAAATACGGCGTACACATCTTCCCGCTCTATGTGGTGATGGACGGTGTGGCCCGCCGGGACGGGGTGGAGATAGTCGCTCAGGACATATTCGATCACGTTTCAGCCGGCGGGAAGCTCGGCAACACCGCCGCCGTCAACATAGGCGATTATCTGGAGAAATTCAGGGCCCTCCGTGAAAGCTATGACGCGATAATCCATTTCACCATATCTGAGTCCATGTCCGCCTGCTATCAGAACGCCTGCATTGCCGCCGAGGAGGTCGGCAATGTCTGGGTGGTGGACTCAAAGAGCCTCTCCGTTGGCATATCAATGCTCGTCATGGACGCCTGCGAGATGGCCGCCTCCGGCAGTACCCCCGAGGAGATCGTGGCCGCCATGGAGGAGAAGCGGGAAAAGCTGGACGTGAGCTTTGTGATCGACACCCTGGACTATCTCAGGGCCGGTGGCCGGTGCTCGCCTCTCGTGGCTCTCGGGGCAAACCTCTTGAACCTCAAGCCCTGCATTGAGCTCCACGACGGCAGTATGGACGTGGGCAAAAAGTACCGCGGAGCCATTGAGAAGGTGGTGCTGAAGTACCTGGCCGACAGACTGGCCGACGTGGAAAGCATTGACACCCGCAGAGTCTTTTTTGTAAAGTCCAACGGCTTTACCGAGGAGTTTCTTGACGAGGCCCGCCGGGCGGTAATGGAGGCCTGTCCCTTCACCGAGCTTATCGACGCTGTGGCGGGTTGCACTATTTCAAACCACTGCGGGCCAAAAACTCTTGGCATAATAATGTATAGAAAATAAGGCGTTTTGGTTGAATTGGACCGTATTCGATGATATAATACAGGTGAAAATAAATTATAGAGGTACTTTCTATGTATTCTGACCTTTTGGACTCCATTGGCTATATAAGCACTCAGGACCCGGCTGTCGCCGCGGCCATGGGCCGGGAGCTTGGCCGTCAAAAACGCAACATAGAGCTCATCGCCAGTGAGAACTACGTGTCCCCCGCCGTCATGGCGGCCATGGGCAGTGTCCTCACGAACAAATACGCCGAGGGCTACCCCGGAAAACGCTACTACGGCGGCTGTGAGTACGTGGACGAGGTGGAGACACTGGCCATTGAACGGGCGAAGGAGATCTTCGGCGCCGGTTACGCCAACGTCCAGCCCCACTCCGGCGCTCAGGCCAACACCGCCGTTTATTTCGCCCTTCTCACCCCTGGCGACACGGTCATGGGCATGAACCTTGCTGAGGGTGGACACCTGACCCACGGCTCACCGGTGAACCTCTCCGGCAAATACTTCAACTTCGTCCCCTACGGCGTCAGCCCCGAGACCGGCCGCATAGACTATGACGCGGTGCTGGACATCGCGAAAAAGTGCCGTCCCAAGCTCATCGTCGCCGGGGCCTCCGCCTACCCCCGGGCAATAGATTTCAAGCGGTTCCGTGAGATCGCGGACGCCGTCGGCGCCTACCTCATGGTGGATATGGCCCACATCGCCGGCCTCGTTGCCGCCGGTGAGCACGAAAGCCCCATCCCCTGGGCCCACGTTGTAACCACCACCACCCACAAGACCCTCCGCGGCCCCCGTGGCGGGCTTATACTCACCGGGGATCCCGAGTTCGGCAAGCAGTTCAACAAGGCCATCTTCCCCGGTACCCAGGGCGGCCCCCTCATGCACGTCATCGCCGCCAAGGCCGTGTGCTTTGGCGAGGCCCTGAAGCCGGAGTTCAAAGCCTACCAGTCCCAGATCGTGAAAAACGCCGCGGTGCTGGCTCAGGAGCTCATGGCAAACGGCATAAATCTCGTCTCCGGCGGCACTGACAACCACCTGATGCTGGCTGACCTCCGCGGCACCGGCGTCACCGGCAAGGTTCTGGAGAAGCGTCTTGACGAGGTGTACATCACCGTCAACAAGAACGCCATCCCCAACGACCCCGAGAAGCCCTTTGTGACCAGCGGCATACGCATCGGCACCCCCGCCGTCACCACGAGAGGCTTCAGGGAGCCGGAGATGAAGATCATCGCCCAGTGCATCGCCGCCACCGCCCACGACTTTGAGGGCACCGCTGAGGATACACGCGCCAAGGTAAACGAGCTCTGCGCCAGATTCCCGCTGTATTGATGATAATTTGACATTCACCCCCGCCCGAGTGTTTCCCGGGCGGGGGTGTTTTTGTATCCCTCTCCCTCCTCAGAGAGGGGTGGCCACATCCGACACCTTTCCCCTTGATTTTATGGCCCCTTATGGTAACATATGGATAATCTCAATCAGGGAGGGCGGAAGATGGATATTTGTACCAAGACGGAGGACCGCGGGGAGCATTCATCGGTTTCGGTCCTGCCGGAGGAGCTCATGGGGGCTGTGGAGCTTTCGGGGCTCACGCGGAGGCACGCCATGGCGCTTTTGAGGGTGCCAAGCTCAAAGCTCCGCGAGGCGGCGCTGGTGGAGATGGCCTATTTGCGGCTCCCACCGGAGGAAGCGGACGGGTATGTGGACGCCATACTCTCCTCCGTCCTGCCCTTACCGGTGCGGGACTTCATCTCGGCCCTCTCACGTGACCTGGAGGCGCTCCGGGCCTCCGGCGTCATGGCGGAGCTTGCGCGTGACGATGCCGACAATCTCATAAAGTTCACTCTGCGGATACCGATTACATAAAAATGTCACCCGCTGTTGCGTTTCCCGTCGCGATTTGATATAATATTGGAAAAGGGACAGCTCTAAAACGGGGGACGCCGATGTCAAAAAAGCGCATGACAAATGAGTACTCAGCATATATCGAAACGCTCACCGACGGTGAGCGCAGTCGTGTTGACTCATTTTTCCGCATACTTGACCAGCATCTGCGGCTTCCCCGGGAGTGGAAGCGGCAACTCACCCAGGATTTTGAGAACGCCATACTCTGGTACTCCAAAAACGGCGTGGAGCTTGACGACGCCCTGGCACGGCTGGCTCCCAGTAAGCTCGGCGGCTTTTACTCCCGGCCGGCGGAAGAGTGGTATCCGCTGGACGCGGCGGCGAAGGTGTATCCACTGAGTATGAGCCACAGGCAGATGGCTGTCTTTCGTCTCTCCATGTATCTTGACCGCGACGTGGTGCCGGAGCTTTTGCAGATGGCCCTGACATTCACCATCAAGCGTTTCCCCTTCTTCGCCACCACCATCAAAAACGGCTTCTTCTGGCACTACATCGACTCAGCTAAACGCCGCTTCCCGGTGGAGGCCGAGTCCACGGTGCCCTGCGCGGATATAAACGTGTCCCTTACGGGCTCCAAATCCTTCCGGGTGCTCTATTACAAAAACCGCGTCAGCTGTGAGTTTTTCCACATCCTCACCGACGGCACCGGCGGTACCATCTTCCTGAAGACCCTTGTGGCCGAATATCTGAGGCTCATGGGGAACGACGTGAAGTGCGTATCCGGTGTGTTGGACATCGACGGCATCCCCGACGCCTCGGAGTCCGCCGACGATTTCTCCAAATACGTCTCTGGCAGGAAGTCCTCGGGCTTTGTGGACAAGCCGGCCCTTCAGATGGGCGGAAAGCTCTCCGCCGTCAGGCCCTGCCAGGTCATACATTTCGACATGGACTCCGACTCCCTCCGGGCCGCCGCAAGGGCCCGCGGGGCCTCGGTGACGGCTCTCGTCACAGCCATGATGTTCATCGCCTGCAAGTCCGCCGTGGACCGCCGCCAGGGCACCATCCACATCCAGGTCCCCGGCAACATGCGGACGCTCTTTGAGTCCGGCACCCTGCGCAACTTCTCCCTCTATGCCAACATCCACTTAAAGCTCACTGAGATAAGTACCGTCGACGCCATACTCCCCTCCGTCAAGGCCCAGCTGGAGGCCGGCTTCGCCTTTGAGAAGATGCAGGAGATGATGAACGGCGCCGTGAAGCTTGTCCGGTCCGTGCGGTTCGTGCCGCTCTTTATAAAATGCCCCGTCGCCAGGGTGGTATACGGCTTTTTGGGGGACCGGGCCTTCACCACGACCCTGTCAAATCTGGGTATAGTAGAGCTGCCGGAGGGCCTTTCGGAGCACGTCAGAAAGATGGACTTCGTCCTCGGCACCGTGGCTCTTGCCCGGGCCGCCGTCTCAATGGTCACCGTCAACGGCGTATGTACGCTGTCCATCGCCAAGCTCACCTCCGACCCATCATTTGAGGAGCGCATGTACTCGCTTTTCCGTGACCTGGGGATCACACCACGTCTCTCGGGCTCGGAGCTTTACAGCATATGAAGGAGGCGCGGAATGGATTTTGAAGTCATCTACCCGAAGATAAAAAAACAATCCCTGGCGATGCTCCGTGTCCGCTACATCTTCGGTATCCTGTTTCTGGTCTCGTCGGTCGCGTGCGTGGCGGTGAACCTTATCCTCCGGGGTCCCGCGTGGAGCGTCGTAGTGCTCTGGTCGCTCTATATGGTCTGGACACTGTGTCTGAAGCTCCCGCTGGTGGACAGGAACCTCATCAATCTCGGTGTGCGGTTCGCCGTAATGACCGTCATACTCCTCATCCTCATCGACCGGCTCCTGGCCCCGGGTTGGGCCGAGTTTGTAGTGCCGCTGGTGGCCTACGGGGCCCTCATAGTCCTGGCTGTGCTCTTCTTCGTGAACGTCTCAAAACAGCGCCAGAACGTGATGCCCCTGGTATTCCTGACGGTATGCGTGGTCATCGCCTCGGCCATCGCCCTCTTCGTTTTCTCCCTTACGAGCTGGCCAATGATCGTCCTGGCCTGTGTGGCTGTGGCGCTTCTGGTCGCCACGGTCTTTACCCTCCGGACGCGGCTTTTTTCTGAGATACGAAAGCGGTTCCATATAAAATAAGACCCCGGCCCGCCCAAACGGCAGGTCCGGGGTCTTGAGCTGCCTGGAGCTCAGATCTCCGTAAAATCCGCGATGTACATGTCGGCGGCCCGGCGGAGCTGTGGCTCCGCGGCGGCGTAGGAGCGGTCGTGGACAGCGACGGTCAGAAATCCCGCTCCGCCGGCTGTCAGCAGGGCGTGAGGCGCGTCCTCAAATACGGCGGTCCCTTCCGGGACTGAGCCCAAGCGTCTCGCGCACTCATAAAATATATCCGGTCTGTCCTTTCCCGAGCCGAACTCGGTACAGGTGAGGATAAATTTAAAATACTCCGAAAGCCCCAGACGGTTAAGGACGAACTCCACCAGGGGCCTCACTGTGTTTGTGGCCACGCAGGCCGGCACCCCGGCTGACGCGAGCCTGTTTAGATACTCCCGGACTCCGGCCTTCGGCTCCACGGCGCGGTAGCCCTCCAGAACGTAACCGTTCACCTCATCGGCAAGCGTATCCGCCGTGGCAGGGATATTGAAGGCGTCCTTATAAAAGTCTATGGCGGTACCGAGAGTGCGGGCCTTGTACTCGGCAAAGAGCTTCTCGTCCCGAACCGGGGCGTATTTCAGGCAGAACCTCTCCCAGGCCCCGTCCCACACGGCCATGGAGTCTATGAGCGTCCCGTCAAGATCAAAAATTGCGGCTTTTATATCCATATTATCCCCCGATCAGCTGTTTTCCCACATGACGACGCAGAGACCGCTGTGGGCTGTCACGCAAGCGGGCCTGCCGGTAAACTGGTTGCTGACGCCGAGAGGCTTGTCGTCGCGCAGGACACTGCGGTCAAGACCATAGAGAAGTCCGGTCTCACTGACCACGGCGTCCCCTCCGTAGGCGAAAACGGAAATTAGCCCCCGGTGCTCCGGGCCAAAATCAATGCTCCCTTCGCGGATAGCCGTAACGGTCCACCGCGGTCCCACAAGGCGTGATGCCACTCCCCTGCGGGCGAGCATTGTGAGGAGCTGTATGTTGGCAAAGGTGTGATCCATCCGGCCGCCCATGCCGCCATAGATGACTATTTCCCCCGCTCCCCGGTCAAGGGCCTCCGTGTCCGCAAGCTCCATGTCCGTGGCGTCCTTCATCACCGGGTGCCGTATGAGCTCCACGCCCTCCGGCACCGCTCCGCCGTAGGAGTCGAAGTCCCCGACCACAAGGTCCGGGTCCCGACCAAGCTTCTCAAGCACCGCAAGTCCCCCGTCCGCCGCTATTACAAATGCCCCGTCCGGGATCTCGGGGCTTGTGTCCCCGTACTCCCCGGAGCCAAAAATACAAAATGTACCCACGTTATCCCTCCCAAGGCGCGCGTTTGATACACGCGCAGGGACATTGTAGCACAGGTCAAGAAATTTTTCTCTCTTTTTCCGTGAAAATCGCAAAATTTTTTCTTCCAATACGGGAAAATATGTTATAATGGTATCAGCGCCTTACAAAATCTGACCAGAAAAGGAGTCTTGATATACCATGAAACGTGTAGGAATACTCACCAGCGGCGGCGACTGCCAGGCCCTGAATGCCACCATGCGCGGCGTGGCTAAGGGACTTTACAACATCTACGGGCCTGACGGCGTCGAGATCATCGGTTTTCTTGAGGGCTACAAGGGCATGATCTACGAAAAGTACCGGAAAATGACGCCCAAGGATTTTTCCGGCCTTCTCACCGTGGGCGGGACCATCCTGGGCTCCTCCCGGACGCCCTTCAAGCTCATCCGCGAACCGGATAAGAACGGTCTTGACAAGGTAAAGGCCATGAAGGACACCTATAAAAAGCTGAAGTTAGACTGCCTGGTGGTGCTGGGCGGTAACGGCAGTCAGAAAACGGCCAATCTTTTGAGCGAGGAGGGCCTCAACGTCATCGGCCTTCCCAAGACCATCGACAACGACCTCTGGGGCACGGACACCACCTTTGGCTTCCAGTCCGCCATATCCAACGCCACCAACGTCATCGACTGCATCCACACCACCGCGGCCAGCCACAACCGCATATTCATCGTGGAGGTCATGGGCCACAAGGTGGGCTGGCTCACCCTGAACGCGGGCATTGCCGGCGGCGCGGACATAATCCTCATCCCCGAGATACCCTATAAGCTCAGCTCCGTCATCGACAAGATCGAGGAGCGCGGCAAGACGGGGCACGACTTCACCATTCTGGCTGTGGCCGAGGGCGCCATTTCCAAGGAGCGGGCCGAGATGTCCAAAAAGGACCGGAAAAAATCCCTGGCGGACCTTGCGGCAACCTACCCCTCCGTCTCATACGAGCTGGCGGCCCAGATAACCGAGGCCACCGGCAAGGACGTGCGCGTCACCGTCCCCGGCCACATGCAGCGCGGCGGTATGCCCGTTGCCTATGACCGTGTCCTCTCCTCGCGCCTGGGCGCTCAGGCGGCCCTGAATATCAAGGACGGCAAGTACGGCGATCTGGTGGCTATCCAGAACCACAAGATCGTGTCCGTCCCCCTCTCCGAGATCGCCGGGAAGCTCAAGATGGTGGACCCCGAGGGCGACATCATCACCGAGGCCAGACTCCTTGGCATAAGCTTCGGAGACGAGTAAAATTTTAAAATAGCGCGGCGGGCATCAGTCCGCCGCTTTTTTATTGGGGTATATTTTTGAAATTTTTATTAACCCTATTGACATTCCACCCATCGAGTGGTAGATTATGTTTAGCACTCAGAAAGTTCGAGTGCTAAAGAGGTGAAGGGTATGGCGCTCTCCGAGAGAAGGAAGAAAATACTCCGGGCCGTGGTGGAGGAGTACATCGACTCCGCCGAGCCTGTGGGGAGCAATACGGTCCTATCAAAGACCGGCCTTGGGTGCTCCTCGGCCACCATCCGCAACGAGCTTGTGGCCCTGGACAAGGAGGGCTACCTTGAGCAACCTCACACCTCCGCCGGAAGGGTCCCCACGGCCAAGGGCTATCGGCTCTACGTCAACGAGCTCATGCGCGAGCGGGAGCTCACTCACGACGAGACCGAGGCCATAAACCGCGGGCTGGACATGGGCGGCGGCAACGAGAAGCTGATGGACGCCGTGGGCCACATGGCCACGGAGCTCACAAGCTACCCGGCGCTGACCATATCCGCCGCGGCGGCGGTGACTGTCAAGCGCGTGGAGCTCATATATCTTGACTCCAACTCGTTTATAATCGTGCTCCTGCTAACGGGAGATACGGTGAAAAACAAGCTCGTGCACCTGCCCTTCTCCTTCAGCGAGCTTCTGATAACGAGGCTGTCGGCGGTGTTCAACTCCTCCTTCACCGGTGTGACCGAGGATCGTATAACGCCGGAGCTCATAGCCTCCACCGAGCGGGCCGTTGGCGACACCATGGGTCTCACGTCGGTGATAGCGGGCTTCCTTATTGAGACGCTGTCCACATCAAAGGGCGGCGCCAGCGTATCCGGGGAGGCGAACCTTCTGAAGCTCCCCGAGTTCCGGGACCCGGAGAAGGCCCACAAGCTCATAAATTACCTGTCCAACTCCGAAAATCTGGCGTCGCTGTCCACCTCGCCGGACTTTGGGGACGTGAAGGTGCTTATAGGCCCCGAAAACGCCGCCCTGGAGCTGAAGGACTCCTCAGTGGTCCTGGCAAGCTACAACGCCGGGGACAACATGCGCGGGATAATCGGCGTGGTCGGGCCCACGAGGATGGACTACTCAGCCGTGGCGGCGAAGCTGGCATACATCGCCGGAGGATTATCGAAGCTCCTCGGCGGCGGCGCGGCAACAAACGGCTACGGGAAACTGATGATAAAGGGAGATGACAGTAATGCCTAAGAAAAGCAGGGAGGAAGAGTCCCAGGAAAAAGCCGGTGAGACTCCCGAGGTCCAGGAAACGGCCCCTGAGGATGCTCCGGAAAAGAAGGAGCCCGAAAAGACCGAGCCCACCGCCGAGGAGCTTTTGGCGGAGGAGAAGGACAAATATATAAGGCTCTACGCCGAATATGAAAATTACCGCAAGCGTTCTGCCAAAGAGCGCGAGGCCCTGTACAGCCAGGTCAAGGCCGACACCGTCACCGGATTTTTGCCGGTGTATGACAATCTCGAGCGGGCGCTGAAAACCGGTTGCGCGGATGAGGCCTTTTTGAAGGGCGTGGAGATGACCATGACACAGCTTGAGGGCGTGTTTGAAAAGCTTGGTCTCAAGCCCATAGAGGCCGTCGGAAAGCCCTTTGACGCGAACCTCCACAACGCCGTTATGCACGTCGAGGACGAAAGCTACGGTGAAAATCAGGTCGTGGAGGAGTTCCAGAAGGGCTTCATGCTCGGCGACAAGGTGATAAGATTTTCCATGGTAAAGGTCGCCAATTAAAATAGACTCCCCTATTGAGACGGGGACCAAACAGGTAATCATATTTCAATTCATATATTCAGGAGGAAATCAAAATGGGTAAAATTATCGGTATAGATCTTGGTACTACTAACAGCTGTGTGGCGGTCATGGAGGGCGGCGAGCCTGTTGTCATCGCCAACGCCGAGGGTATGCGTACTACCCCCTCCGTGGTGGCCTTCTCCAAGGACGGCGAGCGCATGGTGGGCCATGTTGCCAAGCGCCAGGCCATCACCAACCCCGACAGGACCGTAAGCTCCATAAAGCGCGAGATGGGCTCCAACTACAAGGTGACCATCGACGGCAAGGCATACACCCCCCAGGAGATAAGCTCCATGGTGCTCCAGAAGCTGAAGGCCGACGCCGAGGCGTATCTCGGCCAGCCCGTCACCGAGGCCGTCATCACCGTCCCCGCCTACTTCACCGACTCCCAGCGCCAGGCCACCAAGGACGCGGGCAAGATAGCGGGCCTTGACGTCAAGCGCATCATCAACGAGCCCACCGCCGCGGCCCTGGCCTACGGCGTCGACAAGGAGCAGAGCCAGAAGATCATGGTCTACGATCTGGGTGGCGGCACCTTCGATGTGTCCATTCTGGACATCGACAACGGCGTCATCGAGGTCCTCGCCACCGCCGGCAACAACAGGCTCGGCGGCGACGACTTTGACCAGTGCGTGGTGCGCTACCTCATAGACGAGTTCAAAAAGTCCACCGGCATCGACCTTTCAAACGACCGCGTTGCCATGCAGAGGCTCCGCGAGGCCGCCGAGAAGGCCAAGTGCGACCTCTCCGGCATGACCAGCACCAACGTAAACCTGCCCTACATCACCGCCGACGCCACCGGTCCCAAGCACCTGGACGTGACTCTGACCAGGGCCAAGTTCAACGAGCTGACGTCTCACCTTGTGGAGGCCACCGCCGGCCCCGTCCGTCAGGCCATGTCCGACGCGGGCCTCAGCGGCAGTGACATCTCCAAGGTCCTGATGGTCGGCGGCTCCAGCCGCATCCCCGCCGTTCAGGACGAAGTCAGGAAGCTCACCGGTAAGGATGGCTTCAAGGGCATCAACCCCGACGAGTGCGTGGCGGTCGGCGCGGCCATCCAGGGCGGCGTCCTCGGCGGCGACGTAAAGGGCATCATGCTTCTGGACGTCACTCCCCTGTCCCTGGGCATTGAGACATTGGGCGGTGTTTTCACAAAGCTCATCGAGCGCAACACCACCATCCCCGCCAAGAAGAGCCAGATATTCTCCACCGCCGCGGACAATCAGACCTCCGTTGAGGTCAACGTCCTTCAGGGTGAGCGCGAGATGGCCCAGTACAACAAGTCCCTTGGCCGCTTCCATCTTGACGGCATCGCCCCGGCCCGCCGCGGCGTACCTCAAATCGAGGTCAGCTTCGATATAGACGCCAACGGCATCGTCAACGTCAGCGCCCGGGATCTGGGCACCGGCCGCGAGCAGCACATCACCATCACCTCCTCCTCCAACATGTCCAAGGAGGACATCGACCGGGCCGTTCGTGAGGCCGAGCAGTACGCCGCTGAGGACGCCAAGCGCCGCGAGGAGGTGGACGTCCGCAACCAGGGCGACCAGATGGTATATCAGACCGAGAAGGTCCTGGCGGACGCCGGCGACAAGCTGGATCCCGCCGACAAGAGCGAGATAGAGTCCTGCCTTTCCTCCCTCAAGTCCGCCCTCTCCGGCACGGACACCGCGGCCATCAAATCCGCCACGGATAACCTGACTCAGGTGTTCTATAAGGCAAGCGAGAAGCTGTACAGCCAGGCCAACCCCCAGGGCGGCCCCAACCCCGGCCAGGGCTATGACCCCAACCAGGGCGGCAATAATGGCGGCAACGGCGGTCAGCAGTACTACGACGCCGATTACGAGGTCGTGGACGACGACAAGAAATAAATCCCATATACACTGTAAACGCCTCCGGGGCAAGCTCCCCGGAGGAGTTTGAGTGTTTGAAAATCATTTTCTGACGAGGCTACTATGGCTGATAAACGTGACTATTACGAGGTCCTGGGCATTGATAAGGGCGCGAACGACGCCGATATAAAAAAGGCATATCACAAGATCGCCCGGGACAACCACCCGGATCTGCACCCCGACGACCCCAAGTGCGCCGAGCGCATGAAGGAGGCCAACGAGGCCTACGAGGTGCTCTCCGACAAGGACAAGCGGGCAAAATATGACCAGTTCGGCTTTGCCGGGGTGGACCCCAACTACGCCGCTCAAAACGGCGGCGGTTTTGGCGGAGGCTTCGGCGGGGTGGATTTCGACCTGGGCGATATACTTGGCGGCATATTCGGCGGGGGTTTCGGCTTCGGCGGCGGCCGCCAGCGCACACGCAACGGCCCCCGGCAGGGGGAGGACATAAGAGTTGGCGTATCCCTGAGCTTTGAGGAGGCCGCCTTCGGCTGTGATAAAACCGTGAACGTGGGCAGGATTGAGGACTGCGACGAGTGCGGCGGCACCGGTTGTGCCAAGGGCACCACCGCCGAGGTCTGCCCCGACTGCCACGGCTCCGGAGTCACCGTCACCACTCAGCGCACCCCCTTCGGCATGAGCCAGGTCCAGTCCGAGTGCCCCAGGTGCCGCGGTAAGGGGAAGATCATTCACCAGCCCTGCCAAAAATGCCGCGGTCAGGGCAAGATCCGCCGCCAGCGGAGCGTCAACGTCCACATCGACGCCGGTGTGGAGAACCACATCACGATGTCCCTTCCGGGCCAGGGCAACGCCGGAGTCAACGGCGGTCCCGCCGGGGATCTGCTCGTCACCGTGTCCATCAGACCCCACGAATTTTTCGAGCGCGAGGGCACAAGCGTCCTGTGCGAGATGCCCATCACCGTCACTCAGGCTATGCTCGGGGCGGAGCTGGAGGTCCCCACTCTGGACGGAAAGGTCAAGTACACCATCCCCGAGGGTACTCAGCACGGCGACACCTTCCGCCTGCGCGGCAAGGGCATCCCGAATTTCCGCTCTTCCGGCCGCGGCGACCAGTTCGTCACCGTTGCGGTGACCATCCCGAGGAACCTCAGCGCCGAACAGCGGGAGCTTGTGAAAAAGCTGGATGAGACCCTCGGCGGCGCCGGCGACAGACCCAGGAAATTCAAAAGGAAGAAATGACCTTCATCGGAATTTCTGATACACATAAAGCCCCCGGTTTGATCACCTCAACCCGGGGGCCTTATCGTCTCTCCTTCCTCACTCCAGAACCGTGCCGGGGTAGCGAGGTATTCCTCTCCGGGAAGTACACAAATGGGCAGCTATCTTCGCCAGCGTAGAGTGCGGGTATCCGGCGGTCCCCTGCCACAGGCAGAGGCACCGATTGAAGCGGTAGCCGAGACGCAAAAGCGCGGCTAATTTTGTCCATTCTTGTCTGCTACTGTCACTTTGCCTGTCACGAGTTGGAAATATTGTAACTCAAATTAATCCCCGAAATGTTATAGTCGGACGAGTTAAAGATATAGAGCCTGTATGTTCCCGTTTCACTTATAATAAAGGAGTGTGATCCGCTGTCCCCCATAATAGTCACATATGTCACCGTACCGCTTATTTCAACATAACCGATTTTGATTTCAGCTTCGGGACCTGCATTGCTTATACTAAAAGTGAGCCTTTGTCCCGCGCCGATTGCCAGCGATTTGAACGTATAACCGGTATTGGGGGCTATATCGCCGCTGAGTCTTGATGTATCCCCCATATCAGTCACTGTTCCGCCAATATCAAATACCGTATTCTCAGGAAGTGCCGATTGCTTTCCTACCTGGATAACCCCTGTTTCAGGCCGTCTTGTATACTTAGACCGTGTAGATGGCTGTCCTGTCGCAAATAGATTGTCGCCGGATTCTGTTGTATGTTCAGGTAGCGCGGGCAAATCTCCGACACGTATCACTCCGTCGAGATTTGAATTTCTGATTTCCCGTGCTTCAGTGGCCGCAAAAGCGGTCCCAGTCACCATCGCTACGAATACAAGCGCAAAAGCAAGCGCACTTACTGATTTTTTTCTGAACCTCATAATAGATTCGATCCTTTCTTCAATTGCATTTTTTGCAAAGTAGTTGTAGAACGGCGAAAAAATATGTCGTGTCTCCTCCATGCAAATCAGGACTCGCGCGTATGAGGCCCGGTCATTTCCCCCAAAGCGGCGGATGACGCATTCATCACAGGCTAATTCGATGTCCCGATTAAATAGAATGTAAAGTACCCACACCATCGGATTAAACCAGTGGACGCACACGGTCACAGCTACGATCAATTTGCTTACCACATCAAAATGACAAATATGCACATACTCATGGAACAGAATATACCGTAACTGGCTGTCATTTTCCCAGTCCGTGTTTTTTGGCATCAGAATAACGGGATGAAACAGTCCGTAGGTCAAGGGCGTGGAAAGGCCGGTAAGACTTCTCACGTCTATTGCCCGTCGGAGCGGGTGCTCAGAAAGCCATTTTTGCACAAAATCATTCTGCACGGGCAATGAAGCCGCAAATTCGCGGCGACAGCGCAGATAGCACAGTGAAAAGTAACCGAAGCAAAGCACTGCTCCGACGATCCATATAATCTGCAAAGCTGATATTGCTGGCGTATTGACGTGTAACACTTGCGCGGCTTCTTTTTCAAATCCCGATATGCATTTCTCCACCGAATCTGCTACAAGGGCGCGCTGATTTGTAAACACGCGGCGGCTTAAAAGAAGCGGGAATGATATAGGCATGAGTAGACGAACAACCGCAATCCACCAAAAGGCCAAAAACACTTTCTTGGATAGCCTATGAATAGCTATCGCCCGAATGACAGTTACCGCAAGAATGATGACCGCCCCGGACAAACTCATTCGCAATAGGCTCATTAATCTCAGCTCACTCCCATTTGTCAACGATCTGTTTTAGCCGCTCGATCTGTTCGGTAGAAAGTCTCTTTTTGCCAAGCAGAGCAGCAAACAGATTATTCGCGGAGCCGTCATAGATTTTTTGAATTAATTCATTTGTTTCCACCTCCTGTACCGCCTCTTTGGAAATAAGGGCATGGCACATGAAGTTCGGCTCGGAACGCTCGATCGCGCCCTTTTGGATGCAACGCTTGATCAGCGTATAGGTCGTGTTTATGTTCCAACCCGTTTCCTCCTTCAGCACATCAGAGATATGCTTGGCCGTGGTGTCCCCTTCGCGCCAAAGCACACCCATCACCTTCAATTCGGAATCAAACAGCTTGATTGTCAAACGATCGCCTTCTTTCAAAAGACTACACGGTTTTGCCATGACATAATTATACTACCACAGTCGTGCGAAAATGTCAACACTACTGCGGTAGTATAATCTGTGAACTTTTTGTTTCCTTTTTGTAAATGCGTTCCTTTACTAACATTTTGAATAGGCCCGTGTCGCTTTACAAAATAGTGCGGGATACTGTCAATATCATTTTTTACTTCATCTTTACCGTACATGGGCCTTATCGTCTCTCATGCCTCACTCCAGGACCGTGCCGGGGTAGTAGTGCTCCAGTATCTCCTTATAGTCCGCTCCGGCGGCGGCCATGGTGTTGGCTCCGTACTGGCTCATCCCCACGCCGTGGCCGTACCCGGTAGTCGTCATGGTGACGCTCTTTTCGCCCGGCTCGAGCTTCACGGCTGTGGAGCGCAGGGCGAACATGCTCCGCAGTGCCGGCCCTGTGACGGTCTGGCCGCCGATGTCCACTGTGCTCAGCCTGCCGGATGCGTCGTATACCGTCCCTCCAAGCCAATCCTCCGGATTTCCCTCCAACTTCGCTTCTGGGTATCTGGCCTTCACCGTCTCCCGAAATTCCTCTGCCGACACGGTAACTCCCGTCACGTATCCCGGAACGGTATCGGCTGTCTCCGGGCTCTCGACGCTCACCAGATAAGGCAGGGAGCTGCTCCATATTTCACCGCTGGACTCCGTGTACCCCGCCGAGGAGGAGTGGAACACCGCCAAAGCCGGCTGGCCGTCGTACGTGAGGTACTTCCCGTCGGTGTCGCGGACCGCGGCGGTGACGCGCTTTAGGTTATTCTCGAAGCTCTCGCCCCACTTGTCCCTCAGCTCCGTTATATCCCTGTATGCCGCGCAGCATGTACTGTCGGCGCAGATCTGGGCCTGCGGGTGGGCGGAGGTGCCGCTTTGGGCCTTTCTGATGTAATATGTCCTGAGGGCCACCGCCTGGGCCTTCAGCGCCTCCGGCTCAAAGGATGCCGGCATCTCCGCGGCCAGAGCCCCGATTAGGTAATCCCGCAGTGTGAGCTCAACTATCTCTCCGTTTTTCAAAAGCGTCACCTGCGTAAGCTCGTCCACCTCCGGTTCCTTCTCCCCGGTCTCCACATAAAAAAGCCCATCGGAGGCCGACGGCTCCGGATCCCCACTGTCGGACGGCGGCTCCTCGGCCTCCTCCCTGGGTGTCCAGGCCGCCGCCACAGGAAAGATCAGCGCGAAAAGGGTGAACAAAACGCACAGCATCACCAGTACTTTCATATGTAAACCTCCATTGTGCCATTGACTTGTGGGGACAAAATGTGTAAAATAGTATAGGCTTTTCCATGGCCGCTTCTCTGACTATTTTATTTGAAGTTGGTGCGTTATATGCGTAAATTGACCCTGCTCCCACTGGGCGCCTTACTTCTCGGCGCGGCGGGGGCCGCGCTGAGGGGCGCGGAGCTTACCACGGTTTTTGACCCCGTCAGCGGATTGCCTCAGCGGGGCGCCGGCGTAAGCGCCGCCCTTATAATACTGTTCATCGCCGTGTTGGCCCTGTCGCTGGCGGCGGCTATCGTCATAACGCTGAGGCTCGACGTGCCTGAGATATTCGAAAAGGCATATTACACCGGCAGCTACCTGTCCTTCGCCGTTCGCGCCGTCCTCGGCGCCACGCTGATCGTCATGGCTGTCGTCTGTACCTTCGGCCGTACGGACCTTATGGCGCTTTCGGGCCTGCCCCGGCTGGTGTTCATCGCCTTTATGATCCTATCCGGCGCTGGAATGGTCGTTATGGCCTACTACTCCTACACCCAGCGGGCCGAGTCCACCCTTCTGCGCTTAGGCAGCGTCATGCCAGCTATATTCTACTGCTACTGGATGGTGGCCCTCTACCGCATCAACGCCGGAAATCCGGTGATTTTGGACTACTGCTACGGCTGTCTCGCCCTTGGCGGCGCGGCTATGAGCTCCTATTACGCCGCCGGCTTCACCTATAAGCGCAAAAACATCTTCGGAACCGTGTTCGTCAGCCTCCTGTCCATCTTCCTGCTCACCGTGTCCCTGGCCGACAGCTACCCCATTGAGTTGAAGGCCGTCCTGGCCGCCACGGCCATATACATCACCGACAGCACCGCCAGGTTCCTCTCCAGCATGGAGCCCAAGGCCCGCGGCACCACCTCAGCCGAAAAATGACCGACTCCCCAGCGCATCCATATAGCCAAAAGGCCCGCCTTACGGCGGGTCTTTTTCCTTGTCTATTTTCTCGTCTTTTTATATTCCGTCCCAGTAAACGGCCTTTCCCGATCTCAGCGTCGCCGGAAGGTCCAGTACCCGCTGATTTCTTGAACCCCGGAAGCGAAGGGAGATGTCCTTCTCAGCCAGGATAAACCGGCCATCCACCAGCACGTCGATGAGGGACAGGAGCTCGTCCGTCACCTCGCACCTGGGGTGGGAGCCGTCACGAAGCAGCTCCTCAAGCGTAAATCCGGAATAGCACCATACAGTCTTATCGGGATACGTCTCCCGCACTCTGCGCACAAAGGGCAAAAGAGCCCGCTGGTTTTCTGGCTCCATGGGCTCGCCGCCTAAAAGCGTCAGGCCGTTTATATAGGAGGGAGCCAACATATTTATAAGCTCCTCCTCCGTGTCCTTTGTAAACGGCTTGCCGTAGTCAAAGTCCCATGTCTGGGGCTGGAAGCACCCCTCGCAGTGGTTGGTGCATCCGGAGACAAAGAGCGTCACCCGCACCCCCTGCCCGTCGGCAATATCGCAGTTTTTTATCTCGCCGTAATTCATGCCGTCGTGGAACACGCTTTCCTTGGCCGTCGCACCGGTGCGACCGCCGCGCGTTCGCTCCTCCTTCCAAATTTTCTATAAGTTTACCCACCGTCTCGGCGGTTGCTGATTTAATTTTTATATGGTATTATGAAAAATAGGATATGTAAATAAGTCACGCGGCGCTTCACAGCCGGTTTTTAAATAAAGTCAATAAAAAGCCGTTCGCAACTGCCGGTTGCGCGATTGCCTACCTGTATGTATAGCGTTCAACCGGCACCGGATGTATGATGGAGGCGAAAGGAGGAAATATGGCACTGTCTGAAAAATTATACACACTTCGCAAAAAGAGTGGCCTTTCTCAGGAGCAGCTGGCGGAAAAGCTGAAGGTATCCCGACAGGCGATCTCCAAGTGGGAGTCTGGCGCTTCATACCCGGAAAGCGATAAGCTTATCGCCATCAGCCGTTATTTCAATGTCTCTTTGGATTACCTCATAAATGAGCACGGCGGTCAAACCGAGGCCGCGCCGGGGCCGGAACATAGGGAAACCGTGAAGGAAGCGGATCGCGGGCAAAGAATCGCTGGATTTGTTATCTGTATCTGCGGTATCGTCTTACTGATCGTCTGGGGGCTTGCGTCACTGCTCGTTCCCGCGGCTTCGAGCCGACTCGGCGAGTCCTCAACCGTCACCATAGACGGTAACGGCGTCTATTTACTTCTCTGCGCGGTAGCCGTTGTCGTCGGGGCCGTCCTGCTCCTGAGGGGCTCCGGAAAAAAGTGAAAGGAGAAATGGCGTGAAAAAGCTATCCGTTATCTTTGGCGTATCGGCAGTCCTGCTGTCCGATATTATGTGCGCTGTCGTGGCGTATAATTATTGCGATCTTGTCTGGGGAGGGCGGTACGCCGGGTACAGCGCCCCACCGGGTACGGCGTTTTTATATGCCGTCCCCTATCTTGTCGGCATTACCGCCTGTGCCGTCCTGGCCATCATATTCAGGAAAAGGGCCCTCAAGTGACCGGCTGTCGGAAAAATGCCTGGCGGCCCTTAAAAATCTTCCCGGGACTTGCGCCCCGGGAAGGTTTGTTTTTAAAGGTGAAGTACCCGATCTCTTATCTCCTGTGTCCTGCCCTGGTTCCAGAACTGGGTACCGATGTAACCGCAGGTGCGGCGGGCGACATTCATCTTGTTCTGGTCAGTGTTGCCGCACTTGGGGCACTTCCAGATGAGCTTGCCGTCCTCCTCGGCGATCTGTATCTCGCCGTCCCAGCCGCAGACCTGGCAATAGTCGGACTTGGTGTTGAGCTCGGCGTAGATGATGTTGTCGTAGATGAACTTCATCACCTGAAGCACGGCCTCCAGGTTGTTCTGCATGTCCGGGACCTCCACGTAGCTGATTGCGCCGCCGGGAGAGAGGGCCTGGAACTCGGCCTCGAACTTGAGCTTCGTGAAGGCGTCGATCTTCTCCGAGACGTGTACGTGGTAGGAGTTGGTAATATATCCCTTGTCGGTGATGCCCTCGATGATGCCGAAGCGGCGCTGAAGGCACTTGGCGAACTTGTAGGTGGTGGACTCCAGAGGAGTGCCATAGAGTGAGTAGTCGATGTTCTCGGCCGTTTTCCACTCCTTGCACTTGTCGTTCATCCTCTGCATAACGGAGAGGGCGAAGGGCGTGGCCTCCGGGTCGGTGTGGGACTTGCCGGTCATGTACTTGACGCACTCGTAAAGCCCGGCGTAGCCCAGAGAAATGGTGGAATAACCGCCGTATAGGAGCCTGTCGATTGGCTCGCCCTTCTCAAGGCGCGCCAAAGCGCCGTACTGCCAGAGGATAGGCGCCACATCGGAGGGTGTGCCCAAAAGTCTCTCGTGACGGCATCTGAGGGCCCTGTGGCAGAGCTCCAGACGCTCGTCAAAGATTTTCCAGAATTTGTCCATATCGCCGCCGGAGGAGAGGGCCACGTCGGGGAGATTTATGGTGACCACGCCCTGGTTGAAGCGGCCATAATACTTGTGCTTGCCCGGCTCGTAGTTGCCGGCGTTGGCGATATTGCCCACTCCCGCGTCGGTAAAGCGGTCGGGGGTCAGGAAGGAGCGGCAGCCCATGCAGGTGTAGACGTCGCCCTTGAGCTCCAGCATCTTCTTCTCGGAGATATAGTCGGGGACCATTCTTCTGGCGGTGCACTTGGCGGCCAGCTTCGTGAGCTCCCAATACCGGGAACCCTCGGTGATGTTGTCCTCCTCCAAAACATAGATGAGCTTTGGGAAGGCTGGGGTGACCCAGACGCCGTCCTCGTTCTTGGTGCCCTCGTAACGCTGCGCCAGGACCTCCCGGATTATGAGGGCCAGATCCTCCCTCTCCCGCTCGTTGCGGGCCTCGCCCAAATACATGAATACGGTGACGAACGGTGCCTGCCCGTTGGTGGTGAGGAGCGTTACGACCTGGTACTGGATGGTCTGGACGCCCCGGCGGATCTCCTCATGGAGCCTGTCCTCCACGATCTTCTGTATCTTCTCCTCCTCGGGGTTGACGCCCAGTGTAACGAGCTCCTTCTCGACGACCTTCCTTATCTTGCGCCTGCTGATGTCCACGAAGGGCGCCAGGTGCGTAAGGGAGATGGACTGTCCGCCGTACTGGTTGGAGGCCACCTGGGCGATGATCTGGGTGGCGATATTGCAGGCGGTAGAGAAGCTGTGGGGGCGCTCGATGAGTGTCCCGGTGATGACCGTGCCGTTCTGGAGCATATCCTCAAGGTTCACAAGGTCGCAGTTATGCATGTGCTGAGCATAGTAGTCCGTGTCGTGGAAGTGGATGATACCGGCCTCGTGGGCCTCCACGATGTCCCTGGGGAGCAAGATGCGCTCGGAGAGATCCCTGCTGACCTCACCGGCCATGTAGTCGCGCTGAGTGGAGTTGACCACGGGGTTTTTGTTGGAGTTCTCCTGCTTGGCCTCCTCGTTGCAGCACTCGATGAGGGAGAGTATCTTCTCGTCGGTGGTGTTGCTCTGACGGACGAGGGATCTGGTGTAGCGGTAGGTGATGTAGCTCTTCGCCACCTCAAAGGCCCCGTGGGCCATGATCTGCTTCTCCACCAGGTCCTGTATCTCCTCCACGGAGGGGCTCCGGCCCATGTTCTCGCAGTCGAGCTCCACGGACTGGGCGATGCGCTTTATCTGAAGGGGCGTCATCCGGGAACCGTCCTCCACGGACATGTTGGCCTTCATTATGGCGTTCTCTATTTTGGAGATGTCAAACTCCATCTCCGCGCCGTTTCTCTTTATTATTTTCATTGCGCTCTCTCCTCGTACACGAATTTAGCTATTGTAAACTGCGATCTCGCCAGCTTAATGCCGAAAGTAAAATAACTATACCACATCTTGTTTCCAAGGTCAAGAGTAAAACCATATATATTGTGGTTTTTGATTTTTGCGTTATGCAAATTGTCACATGTTGGATTTTTTCGGCTATTTTCGGCAGAAAACGTGATATTTACAACCTTTTCGGGCCGTTTTTCCATCTTCCTGATGAAAAATATTGTAACATTGCACAAAATCACTATTTAGCGTTTTACTTTACGCGGGCCGGTATCTCCCCCGTGATCTCGAGGCTCTCCGGCGTCACCCGGCACTCCAGCACTAAAAGGTTGACCCCGGCGGCCACGGCCTCGCTCAGGGCGACGGCGAAATCCGGGTCAGTGGCGGCGTTGGGCTCGAAGTATCTCATGCCTGACATCTGCGCCACGAACACGGCCCAGGCCTCAAAGCCCGCCTCCACGCACCTTATCAGCTCCCGGAGGTGCTTTCTCCCCCGCTCCGTCGGGGCGTCGGGAAAGCGGGCCACGCCGTTTTCCTCCAGTGTCACGCCCTTGACCTCGCAGAAGGCCCTGCGTTGTCCGGCCTCCACATAGAAATCGAACCTCGACGAGCCGAAAACCGTCTCCGGCCGTATCAGGTCCGGCCGGCCGAATATCCCTCCGGCCTCAAGATACTCCCCGAACACCCTGTTCGGTGCCTGGGAGTCCATATTTATAAGTAGCTCCCCCTTTTGGACGGCGATAAGGTCATATTTCGTCCTTCTCGTCAGGCTGTCGTTTTTCTGGAGCCACACCCTGGCGTCCGGTACCAGGAGCTCCCGGCACCGGCCTGTATTCTTCACATGGCATACCTCGCGCCTGCCGTCTATGTCCACGTGCGCTATGAACCTGTTGGGCCGCGAAACGAACCGGCCCTCCGTCACATCCGTATATATCACCCGCGTCACCTCCCACACTGTGATTTTACTCCCCTCTGACCGGTTGTCAAGACGCTGTGGCTCTTGCATTTTCCGAATTTGCTGATATAATTGTCGTATTACGATGTTGCCATGGGGGAATAGACTTGAATATCATCATCGTCGGAGCCGGTGGCGTCGGATATTCTCTGGCCGACAGCCTCAATTCCGAAGGCCACCAGATAACACTCATCGACTTAAATTCCGGGAAGCTCGACGCGGCTTTGGAGAAGCTTGACGTCCAGGGCCTCTCCGGAAACGGCGTCAGCCACGAGGTCCTCAACGAGGCCGGTATAGCCTCCGCGGACCTGCTGATAGCCGTCACCGACCAGGACGAGGTCAACATGCTCTGCTGTCTCATGGCCAAGAAGCTCTCCGGCTGTCAGACCATCGCCAGGGTCCGAAATCCCGTCTACTATCGGGAGATAAACCTCATAAAGGATGAGCTTGGCCTCAGCATGGCCATAAATCCGGAGTACGCCACCGCGGGTGAGATATTCGACCTCATCCAGATCCCCGGCGCCATGACTGTCGAGACCTTCGCCAAGGGCCGCGTGGACCTTATCGAGATAGTCATCCCCCAAGGCTCGCCGGCTGACGGGCTCAAGATAGCTGACTTCCCCTCCCGGGTCAACCGCGGCACTCTTATATGTATGGTCGAGCGCCGTCTCACCCGTGAGGTCGTCATACCCAGCGGCGACACGGTCCTCCACGCCGGGGACAGCATATACATCATCACCCCGCCCCAGGAGCTGGTCCCGCTTTTCAAAAAGCTCGGCTTCCCCGTGAAGCCCAGCCGTGACGTTATGATAATTGGCGGTGGCCGCACCGCCTTCTATCTGGCCGAGCAGCTCATCGCCGCCGGCAACCGGGTGAAGATAATCGAGAAGAACCGGGCCCTTTGTGAGGAACTCACAGCTTCCTTGCGTGGCGCGGACGTCATATGCGGCGACGCGGTGGATCGCCAGCTCCTGCTGGAGGAGGGCATAGGTGAGGAGGACGTGTTCGTGCCCCTCACCGACATGGACGAGGAAAACATCCTCCTCTCCCTCTACGCCCGAAAAATAAGCTCCGTCCGGCCCATAACAAAGGTCAGCACCGTTGGCTTTGCGGAGGTCACCGGCGAGCTTCCCGTAGGGAGCATCATAAACCCCAAGGAGATCACAGCCTACCGTATACTGCGGTACGTCAGGGCCATGTCCAACTCGTCTGACTCCAGCGAGATCGAGTCTCTGTACTATCTGGCTGGCCGCCAGGTGGAGGTCCTGGAGTTCTACATCAGGTCCGCCTCAAAAGTCACCGGCAGGCCCCTCTCCGAGCTCCGGCCGGCCATGGTACCCAACGTGATCGTCGCCTGCGTCTACCGCGGCGGCAAGGTCATAATCCCCCGCGGCAATGACGAGATACGTGTGGGCGATACGGTCATCGTCGTCACCACCTCCCACGGACTCTCGTCCATAAACGGCATACTTCGCGTCTGAGGGGAGGGCACCATGAACTATTCCGTCATACGCTGGCTGGTGGGCTGGGTGCTGAGCCTCGAGGCCGCTTTCCTGCTCATTCCGCTTGCCCTGTGCCTGGGCTACAGCGAGCCCTACGCCGTGGATTACCTCATCGCCATCGCCGTGACGGCCCTGCCGGGCCTCGCGATGGCCGCCAGGCGGCCAAAAAATCCCGCCTTCTACGCCCGGGAGGGCTTCGTGGCCACAGCCCTTTCCTGGATCTTTCTGTCACTGGCCGGGGCACTGCCATTTTGGATCTCCGGCTGTATCCCTAAATATACCGACGCCCTTTTTGAGGTGATCTCCGGCTTCACCACCACCGGCGCGTCCATTCTCCGGGACGTGGAGAGTATGCCGAAGTCCCTGCTGTTCTGGCGGAGCTTCACCCACTGGATAGGCGGCATGGGGGTGCTCGTGTTCCTGTTGGCCCTTTTGCCGATGGCCGGGGGCCAGAGCATACTCATCATGCGGGCCGAGAGCCCCGGCCCCTCCGTGGGCAAACTGGTCCCAAGGCTCCAGCACACCGCCGTATATCTCTATGGCATCTATTTGGGCATGACCGTGGCCGAGGTCATCGTCCTGCTCATCGGAAAGCTCGACCTCTTCTCGGCCCTGTGTATATCCTTCGGCACCGCCGGTACCGGCGGCTTCGGAGTGCTCAACGACTCCTTCGCCAGCTACTCCACCTACGTCCAGGTGGCGGTGACCGTGTTCATGTTCGCCTTCGGGGTAAATTTCAACTTCTATTTCCTCATGCTCATGCGCAAGCTCCGCTCCGCCTTCTCAATGGAGGAGGTCCGGTGCTACTTCATCGTATTCGTGGCCGCGATGTCCCTCATAACATTGAACCTGATGAGCATGGAGTACGGTAGCTTCGGCTACTGTCTGCTCCACGCGGCATTCCAGTGCTCGTCTGTGATGACCACCACGGGCTTCTCCTCCGTGGACTTCGACCTGTGGCCCACGTTCTCAAAGACAGTGCTCATATGCCTCATGTTCGTGGGCGCCTGCGCCGGCTCCACCGGAGGCGGCATCAAGGTTAGCCGTATGATCATGTACTTCAAGAACATCGGCCGTGAGCTCCGCCGTCTCATCCACCCCCGCCGGGTGACCGTAGTCCGCATGGACGGCAAGGCCCTGGACAGCGGAATGGTGGCATCGGTAAACATGTGGCTTCTGGCCTACATCGCCGTGTTCTTCGCCTCCATGCTTGCCATCAGCCTTGATAACTTCGACTTCACCACCAACTTCTCCGCCGTGGCCGCAACCCTGAACAACATAGGCCCCGGCCTCAGCCTCGTGGGCCCGTCCAGGAATTTCGGTGACTTCTCGGCTCTCTCCAAGCTCGTCCTCATGTTCGACATGCTCGCCGGCCGCCTCGAGATCTTCCCCATGCTCCTCCTCCTTAGACCCGGCACCTGGCAAAAAGGCGCATAAATCAAGATTCAATTACCTTTCCTTCCAGCAGAAACTATATTTTATATTTGATATTTTTCACCCGATAACAACCGATTAAGACCCGCGCCGGCTGAATTTTCCCGGACAGCGACACGCTCTATATTTGCAATTATACTCCCACAGGCAAAAAATCAACTCCCCTGAAAGTTCACGAAAGCCCCTCTCACCTCTTCATACAACACGAAAGCCCGCCTCTCGGCGGGCTTTCACCAGCTTGTCAAAAAACTATTAGAGATGATTTTCGCGGCGGCATGTACGTCGCGAAAATTACCTTTTGTTTTACAAGTGTGCCGCCTTCGGCGGCGCGCGCAGCAAAACAGCAGGACCCGGGGTTTGAAATTTTAATTTCAAACCCCGGGTCCGCACGTTCCCCCTTGTCGGAAAAAGGCCGTCAGGCCTTTTTCCGACAGTCTCACGAAAGCCCGCCTTCCGGCGGGCTTTCGCAATTTTCACTATGACCTTTTTGTCTCGGTGCCTTACTCCTGTGAGTACATCGCCACAAGGCGGTTGAGGTGATCCCAACGCTCCATAGCGGCCTTCTCGTTCTTGGCGAAGAGGACCTTGGCGCGCTCGGGGAAGCTGCGGGTCAGGGCGCTGTAACGGGCCTCGTTCAGCAGGAACTCCTGATAGCCGCCGGCGGGGGCCTTGGAATCCAGGACGAACTTCTTGCCCGGCTCAGCGTCGGGATTGAAGCGGAACAGGTTCCAATAGCCGCACTCAACGGCCTTCTTCATTTCCTTCTGGCAGTTGATCATGCCGCCCTTGATGGAGTGCATCTCGCAGGGGGCGTAGCCGATGATGAGGGACGGTCCGTTGTAGGCCTCGGCCTCAGCGATAGCCTTGATGGTCTGGGCGGGGTTGGCGCCCATAGCCACCTGGGCCACATAGATGTAGCCGTAGCTCATGGCAATCTCGGCGAGGCTCTTCTTCTTGATCTCCTTGCCGGCCGCGGCGAACTGAGCGACCTGGCCGATGTTGGAGGCCTTGGAGGCCTGGCCGCCGGTGTTGGAATAGACCTCGGTATCGAAGACGAACACGTTCACGTTGTTGCCGGAGGCGAGGACGTGATCCACGCCGCCGAAGCCGATGTCGTAGGCCCAGCCGTCGCCGCCGAAGATCCATACGGACTTCTTGTTGAGGTAATCCTTGTCCTTGAGTATCTCGCGGGCGAGGACGCAGGCGTCGCACTGGCAGCCATCGCAGATGCCGTCCTCAAGGGCGGCCACGAATGCGGCGGTGGCGGCCTTGTTGGCCTCGCCGTCATCCATGGTCTCAAGCCACTTGGCGCCGGTCGCCTTTATCTCGGGGGTGGCCCACTCGATGGCGATGAGGGCGCGGACCTTGTCGGCGGCGCGGTTGCGGATGGCGTTCTGTCCAAGATACATGCCAAGGCCGTGCTCGGCGTTGTCCTCAAAGAGGGAGTTGGCCCAAGCGGGGCCGTGGCCGGCGGCGTTGACGGTGTAAGGCGAGGTGGCGGCCGGTCCGCCCCAGATGGAGGAGCAGCCGGTGGCGTTGGAGATGTACATACGGTCGCCGAAGAGCTGAGTCACAAGACGTGCGTAGCTGGTCTCGGCGCAGCCGGCGCAGGAGCCGGAGAACTCAAGGAGCGGCTTGCGGAACTGGGAGCCCTTGACTGTGTTGTCCATCATGTCGGGCTTGTCGGCGACCTTCGCCACGCAGTAGTTGAAGGTCTCCTGCTCGGGAAGCTCGCCTTCCTGAGGAACCATGGTGAGGGCGCCGGTGGGGCACTGGCCGATGCAGACGCCGCAGCCCATGCAGTCCAGGGGGCTTACAGCCATGGTGTACTTATAGACGCCCTTGCCCTTACCGGCCTTGATGTCAACGGCCCTCATGGTGGTGGGAGCCGCGGCGACCTCCTCGGCGGTCATGGCATAGGGACGGATGGTAGCGTGGGGGCAGACATATGCGCAGTTGTTGCACTGGATGCACTTTGTCTCGTCCCAGTGGGGAACGGTGACGGCAACGCCGCGCTTCTCATAGGCGGAGGCGCCCTGCTCGAACTGGCCGTCCACGTGATCCATGAAGGCGCTGACCGGCAGGCTGTCGCCGTCCATGCGGCCCACGGGCTCCATGATATTGACGACCTGCTTTACGACCTCGGGCCGGCCCTCGTGGGTGACGGCGGCGGGCTCATCCTGGGCGTTGGCCCAGTCGGCGGGGACGTCGATCTTGACGAAAGCGGTGGCGCCGGCGTCAATGGCCTTGTGGTTGTTGGCCACGATGTCCATGCCCTTCTTGGAGTAGGACTTGGTGGCGGCGTCCTTCATGTGCTGGATGGCCTCCTCCTGGGGCATGACCTTAGCCAGGGTGAAGAAGGCGGACTGAAGGATGGTATTGGTGCGCTTGCCCATGCCGACCTGGATGGCCAGATCGATGGCGTTGATGGTATAGACCTGAATGTTGTTCTTGGCGATGTAACGCTTGGAAGCGGAATCCAGATGGTGGCTGAGCTCCTCGGGAGTCCACTGGCAGTTGATGAGGAAAGTCCCGCCGGGCTTCACGTCACGGACGATGGGATAACGCTTGGTGATGTAGCTGGGGTTGTGGCAGGCAACGAAGTCGGCCTTGTTGATGTAATAGGGGCTCTTGATGGGCTTGTCGCCGAATCTGAGGTGGCTGATAGTCACGCCGCCGGTTTTCTTGGAGTCATACTGGAAGTAGGCCTGGACGTACTTGTCGGTGTAGTCGCCGATGATCTTGATGGAGTTCTTGTTGGCGCCCACGGTGCCGTCGCCGCCAAGGCCCCAGAACTTGCACTCGATGGTGCCTTCGGAGGCGGTGTTGGGAGCGGGCTCCTCGGCAAGGGACATGTTGGTAACGTCATCGACGATGCCGATGGTGAACTGATGCTTGGGTTCGCTCTTGGAAAGCTCCTTGTAGACAGCAAAGACGCTGGAGGGAGGAGTGTCCTTGGAGCCCAGGCCGTAACGGCCGCCAACGACCTTGATGTCGTTACGTCCGGCGGCGGCAAGAGCAGTGACAACGTCGAGATAGAGAGGCTCGCCCAGGGAGCCGGGCTCCTTGGTGCGGTCCAGGACAGCCAGCTTCTTGCAACTCTGGGGGATGGCCGCCACGAACTTGTCGGCGGCGAAGGGACGATAAAGGCGGACCTTGATGATACCGACCTTCTCGCCGTGGGCGTTCATGTAGTCGATGACCTCGTCGGTCACGTCGCAGATGGAGCCCATGGCCACGATGACGCGGTCAGCGTCGGGAGCGCCGTAGTAGTTGAAGAGCTTATAGTCAGTGCCGAGCTTGGCATTGATCTTGTCCATATACTCCTCGACGACCGCGGGCAGGGCCTCGTAATACTTGTTGCAGGCCTCACGGTGCTGGAAGAAGATGTCGCCGTTCTCGTGGGAGCCGCGCATGTTGGGATGCTCGGGGTTCAGGGCGTGGGCACGGAACGCCTCAACGGCGTCCATATCCACCATTTCCTTCAGGTCCTCGTAATCCCAGACGGCGATCTTCTGGATCTCGTGGGAGGTACGGAAGCCGTCAAAGAAGTTGATGAAGGGAACCCTTCCCTTGATGGCGGCCAGGTGCGCCACGGGAGCCAGGTCCATGACCTCCTGGACGGAGCCCTCAGCCAGCATGGCAAAGCCGGTCTGACGGCAGGCCATCACGTCGGAGTGGTCGCCGAAGATGTTGAGGGCGTGGCTGGCCACGGTACGGGCGGAAACATGAAAGACGCAGGGGAGCAGCTCACCGGCGATCTTATACATGTTGGGGATCATCAGAAGGAGGCCCTGAGAGGCGGTATATGTAGTGGTAAGAGCACCGGCCGCAAGGGAGCCGTGCACCGTACCGGAGGCGCCTGCCTCGGACTGCATCTCCACTACCTTTACGGTAGTTCCGAAAATGTTCTTCTGACCCGCGGCAGCCCACTGGTCCACGTAGTCTGCCATGGGGCTGGACGGTGTGATCGGGTAAATGCCCGCAACCTCGGTAAACGCGTAGGATACCCACGCGGCCGCGTTGTTACCGTCCATGGACTTGAATTTTCTCGCCATGTTCTTCTCTCCTTATGTTAAAAATTTTAAAGAACGATTGATCGATGGGCGCAATGACTCATCTTTGTGAATTTTATCACGTTTCCTCTGCAATGTAAATAGAAATTTACGTTTTTGAAGTGTAATTTTAGGACATCTTACAAACGGTCCTCAGGTGGGCCGCTCCCTCTCCCCGTTCATATAGTCCACGATCTTTTGGTATGCCGGGTCGTCCTCGGCGATGGGGCAGGGCTGATAGTTGTTGACTGAACCCGTATATACCCGGCAGGGTATGATCCTGTCATCGGATATTATCCCCCATGGCGTTTTCAGGAGCCTCACCTGATATATGGCCGTGGCATTCTCCGGGTGGCTGTTCCCGCCGAAGCAGAAGTTGCCAAGGCTGTATACTATCATCCCGCCGTTATAGTGCTCCACCGGCTGGAGCATATGTGGGTGGGAGCATATGACAAGGTCCGCCCCACGGTCGATAAGGTCACGGAATCCCTTTTTCCGCCACTCGTCGATGACGTGTGTCCCCTCCCCTCCGCCGTGGGTGTATATGATCTGAATGTCCGAATTTGCCTTCATCTCCTCCAGAAGGCCGTAGATCTCCCTTTCGTGGTTTTCCCACCTTATCCGGCAGGCCAGTATGCCTATCCTGAAGCCGTCCTTCTCAAGATAACAGGGCGTCAGATGTTTTGCCACCGTCAGCCCCTCCGCCTCCAGGGCGTTGATCGTGTCGATCTGGCCCTGTGGGCCGTAGTCGTTCGCGTGGTTATTGGAAAACCCCACCACCTCTACCGAGGATGAGGAGAATATCCTGGCGCTGGAGGCCGGGCCCTTGAACCAGAATGCCGTATCAGAGCCCTTGTCTGTCATGGCAAGGTCGTTATCTGAAAGGACGTTTTCGCAGTTTACAACGGTGAAATCGTCCTCTTCAAATATGGGCGCCACCTTCTCAAGGAAATATTCCGGCGGGTTGTCCATGGCGTATCTGTTGAAGGTCCCCGGCCCGCTCCCGCCCTTCTGGGTGGCGATGGTACAGTCGCCAACGAAGGACATGGTCACCGGCGTGAGCTTCGGAAAAAGCGTCTCACGGCTTTCCGGGTTAGTATTCAGAAGGGCCAAAACAGCCAAAAGCAATTTAAAGATCGCCATATTCGCGCCTCCTTCTCCTCTCTCAACGTAATTATATAAAAATTCCCGTTCCAAGGCAACACAAATTCCGCCAAAAAGCATGACACGGGGAGATTTATGGTGTATAATGGTGGCAACTAATCGCTCAAGGGGGCAAAACCGTGTTCAAAAAAGATATTGACGCCGTCTCTGATGCCGCCGTAAACAAGCTGGAGTTCATGCGCCGCTCCCCGTTGGGGTACATATCGGCCAGTATCCTGGCCGGGATGTTCGTGGCCTTTGGGGGCTTTACCGCCACCACTGTCGGGGGATTGCTTTCTGCCTCCGGCGGGTACGGGAAGCTTCTCATGGCGGTGGTTTTCTCCGCCGCCCTGAGCCTCGTTATAATGGCCGGGAGCGAGCTCTTCACCGGCAACAACATGGTCATGGCTGTGGGGGTGTTCACCCGCAGGGTGAAGCTCGTGGACGCCATGCGCCTTTGGCTGGTGTGCTGGCTTGGAAATCTTGCCGGAGCGTGGATAGCCGTGCTCCTATACTACGCCACCGGCCTCGTATCCGGCGCCACCGCCTCCTTCTTCGCCGCGACCGCTATGACCAAGCTTTCCCTCACCATCCCCCAGATGTTCATGCGCGGGGTCCTGTGCAACATCCTGGTGTGCCTCGCGGTGTGGTGCGGTTTCCGGATGAAAAGCGAGTCCGGGAAGCTCATCATGGTTTTCTGGTGTATAATGGTATTCATGGTCTGCGGCTTTGAGCACTCCGTGGCAAACATGTCTACCCTGGGCGTGGCACTCATCGACGGCTCCGCCGGCATCTGGGAATATGTCTGCCAGGTCGGCGTCGTCACCATCGGCAACATCTTCGGCGCGGCCCTGTTCGTAGCCCTGCCCTACTTCCTCTGCGCCAGAGGCGAGAAATAAAATCGAGTTAAGGAGACATGTATATGGTAGTCCCACAGGTACGCTCCTTCGGAATAGCCGGGATAGAGGGATTTGACGTGTCGGTGGAGTGCTTCATCTCCGGCGGGCTTCCCAAATTCGACATCGGCGGCCTGCCTGACGCGGCGGTGAAGGAATCCCGGGATCGGGTGCGCGCCGCGGTGAAGAGCTGCGGATACAGATTCCCGCCCTCCCACGTCACGGTAAATCTGGCGCCCGCGGACACAAAAAAGGCCGGATCGATGTATGACCTGCCTGTTTTCCTGAGCATCCTCGCCGCCTCCGGGGCCATAAAGCCTCTGTCCCCCACTCAGGCCTTCATCGGGGAGCTCAGCTTGAGCGGCGAGGTCCGTCCCGTGCCCGGGGTGCTGTCCATGGCCATGCGCGCGGGCCGCACCGGGGTACGTGAGCTCTTCGTTCCGGCCCTCAACGCCGCGGAGGCCTGCTTTGCCGGGTCCGTCACCGTCTACCCCGTCCGCCACGCCACGGAGCTTCTGGAGCATCTGGCTGGCCGCGCGCCCATCGCCCCGGCCGTCCGTGAGGACGCCCCGTCAAGTCCGTCATACGACGTGGATTTTTCCGAGGTCAAGGGCCAGGAGAACGTAAAAAGAGCCCTGGAGGTCGCCGCCGCCGGCGGCCACAACATACTGCTCATCGGCCCTCCCGGCGCCGGCAAGTCCATGCTGGCAAAGAGGCTCCCCACCATATTGCCTGACATGTCCCGGCGCGAGCAGCTCGAGACCACCGCCATATACTCCGCCGCGGGAAAGACGGTAAATGACGGGAAAATAATGTCCGAGCGCCCCTTCCGTTCACCTCACCACACCATGTCCCACGCGGCCATGGCCGGTGGCGCTCAGCTCCAGCCCGGGGAAATATCTCTGGCCCACAACGGCATCCTGTTTCTTGATGAGCTCCCGGAATTTCACCGGGACGTGATAGAGGCCCTTCGCCAGCCTATCGAGGACGGCCGTGTCACCATCTCCCGCTCCGCGGGGACGGCCACTTACCCCAGCCGCTTCATGCTGGTGTGCGCCATGAATCCCTGCAAATGCGGCTGGTTCGGCCACCCCTCAGGCAGGTGTACCTGCACCGCGGCCAGTGTGGAGGCATACAGGGCCAAGGTCTCCGGTCCCTTACTTGACCGCATAGACATGCACATCGAGGTCCCGGCTCTGGAATTTGACGAGCTCCGGGAGCGCGCCCCGGCGGAGCCCAGCGCGGCCATAAAAGCGAGGGTCAACGCCGCGAGGCAAATACAGCGCGATCGGTATAAAAAGCTCCGCATCGACTGCAACGCCCAGATGGGCCAGGAGCCCCTCAGACAATTTTGCGCCCTGGACGAGACCGGTGAGAAGCTTATGAAAAACGCCTTTGATCGGTTAGGTCTCACCGCCCGTAGCCACGACCGCATCCTGCGGGTGGCCAGGACAATAGCGGACCTTGCCGGGAGCGAGGAAATAAAGGCCCCGCATCTTGCGGAGGCCATACAATACAGAGCCTACGATTTTAAAGTGGAAAAATGACCGTGGCATCATAAGGCAAAGGAGCATTCATTTGAACGATCTTATCTTACTAAAGCAGGGCGAGATAGTCCTGAAGGGCCTGAACAGGCGTATTTTTGAGGACAGGCTCGTCTCCAACGTCCGACGGAGGATGGCGCATATAGGCAATTTCCGGGTGTACTCCGCCCAATCCACTGTGTATGTGGAGCCCCTGGACGGTGACGCCGACATGGACGAGGCCTTCGAGGCGGCAAAGCAGATCTTCGGCTGTGTGGCCGTGGTCCGGGCCGCCGCCGCGCCAAAGGACCCGGACGCCATATTTGAGGTAGCGAAAAGCTATTTGGCCGACGACCTCTCAAGAGCCCGGAGCTTCAAGGTCGAGACCAAGCGGGCGGACAAGTCCTACCCCATGACAAGCATCCAGGTGAGCCAGCACGTTGGGGGACTTCTGTCCGACGCCTTCCCGGAGGTGGCGGTGGACGTCCACGCTCCAGAGCTCACGGTGAACATCGAGATACGTGAAAACGCCGCCTATGTCCACTCCGTTCCTGCCCTCGGCGCCGGCGGGATGCCCGTCGGGTCCTGCGGCTCCGCGGTGTCAATGCTCTCCGGCGGCATAGACAGCCCCGTGAGCACCTGGATGACCGCCAAGCGCGGCGTCCACATCATACCTGTGCACTTCTTCTCCTTCCCCTACACCTCTGAGCTCGCCAAGCAGAAGGTCATCGACCTTGCGAAGATCCTTGCCCCCTGGTGCGGACGGATGAAGCTTGAGGTCGTGCCCTTCACCCACATTCAGGAGGAAATACGGGATAAGTGCCCGGAGGAATATTTCACCGTTATAATGCGCCGGTTTATGACGCGTATATGCGAGATGATCGCCCTTCGGGACAACTGCGGCGCCATAATCACCGGCGAAAGTCTTGGCCAGGTGGCGAGCCAGACCATGCAGGCCATGGCGGTGACGCAGGAGCCGGTAAAGATCCCCGTCCTCAGGCCCCTTGTGTGCATGGACAAGCGGGAGATAATCGAGATCGCCCGGAAAATAGGCACCTTTGAGACGAGCATCCTGCCCTATGAGGATTGCTGTACCGTTTTCACCCCACGTCATCCCCGGACGAAGCCGAGACTGGAGGACGTCATAGCTGCCGAGGCACCGCTGGATATAGAGAGTCTTTGCCGGGAGGCCCTGGAGAATACAGAGGGAATAGTAATTTCCAGATAGGAGTAAAATATGGAAAGCGGAAATTATCAGATGTCGCTTGTGGAAAAGCTCAGCTTTTCCCGTTACGGCGGTACGGAGGATGAGCTCCGGGCCGCCAATATACTGCTTGAGGAGATAGCGGCCGCCGGCGGCAAGGGCGAGCTTATGGACTTCTCCGTCCCCGCCTCCGACGTGGACGAAAGCTCCGTCAGCGTCCTGTCGCCCTTTACGCGTGACATCGAGTGTGTGCCATACTGGCTCTCCGGCTCCCTTCCCCAGGGGGGCGCGGAGCTCAAGTTTCTCTACGCCCCCCGCGGTGTGGAGGAGGACTATCTGGATGTGGAGTCCCTTGAGGGCTATGCCGTCATGCTCAACGGCCTGACCTTTGACAGCTACAAGCTCCTCTTCGAAAAAAAGGCCGGCGCTTTTATCACCTTCTCCGGTAAGTGGTACGATGAGGAAAGCCCCTTAGACATGTACTCCCGGACCATCCGGCCGAAGATGCAGGAGGTGGGGCGGATACCCGGCTTTGCCATCTCGTCCCGGGACGCCACGGAGCTCGTCCGCCAGAAGGCCGATCTGCTCCGCCTCACCCTGACCCAGCGCGACGTGGAGCACACCTCCAGGGACGTGCTGGCCTTGGTGCCGGGGACCTGCTCCCCCGACGAGGTGATAGTTCTCACCGCCCACTATGACTCCGTCCCCGTTGGCACCGGCTCCTGGGACAACGCCACAGGCGCCTCCAACCTCATGGCCCTCTACAGGTATTTTGTCGAGCACCCGGCCAGGCGCACACTTCAGTTTATATGGTGCGGCAGTGAGGAGCAGGGGCTTTTAGGCTCCAAGGCGTGGATCGAGAAGCACGAGGAGCTCATCCCACAAATCAAATTCTGCTTTAATTTCGATATGTGCGGCACTGTTCTGGGGCCCAATGAGATCTACGTCACCGGCGGCGACGATCTTATGGATTTCGCCCGCCAGTACGCCCGGGAGGTCGGCTGGTCCGCGAACCTCGTGCAGAAGGTCCACTCCTCCGACTCCGCCCCCTTCGCCGACAGGGACATACCCGCGCTCGGCATCACCCGCCGGACCCTCACCGCGGACATCCACGTCCACAACGACCTGCTCTATCCCCTCTCCGCCGACTCCATGGCGGACATCGCGGACTTCTCCGCCGGGATAATAAGCCGCGTCGCCAACGCCAAATTCCTCCCCGTTAAAACCGGTATGCCGGACGACATGAGGGAGAAGCTGGATAAATACTTTCAGCGCGACAAAAAGTAGAACAGTCGCCTTATCGGAGGTTTTACCATGACCCACACAGCCGAAATAATATCCGTAGGCACGGAGCTCCTGCTCGGCAACATCGTCAACACCGACGCCATGGACATATCCCAGATGCTCAGCGAGATCGGCATCAACGTTTATTTCCACACCGTGGTCGGCGACAACCCGGAAAGGCTCAAGTCCGCCGTGGCCATCGCCAGGGAGAGGGCCGACATAATCATAACCACCGGGGGCCTGGGGCCCACCTGTGACGACCTTACGAAACAGACATTGGCGGAGGCCTTTGGAAAAAAGCTCATATTCGACGAACACGAGGCCCAGGAGATCCGCGAGTACTTCGAAAAGCGCCTGCGCAGTCATCAGATGACCGACAACAACTTTCAGCAGGCCATGCTCCCCGAGGGGTGCGTCGTTTTCCACAACGACCACGGCACCGCCCCCGGGTGCGCCTTTGAGGCCGACGGCGTCCGGGTGCTGATGCTCCCCGGGCCGCCCTCGGAGTGTGTGCCCATGTTCCGCTCCTGTGCCATGCCGTACTTACGCCGGCTATCTACTCTTGAGATAGTCAGCCACAACATACACATCTTCGGCCTTGGCGAGTCCTATGTGGAGGATAAGCTCCGTGACACCATGCTCCGGCTCAAAAATCCCACCCTGGCCCCCTATGCCAAATCCGGCGAGGTGCGGCTCCGTGTCACCGCCATGGCGGAAACCGACGGGGAGGCCGAGGCCATGATGGCCCCGGTCATCGCCGAGGTCCGCTCTAAGCTCGGCAACTGCGTCTACGGCATCGACACCGACACCCTTGAGAACACGGTATTCGGACTCCTCAAACAGCAAAACTTGACCCTGGCCGCCGCCGAGAGCTGCACTGGCGGACTGCTGTCAAAGCGCGTGACCGATCTGCCCGGTGCCTCCCAGGTGTATCTGGGCGGGGCCGTGACCTACGCCGTCCCCTCCAAATCCGCCATCCTCGGCGTACCGGCGGACCTTATCGCCTCCCACGGCGTCGTCAGTGCCGAGGTGGCCGCCGCCATGGCCCGTGGCGTCCGGGAGAGGTTCGGCTCGGATCTCGGCATCGGCATCACCGGCATCGCCGGTCCCGACACCGACGAGTCCGGTTTGCCTGTCGGCACCGTATATGTGGCCCTGTCCGCCGGGACGGGCGGCGCCGTCCGGTCACTGCACCTCGGTCAGGGCCGTGACAGGGTCCGTACCGCGGCAGTAAATCACGCTCTTGATATGGTCCGGCGGTACCTCACCGGTCTGCCGGTCGACCAGTGGGAAAAATAGACCGGCAAAGGCTATGCCTTTTCCGCCAGGAGGATAAGATATATGAGTAAAATACGCCTATATTCACTGCTTTTAGCTCTGGTAATGCTCCTTTCCGCCTGCTCGGCCGGCGGTACGGAGCCCGACCCCGAGCCCCCCACGCCCTCAGGTCCGGAGCAGACCGACGACCCCGCTCCGGAGGAAGGATCGGAGCCCGTCCAGCCCCAGAGCACGGCCCTTCAGGTCATGGATACCCTCAACGGTGAGCTCACGCCGTCGGATCTCGACGACAAGTACCGCAGCTTCTATGAGATATTCGTATACAGCTTCTGCGACTCCGACGGCAACGGAGTGGGCGACCTTCAGGGCGTCATTGAGAAGCTGGACTACATAAACGACGGGGACCCGGATACAAACACGGACCTGGGCGCCACAGGCATATGGCTCATGCCCGTGAACCCCTCCCCCACCTATCACAAGTACGACGTGAAGGACTACATGGACATAGACCCGGAGTACGGGACCTTAGAGGACTTCAAGGCCCTGCTCGACGCCTGTCACGGGAGGGGCATAAGGGTCATCATGGACCTTGTGATGAACCACACCTCCTCCCAGCACCCCTGGTTCACCTCCGCCTGTGAGTATCTTCGCTCCCTGGCCCCCGGCGCTGAGCCCGATCCGTCCGTCTGCCCCTATGTGGAGTACTACAACTTCTCCCGGGAGATGAGCGCCACGAGCTACAACGTGCCCGGCACCGAGTGGTATTACGAGGCCCCCTTCTGGAGCGAAATGCCGGATCTCGACCTCTCCTGCGTGGCGGTGCGGGCCGAGCTCGCGGCCATTGCGGAATACTGGCTCGACATGGGCGTGGACGGCTTCCGGCTGGACGCCGCCAAGGAGTTCTTCTCCGGCGACCCAGAGAGCAACATCGCCTTTTTAAGCTGGTTCAACGGCGTGGTAAAGGCAAAGAACCCGGATGCCTACATAGTGGCGGAGGTCTGGAACGACCTTAACACCTACGCCTCCTACTACCGCAGTGGCATAGACAGCGTTTTCAACTTTGCCTTCGCCGACTCCACCGGTGTCATCTCCAAGGTCGCCAAGGGTGCCTCTCCCGCCAACGCCTACGGCTCGGCCATTGAGACCGCCCAGGCTGCATTTGCCGCCGCCGGGGAATACATCGACGCCCCCTTCTACGCCAACCACGACATGGGTCGCTCCGCCGGCTACTACGCCGGTGACTTCAGCGAGAACCAGACGAAGATGGGCCTTGCCATGAACCTGCTCATGTCCGGCGCTTCCTTCACCTACTACGGCGAGGAGCTTGGCATGAAGGGCTCCGGCAAGGACGAGAACAAGCGGGCCCCCATGTACTGGAGCGACGACCCCGAGGCCCCCGGCATGACGGACGGGCCGAAGGGCATGGACAGCGTAAGGATGAAGTATGAAAGCCAGGAGCTCCAGAGCAATGACGGCAACTCCATCCTCAACTTCACCATTCAGGCCCTGAAAATAAGAAATTCCATCCCCGCCATCTCCCACGGCCTCGCCGATATGGTCGAGGGCCTGTCGGACGACAATGTCTGCGTTTTGACCAAGACTTACAACGGCGACAGCGTGACCGTCGTATTCAACATCTCCTCGGAGTCCCGGACCGTCGACGTGTCCGCCCTGAACCTCACCACCATCGCCGCCGGTCTCGTGACCACCGCCGAGGCCCCGACCCTTGATAGCGGTAAGCTTACCCTCCCCATGTACTCCGTCGCGGTGCTGACGGCGTAAAAACCCAAAAATATAAAAGCCACGGCCGATGTGACCGTGGCTTTTCTTATATTCGATCAGTTATTGCTTATCATCTGGTGGATTATATGTCTGTCGGTCTCACGCATACCCTCTCTGGCCACCTCCGATACAGCGCGGATGGTGTCCTCCACGCTTCTGGCTGTAAGGCCCTCTCCGGATTTAAATTCGCTGTCGTGCATGTACATCTGCATACCAAGTAGCCCCGCCTCCACCGCCGAGGCGATCTTGGCGGCACAGCTGGCCTTGGCGCCGTCGCAGAGCATACCTGAGTTTATTCCCAGGGCGTTGACCACCGTGTGTGCCACCTCGTCATAGCCCCCGCCGTAGAGATAGCATATCCCCGCTCCGGCACCGGCACCGGCGCTGGTAGCGCCGCAGTAGGCCGACAGACTCCCGATGCCCGTTTTGAGATGTATGGTCACAAGGTTCGAGACAAGCAGTGCCCGCAGAAGCTGTTCCTCACTGACGCCGCACTCCCGGGCGTATATTATTACTGGCACACTGGCCGTCAATCCCTGGTTCCCGGAGCCGGAATTTATGACCACCGGCTTTTCACAGCCGTTCATCCTTGCGTCAGACCCGGCGGCGGCGTAAGCCTTGGCCCTGTTCTGGACGGAGTTTCCGTAGGATCGTATGAGTATCTTGCCGATCTCCGCCCCGTAATGGCCCCGCATACCGGCCTCGGCTATGTCCATGTTCAGCTCTATCTGCCGCTCCAGAGTTTCCCGGACAAGCTCCAGGTCCACGGAATCCGCAAACTCCACAATGTCCCTGACATTCAGCTTCTCCCGGTCGGAGTCCGTCTGGACCGTGTCCTCCGTAAAGGGCCTGTCCACCAGCACCCGGCCGTCGCGCTCCACGCGCACGATGTTCGTATGGGTCCCGACGACGCGCACAAAGGCGCTGTTCTTCCCCCGCCCAACTGTCACCTGTATGTCAAAGGGGCACGGCGAGGGCGACTCCGATACGCTTATGGGCACGGTACTCAAAAATCCGTCCATCGCGGACAGATCCTTGTCCTCCACATCCGATATGACCTGGAGCTCCCGTCCGGCGTCGCCACAGCATATGCCCACGGCCACAGCTACCTCCAGGCCCCTCCTGCCGCCGGTGTGGGGCACGATGACGCTCTTGACGTTCTTTATTATATTTCCGCTGACCAAAAGCTCCACCCGGTCAGGCTCGTCCCCCAATGTTTTTCGGGCCACCGCCCCGGCATAGGCCACCGCGATGGGCTCCGTACAGCCCATGGCCGGTACAAGCTCCTCCCTGAGTATCCGCACATAGGCGTCGACCGTCTCTTTTTCCATGCCCGTCCCCCCTCTGTCTTTTTTAATATTATAATTCCGCCGCCCGTCAAAGTCAACCGTCCCCCCTCTTCTCCGTAATCAGCAGGGCAAAAAGCAGCCGCTCCCACGGGAGCGGCTGCTTTTTAATTATATTTATTTATATCTTATATTGCGTTACCTGCGTTCAGGAGGGCGGAGAGGTCGACCTCGGGCTCCTCGGGCTCGGCAGTCTCGGCGGTATCCGCGGGGACCGCGTCCTGAATATCCTTGGGATCGGCCACGGAGCGGTAGAGTGCCAGGCCGGCGCCGGCGGGGATGAGCTTACCGATTATGACGTTCTCCTTAAGGCCGATGAGCTTATCCACCTTGCCCTTTGAGGCGGCCTCCGTCAGGACCTTAGTGGTCTCCTGGAAGGAGGCGGCGGACATCCAGCTGTCGGTGGCGAGAGACGCCTTCGTGATGCCCATGAGCAGCTGCTCGTAGGTGGGATACCTGACTTCCTCGCCCGCGGCCTCCCGCTCACGGAGCTTATCCACCTCGGCGCGGACGTCAAGGATGTCCACCATGGACCCGGACAGGAGATCCGTGTCGCCGGGATCCTCCACCCGGACCTTTCTCAGCATCTGGCGGACGATGATCTCGATGTGCTTATCGGACACGTCCACGCCCTGCTGACGGTAGACCTTCTGGACCTCGTTGATGAGGTACTTCTGGGTGGCGTCACGGCCAAGTATCGCCATGATGTCGTGTGGATTGAGAGCGCCGGAGGTCAGCATATCGCCGCGCTTGACGCTGTCGCCCTCCTTGACCCTGATACCGGAGGAGTGGGCCACTGAGTAGACCCTCAGGTCTCCGTCCTCGGGATTTGTAACAGTGATCTGGACCAGCGCGCCCTTGTGGGTCTCCTCCATGGACACGACGCCGTCGATCTCGGAGAGGGTCGCCATCTTCTTGGGACGTCTCGCCTCGAAAAGCTCCTCAACACGGGGAAGGCCCTGGGTGATCTCAACGCCCGTCTCACCTCCGGCCACGCCGCCGGTGTGGAAGGTACGCATTGTGAGCTGTGTGCCCGGCTCGCCGATGGACTGGGCGGCGATAACGCCAACGGTCTCGCCCTCGTTCACCGTCTCGCCGGTGGCCAGGTTCAGGCCGTAGCAGTGGGCGCAGACGCCGCTCCGGGCCTCGCAGGTGAGGACCGAGCGGACCTTGACCTCGTGGATGCCGTGGGCCTCCAGGATCTCGGCGTCGCTCTTCAGGAGCATATGGTCACGGTCGAAGAGGACCTCGCCGGTGGCCGGATCGACTATGTCGTCGGCGGGATAGCGTCCGTGGACGGACTCGGCAAAGGTCTGGACGACCTGGCCGTTCTCCACCTTCTCCGCCACCATGATGCCCTCGTGGGTGCCGCAGTCGTGCTCGCGGATGATCACGTCCTGAGAAACATCGACCATTCGGCGTGTGAGGTATCCGGAGTCGGCGGTACGAAGGGCCGTATCGGCAAGGCCCTTACGGGCGCCGCGGCTGGAGATGAAGTACTCAAGGACCGTAAGGCCCTCGCGGTAGTTGGCCTTTATGGGTATCTCGATGGTCTTACCGGCGGTATTGGCGATAAGTCCGCGCATACCCGCAAGCTGGCGTATCTGGGCCATGGAGCCGCGGGCGCCGGAGTCGGCCATCATATAGATGGGGTTGAACTCGTCAAGGGAGCTCTGAAGGGCGTCGGTGACCTTCTTGGTGGTCTCCTCCCACTCGTGGACCACTAAGCGGTAGCGTTCGTCGTCGGTGATGAAGCCCCGGTGATAGAGACTCTCTATCTCAACGACCTTCTTTTCGGAGGCGGAGATGAGCGTCTGCTTCTCCTCAGGTACAGTCATATCGGCGATGGAAATGGTTATAGCGCCCTGGGTGGAGTATTTATAGCCCTGGGCCTTCACCGCGTCAAGCATCTCGACGCTTATCTCAAAGCCGTGCTTCTCGATGCAACGGTCGATTATCTTCTCCAGCTGCTTCTTGCCGACCTTGAAATCCACCTCCAGATCCAGCGCGTGCTCGGGATCGGTGCGATCCACAAAGCCCAGGTCCTGCGGGATGGGGTTATTGAATATTATGCGGCCCACGGTAGTGTCGATTAGCCCAACGTGCTCCACGCCGTCAATGACCTTCCTCATACGGACCTTGATGGGCGAGTGCATGCCCACATCGCCGGACTGATAGGCCATGATGGCCTCATCCGGTGATACGAAAGCCTTGCCTGTGCCCTTCTCCTCCCGGACGAAGGTGAGGTAATAGGAACCGAGGACCATGTCCTGAGTGGGCACGGTGACAGGCTTGCCGTCACGGGGATGCAGAAGGTTGTGGGCCGAGAGCATGAGTATGCGGGCCTCGGCCTGGGCCTCACTTGAAAGGGGCACGTGTATAGCCATCTGGTCGCCGTCGAAGTCGGCGTTGAAGGCGGTACACACCAGGGGATGGAGCTTCAGGGCCCTGCCCTCTACCAGCACCGGCTCAAATGCCTGGATGCCCAGACGGTGAAGTGTTGGCGCGCGGTTTAAAAGCACCGGGTGCTCCTTTATGACCACCTCAAGGGCGTCCCAGACCTCAGTGCGGCCACGGTCCACCATCTTCTTGGCGGATTTGATGTTGTTGGCGACGCCGTCCTCAACCAGCTTCTTCATTACGAAGGGCCGGAAGAGCTCGATGGCCATCTCCTTGGGTACGCCGCACTGATAGAGCTTCAGGTCCGGGCCCACAACGATAACGCTTCGTCCGGAGTAGTCCACGCGCTTACCCAGAAGGTTCTGGCGGAAGCGTCCCTGCTTGCCCTTGAGCATATCGGAAAGGGACTTTAAGGGCCTGGAGTTTGCTCCGGTGACGGCTCTGCCGCGGCGGCCGTTGTCCATAAGGGCGTCCACGGCCTCCTGGAGCATACGCTTCTCGTTCCGGACGATGATGTCCGGGGCGTGGAGCTCAAGAAGTCTCTTTAAGCGGTTGTTCCTGTTGATGACCCGGCGATAGAGATCGTTGAGGTCCGACGTGGCGAACCGGCCGCCGTCCAGCTGTACCATGGGCCGGATGTCCGGCGGGATAACGGGCAGAGCGTCGATTATCATCCACTCCGGCCTGTTGCCGGATTTGAGGAAGCTCTCCACCACCTCAAGGCGCTTGACGATCTTGGCCTTCTTCTGGCCCCCGGCGGTCTTAAGCTCCTCCCGGAGCTGAGCTGACAGCTCCGCGCAGTCGATCTCGCTGAGGAGCTCCTTTATGGCCTCGGCGCCCATACCGGCGCGGAAGTCGTTCTCGTACTTCTCCCTCATGTCCCGGTACTCGGTCTCGCTGAGGAGCTGATTTTTCATAAGGGGCGTATCGCCGGGATCCGTGACGATATACGCCGCGAAGTACAGTACCCGCTCAAGTACCCGGGGAGTCAGGTCCAGCATAAGTCCCAGCCTGGAGGGGATGCCCTTGAAATACCAGATGTGGCTCACAGGGGCGGCCAGCTCGATGTGGCCCATGCGTTCCCTTCTGACCTTGGCCCTGGTGACCTCCACGCCGCAGCGGTCGCAGATCTTGCCCTTATAGCGTATTTTCTTATACTTCCCGCAGTGGCACTCCCAGTCCTTGGTGGGCCCGAAGATGCGCTCGCAGAAAAGGCCGTCGCGCTCGGGCTTCAGGGTGCGGTAGTTGATGGTCTCCGGCTTTTTCACCTCGCCGTAGGACCACTCACGTATCTTCTCGGGTGACGCGATAGAAATCTGAATAGAGTCAAAAGGAGCGTAGCTCATATTTCCTCGTCCTCCTCATCAAAAACATCGGCTTCCCCGTCCTCTTCCTCGTCGTCATAGTCAGACAGAAGTCCGAAGTCGTCCTCATCGTCCCCGTCCTCCTCGTCAATGTCCACGTCCTCGATGCCGAAGCCGTTGGACTCAAACTCGTCGTCGGAGGAGGAGTAGCGTTCGTTCTCCACGTCCCTGAAGCCGTGGGCGTATTCGTCCTCCTCATCGTCGCGGAGCTCAATGGGATTACCGGCCTCGTCAAGGACGTTCACGTCCAGGCAGAGGGACTGGAGCTCCTTAATAAGGACCTTGAAGGACTCGGGCACACCGGGCTTGGGGATATTGTGGCCCTTGACTATGGCCTCGTAGGTGCGGACACGGCCCGTCACGTCGTCGGACTTGACAGTCAGTATCTCCTGAAGGGTGTATGCCGCGCCGTAGGCCTCCAGGGCCCAGACCTCCATCTCGCCGAAACGCTGGCCGCCGAACTGGGCCTTGCCGCCCAGAGGCTGCTGTGTGACAAGCGAGTATGGTCCGGTGGAACGGGCGTGGATCTTGTCGTCCACCAGGTGGTGGAGCTTGAGGAAGTATACATATCCAACGGTGACCGGGTTATCGAAGGGCTCGCCGGTACGCCCGTCGTATAGGACACTCTTGCCGTCGGTGCGCAGACCGGCCTGACCCAGAAGATCCCGGATCTCCCGCTCGTTGGCGCCGTCGAAGATAGGCGTCGCCACCTTCCAGCCGAGAGCCTGGGCGGCGTAGCCCAAGTGGACCTCCAGCACCTGACCTATATTCATTCGGGACGGAACGCCCAGGGGGTTAAGGACGATGTCAAGGGGCGTACCGTCGGGCATGTAGGGCATATCCTCCTTGGGGAGTATGCGTGATACAACGCCCTTGTTGCCGTGGCGGCCGGCCATCTTGTCGCCAACGCTTATCTTGCGCTTCTGGGCGATGTAGACCCGGACCACCTGATTTACTGAGGGGTTCAGCTCGTCGCCGGCCTCCCTGGTGAACACCTTCACGTCCACCACTATGCCGCTCTCGCCGTGAGGGACCTTAAGAGAGGTATCCCTGACCTCCCGGGCCTTCTCACCGAAGATGGCCCTCAAAAGCCGCTCCTCGGCGGTAAGATCCGTCTCGCCCTTGGGCGTGACCTTACCCACAAGTATATCTCCGGCGTGGACCTCCGCGCCGATGGAGATTATGCCGCGCTCGTCAAGATATTTGAGGGAGTCCTCGCCCACGCCGGGGATGTCGCGGGTGATCTCCTCGGGTCCGAGCTTGGTATCCCGGGCGTCAACCTCGTGCTCCTCGATGTGGATGGATGTGAACACGTCCTCCATGGCAAGGCGCTCATTCAGGAGTATGGCGTCCTCGTAGTTGTAGCCCTCCCAGGTCATAAAGCCCACCAGGATGTTCTTGCCCAGGGCCAGCTCGCCGCCTGAGGTGGCGGGGCCGTCGGCCAGCACGTCCTTGTCCCGCACCCGCTCGCCCACGTCCACTGCGGGACGCTGGTTCACGCAGGTGCCCTGGTTGGAGCGGGAGAATTTTATAAGGTGATAGTCCTTTATATTTCCGTCGTCATAGCGCACCGTGACGGTGTCGGCGTCGACGTAGGTGACCACGCCGTCGCCCTCAGCCAGGATGGAAACGGCGGAGTCAATGGCGCACTTGTGCTCGATACCCGTGGCGACGATAGGCGCCTCGGTGACCATGAGGGGCACCGCCTGGCGCTGCATGTTGGCGCCCATTAGGGCGCGGTTGGCGTCGTCGTTCTGGAGGAAGGGTATCATCGCCGTCGCCACGGACACCATCTGACGGGGGGAAATGTCGATGTAATCCACCCTCTTGCGGTCCACGTCAATGATCTCGTCCCTGTGGCGGCAGATTATACGTTGGTTGAGGAGCCTGCCCTCGGCGTCCCTGGGCTCGCTGGCCTGGGCGACGTAGAACTGGTCCTCAGCGTCGGCGGTGAGATATTCCACCTCATCGGTGACCTTGCCGGTCTCCTTATCGACCTTCTGATAGGGCGCCACAAGGAAGCCGTACTCGTTGACCTTGGCGTAGCTCGCAAGGTAAGATATAAGTCCGATGTTGGGTCCCTCAGGGGTCTCCACCGGGCACATGCGGCCGTAGTGGCTATAATGGACGTCGCGGACGTCGAAGGACGCGCGCTCTCTGGAAAGTCCCCCGGGGCCCAGGGCGGAAAGGCGCCTCTTGTGGGTGAGCTCCGCTAAGGGGTTATTCTGATCCATGAACTGCGAAAGCGGCGAGGAGCCGAAGAACTCCTTTATGGCCGCGGTCACAGGCCGTATATTTATAAGGCTCTGGGGTGTGATGACGTCGTTGTCCTGAAGGGTCATGCGCTCGCGGATGACCCTCTCCATCCTGGAAAAGCCCACGCGGAACTGGTTCTGCAGGAGCTCTCCCACGGACCTTAAACGCCTGTTGCCCAGGTGGTCGATGTCGTCCACGTTGCCCGCTCCGTGGGCCAGGGTGTTGAGGTAGTTGACGCTGGCAAATATGTCGTCGGGGATGATGAACTTGGGCACCAGAAGCGCCATTTTCTCCCGGATGGCCTCCTTCAGCTCCTCGCCGGAGTATTTGTCCATGAGGTCCTTCAGCACCAACCAGCGCACCCGCTCCTTGAGCCCCAGCTCTTTAAGGGGATCGAAGTCCACGAACCTGTCGAGCCACACCATGCCATTGGAGAACACCTTCACCTCGTGACCGGCCTCGGCCTCGACGAAGGCCTCGATAATGCCGAGCTTATCAAGCTCCTCGGCGCGCTTGCGGCTTATTACCTCACCGGCCTCGGCCACGATCTCGCCCGTCAGGGGGTCGGCGATGGGCCGGGTGAGCTTCTTGCCGATGATACGCGTCCAGACCGCCAGCTTCTTGTTGAACTTATAACGGCCGGCGATGGATATGTCGTACCTTCTCGGGTCGAAGAACAGGTTATAGAGCAGCGTCTCGGCGGAGTCGATGGTGGGGGGATCGCCCGGGCGGAGCTTGCGGTAGATCTCAAGTAGCGACTCCTCACGGGTGCGGCAGGCGTCCTTCTCAATGGTGGAGGTCATACGCTCATCCTGCCCGAAGATCTCGGCAAGCTTCTCGTTGGTGTCGGCGCCCATCTCCGCGCCTGAGGCGGACAGCCACGTATTTGGATCGTCGGTGCGAAGTCCGCAGGCCCTCAAAAAGCATGTTATGGGGAGCTTGCGGTTCTTGTCGATGCGGACGTTGAACATATCCTGGGCGTCCGTCTCATACTCCAGCCACGCGCCGCGGTAGGGTATGACCGTGGTGGCGTAGATGGGCGTGCCGGTCTTGTCCAAGCTGCGCTCATAATAGACGCCGGGCGAGCGAATGATCTGGGATACGATGACACGCTCCGCGCCGTTGATGACAAAGGTGCCGCCGTCGGTCATTATGGGGAAGTCCCCCATAAAGATCTCCTGCTCCTTTATCTCCTCGGTCTCCTTGTTGCGCAGACACACGCTGACCCTGATGGGGGCGGCATAGGTCACGTCCCTGGCCTTGCACTCCTCCACGGAGTACTTGGGCTGCTCGTCCATCCGGTAATCAAGGAAGGTGAGCTCCAGATTTCCCGTGTAGTCGGTAATGGCCGCCACGTCCTTGAACACGTCCCGAAGCCCGGTCTCCAAAAACCAGTTGTAGGAATCCTTCTGGATCTCCAGAAGATTTGGCATCTCCTGGACCTCCTGCGACTTGGCAAAACTCTTTCGCAGGGTCTTGCCGTACCATACATCCTTTGGCACTGACTTCACTCCTTATTGTTGTTTCCCCTACTCCCCGCCCGTCGTTGATACTCCCGGGTGAGTTGTAAAATTCTTTGTGTACGCTATTGATTTTTTCTCCCATTTTGTGCTATTATTAGCGGGAAGATAAAAATAATGGATAGGTAGCCCCATTCGATGGGGGACATAAAATCAGTTTATTATACCAAGAATATATTGTCAATGTCAACCCCTTTGAGAAAATTTTTCTTCTTAAAAGGGGAATTTTTATGTTGACAAACAAAAAGTTTCTGCTATAATATCTATTGCTTTGCGAGAGTGCTGGAATAGGCAGACAGGCACGTTTGAGGTGCGTGTGTCGAATGACGTGTGAGTTCAAGTCTCATCTCTCGCACCAAGTAAGAAAGTCCCGTAACCACAACGGTTACGGGACTTTTCCTTTATTCCCAAGCCTTCCCCTCGGCATCAAACTCGTCCATCAACCCCATAGCCGCCGCGAATACCTCATTTACCGTTTCCTCGCCGTTTTCTGTATCCCCGATAAAAGAGGTGTCTTTGCTCCGTGGGGAATGGGAAAGGCCGTTCGGGTGGGGGGCTTTTATTTTTGGGGGTGTTTGTCGGGGCGGTCGGGTTTGGCGGTGCGGGTGGCGTTGCGGGCGAGCATTTTCAGGGACTCGATGACGGCTTTTCTTGTGGTCTCGTCCATGTTGCCCACGGAGCGCGCCATGCTCAGGGCGGAGTCGAGCCAATTTTCTCGCATCTCGTGGAGGGTGTGGGCGTTGGTGTTCTCCATCACGGTATAGATGGCGTTGGCGAACTGCTCGAACTGCTCCGGGGTCATCTCGGCGATCCAGCCCTTCATGGCGGAGTCCACGAATCTGCTGCCGCCGGTGACGGTGCCCAGGTTCACAAATCTCGCGCCGCGGACGCACCAGGAGTAGACGTCGTGCTGGTGGAGGCCGGTCTCGCCGCTGTGGACGACGATCGACTCCTCCCCGTGGCCCAGGAGCATACCGACAACGGAGGACTGGGGGATGAAGGTATGTATTTTGGGACAGATGGCCTGATAGCCGGGGCTTTTCAGGATGTCCTCGAAAAATCCGGGGCCGTCATAGTTGAATATGGCCTCGACGCGGCTCTGGATCTCCTCACCGCAGAAGGCCCCGGCGTACACCGCCAGGTTGCCGCCCTTGGAGTGGCCGCCCAATATGAGGCGGCCCTTCACCTTTGACGCCACGCGCCGGAGGTAGTCCACCGCCAGGAGCTGGCCGGGTATGGGGCACAGGTAGGACATGTTCAGGTCCTCCTTCCACCCGACGATGGTGTTGTCCGTGCCGCGGAACACCACGAAATACATGCTGTCGGAGAGCTTCACCGTGACGGCGGAGAACTGGGTCTCTATCTTCTCGTCGAATTTCTCCTCAAAATACCCGACCTCAAGGTTGCCGAACCGGCGGCTGGGGGCCATGGCGGCCATGAGCTCCTCGTCGCGGAACTTCCAGCGGCCGTCGAAGGCGGGATTTCCAAGAGACTTATTGGCGAGCTCACGCACCGGACGCATACTGTCCCTGGGCGGGTCGTCCAGGTACTCAAAGGGCACATAGGAAAACCGGGCCATCACGGCCCCGTCGACCTCGTTGAGCCCGTCCGCCTCCATGGGCAGGTCCCCGCGCCAGTCAATATAATCAAGGATGTTAAGTACGTCTTCCATACCCGCGCCTCCCGTTTAAGCTTTATAATTTATAAGAATAGTACCACTTTTCGGCTGATAATACAAGGGAAAAAGGGTTGATGATGACCGGGTGAAATAAAAGGGCCCGGGCTTGAGATCTCGGTCTCAAGCCCGGGTTTGTGGGTCGTACCTGCCGGAAAGGGCGCCGGGCCCGTCCGGCGGGACAGATCTATCGTTTTCTCAGCCCTTGATCGCGGCCTGGGCGGCGGCGAGGCGGGCGATGGGGACGCGGAAGGGGGAGCAACTGACATAGTCGAGGCCGATCTGGTGGCAAAACTCCACGCTGGAGGGGTCGCCGCCGTGCTCGCCGCAGATGCCCACATGGAGCTTGGGGTTCACGGGACGGCCCAGCTCTATGGCCATCTTCATAAGCTTGCCAACACCGACCTGGTCCAGCTTGGCGAACGGGTCGCTCTCGAAGATCTTGGCGTCATAGTAGGCGTTCAGGAACTTGCCGGCGTCGTCACGGCTGAAGCCGTAGGTCATCTGCGTAAGGTCGTTGGTGCCGAAGCAGAAGAAGTCGGCCTCCTTCGCGATGTCGTCGGCGGTGAGGGCGGCGCGGGGGATCTCGATCATGGTGCCGACCTGATATTTAAGGCTGACGCCGGCGTTGGCGATCTCCTCGTCCGCGGTCTTGACCACGAAGTCCTTGACGTACTTGAGCTCCTTGACCTCGCCAACCAGCGGGATCATAATCTCGGGCTCCACGTTCCAGTCGGGGTGCTTGGCCTGGACGTTGATGGCGGCGCGGATGACGGCACGGGTCTGCATTACGGCGATCTCGGGATAGGTGACGGCCAGACGGCAGCCACGGTGACCCATCATGGGGTTGAACTCGTGGAGGGAGGCGATAAGGGCCTTGATGGTCTCGACGCTCTTGCCCTGGGCCTTCGCCAAGATCTCAATATCGGCCTCCTCAGTGGGGACGAACTCGTGGAGAGGAGGATCCAGGAAGCGGATGCAGACGGGGGTGCCCTCAAGAGCCTCATAAAGGCCCTCGAAGTCGGCCTGCTGCATGGGCAGGATCTTGGCAAGGGCGGCCTCGCGCTCCTCCACGGTCTCGGAGCAGATCATCTCACGGAAGGCGTCGATACGGCCGTCGCCGAAGAACATGTGCTCGGTGCGGCAAAGGCCGATGCCCTCGGCGCCCAGCTCGCGGGCCTTCTTGGCGTCCGCGGGGGTGTCGGCGTTGGTGCGGACCTTCAGCTTGCGGTACTTGTCGGCCCAGCCCATGATACGTCCGAAGTAGCCGGAGATGGTGGCGTCCACGGTGGGGATGATGCCGTCGTAGATGTTACCGGTGGAGCCGTCGATGGAGATGGCGTCGCCCTCGTGATATGTCTTGCCGGCCAGGGTGAACTTCTTGTTGGCCTCGTCCATATTTATCTCGCCGCAACCGGAGACGCAGCACTTGCCCATGCCGCGGGCCACAACAGCCGCGTGGGAGGTCATGCCGCCGCGGACGGTCAGGATGCCCTGGGCGGCCTTCATGCCCTCGATGTCCTCGGGGCTGGTCTCAAGGCGGACAAGGACGACCTTCTCGCCACGGGACTTCCACTCCTTGGCGTCCTCGGCGGTGAATACCACCTTGCCGCAGGCGGCGCCGGGGCTGGCGCCCAGGCCACGGCCGATGGCCTCGGCCTTCTTCAGGGCGGCGGGGTCAAACTGGGGATGGAGAAGGGTATCCAGGTTCCTGGGGTCGATCATGGACACGGCCTTCTTCTCGTCGATCATGCCCTCGTCCACCAGGTCGCAGGCGATCTTCAGGGCGGCGGGGGCGGTGCGCTTGCCGTTGCGGCACTGGAGCATGTAGAGCTTGCCGTTCTCCACGGTGAACTCCATGTCCTGCATGTCGCGGTAGTGCTCCTCAAGGATGTTGCAGACCTTGACGAACTGGGCGTATGCCTCGGGGAACTTCTCCTCCATCTGGGCGATGGGCATGGGGGTGCGGACACCGGCCACAACGTCCTCGCCCTGGGCGTTGGTGAGGAACTCGCCCATGAGCTTCTTCTCGCCGGTGGCGGGGTCACGGGTGAAGGCCACGCCGGTGCCGGAGTTGTCGTTCAGGTTGCCGAACACCATGGGCATCACGTTGACGGCGGTGCCCCAGGAGTAGGGTATGTCGTTATCGCGGCGGTACACGTTGGCGCGAGGGTTGTCCCAGCTACGGAACACCGCGCGGATGGCTTCGTAAAGCTGTACCTGGGGATCGGAGGGGAAGTCCTGGCCCAGCTGCTTTTTGTACTCGGCCTTGAACTCAGTGGCCAGCTCCTTGAGGTCGGCGGCGGTGAGCTCCACGTCGAACTTCACGCCCTTGCGCTCCTTCATCTGGTCGATGAGCTGCTCGAAGTACTTCTTGCCCACCTCCATGACCACGTCGGAGAACATCTGGATGAAGCGGCGATAGGAGTCATAGACGAACCGCTCGAACTTGGGGTCGGGGTTGCCGGCGATCATGGCGGCGACAACGTCGTCGTTGAGACCAAGGTTCAGGATGGTGTCCATCATGCCGGGCATGGAGGCCCTGGCGCCGGAGCGGACGGAAACAAGCAGGGGGTTCTTCAGATCCCCGAACTTCTTGCCGTTCATCTCCTCCATCTTCTTCACGTACTGGTTGACCTCGGCCATGATCTCATCATTGATCTGGCGGCCATCCTCATAGTACTGGGTGCAGGCCTCGGTGGTGATGGTGAAGCCCTGGGGGACAGGCAGGCCGATGTTGGTCATCTCGGCCAGGTTCGCGCCCTTTCCGCCAAGGAGCTCACGCATGTTGGCGTTGCCTTCGGAGAACAGGTAGACGTACTTTTTTGCCATTTGTGTATCCTTCCTCGTATAAAAATTTTTGTTTTTTTATCTTCTTGCAAAAAACCGCTAATTATTATATCAGCACGGAGCGTATTTTTCAAGCGTTGCGCAGGAAAAATTTCAATAAATCAGGGGCCGGAGCTTTCCGGTCCCGGTTTTTTATTTTCCTACGCAGAAGCGGTGGAATATTCTGTCGGTCACGTCGGCGGAGAGGGTTTTGCCGGTGAGGCGGGCGAGGGAGCTCAGGGCGGACTCGAGCTCCGTCAGGGCGGCGTCGGGGGTGACGCCGGTCTCGATGGCGGCTTTTGCCGAGCGGAGGCTATTGAGGGCCGCGGATACCTCGCCGGCCTGGCGGGCGTTCGTCAGTATCTCCCCGGCGGGCACGTCGGAGCTCCTGGGCAGGAGGGCCTCAAGGGCCGCGCAGAGCCGGTCTATCCCCTCCCCTGTCCTGGCGCTGACGCTGACTGAGGGGATGGCCGTGAGCTCCGGCGGGAGCATCGCCTTCCCCGGAAGGTCTGATTTATTCAGGACTATCACGGATGCCTTTTCGGCGATCTCAACGTCCTCCGGCGTAAGCTCCCGGGAGGCGTCAATAACGGCCACGACTATCCCCGCCGACTCCATGGCCTCATAGCTCCGGGAGACGCCCATCCTCTCCGCCTCGTCCTCGGCGTCCCTCAGCCCCGCCGTGTCAATGAGCCGGAGCTTGGCGTCCCCCACAAGGCAGGTGTCCTCCACCGTGTCGCGGGTTGTGCCGGGGGCGCCGGTGACGATGGCCCGGTCAAAGCCCAGAAGGGCGTTCATAAGGGAGGATTTTCCCACGTTGGGCAGGCCCACGATGGCGGTTTTGACGCCGTCCCGGAGGAGCTTTCCGCGGTCGAAGGTGTCAAGGAGCTTTTCAAGCGTATTTTCCGCGGAGGACAGGGTTTGGATGTAATTTTTCGCCTCGAAATCCTCGATGTCCTCGTCGGGCCAGTCCACCACCGCGTGGAAGTGGGCGATGATGTCGAGGAGCGCGCTGTATACGGCGTCGGTTTTCCGGGTGACGGCGCCGGCTATCTGGGCGGAGGCGTTCTTCGCCGCCGCCACTGTCTCGGCGTCTATGAGGTCGATGACGGCCTCGGCCCCCACCAGGTCCAGCTTGCCGTTCAGAAAGGCCCGCTTGGTGAACTCCCCGGGGAGGGCCTGGCGGGCGCCGTTTTCAAAGAGCTCGGATAGCGCCGCCCCAAGGGCCGCCGGTGAGCCGTGGCACTGGAGCTCCGCCGTGTCCTCGCCGGTGTAGCTGTGTGGGGCCCGGGACACGGTGCACATGCAGGTGTCAAGAAGGGCACCGTTTTTGTCGTACACGCCGCCGTAGATCAGCTTATTTGACTGGGTTTCCGCCATTTTCCGGCGGGAGCGAGCCCGGAACACCCGGTCCACGCAGTCTATGGCACCGTCACCGGAAAGGCGAATTATCCCGATGGCCGAACGGACTGTACCGGTGGCGACGGCCGCGATAAGCTCGCTCATTCCATATTCTCCAGCTCATCGAGCCACGCCTTTGCCACGGCGTCCGAGGGCATACGCCAGTCCCCACGGGGCGAGAGGGCCACGGAGCCCACCTTGGGCCCGTCGGGCAGGCAGGACCGCTTGAACTGCTGGGCGAAGAAGCGGCGGACGAAGGTGCGAAGCCACTTCAGTATCGTCTCGCCGTCATATTCCCCGGTGAAGGCGTATTTGGCAAGGCGGAATATTTTTTTGGGTCCCATCCCCCAACGGACGAAGTAGTAGAGGAAGAAGTCGTGGAGCTCATAGGGGCCCACCAGGTCCTCGGTTTTCTGGGAAATTTCGCCATTCTCCGCCGGCAAAAGCTCCGGTGACACGGGGGTGGCGAGGATGTCATTGAGTACACCGGAGAGCTCCGCGTCATTGCAGGTCTCGGCGTACCAGCCCACCACATAGCGCACTAAGGTCTTTGGCACACCGGCGTTGACGCCGTACATGGACATGTGGTCGCCGTTGTAGGTGGCCCAGCCAAGGGCCAGCTCGGAGAGGTCGCCAGTGCCCACCACGACGCCGTTTACGCTGTTGGCGATGTCCATTATGACCTGGGTGCGCTCCCGGGCCTGGGCGTTCTCGAAGGTCACGGAGTGGTCGTTCTCGTCGTGGCCTATGTCTGAAAAATGCTGGCGGACGGCTTTTGTGATGTCGATGACTCTAAGCTGGGCGCCAAGCCTCTCGGCCAGTACCATGGCGTTGGACTTTGTGCGCTCCGTGGTGCCGAAGCATGGCATGGTCACGGCCACGAGAGCGTCCGGCGGGAGGCCGAGCTCCCGGGCGGCCATGGCCGAGACGAGCATGGCCAGGGTGGAGTCAAGTCCGCCGGATACGCCCACCACAAGCTTTTTCGCGCCGATGTGCTCCACCCGCTTTTTGAGACCCTGGGTCTGGATATTGAAGATCTCACGGCAACGCTCGGTCCGCTCATCGAGGCTTTCCGGGACGAAGGGATTTCTCGAAAAGCGGCGGGTGAGGGCGGTTTCTTCAAGGTCAAGGCGGAAGGGCATCTTCCAGTATTCGTCCCCCAACTTTTTGGGGACGAAGGTGGTGTTCCGGCGGCGGTCGAAGAGGAGGCGGCGAAGGTCGATCTCCGAGACGGTAAGGCCGGTTTTGAAGCGGTTCTCCGCCAAAACCGTACCGTTTTCGGCTATCATATCGTGGCCGGCGAAAACAAGGTCCGTGGAGCTCTCCCCCTCCCCGGCGTCGGCGTAGATGTAGGCGCAGTGGAGCCGGGCGGACTGGTTTTTCACAAGCTCCCGGCGGTAGGCGGCCTTGCCAACCAGCTCGTTGGAGGCGGAGAGGTTCAAAATCACCGTGGCCCCGGCCCGGGCAAGGGCCGTGGAAGGGGGCTCCGGCGCCCACAGGTCCTCGCAGAGCTCCACCCCGACAGTGAGCTCCGGGAGCTCATGGCAGTACAAAAAGCCGTCGGTGCTTATATCCACCGGTCGCGCGCCCTTGAGGCTCACGCTACCCGGGCACATATCCCCGGAGGCGAACCAACGCTGCTCGTAAAATTCACCGTAATTCGGAAGGTACAGCTTGGGCCGGAGCGTCAGGATCTTGCCGCGGTTTAAAAGGGCCGCGCAGTTATAGAGCTTCCCGCGCCAGTCGTTATCCCGGACGGGAAGGCCCACGGCGATGAGCATGTCAAGCTTCTCCGTCTCCTCCGCTATCCGCGAAAGGGCCTCCCAGGCGGCGTCGATGAGCGTGTCCTGCAAGAAAAGGTCCCCGCAGGTGTAGCCGGTGACGCAAAGCTCCGGGAACACAAGTATTTTGACGCCCAGGCCGGACGCCTCCTTGCACAGTCTTATGATCTCCGTGGCGTTACCGTCGCAGTCGGCCACCTTTATTTTCGGCGTGGCCGCGGCGGCCTTGACAAAGCCGTCTCTCATTCAGATACCTCCGTAAACACAAAAAGGTCCTCGTCATAGTAGGTGATGATGGCGCGTCTTGCCATATCAAGGGGCTTTTTCGGGCCGGTGACGGCGACGGCGCCACCGTCAATGCCCACGCTGACGCCGGAGATGTTGGCCGCCGGAAGGAGGACGGTCTCGATCTCCTCCGCCAGCTTTTCCGGGTGCTCCCTGTAATATTCGCCGGTCTCGGGGGGCTTGTAGTCCTTCACGCCGCTCTTGGCGGTGAACATGAGCGCCGTGGCGATGACGCCAAGCGCCAGGACCGCCACGGCCCCCACGAGGCCGAGCTTTTTAACAAATTCCTGTCCCGTGCCTATGGCCGATCCCTCCCTGTGCCGCCGTAGGAAAAGTTCCTCTTGGTGTAATATTCCGCCCAGTCTAACTGTCGCGTAAGCTCCGCTACCTGCCCCTCAAGGCCGTGTACGAGCTCGCCGTCCACCACCCAGGCGATACTGCCGGTGTTGATCATGGTGACGCGGGAGTACACCCGGCGGGTGAGGTCCATATAGCCGCTGCCGGTGTAGCCGCACTCGTCAAAAAGCCGGGTCATCAGGAAGCACGAGGACATGTCGCCGCCCTCGCCGGTGAAGCTGCCGCCGGTGACGGCCTTTGCCGCGTCGTTGGCCCAGATGATGTAGGGCGTGGAGTAGTAATTGTAAAATCCGTCCTCAGTGCCCAGGTCCATGTTTACCCCGAGCTCCTGAAGGGCCCCGCCCAGGGAGGGCTGATGGTCGCCGAAGAAAACGACCACAACGGGGGCCTCGTCCCCCCGGAGGCTGTCCACGAAGTCCAGCATACGCCGGCTCGTGTCGGCGATACCGGACAGGTAGTTATTAAGGATGTTGTATGTCCCGGCGCTCATGCCCTCCCCGTCAAGGTACGGTGTGTCGACGGTGGAGCTTTCGCTGTAAGCGCCGTGGTTTTGGAAGGTCACGGAGAAGTTGAAATAGGGAGTGGCGGCGTCCCGGCCGGTATACAGCTTTTTCAGCGTCCGGAAAAAGAAGTCGTCGGTCCTGTCGGAGTCCGGGAAGTCGTCCAGGAAGTAGAAGTTCTCCATCCCCAGGTTCCTCTCCACGTTCTCACGGTTATAAAACCAGCTGTTGCCGGGGTGAAGGCCCTCGGCGTAATAGCCGTTTTCACGCATGTACCAGACATATGAGTCCGTGGGGCTCCTGTACTCCTGGGAGTGTGGGTAGCCGGTGAGGAAGTTGCGCTCAGTGTCCACCGTGCCGCCGCCGTACACGTTGGCCAGCACGTGGCCGTGAAGGCTCTCGGCCTCCAGCTCATGTAAAGGCCCGTAAACCGAGTCGTACACCGGGACCTCATCAAATTCCGAAAGGTCCGCGTACGCCTCGAACATGACGGCGATGATGTTTACCCTCTTTTCCGGGTCGATGGCCGCATCATCGCAGTCCGCCAGGGCCTGTCTTGCCAGGTCGTCGCTGTACCCATCGGGGGGCGAGGGGAAGGCGTCGGGCACGGAGTGGAGGAAGGAGTATAAAAAGCCCTTGGAGGTAAAGACGTTCTGCTCCACCCACATGTCCACCTCCTCCGCCGCGGCCTCGTTTATGATCCTCCCATAAAGGCCGTCGGAGAAGCAGACGGTGAAAAGGACGGTCAGCAGGGCGGCAAGGCTCAGCACGGAGCCCGAGACGCGGACCCAGGGGTTTTTGAGCTTCCCGCGCATAAATACGGCGGCGGCGACCGTGCCGGTCACGATGGCCGCTATGGCAAGGCAGGCCCGGCCGGACAGGGTTATGGTGTAATTTGAGATTATCCCCGCAAGCTCGTGGACAAGGCCCAGGTCGGAGGCCACAAGGGTCTCGGCGCGGATGGTTATCTTGTAAAAATCCACCACCGAAAGGATGATACACGGGGCGGCGGAGAGGAAAAACGCCGCCCAGGCCCTTCCGGTCAGGAAGTAGAAAAAGCAGGTGAGGAGCGCCACCGGCAGGACGTTCAATAGGATTATCAGCGGCTCGCTCCAGTAGGTCGGCCACAGGTCCACCAGCCGCGCCCCGGAGGTCACCGCCCCGATGAACAGGGCGGACAGGCCCGCGGCGCAGGACATGAGGAGCAGCCCCAGGCCCACGTAAACATAGTGGGCCGCGGTGAAGCGCCTCCAATAGTTGTTCCCGTCGGACGGACCTTTTCCGGCGTTATACCAGATCGCGTCCCACAGCCTTCTCATTTTTAAAACACTATCCTCTCGGCGATGTAGCTCTCAAGCTCGCTTATGGGTATGCGGACCTGCTCCATGGTGTCACGCTCACGGACGGTGACGCAGTTGTCGTTCTCGGAGTCGAAATCGTATGTCACGCAGAAGGGGGTGCCGATCTCGTCCTCACGGCGGTAACGCTTGCCGATGGAGCCGGCGTCGTCAAAGTCCACCATGAAGGACCTGGCAAGGTCGTTGCGTATCTCCATGGCCTTGTCCGAAAGCTTCTTTGAAAGGGGCAGGACGGCGCACTTGTAGGGGGCCAGGAAGGGGTGGAGCCTCAAAACCACCCGCACGTCCTCCTTGCCCTTGGCGTCCACAAGGTGCTCCTCGTCATACGCCTCGCACAAAAAGGCCAGGGCCACGCGGTCACAGCCGAGGCTGGGCTCGATGACATAGGGGATGAAGTGCTCGTTTGTTTCCTGATCGTAATAGGTCAGGTCCTTGCCGCTGGCCTCCTGGTGGCGGCCCAGGTCATAGTCGGTCCTGTCGGCGATGCCCCACAGCTCCCCCCAGTCGGTGAAGGGGAAGGCGTACTCGATGTCGGTCGTCGCCTTGGAGTAGAAGGCCAGCTCCGCCGGCTCGTGGTCACGGTAGCGCATGTTCTCCTCGGATAGGCCCAGGCTCTTCAGCCACTCGATGCAGAACTTTTTCCAGTAGGCGAACCACTCAAGGTCCGTGCCGGGCTTGCAGAAGAACTCGCACTCCATCTGCTCGAACTCACGGGTGCGGAATGTGAAGTTGCCCGGGGTGATCTCGTTGCGGAATGCCTTGCCCACCTGGCAGACGCCGAAGGGGAGCTTGCGGCGGGTGGTGCGCTGGATGTTGGAGAAGTTGACGAAAATGCCCTGTGCCGTCTCGGGCCTCAAGTAGCAGGTGGAGGAGGAGTCCTCCGTGACGCCGATGGCGGTCTTGAACATCAGGTTGAACTTGCGGATGGGGGTGAAATCGTGCTTTCCGCACACGGGGCAGATGACGTCCTCGTGCTCGGCGATATATTTATCCATCTCGTCAAAGCTCATGGCGTCGGTGTTGACCTCGGGGTGCTCGTCGCCGATGAGCTTATCCGCCCGGTGGCGGGATTTGCAGGAGCGGCAATCAAGAAGCGGGTCGGAGAAGCTGGACACGTGGCCCGTGGTGACCCAGGTCTGGGGGTTCATAATTATGGCGGCGTCCAGCCCCACGTTGTAGGGGGACTCCTGGACGAATTTTTTGAGCCATGCCTTTTTCACGTTGTTTTTAAATTCCACTCCCAGAGGGCCGTAGTCCCAGGAGTTGGCCAGGCCGCCGTATATCTCGCTTCCGGCGTAGATAAAGCCGCGGCTCTTGCAGAGGTTGACGATCATGTCGAGGGTCTTTTCGCTGTTTTTCATGTCTTTGTTCCTTCCCGCGGCTGGCTGCCGCGTCGTTTTTTTGTCCGCGGAGGCGATCCGGGGACGTAACATGTATTATATACCAGAATTTCCGTGTTTTCCACAGTTTTTTTGAACTAAATAATGGACTGAATGGGCGGGTTTTTGGATGGATATACTATTATGACCAACATGTGAACCGGAGGACGGAAAAATGGAGAGGATAGCCTTTTTCGACGCGCGGACCTACGACAGGAAATATTTTGACGCCCTTGCCCCCAGGGCGGGGCTGGAGATCACGTATCTGGAGGGCCGCCTTACGCCCAGGACGGCGGTGCTGGCCCGGGGCTTCGACGGAATATGCGCCTTCGTCAACGACGACCTGGGGGCGGACACGATGTGGGCGCTGTCGGAGGCCGGGGTGCGGGCCGTGGCCCTCAGGTGCGCCGGGTACAACAACGTGGACCTGAAGGCCGCGGAAAAATGCGGCATAAGTGTCTTTCGGGTGCCGGCCTATTCCCCGGCGAGCGTGGCCGAGCACGCCCTGGCGTTGCTGCTAACGCTGACCCGCCAGACCCACCGGGCCTTCACCAGGACCCGGGAGCGGAATTTCAGCCTGGAGGGCCTGGTGGGCGTGAATTTGGAGGGCCGGACCGTGGGCGTTGTTGGCACGGGCCGGGTTGGGCTCAGGTTCGCCCAGACGGTAAGGGCCCTGGGCACACACGTCATAGCCTGTGACCCGGAGCCGAAATGGGGCGCGGGGTTGGAGTATACGCGGCTTGACGAGCTCATCCGCCGCGCCGACGTCATATCCCTTCACTGTCCCCTGACGCCGGAGAGCTACCACATGCTCAGCCGCTCGGCCTTCCACGCCATGCGCCCGGGGGTCATCATCATAAACACCTCCCGTGGGGCCCTTATCGACTCCGAGGCGCTGCTGGACAACGTGAAATCCGGAAAGGTGGGCGCCGCGGGGCTGGATGTCTACGAGGAGGAAGCGGACGTTTTTTATGAGGACGTGAGCTCCAAGGTCATGCGGGACGACACGCTGAACCTCCTTTTGAGCCAGCCAAACGTCCTCGTCACCAGCCACCAGGCCTTTTTGACCGACGAGGCCCTCCGGGCCATCGCCGAGACAACGGTAAATAACCTCCGGGGCTTTTTCGCCGGGGATGCGGTGGAAAACGAGCTCCGGCCACGCGAGGCTCAGACGGTGTGAGCTTTAAGACGGCGGGAGCCGAACCTAAACACGTTCGACTCCCGCCGCCTTATGCTTTCCGCGCCTTTTTCGCCCGGGCTTTCTCGTACCGCTGGCCCCTTATAAAGCCGTAATTATACGCCGCCGACACAGTTTTCAGCGGGTCCTCCATGCCCGCCAGTGCAAACGCCTCCAGCACCGTAGGCGAGTATCTGACCGGCGGTTTCTCCATAAACATCTCCTCCGCCCAGTTTGCGTCATGTTGTTTTGGCATGATTAGCACCTTCTATCTATATTTTTTCTGAGTATATCGCAGATTTGCGCGCAAGATGACCTTCACTGGATGTCAAGGAAAAAAATTGTTGCGGCTTCGCCGCGTATCCCACCTCATCCCTGCCCTTCCCCGCCCGGGCGGGGAAGGCAAAAAAGGTTGCGCCTGCGGGCGCAGATTTGATTGCGCCGCAAGGCGCAACCTTATTCTCTTAGGCGCCCCTTCGTAAGGGGAGCTGTCGCCCTCAGGCGACTGAAGGGTCGAGGGTGTAGGCGTGTGCAAATACTTCGGCCTCGACCCTACCGGCCCTGCGGGGCCACCTCCCCGAACGTCGGGGAGGTTAAGGGGACGCATTATCGGAGGCGTGTACAAAGCCCTTCGGCCTCGCTTCCCCCCTACCCCCCTCCTACGAGGAGGGGGCTTCAATAAGAGGTTTGCGGCTTCGCCGCACATTTGATTGCGCCGTGAGGCGCAACCTTTTTGTGGGGCGAGTGCGGTTGTTTGGGTGCTTCCGTATATGCTACTCTCACACCTCACCCCTGCCCCTCCCCACGCTCGGGTGGGGAGGGCGAAAGAGGTTGCGCCGGGGGCGCAATTTTTATTTCGCGTGAGCCTTCCCCGCTTGGGTGGGGAAGGGCAGGGATGAGGTGGGATTACGCGGCGTCAGCCGCAACAATATTCCCCCGTCCCCGCCGCGCGGATCGCCCCTCCTCTCTGAGGAGGGGGCAGGGGGAGGAGTCTGGGTACGGACTCCCCTCAGTCTCGCTATGCTCGACAGCTCATCTCCGCGCTAAGAGCCGCCCTTCGGGCGGTTGCGCTCCGAAACGCGCCTGCGGGCGCAGCCCTCAGAGAGGGGAGCCTTTCGCCTGCGGGCGGGACGTGGGGTGCGGGTCATATGGTAACGGCGGGCTCTTCAATCTTTCTACATACTGTTAGTATGTATATTTGTAAGGGGTATTATATTATACTGGTGAGTAGAATGTCAATAGGCGGGTGAAAAAAATGTTCAGGAAACGTCTAAGGCAGGCGCGGATAGACGCGAACCTTACACAGCAGAGAATGGCGGACCTGCTCGGGATTTCCCTCAACGGCTATCAGAAATACGAGCAGGGCGAGACACAGCCGCCGCTGGATACGCTGGTGAAGCTCTCTCGTATACTGAACGTCACAACGGACTATCTTCTTTGCAATGACAAACCGCCCGAGGATTGAGGTATTGGATTGGACGGGGCGGGCGGGTTTTGAACCCGCCCCTACTGGTTGTTTGGAGGATTTTCCTATTTGGCCGTAGGGGAGGGTTTTAAACCCTCCCGTTTTTAATTAGCGCCGCAAGGCGCAACCTTTTTGAGGGGCGCGGCCTTTTTCGTACTCGTCCATTTGACGAAAAAAATTGCAAATTCCACGCGCGCTTTTCCGTTTATGCGCTTGAAAAGCGGCGTTTTTGTGGTATATAATTTACCGGTTGAAATTTACGCTCAGGGAGAAGTGTGTGCTTTGGAAAAAAAGATACGAAATGTGGCCATAATCGCTCACGTTGACCACGGCAAGACTACGCTGGTGGATGAGATGCTCAAGCAGTCCGGCGTGTTCCGGGAAAATCAGGCCGTGCAGGAGCGGGTCATGGACTCCAACGACTTAGAGCGGGAGCGGGGGATAACCATCCTCGCCAAGAACACCGCCGTGCAGTACGGCGACATAAAGATAAACATCGTGGACACCCCGGGCCACGCGGACTTCGGCGGCGAGGTGGAGCGCATTTTGAAGATGGTCAACGGCGTCATATTGCTTGTGGACGCCGCCGAGGGGCCCATGCCCCAGACCCGCTTCGTCCTGTCAAAGGCCCTGGAGCTGGGGCACCGTGTCATAGTGGTGCTGAATAAGATAGACCGTCCCGACCAGCGGATGCTGGAGGTGGTGGATGAGATATTGGAGCTTCTTATCGAGCTGGGGTGCACTGACGAGCAGATCGACTCCCCCATGCTCTTCTGCTCCGGCCGTCAGGGCACGGCCAGCTACTCCGCCGACGTGCCAGGGACGGACCTGAAGCCCCTTTTTGATACCATCGTGGACTACATCCCTGCGCCGGAGGGCCATGACGACGAGCCGCTTCAGATGCTGGTGTCGTCCCTCGACTACAACGACTATGTGGGGCGGATAGCCATCGGGCGCATCGAGCGGGGCACCATACGGCAAAATCAGGAGCTGTCCGTGGTCAACTACCACGACCCGGACGTGGCCAAAAAGGCCAAGGCCGTGAGCCTCTATGAGTTCTCGGGTCTGGCCCGTACCCCCGTCACCGAGAGCAGCTCCGGCAATATAATCGCCCTTTCGGGCATACCCGACATATCCATCGGCGATACAATTTGCGCGCCGGATACGCCGGAGGCGTTGCCCTTCGTGAAGATCTCCGCCCCCACCATGGAGATGACCTTCTCGGTCAACGACAGCCCCTTCGCCGGGCGCGAGGGCAAGTACGTCACCTCCCGCCAGCTCCGGGACCGGCTCTTCCGGGAGACCATGAAGGACGTGTCCCTGAAGGTATCCGAGGTGGAGGGCTCCGACCACAGCTTCAACGTGGCGGGCCGGGGCGAGATGCACCTCTCTATCCTCATCGAGACCATGCGGCGGGAGGGCTACGAGTTTGCCGTGTCGCCCCCGCGTGTGCTCATGCGGGAGATAGACGGGGAGAGATGCGAGCCCATCGAGCGTGTGGTGGCCGACGTGCCCGAGGACAGCGTGGGCGCGGTCATTGAAAAGCTCAGCTCCCGCAGAGGGGAGTTTGTGGAAATGACGCCCGTGGGCGCCCGCATGAAGCTGACCTTCTTCGTCCCCAGCCGGGGCCTCTTCGGCTACCGCAACGAATTTCTCACCGACACCCGGGGCGAGGGGATAATGAGCTCCGTTTTTGAAAAGTACGAGAAATATAAGGGCGAGCTGTCCCGCCGGGGCACGGGCTCCCTGGTGGCCAGCGAGACCGGCGAGGCCGTGGCATACGGCATCTTCGGCGTACAGGACCGGGGCGTCATGTTCGTATCCCCCGGCGTACAGGTCTACGGCGGCATGGTGGTGGGCGAGACGCCCAAGGACGAGGACATCACCGTCAACGTCTGCAAGAAAAAGCAGCTCACCAATATGCGGGCCGCCGGCTCCGACGAGGCTCTGCGCCTTGTGCCGCCACGGATCATGTCGCTTGAGCAGTGCCTCGAGTTCCTTTCCGACGACGAGCTTTTGGAGGTCACTCCCCAGTCGCTCCGTATCCGGAAGTCCATCCTGGACCACGCCCTGCGCATGAAGGCGCTGAAGGGCGCGAAGAATATTTAATGGCCTTTTGAAAAACCGAAAGCTCCCCTCCCGGGGAGCTTTTTTGGTGCGGTTATTGTGGGCGCGGACGGGGGGTAAAAAAATGAGGCCATCTCCCGACGGGCGTCCAAGGACGCGATTTCAGCCGCGAATTGCAGCTTACATATGCCGCCGGGAGACGGCCTCGTTTTGGATGCGGCGCTGGCCGCGCTTCTTACTTTTTCTTTGCTTTCAGATACTCCGCAAATTCCCTGTCCTCCGTGTACGCGCCTGATCTGTTGTCGCGACGGAGAACGGTAAGCGCCCGATCGGCTAAAAGCCGGTGCAGGCTGCGGGCTAACCCTTTGAACATACCGCCTCACTCCTTTTTGCCGGGTCCACTGTGGATTTTGAGTGGCGGCCCCCTCATCGGGACCTTCCCTCGCTTACACCCGTATTATACGACAGCGCATTAAAAAAATAAACAGCCCATTTTGACAAATCGAACAAAATGATGCCGCTATTTTTGTGCAATACGTCAGGCGTTACTTCTTGACTGGATAAGCCCGCGGCGGGTATAATTAAGGCGACGGAAGTCGAACCCGTGCCGCTCCACGCGGGCCCTTTTCGGCGCTTTTCCGCTTGTCGTCGTTGCCTTGCGTCAGCAAGGCGGCCTCCTCCGCGCGGAAAATCCCTCGAAAATTGCTCCGCGTGGAGTGCGAAGCAGTTTCTGGCGAGCGGATTTGTGTCCGGGCAAGGAAAAGCCCGCAGAGAATACTTTCGTATTGCCAAGGGATTTGACGCCGCACGGGCGCAAATCCGCCGTCAGAAACCGGCGCGGGTTCGACTCCCGTCGCCTTAACTTAAAGTAAAGGGAAAAGGCGGTGCCGTCATGGCTTTTTACGAGAAAACTGTGAAATCCGACGTCATATACGAGGGGCGCATCATGCGGGTGCGCAACGACATGGTGGAGCTCCAGAACGGCAAGACCGCCTACCGCGAGGTGGTGGATCACACCGGCGGCGTGGGTATCATCGCCCTGACGCCGAAGGGCACGGTGCCCATGGTCAGGCAGTTCCGGTATCCCTTCATGGCCGAGACGCTGGAGATCCCCGCGGGCAAGCTGGAGGCCGGCGAGGACCCGCTGGAGTGCGCCGTCAGGGAGCTTTCCGAGGAGACAGGCTATTCCGCCGGGAGGATGATACCCCTGGGCTCCCTTCTCCCCTCCCCCGGCTATTGCGCCGAGACGCTGTACATTTACCTCGCCCTGGACCTCACCCCCGGCAAGGCGCACCTTGACGAGGACGAGTTCCTGAACGTGGAATATTACCCGCTGAAGGCCCTCCACGACATGACCGTGTCCGGAGAGCTCCTGGACGCCAAAACGGTCCTGGCGGTCCTGAAGGCGGAAATTTATCTTGGGGAATTAAAATAAAATCCTTTACAAATCCCAAAATTGTGTTACAATATAAAAGCTGTCCCCCCACCGGGGGACCCAACAATCAAATACCATGGGCCTGTAGCTCAGCTGGGAGAGGATACGGGCCGCTTATAGCCCCCAAGAATCTACCCTCGCAACTCATTCGCAGGCATCCGGTTCGCACCACTTAAAATTGAATAATTGGAAATATATGGGCCCATAGCTCAGCTGGGAGAGCGTTCGGTTCGCATCCGAGAGGTCGAGGGTTCGAGTCCCTTTGGGTCCACCATCAGGCAAATGTCAGGAGTGTTTCTGCTCCTGGCATTTTGTTTTCCTCCGTTTCCTTTTCGAGATAGAGCTGTTGAAACTCCTCAAAGGAGACGTTGAACTCTATGCTTATCTCATAGTCACGGCGGACATAGATGGCTTTCACAAACTGCGCTATGAGCATTTTCTTGGCCTCAAAGGTGCAGTTGTCATAGAGGTCGGCCCAGGTTATGAGCTTTTCGTACTCCTTTTTGATTTGGTCAGCGCCATTCGCCAGGGTCACAAGTCCCGCCTCGGCCTCGTCGATTTGGTGTTCGAGGAGGTGTATCTGCTCCTCCGTCTCAGTCAGCAGACTGTTCAGCAGGTCCACGTTGAGCTTGCTCAGACCTTGTATCACCTTTACCGTCTCAGCGCGGAGGGCCTGGTATTCCTTTTGCTTTTCCTCGTACTGGCCTTTCAGCAGATTCACCTTCGCCTGAAGGTAGTCCGTCTCTCTGGACCGCTGTTCTTTGATAAGCGCCTGCGGCGGTGTCTCCCTGATCCGCTCAAACTGCATACGGATGATTTTGTCGATCAGGTTATCCAGCTTATCTACGCCATATCCTGATTGCCCGTCGCACTCTCCGGGGTGCCGCACATTGTAGTGGCATGGGTATCTGGCCCTGATTTCCCGGCGGATCGTGCCGCCCTTACGGACATATTTTCGTCCGCTGGTGGTCAAGGTCAGGCGTCCGCCGCAATGCCCACAGTAGACGTTACCGACCAGCAACGATCTGCCGCTTGTATTGAGGGGGACGTTGCTGTGGTGCTTGAGCCTGTCGCTCATAAGCTCCTGCGCCCGCTGGAATGTGGCCTCGTCGATGATTTGAAGCTCCGGGATCAGCTCGGAGGTGCAGTCGCCGTTGTGGATAACGCCGGTGTAGAGGGGGTTTTTGATGATACGGTTGATGGACGTGGTCGGAATGTTCCGGCCTTTTTTGTTTTTGACGCCCTGCTCCGTGAGAAATTTGCATATTCTCTGCGCTCCGTAGCCCTCGGTGACGTACTTCTCAAAAATGAGCCTTACGACCTCCGCCTCGTCCGGCTCCACGGCCAGGTCGCCCACGGCCTGGTTCTTCTTGTTGAGCCGTCCCTTTTTCTCCAGCCGGTAGCCGTAGGGGACGATGCCGCCGGTGTAGTGTCCCTCCTGTGTCAGCTGTTCCATGCGGGTCTTGACTCGCATGGAGGTCTTGATGCTTTCGCCAGAGGCTTGCCAGTAGCGTATGTAGTTCAGGAGCTTGTCAACGTGGGTATCAAATCTCTGCTGGCCCTCCATGGCGCTCCAGACCTCGATGCCGTTCTTGACGAACCACTCCACCACAAAAGGCGTCTCATCGTCCCGGCGGCCCAGGCGGTCAAACATGAACACAAGCAGTACGTCGAAGGAATGGGCCAGAGCCGCACGTTGGATCTCCTGAATGGCATCCCGGTCCTTGGCCGAGACCTTGAAGCCGGACACGCCTTTTTCCGAAAACTCCTTGACGATTTCCCAGCCGGGCTGTCTCTGACAATACTCCCGGCAGAACTGCTTTTGCATGGGTATGTCGTCTTTCTCCACCTGCCCTATCGTGGAAACTCGGTAGAGGCAGTAAACACGTTTCCTTTCGGAATTGCTTGAAATTTGGTCTAACATTTATTTCTCACTTTCCCGGAATAATTGTTATTGCGTCTTTAGTTTTCAAGGTGCTATCTACACCTATATTATCTCATATTTGAACGAATAAAGCAAAAAATCAGCTATTTGTGGCCCGTATGCCGGCAATCAGCGTACTTTGAATTGCCTTTATTGCCGATGGGTTTTCCCGCTCGCTATATCGGATCGTGACCTTGTGACCGTCCACTGTGAACGTCTGTTGTCCCGCTCCCCTATTGGGTTTGGGTAAACTTCTTTTCTCCATAAAGTTCTCCTTAATTCGACAAAGGCCGCGTCCTCGTGCGGACACGGCCTTTGATAATGCAAAAAACAGTCGATTTCAGGAGCATACTGGACGGCGCTGGCGCGCCTGACACGGGAGTTGCACCCCCTGCGGTTCTCACAGGTCATCCTCTTTGCCTGCGACGGCTCACGGCCCTAAAGGCCGCTTCAACGCTCGGACGCGAGGACAAGTTTATCATTATACTGATATGCGGGTCATCGCCAGCCAGACTTGCCACGGTCTGTTTGTGCGCTCTGTGGCCGCTCGCCCTATACCTCCTTCCTCACGGTGGGGTCATGGCCTGCCACTGTCCGCACGGCTCTCCCTTCCGGGCCGCATACCAAACGTATCCAGTAGACCTATTCAATTTCCAGACTGTCGCCAGCCCGCACAGGCCCGCCCCTCGGTGGGCTTGTGCCGATTGGCGAATGTCGAAATGCGTCTCAAATTGAGACGCATTAGCCGGTCTGCCCGGCCCGGAGCGATCCGGGCCGGGTTTTCCGTCAGGGTCAGAACTCTTTTTGCCGCCGGAGAAACGCCGCGAGGATGTCCAAAAACTCCCCGTTGGTGGGCTGGCCGGTGAGCCGTGTGCCGGCGATCTGGCACATCAGCTCCCGGTCGCCCCGTGTCCAACAGTTGTGAATGAGCGTCCGAAGATTCCGCTCCACCGATTCGGGGGTGACGCCAAACCTCCGGGCCGTGTCCGGGTAGAGGGCCTTGGTCACAAGGGTCGCGTTGACCGGGTCCTGTTCGATGAGGCCCACCATGTAGACGGCGTAGTGGAAGCCCCTCAGATTGCCCGTGCCGCCCAGGCTCCGTATAAGCTGCTCCGCGTCCATAGTCACGCCCTCAGAGCCAGTCGGCCAGCACGTCCATGAGGCCCGTGGGCGTCACGGTGTTCCGGGTAAGCCTGTCCATCAGATCCTCGATGCGCTCACGGCTCACGGTCAGGCCGGGGATCACGGCATGGGTGTCGCCGTTCAGCTCGTCGATCTTCACGCCGAAGCTCTCCGGCCCATCCTCCCCGCCGTCAACGATGATGGAGTATGTGAGAGCCAGCATCCCCCCGGTGTCTGTCTTTACCTGCTTTGCGGCGTATGTGATTTCCCGCATGGCGTATCACCTCCTCACTAACCGTGAGAAAAAACGCCGATTTTTCAACCACCTTTACAAATATTTTTTTAGGAATTTTTCCATGTTGCGGAGTCCTCGCTGGATTGAGTTATCAACCGCGGCTATACTGATACCCTCACTTCTGGCTATGGCCTCCAGGTCAAGGTTCAGGAAATACCGTGCGTATATCCGCTTGGCCTGCTTGTCCGGCAGGGACGCGATGGCGGCGTGGAGCTGCTCCATCGTGACCTTGCGCTCGTAAATCTCCTCCGGCGACACGGAGAGGAAAACAGCCTCATACTCGATGCCGTCGCCACGGTCAAGGGAGTATTGGGCGTGATGGTAATATGTACGCCGCCGGTAAGCGGCCTCCTTGCGGTCATACTCCCGCATAAGCGCGGCGACCTCGTCGGGTACGGTGATGATTGTATCGGTTTTATATATTTCGGGATATTGCTCCCGTAGATTTATCTCAGTCATCTATATCGACCTTTCAGTTAATTTTTAGGAAACCGAAAGGCCGATATGGCGGTGAGCGACAGCGGGGGTTGCCGTTGTCGCTATGGAAAAATATGAAATTTATTTCCGCTGAATAGGCATACCTCGCGGGCCAGTGGAAATGAAACGCATTGGCGTTCCATATTCAACTTGCCTTTCAGCAGTTGTCATGCTAACCCCTTTCTAATCTTGCAGGAATTATATTGCCTTTAGGACAGGAATTATATTTGGTTCAGCAGAGACGATTGGCATTGTAAAATAAACAGGTATTATAAATCTGTTAAGGAGGGAATTATAATGCCTGATTACTCTCGCCCGTTAGGAGACGCAGTAAAAAGGGCCCGCGGCAGACTCGACTACACCCAAAATGAAGTGGCGACTTTGGCGGATATAGAGATTCGTACACTCTCCAACATTGAGAATTACCGGGCTAATCCAGAGATGAAGGTGCTATTTCCGCTGATACGTTTCCTCAAAATTGATCCACGGGAGATTTTTTACCCGGAAATGGCCAGCGAAGGTCCCAATATCCACCACCTCCGCACTCTCATTGACGGCTGCACCGACAAGGAGGCCGAGAAGCTGATACCCGTTTTGGAGGCGGTTCTGCACATAATGAGGGCCAACGACTACACCACCATTGTTGAAGAATAGGTACATAAAACAAAAAGGAGCCTGCGTCCCCCAAAAGGGGAAGCAGGCTCTGCGCTTATAGCGTCCGGCTCATTTGCTTTTGACCATTTTCAACTGTGCCACATCTACACGGACCTCTTTCTTACACCTTGGGCAGTAGAGAGGGAAATTGACAAGTACCGTGTCCTCATATACCTTTGTCCGGGTCTTGCCGCCGCAGATAGGGCAGTTGATCCAGACAGATTTTCTCTGGCTTTCTGCCATAATCGACTCACTTCCTTTGGCGAAGCTCTGCGTTGAACGTCCGGCTTATTTCGTCAAATGATTTTCGGGTATTTCCTTTTGCTCTAATAGAAGAGCAAGTAAAGGAATACGATTGCGGTGTGTCAAGTGGGGCGATGCCCTGTTTGCGGCAAATAGTAGTTTGCGCTCATGAACCCTCAGCCTGCCACATAAACTCAACGTCGCTTCCGCTCAAGAAATCTTCCAGCATAGATGGATTAACAATAGTTACACTATATTGAAGAAGATGCTATACGAACTTGAACGTTAGCCTCAAACGCATCCCCATCTTTATTAGGATTAATTACAATCCATCTGCGTCCAGGGCTGTTTCCTTCGTTATCAGTGGTCATCTCGATAATACATTGTTCACCAGGAGCGATTGTCTTTGGACCTGCCATAACATCTCTGCTACTGGCATTTCCCCGCTTAACTAAGACTTGAATTGAGTACTCACCAGTATTTTCAATCATTACATGGTAAGCAGGACAATCGTCGGTAGTAACAAAGTAGTCATACCATGCGCTTGTTCCGTTTGAAGTAGCAATCTGATCTATGCCAAGGCGAGCGGTGCTAATGTCGTTAAAAATTGACGTTCCATCAATCTCTGTGTCAGGAGTATCGTAATTGCTACTGTCACTAATATTAATTGCGCTTTGCGCATCTGGGGTGTTTCTATCATTTACAGAATCACTGATTTTCCCATCTGATTTGCCGGGTTCTGCTGTCATTGGATTCGTTGCAAAACACACCGCCACCAATGCACAAGCGACAATCGCCGAAACAATGACCCAATACGCCGGTATTTTGTAATTCAACACCTTTTTCACCCTTTCTTTTACGGCAACTTCTCCAAAGGCCAGCGGGCAAATTGCGACCAGCCGCCGCCCGGAACTACACTCCAGCAGAGCAACGGAATATTGCTTTTTCCCGTCCACATCCATATTCCGGATGACCTTTTCGTCACAGGCCAGCTCAATGTCTCGACACAACAGCACATAAGCCACCCAACACAGAGGGTTGAACCAGTGAACCGCCAAAATCAGAAAGCCCAGCGGTTTCCACCAGTGGTCACGCCTTGCCAAATGTGCCTTTTCATGGGCAATTACCGGTTCCATGGACGATACATCCATGTTAGATGGCAGATAGATTCTGGGTCGAAGCAATCCCAGAATAAATGGAGATTTTACATGATCGCACAGAAAGATGTTTTCTTCGTAGGGTACTCTTTCAGCAACACTCCGATGTACCCGTACATAACTGATTAGAGCATATAGCAACATAACGGCTATACCGGTGAGCCAGATTACTGACAGAATAAATGTCCAGACATAAGGCGGGTTGACGCTACTCGCCGGATTCGGAGCAAAGGCTTCGCCCAGAACAGGGTTGACCACATTGCTGACGGCGGGGATGTCGTTGCTGATAGTGGGCGTTTCGTATTGAATATTATGGGCGTTAAATATCTCGGCGCTGGGAATAAGGCTCAACGCACTCTCAAAGGAGAAGGGAACCACCAACCGCAAAGCGACAATCCCCCACAAAAGAACGGCGATCCACTTTGGTGCCTTTTTCAGTATAAATCGGAGTAGCACTACCGCTAAAATCAGCCAGCTTGCGGTAATGCTCATGTTCAAAATTTTCACAAAAGTATCGACCATATTATTCACCTGCCTTATCGATCAGTTCACGAATTTCGGTAATTTCCTCGGCTGTCAGCTTCTTCTCGCTGGTAAAGGCGGCAAGAAAAGCTGGAAGTGAACCCGCAAAGGTTTCATCCACATACTTCTTGCTGTGAAGGGCATAGAACTCCTGCCGGGACAAAAGAGAAGTCACCACGCCGTTATTGTTCTGAAACAGCCCCTTGTCGCAAAGCCGGCGCAGTACCGTGTGCGTTGTTGTCCGCTTCCATGTGAGTTTTGCCGAAGCCAGCTTTATAAGCTCGGCAGATGTCACCGGCTCCCTTTCCCAGATGATGTCCGCAAAGCGGGCCTCCACAGCTCCTAATTGAATTTCAGCCATAAGCCTAACCTCCTGTCTACATAGTGTAGTCTTAAATATAGACTACACTATGTAGACGAATTTGTCAATAGTTTTTTTGATTTTCAAGAAAATAGTCCAGTTGAAACCCTATCACGCAAAATAAATGTCAACAATTTTCCAGTTTGAAAATGCGTCTCAAATTGAGACGCATTTCGATAAAAAGTGACGGTTCCGGAGCAGTCCGATTTTCTGGATCAGCTCCGGCACGTCTCATTTGCTTTTCACCATTTTTAGGTCAAATACGTCCACCATCACCTCTCTCCCGCACTTCGGGCAATACAGCGGAAAATTGACGAGTACGGTATCCTCGTACACCTTCACATCTGTCTTTTCTCCGCAGTTGGGGCAGGGGATATATTTTGCCTGCTTGCGTAATTCATTTGACTCTGTCATGTTCTCACCTCCGGGGAGAATAGTATCACAAGGAAAAAGAATACGCAAAAAATGCGTCTCAATTTGAGACTTATTTCGACGGGGTTTCCGCTCGGTATTATAACACACTTTTCTAATTTGGGATATATCCCACACGATATATCCCAAATCTGTTTACACTAACAGTAGTCTTTCGGAGGACGGTGTTAGTGTGAACGCAAAAGAGGCGGTGGCGAAGCGGATACAGACGTTGTGCGCGGAACGTGGGATAACAGTAAACGCCCTTGCCAACCAAAGCGGCGTTGAGCCGTC